>NZ_JAVREZ010000014.1:0-272506 GCF_031845645.1 Streptomyces doebereineriae
TCCTGGAACCCGGTGCAGCGGCGTCAGCGGGTCCACGGACCGCAGCGATACGGCCGCCGTGGCGTCCCCGCGTACGACGTCCGCCTCGGACAGCCACTCGACCAGCCCGCCGCTGTCGACGTCCGTCACCACCGCCTCGCCGGAGGCCGCCCCCGGTACCGTGCCCGCCGCGAGGTGGGTCGCCACCAGTGGCCCCGGCAGCAGGGCCCGCCCGGCCTCCTCGAAGACCAACACGGCTTCCGGCAAGCCCAGCCCGACCCCGCCGTCCGCCTCCGGTACCCGCAGCGCGAAGAACCCGGCCGCACCCAACTCCCGCCACAGCGCCCGGTCCAGACGGGGTTCCTCCGCGGCGGCCCGCTGCGCAGCCCCGTCGTAGCGCCGTGCGAGCAGCTCCCGCATCCCGGCGCGCAACGCCTTCTGGTCCTCGGTCAGTTGAAAGCGCACGTCAACGCCCCTTCGGCAGCCCGAGGATCCGCTCGGCCACGATGTTCCGCTGAATCTGCGAGGTCCCGGCCGCGATCGTGTACGACAGCGAGGACAGCCGGTCGAGCACCCAGGGCCGGTCGAGATCCAGACTGTCCGGCCCCAGTACGTCCGCAGCGGTGTCGTACAACTCCTGGCGGGCGTGCGAGTAGCGGAGTTTGAAAACCGAACCCCCCACCCCCGGCACCCCGCCACTCGCCTCGGCCTCGCTCACGTTCCACTGCGTCAGCCGCCACAGCGCACGGAACTCGGCGTTCAGCCGCCCCAGCCGCCGCCTCAGCACGGGATCGTCCCAGCGCCCGTTCTCCCGTGCCGTACGGGCGAGTTCGCCCAGCACCCGCCGGCAGGCGACGACCTCGCCCACGAAGGCCGTACCGCGCTCGAAGGACAGCGTCACCATGGTCACGCGCCAGCCGTCGTTCTCCTCGCCCACCCGGTTCGCCACCGGCACCCGCACCTCGTCGAGGAACACCTCGGCGAACTCGGCGGAACCGGCGAGCGTGCGCAAGGGGCGCACCACGACACCGGGCGAGGACATGGGCATCGCGAGCCAGGTGATGCCCTTGTGCTTCGGAGCCGCCGGATCCGTCCGCACCAGCAGCTCGCACCAGTCGGCCACTTCGGCATGCGAGGTCCAGATCTTGGACCCGGTCACCACATAGTCGTCGCCGTCCCTACGCGCGCGCGTGCGCAGTGCCGCGAGATCGCTCCCGGCGTCCGGTTCGCTGAACCCCTGGCACCAGACCTCCTCGCCCCGCAGGATCGGCGGCAGCCAGCGTGCCCGCTGTTCGGCGGTGCCCTCGGCGGCGATCGTCGGTCCCGCGTGGAGCAGTCCGACGAACCCGGCGCCCACATAGGGCGCGCCCGCGGCCTCCGTCTCCTCCAGGAAGATCAGCCGCGTGGTGGGCGACGCGTCCCAGTGCACGTGGGCGTACCCGGCGTCGTACAGCATGCGCTGCCAGCCGAGGTCGTAGGTCCGGCGCCCGGGCCAGTCCTCCGGGGACGGCTTCGGGGGCAGCGTGGGGAGCGCCTTGGCGAGCCACTCCCGCAGCCGCGCCCGGAACTCCTCCTCTTCCGGCGTGTACGCGAGATCCATGACGGCACTCCATATCTGATAACCCGTCAGATACCGCTCGCACCGGAAGGCTAAGTCCCGCACCCCTGGACCGACAAGGCGTCCCGCCCTACGCTCTGCCCACGATCTGACTACCCGTCAGCTCCACTAGGGGGCCGCCGTGACCGACACCGCCCACGCGCTCAGCGCGTCCCGCACCCTCTGGGAGCTGGTCGCCCGCCGCGCCGACCTGACCCCCGACCGCCGGGCCCTCCTCCAGGACGACCGCACCCTCACCTTCGGCGGGCTGCACGCGCGTGCCGAGCGGGTGGCGGCCGGCCTGTACGACATGGGCGTACGCCCCGGCACGGTCGTCGCCTGGCAACTGCCCACCCGTATCGAGACAGCCCTGCTCTCCTTCGCGCTCGCCCGTCTGGGCGCCGTACAGTCGCCCGTCATCCCCTTCTACCGGGACCGCGAAGTCGGCTTCGCCCTGAGGGAGTCGAAGGCGGAGTTCTTCGCGGTACCGGGCGTCTGGCGCGGCTTCGACCACACGGAGATGGCCCGGCGGCTCGGCGCGAAGGGGATCTTCGAGGCGTACGACGACCTCCCCGACGGCGATCCGGCCGTCCTGCCCGCCCCGCCCGCCGACGGCACCTCCGTCCGGTGGATCTACTGGACCTCGGGAACCACCTCCGACCCCAAGGGCGTTCTGCACACGGACCGGTCGCTGATCGCGGGCGGCTCCTGCCTCGCGCACGCGCTGCGCCTGACGGCGGACGACGTGGGGTCGATGGCCTTCCCGTACGCGCACATCGCGGGCCCGGACTACACCGTGATGCTGCTGCTGTACGGCTTCCCGGCGGTGATGTTCGAGCAGTTCGCCCTGCCGGAGGCGCTGGCGGGATACCGCCGCCACGGGGTGACGGTGGCGGGCGGTTCGACGGCGTTCTACTCGATGTTCCTCACCGAGCAGCGCAAGCGGCCGGGCGAGCAGATCATCCCCTCCCTGCGGCTGCTCGCGGGCGGCGGGGCGCCCAAGCCGCCGGAGGTCTATCACGCCGTCGTACGGGAGCTGGGGGTGCAGCTGACGCACGGGTACGGCATGACCGAGGTACCGATGATCACCATGGGCGATCCGGACGACACGGTGGAGAACCTGGCGACCACCGAGGGACGGCCGCCGGAGGGGATGTCCGTGCGGATCGTGGACGGGGAGGTGCGGCTGAAGGGGGAGGCGGTGTGTCAGGGGTATCTCGACCCGTCCCAGACGGCGGAGGCCTTCGACGAGGAGGGCTACCTGCGCACAGGTGATCTCGGACGACTCACGGGCACCGGCCACCTGGTCCTCACCGGACGGCTCAAGGACGTGATCATCCGCAAGGGCGAGAACATCTCGGCGAAGGAGATCGAGGACCTGCTGGCCGCGCATCCGGCCGTCGGGGACGTCGCGGTGATCGGTCTGCCGGACGCCGAGCGCGGGGAACGCGTGTGTGCCGTGGTGGAGCAGCCCGAGGGGGCCGGGAAGTTGACCCTGGACGCCGTGACGGCGTATCTGCGCGCGGAAGGGCTGTCGACCCACAAGCTGCCGGAGCAGGTGGAGGTCGTGGACGCCCTCCCGCGCAACGAGACCCTGCGGAAGGTCCTGAAATACAAGCTCAGGGAGCGCTATTCGGGCACGGTGAAGTAGCGGGCGAAGGCGGGCACGATCTCGTCCTCGCCGACCTTGCCGTCGCCGTCGGCGTCCAGGGTGGCCGCGGCGGCCCGCGCGATGTCCTCGCTCACACCGAGGATCCTCAGCACGCGCGCGGTGTCCTCGACGGTGGCGCGGCCGTCGCCGTCCTGGTCCGCGACGGCGAGCGCGGCGTGCAGGAAGGGGCGGGCGATCTCGGCGAAGCGCTCCGGGTTGTCGCGCAGCCGCTTGACCGCGCCGTTCACGAACTCGTCCCGGGTGATCCGCTGGTCGCCGTCCCGGTCCGCGATCCCGGCCATGCCCTGCCAGAAAGCCTCCGCGCCGACGTACAGCGCCTGTCCCTTGTCGGAGCGTGCCGCGACACCGAACTCCGTGAGCAGGGCCTTGGCCGCCACGTTGAAGTCCTCGCGGTCGATGTAGCCGTTGCCGTCCTGGTCGAAGGTGACGAACCGGCCGGCGATCCTGCGCTCGTACTCGCTGCTGACCATGTCTCTTCGGGCCGCCTCACATCACATCGGGTGCATCTCGCACGGAGCGTACGACGCGGGCGGCGCCCCGGGGGCCGGAAGGCGGCGCCTGTGCCAAGACCGGGGGAATTTCGGGACAACGGTGTGGCAGTCGGGGTGCCCCAGGTCACAACCGGGCGAGTTTACTGACGCGCTCAGGCCGACAGTGGTCCCGCCTCCTCGTCGGTCGCCGAGTCCAGGTCCGGGTGGACCTCGAACAGGCGGCGGACGCCGAGGGCGCCGAGGACGCGGTTGACGTGCGAGCCGTCGGCGGCGCCCTGGGCCGGGAGGATCAGGCGCAGATCGCCCTGGCAGGAGCGGATGAGGCGGCGGGAGGCGATGAGGACGCCGACACCGCTGGAGTCGCAGAAGTACACATCCGAGAGGTCGAGGACGAGACTGTGGCGCCCCTCGGCCACCACGTCGTGGACGCGCTGGCGGAGCACCGGCGAAGTCACCAGATCCAGCTCGCCCGTCACACTGAGCACGGTCCAGTCGCCCTGCTCGTTGCCGGTCACATTGAACGCCACCACCATGCCCTTCGCTCGCCGGAAACAAACGGAAGCCTTTCCTACGCTTCCTTGCAGCGCGGCTGCCCAGCGGCCGTTCCCTGAAACAAAGACCGAGAAACGGAAATCGTTCGAAAGAGGCTTGTTTTAGTCGGCTTCGATCCTGTTCGATCAGGTCTGATCAGCGAGTGGGCGGGTAGGCAAGGTCCACTACCACCTGCGGGCCCCCAGGGGGCGTGCATTGGAACAAAGGGGCGTGCGCTGTCGGAGGTGCCGACTACATTCGAGGAGACGGTGGGCGCAGGCTTGACCCGGACACTTCCAGGGGTGAGGGGGCCGCATGGCGAAGAACGACGCACCGCCCCGCTGGGACCGCAAGATGCAGCAGCGGCTCGCACGCGGTGAGGCGGCCGCCCTCGGCGAGCTCTACGACCGTTTCGCTTCACTCGTGCACGGTCTCGCCCATCGCGTGCTCGGAGACGAGCGCGCCGCCGACGGCATCACACGGGAGGTCTTCGTCCACGTCTGGGAGCACCCCGAGGCCTACGACCCCAAACAGGGCCCACTGCGCTCCTGGGTCGCCGGGCTGACCCACCGCCTGGCCGTGCAGCGGCTGCGCGCCACCGAGACCGCCGCGCTCACCCAGGGCACCGAGGGCTCCACGGAGGAACTGGAGCGCAAGGTGCGCCACGCCTCGGTCGCCGCCCGCGCCGACTACATCGTCCAGTCCATGCCCACCCCGCTGCGGGCCGCCCTGGAGCTGGCCTACTTCCAGCGCCGTGACTACCGCCAGGCGGCCGCCGACCTCAGCATCACCGAGGACGAGGCCCGCCGGCGCCTCCGCCTGGGCCTCCAGCTCCTGTCCACGGCCCACGACACGGGAGCGCCTGGGGCGCCGCCGGGATACGGAGGCGCGGCGTGAGCGGAGCAGACGGTTTCGAGGCGCACGACGAGCAGGACGGGTACGAGGGCAGGGGGGCGCGGGAGGGTTCGGAGGACGGTGGGGTGCTTCCCGAGGACACGGAGAAAATGACCGACGACCTCGGGACCGACGCCGTCGGCACCGGCAGCGCGGCCGACGCCCACGAAGGCGGCCCGGGCGCGGACAAGCACGGCAACGGCGACACGACCCGCGCCGGCACAGACGAGCACGACCCCGCCGACCCCGTGGGCAACCACCCGGACGGCACCGAACCCCACCACCCGCCCCGCATACCGCTCCCCCGCGCCTCCGTCGAGGACACCGGCCGTCCGCTGCCGGTGCTGGAGGAGCCGGTGCCCTCCGCTCCCCTCGTCCTGGAGCACCGTGTGCTGAAGGCGCTGCTCGGGGCGTGCGTGGGCGCTGGCCGCGTGTTCGGCGGAGGAGACGGCCGCCGTGGAGGACCACCTCGGCGTCTGCGGCGCCTGCGCCGACGAGGCACTGCGGCTGCGCGGGGCGGTGGGCCTGCTGCAGCGCCCGGAGAGCCTCGACCTGGACCCGGGCCTGCGCACCCGCGTCCTCGACGGCTGCCTCGACCGGCGTCCGCCGCGCATCCCGATGCCCGAGTGGGCCACGCCGTACGACGCCGAGACCGCCCGCCTCGACGCCCTGCTGCAGGACTTCGGCGACGCCGAGTGGCACGCGCCCGTGCGGCTGCGCTGGTTCGACGCCGACGAGGCGACGAGCCGCCGTACGACGGTCGCCGGGGTCATAGCCCACCTGCTGTCGGTCGACGGCCTCGTCGCGGTCGCCCTGGGCCTGGACGACCCGATGGGCGAGGTCCCCGCGGACGCGCCCACACCGGCCGGCCGCACCGAGGCGTACTGGCGCGCGTCGCACTTCCCGCCGACCCGCTCCGTCCGGACCCCCTGGCGCGAGCAGAGCCACGACCTCGTCCGCACGGTGTCGTTCACCGGCGGCACCTCCGGCAAACTCGAGGTGGCCTACGGCGACTTCGTCCTCCCCCTCCACGACGCGATGCTGGACCGCGCCTTCGAGTGCTGGGTCCACGCGGAGGACATCGCGGAGGCGGTCGACTACCCGTACGAGCCACCGTCCCCCCGTCATCTCAACCGCATGATCGACCTGGCGGCCCGTGTGTTGCCCGCGGTGCTGGCGGAACGGCGGCAGAAGGGCTTGGCGTCACCGGCCCACGGACGGCATCTCGTGAGCGCCGGCGGCCCTGGCCGCACTCTGCGTCTGGAGATCGAGGGGCTGGGTGGGGGTGAGTGGCTGATCCCCCTGGACTCCCCGGCGGCCGTGGGTTCGGCGGAGCACGAGGTGGCTCATGTGGCGCTGGACGGCGTGGAGTTCTGCCAGCTGGCCGCGGGCCACGTGCCGCCTGCGGAGGCTGCGGCGGGGCAACTGGGTGATCGCGAGGCGATCAGGGACGTACTGTTCGCGGCGGCGAGCTTGAGCCGGATGTAGGGGCGGGCAGCGCTTTCGTCGGGCGGCGCGCAGAACCCCTGAGTTCTTAGGCGAAAACGACCGTCCGCCGCCCGTTCAGCAGAATCCTGCGCTCGGCGTGCCACTTCACGGCCCGCGCCAGCGCCTGGCACTCCACGTCCCGCCCGATCGCGACGAGCTGGTCCGGCGTCACGCCATGCCCCACCCGCTCGACCTCCTGCTCGATGATCGGCCCCTCGTCGAGGTCCGCGGTCACATAGTGCGCCGTCGCCCCGATCAGCTTGACCCCCCGCGCATGAGCCTGGTGATACGGCTTCGCGCCCTTGAAGCTCGGCAGGAACGAGTGGTGGATGTTGATGATCCTGCCGCTGAGCTGCTTGCACAGATCGTCGGACAGCACCTGCATGTACCGGGCGAGCACGACGAGCTCGACGTCCTGCTCGCGCACCAGCTCCAGCAGCCGCGCCTCCGCTTCGGCCTTGTTCTCCCGCGTCACCGGAATGTGGTGGAAGGGAATGTTGTACGACCCCACGAGCTCAGCGAAGTCGGTGTGATTGGAGACCACCGCGGCGATCTCCACCGGCAGCGCACCGATGCTCGCGCGGAAGAGCAGGTCGTTCAGGCAGTGCCCGAACTTGCTGACCATCAGCACGACCCGCATCCGGTCCTCGACCCGGTTGATCTGCCAGTCCATGTGGAAGGAGTCACCGATCGCGGCGAACGACGCCCGCAGCTTGTCCACCCGCACCGGCGCCTCCGCCGAGAAGTGGACGCGCATGAAGAACAGACCCGTGTCGTGGTCGCCGAACTGCTGGCTGTCCTCGATGTTGCAGCCGGTCATGAAGAGATAGCTCGACACGGCGTGCACGATGCCCTGCTTGTCGGGGCAGGACAGGGTCAGGACGTACTGGTCGGCGGGGGCGGACTGCTCGTTCATGCAGGACAGGGTCGCATATCCACCGGTGCGGCAGACATCGCGTCCGTCACGCGGACCGGGTCATGATCTGCAGCACCTCGAGCGTGCGCGGCGGCCCGTCCGGGTCCTCCCCGTCGGCCGTCGCCATGCGCACGTGCGCGTCCCGCGCCGCCCGCACCGCGTCCGGCCATCCCGGGTTCTGCATGTACACGGAGACGGGGGCGTCGGGACCGACCTGGTGCATGATCCGCAGCACCCGCAGGACGGCGGTGTCGACGAGGGCCGCCTCCTGGGAGTCCCGGAAGATCGTGCCCACGTATTTCTCGGCGGACCAGTTGTCCAGCCAGGTGTCCTCGACGAGTCGGTACACGGCGTCGGTGACGTCCCCGTACCCCTCGACGCCGGCCAGCCAGACGTTCTGCTGGAACCCTGGGTCGGAGAGCATGTGCAGCGCGGAGCGCACATTGCTGCGCCAGCGCCACCACGGCATGTCGTTCAGTGGCATGCCGCCCATGGTGGAGGAGCGACGGCCGCGACGGGAAGAGTTCTCCGAACCTTGCACGGTCACCGATCGTACGTTCTTCCCCCATACGTGCCTCACAGGCCCCCGCTGTTCACCTTTACGTCACCCTTCATCTACCGAGGGTCACTCCCGAGTTGGCGATGTGACGGAAGCGTGTGGGTCCATGACCGGCAGGCGACGCATCCGCAGCACCTTCCTCCCCCAGCACCACCGGCCCGTCAGAGCCACCGCCCTCGCGGCGGGGGCACTGGTGGCGTGTGCTTCCCTCGCCGTCGGTTGCGGGGTCGTCCCCGGCACCACGGGGGGTTCCGGGGACGGCCCGATCAAGGTCATGACCTGGGCCCCGTCGGACACCAAGGCGACCAACAAGCCCGGCATGCCCGCCTTCGCCCAGGCGTACGCCCGCTGGATCAATTCCAAGGGCGGCATCAACGGCCGTAAGCTCACCGTCCTGACCTGCAACGACCACAACGACGGGGTGTCCGCGGCGAAATGCGCCCGGCGCGCGGTCAAGGAGAACGTCGTCGCGGTCGTCGGCTCCTACAGCCAGTACGCCGACTCCTTCTTCCCGCCCCTCGAAGGCGCGGGCATCCCCTACATAGGCGGCTACGGCGTCACCAACGCCGAGTTCACCAGCCCGCTGTCCTACCCCGTCAACGGCGGCCAGCCCACCCTGCTGGCCGGCCTCGGCAAGGCGCTCGCCACGGCCTGCGGCAACGTCACCCTCGTACGGCCCGACACCATCGCGGGCGACGAGCTGCCCGTCCTGCTGGACTCCGGGCTGACCACCGGCGGCCACCGGGCCGCGGGTGACGTGCGGGCGGCGGACGACGCCACCGAGTACTCGGCGCAGTCGACGAAGGCGCTCGACGGCTCGACGTCCGGCACCCCGGCTTCCGGCTCGGTCTCCGGCTCGAAGGAGGGGTGCGTGGTGCCCGCGCTCGGCGACCGCACCAGCACCTTCATGGACTCCTTCCGGCGCGCCCGGGAGGAGTACCCGCAGGTGCGCACGGCCATGGCGATGGGCAGCGTCGACCAGACGGTGATCGACGCGTCCGGCGGGGCGTCGGGACCCTACGAGGGGTCGTACATCACCGGCTGGTACCCCGTGGAGAGCGATGCCCGCTGGGCCGCGATGAAGAAGGTCATCGACAAGGCGGCCTTCGGCGACAACCGCATCGACTCGGCGGACGCGGGGGTGCAGACCACCTGGATCGCCTACACGGTGTTCACGAAGGCCGTCGAGTCGCTCGGCAGCGGCGAGGTGTCCGCCGGCAGCATCCGCGCCACCCTCAACAACGGCCTCAAGATCCCGACCGGCGGTCTGACGCCCACCCTCCGGTGGACCACCCGGGACACCTGGAGCTCCACCGACGACCTCGCCTCGGTCGGCTTCCCGCGCATGGTCAACGCCCATGTGACGCTCCAGGTGGTGCGCCAGGGCCAGCTCGTGGCGGCACGCAAGGGCTTCACCGACGTGACGACGACACTCCAGAACGCGGACGTCAACTGACCCGCGGGGGGCCGGGACGCCCCCCGCGGACCGCTCACAGCTGGGTCGCCGTGCGTTCGGTCAGGCTGTACTTCCTGGCGATCGCGTTCCACAGCCGGGCCGCCTTGGCCTTCTCGGTGCTGGCGGTGCCACTGTCCCGGTTGCCGGCCTGGGTCTGGCCCGTGGTGCGGGCCTGGCCCTTCTTGCAGCCCTTCTTGCCGGCGGACTGGTCCGCCCAGGCCGCGTAGTGGTTGTCGGCGGACGCGGACGCCTGCCAGGCCTTGGTGAGGGCGTCGGTCAGCTCGGCGTGGCTCGGCAACTGGTCGACGGGGAGCGCCTTGAGCCGGGTCACCAGGCCGGTGCGCTGGGCCGCCGCGTCCCGCAGGTCCTGGGCCGCCTGGCCGAGGTTCTTGCAGGACTTCACGTTCGCCACCGCGCTGATCACCGAGGAACGGCTGTTGCCACTGTCGGCGAGCAGCTTGTCCAGCTCGGCGGCCTGCGCCTTCGCGGGATCGGCGGAAGGAGAGGCGGAGCCGTCGGTCGCGGGGGCCGTCGCCGACACGGTCTGGTTCTTGTCGCCCCCGTCGTCGCCCCCGCCCCCTGCGAGCAGCGCGCCCGCACCGATGCCGAGCACGACGATCCCGATGCCCACAGCCGCGATGACCGGCACCCGCGAGCGCCTGCGGCCGCCTCGGTCGCCGTCGTCGTAGACGTCACCGCCCGGCGGGCCGTACGGCGGCTGGGCACCGTATGACGGCTGCTGGGCGCCGTACGACGGCTGCTGGGCGCCGTACGACGGCTGCTGGGCCCCGTACGCGGGCGGTACGGCCTCGGGCTGGGCGAACCGTGGCATCTGCTGCGTGGACGCGGCCCCGCCGTCACCGCCCGGCCCACCGCGGAAGAGGTTGTCGAACTCGGAGGGCGGCTGCCGTTCCCCCCCGTAGGGCGCGCCGGGGGCCTGCCCGGGCACGGGCGCGATGAACTGCGTGGCCTCGGCGTCGGGGCCGCTCGGCGCGCTGGGCGGGAACGGGCCGGCGCCGGGGGCCGCGTGCTGCGGGGGCTGCGCGCCGTACGGGGACTGCGGCTGCTGCCTCGGGTAGTGCGCCGCCTCGGCGGACACCTCGGGCGGGAGCGCGCCGGGGCGGACGGGCGGGAGGTACTGGGTGGCCCCCTCGGGGGCGGCCGTGACCGGCGGTATGAACTGCGTGGCGCCCTCGTCGGCGGGCGGCAGGGGCGCGGAGGCGGGTATGCCGGGGCCCGACGGGAGGGGCCGGCCCACGGGCGGGAGGTAGTAGGAGGTCGGCTCGTTGGAGTCATAGCCCGGCGCGGGCTGCTGCTGCGGTGCACCGGCCCCGGGAGCCTCGTAGGGCGCGACCTGGCCCTGCTGCGGGGGCAGCGGCTGGGACTGGGGGGCGGGCCGGCCGACGGGCGGCAGGTAGTACGAGGTCGGTTCGTCCGTGTCGTAACCCGGCGCGGGCTGCGGCTGGGACTGGGGCGGCATGCCGCCGGGCGGCTGGGGCGTGCCCCAGGTCTGGGTGGGCGGCTGCGACCAGTCCTGGGCCTGCGGCTGGTCCTGGCTCTGCTCGGCCTGCCCCTGCTGCTGGCCGGGGCCCCACGGGGTGCCCCACGCCTGGCCGCCGGGCGGCTGGCCGTAGGACGGGGCGCCGGAACCCTGGCCGTACGCCGCGTCGGGCGCCTGGCCGGACGGGCCCGGCTGCGGAGGGCCGCCGTATCCGCCCTGCTGCGGGGGGCCGTATCCGGGCTGCGGACCGCCGTGTCCACCCGTCTGTCCCGGCAGCAGGGGTTCCCCGCCGTCGGAGGGCAGCACGATGCCTTCGCGCGCTTCGCGCGCCGAGGGCTGCTCGCCCTGTCCACTCTGCGTCACCGGGACTCCTACTGATGCGGGAACTTCGGAATCGTCGGTTCACGCTACCGGGTCCTCCGAGCCCGGTGCCACGTAGCACAGGACGTGACCTGCGTCCCTGTGACCGCAGTAACAAATCCCGGGAGATCACGTGACAGTTCCGGGCCCGCATCCGCTGTATACGTCCTCCTTTACGCGGCCGCCTGAAGGTCCAGCCGGGCCCCGAACTCCCTTACGACGGGCTCGTCCCGGAACGGCTCGAGGCGCTGCTGGAAGTCGTCGAGGTACTCCGCACCCCGGTTGGAGCGCACGGTCTCCAGCAACTCGACCGCTTTCAGGCCGGTGTTGCAGGCCTGTTCGATCTCGCGCTGCTGCACCTGCGCGGAGGCGAGCAGGACCAGACCGATGGCCCGCCGGCGCGCCTTGTTCTCGGGAAGCCCGTCCAGGGACTCCTGCGCGCACCGCGCCGCCGCCTCGGCCTGGCCGAGGTCACGGTGGCAGTGGGCCAACTCGTCGGCCAGATAGGCCTCGTCGAAGTGCGCGATCCAGGCGGGGTCGTCGCCGGAGGAGGGGTCCGCCGCCTCCAGCGCGTGCACGGCCCGACCGGACGCCGCCTGGGTGGCCCGCGCGTCGCCCATGAGTGCGTGCCCGCGGGCCTCCGCCGCGTAGAACATCGCCTCCGCGCGCGGTGTCACACGACCCCGCGCCCCCTCCTGCGCCGCCCGAGCCAACTGGGCGATCTCGCGCGGATTCCCGAGCTGCGCGGCGAGGTGGCTCATGGACGCGGCGAGCACATAGCCGCCGTATCCGCGGTCGCCCGCCGCCTGCGCGAGCCGCAGCGCCTGGATGTAGTACCGCTGGGCCAGGCCCGGTTGCCCGGTGTCGATCGCCATGTACCCGGCGAGCTCCGTCAACCGGGCCACCGCGGCGAACAGTTCACGCCCGATCGCCTCCCGGTACGACCCCGCGAGCAGCCCGGAGACCACGCTGTTGAGGTAGTGCACCACGACCGGGCGCACATGCCCGCTGCCGTACTGGTGGTCGAGGTCGACGAGCGCCTGGGTCATCGCGCACACGGCCGCCACGTCGGACTGCCCCACGCGCGGGCCCGCCTGGCGCGCCACCTGCGAGTCGGGCGAGGAGATCAGCCAGTCGCGGCTCGGCTCCACCAGCGCGGACGCGGCGACCGAGGAGCCGGACAGGAAGTCCCGGCGACCCACGTCACTGCGCCACAGCTCACACACCTGCTCGATGGCGCCCAGTACGGTCGGCGAGAACTGGAGCCCGACGCCGGAGGCGAGGTTCTTGCCGTTGGCCATGCCGATCTCGTCGATCGTGACGGTACGGCCGAGTTTGCGCCCGAGGGCCTCCGCGATGATCGCCGGCGCCCTGCCCCGCGGCTGTTGTCCGCGCAGCCAGCGTGCCACGGACGTCTTGTCGTAGCGCAGGTCGAGGCCGTGCTCGGCGCCGCACATGTTGACCCGGCGGGCGAGCCCGGCGTTCGAGCACCCCGCCTCCTGAATGAGCGCCTGCAGCCGTTCGTTCGGCTGCCGCGCGACGAGAGGCCTTGCGGCCATTGGCGTACCCCCTGTGGCTGCGGTGCCTGCCCACGCACCGAGTTGACGTGTCTTCCACCGGATCGGTCCGTCGGATCCCTTCGAACCCACCGAAAAGATCCGGCCGTGAAGATCAATGCCCCACCAAGACGTCTAAAATGCGAGGCATGCGAGGATTGCCGGGGTAAAGGCAGAAGCCTGCCCCCCTCGTGGTTACCCAGCCCACGCCCCGGTTCCTCTCGCGCGCCCCCACACGTGCATCCATGCGCCCCAGTTGCCCGATCAATGCTCCTCCCCCGCGCGCGCAGGTCCTGGCGTCGGACCGGCTCCGTCCGCCTGCAGGGCGCGCCTCACGGCCGACGACGGCAATCCCCCGCGCGAGCGCAGCGGAGCACGCCGGAATACGCGCCGGCATCACGCGGCAGAAGTCGGTCCGACGCCGGTGCCCTGGCCGTAACCCGAGGTGGGCGCTGGAGTTGTGCTGAGCGTGGAAGAGACGATCGCGGGCACCGAAGCCGTTCAGATTCCGAAGCAGCGCGGGGAATCGCTGTTGGAGACAGCCGTTCGATACGCCGAGGAGCGCCACTGGGACGTCTTCCCCGGCACCTGGCTAAAAGCCGTCGACGGGGTGCAGCGGTGTTCCTGCGGTGACGCCGCGTGCGCCGTGCCCGGGGCACACCCCTCCCGGGAGGACTGGGCGACGCAGGCCACCGGCAGTGCGACGGTCGCGCGCCGGATGTGGCAGAAGCAGCCGACGGCGTCGATTCTGCTGCCGACCGGCCGGACGTTCGACGCGATCTCCGTTCCGGAGACGGCGGGGTTTCTCGCGCTGGCCCGTATGGAGCGGATGGAGTCGACTCTGGGGCCCGTGACGTTGACGCCCGATCGCCGGATGCACTTCTTCGTGTTGCCGGGTGCGTCGGTGAAGGTGCCGGACCTGGTACGGAAGCTCGGCTGGACGCCCTCGTCGCTCGATCTGATCGCGCTGGGGGAAGGGTCGTACGTCGCCGGTCCCCCTACTCGGTATGGGTCGTCCGGTGCCGTGCAGTGGGCCTGCCGTCCGACGCCCGCGAACCGTTGGCTTCCGGATGCCGAGGAGTTGATCTCGCCGCTTGCCTATGCGTGCGGTCGGGACAGGTGACGTGGGTGGTGTCCCGCGCGCCTAAGGTTGGCGTTCATGACGTCGGCTGTGAGTGTGCGTGGGCTCTGGAAGCGGTTCGGGCAGCAGGTTGCTGTCGCCGGGATTGATCTCGAACTGCCTGCTGGGAAGTTCATCGGGCTCGTGGGCCCCAACGGGGCCGGGAAGACCACCACTCTCTCCATGGTCACCGGGCTGCTCCGCCCCGATCAGGGATCTGTCGAGATCGTCGGGCAGGACGTGTGGCGGGACCCGGTGAACGTCAAGGCGCGGATCGGCGTCCTGCCCGAGGGGTTGCGGCTGTTCGAGCGGCTGTCGGGTCGTGAACTGCTCGCCTATTCCGGCCGGTTGCGGGGGCTGCCCGGGACCGAGGTCGACCGGCGGGCCGCTCAGCTGCTCGACGTGCTCGATCTGGCCGCGGCCCAGCACAAACTGGTCGTCGACTACTCGACCGGGATGCGGAAGAAGATCGGGCTCGCGGCGGCCCTGCTCCACAACCCCGAAGTGCTGTTTCTCGACGAGCCGTTCGAGGGCGTCGACCCCGTCTCCGCACAGACCATCCGGGGCGTGCTGGAGCGGTACACGGCGTCCGGCGCCACCGTCGTCTTCTCCTCGCATGTGATGGAGCTCGTGGAGTCCCTGTGCGACTGGGTGGCCGTCATGGCCGCCGGGCGCATCCGCGCCCACGGGCCGCTCGACGAAGTGCGCGGCGGCGCGCCTTCACTGCAACGGGCGTTCCTCGAACTGGTCGGCGCACAGGGGCAGAACACCGGCGCGAACCTCGACTGGCTGGGCGGCGGGGCCCGATGACCGGAGACGTCACCCCGGTCGTCGTACGACTGAAGCTGTCGCTGCTCAGGAACGGCCTGCGGCAGTCCGGCGGGCGGCGGGCCGCCTACATCGCCTCGGCCGTCGCCGTACTCCTCTTCTCCGTCCTCCAGCTGCTCGGCCTGATCGCCCTGCGCGGCAACGAGCACGCCGCCTCCGTCGTCGTCCCGCTGGTCGCCGTGCTGGCGGCCGGCTGGGCCGTGATGCCGCTGTTCTTCCCCGGCGGCGACGAGACCCTCGACCCCACCCGCCTGGTGATGCTGCCGCTGCGGCCCCGGCCCCTCGTACGGGCGCTGCTGGTGGCCTCACTGCTCGGTATCGGGCCGGTGTTCACGCTCTGCATGCTCGTCGGGTCCGTCGTCTCGGTCGCGCACGGGGCGCCGGCGTACGTCGTCTCCGTGCTCGGTGTCGCGCTCGCGCTGCTGGTCTGCGTGGCCCTCGCGCGAGCCGTCGCCGTGGCCAACATCCGGCTGCTGACCAGCCGCAAGGGCCGGGATCTGGCGGTGCTGAGCGGACTGGTCATCGCGGTCGGCGCGCAGGTCGTGAACTTCGGCGCGCAGCGGCTCGGTTCGGGCGGACTCGGGCAGCTGGACGGGCCTGCGGAGGTGCTGAAGTGGATCCCGCCCGCCTCGGCGATCGGGGCAGTCGACTCGGCGAGCGAGGGGTCGTACGGGGTCGCGGCCCTCCAACTGACCCTGTCCGCAGCCGCGTTGGTCGGCCTGCTCGCTCTCTGGTCCCGCCATCTGACCCGGTTGATGACCTCCCCCGACGGCTCCACCCTCCCCTCCTCCCAGGGGGCCGCCCGTGAGCGGAGCTCGACGGGGCTCGCCCGGCTGCTGCCCGCCGGTCGCACCGGCATCGTCATGGAGCGCAGCCTGCGCTATGTGTGGCGCGACCCCAAGACCAAGGCCGCATGGGTGACTTCGCTGGCCATCGGGCTGATCGTGCCGGTGTTCAACGCAGTACAGGGCACGGGGTCCATCTATTTCGCGTGCTTCGCCGCGGGAATGCTCGGCGTGCAGATGTACAACCAGTTCGGGCAGGACACCTCCGCGTTCTGGATGGTCGCGATGACCATCTCCTCGACGCGGGACGCCTACGTCGAACTGCGGGGGCGGGCGCTGGCGTTGCTGGTGATCACATTGCCGTACGCCACCCTCGTCACGGTTCTGACGACCGCGCTGATCGACGACTGGCCGAAGCTGCCCGAGGTGCTCGGCGTGTCCTTCGCGCTGCTCGGGGCGATGCTGGCGACCGGGGCGTGGACGTCGGCACGCTTTCCGTACTCGATTCCGCAGGAGGGCTACAAGAACGTGGCCCCGGGACAGTCCGGTCTCGCGGCAGCCGCCGTCGTCGGAGGGATGGTCTCGGCCGCCCTGCTGTGCGCTCCCGTGATCGCCCTGACGATCTGGGCCAACCTCAGCGCGGACGGCGACGAGTGGAGCTGGATACTGCTGCCGATCGGCGCGGTGTACGGCACCGCGATCACGCTGGGGGGACTACGGCTGGCGGCCCCACGAACGGCACGTCAGCTGCCGGAGATCCTGGTGGCGGTCAGCAAGGGCTGACGGATCGGCGGGGTGACCGGGGCCGGTGTCAGACCCCCTGTCTAGAGTGCACTGTGCGACTCCTGTGAGGTGGACCGGGAAGGTCGCGAAGGGGATCAGGGGCAAGGGGGCTTATTCATGAACGGTGTTCGAAGATCCGTCGGGACGGGGCTGTGCGGGGCGATACTGATCGCGTCCGTGCTGCTCGCGCCTTCAGCCGGGGCGACTCCCTCGGTCGAGGCGGCTCGGGCGACGGCCGGCACAGGGACGGTGCACGCTCAACCGGGCGCTGCGGGCGTCGAGTTGGGCAACGGCGACCGTGTGGACCTGGTCGGCGGCCGGAACCTCCACATCACCGCGGCGGACCGCGCGGAGCGGACCCGTTACTCGGTCGCGTCGCTCGACGGCCGGGTCTCCGTGCGGCCGAGCGCCGAGCGCGCGGCGGACCGGGCACCGGCGAGCCTCGCAGTGCAGCCGGCCGCGACCACCGCCACCGCTTCCGCGGCGACGTACTCCGTCAAGCTGACGATCACGCACGCGAGCGTGGCGAGCAAGCTGTTCTACGTCTGGAATCGCAAGACCTGGACGTCGTACCCGGTCAACAGCGACGCGTACGGTCCGACGTCCAGCGTCAAGCTGCCGCCGGGCGACTACTTCGCGGTGGCGCTGCACAACGACTGGCTCCAGCCGAGCTATCTGCTCGCCCAGTCCTTCACGGTCGGCTCGGCCGCCAGAACGGTGAACTTCGACCAGCGGGCCGCCAAGGAGACCGGCATCCGCACCGACGACACCACCGCCACCCGGCAGTCCGCGGCGGTCTGGCTGAGCGTGCCGGGCGGTGACCTGGCGGGCTTCGCCGGCTCCGACGACGCCAAGGTGTACGTCACGCCGTTCACCATGCCGGGCGTCTCGCTGCGCATCCACGACGTCCTGGCGAAGAAGGGCTCCTCGGCGAACGTCCCGAGCCCCTACCGCTACGACCTCACCCACAGCTTCACCACCACCGTGCCGACCTCGCCGGTCAAGAAGGTCACCAGGGCTTCCCTGGCCAGGACCGTCACCCAGGTAGGCGCCCCCGGCACCCGCACGACCGCAGTCCTCCAGTCGGTGCCCTTCTTCGGCGAGTGGACCGGCGTCTACATCGGCACCGCCGTGCCGGTGGCCGGTTCCGTCACCGAGTACGTCACCCCGGGCGTCGAGTACGGCCGGCTCCTGGACTACGGCACCTTCGACCAGTACCTCGACCTGGCCGCCCGCACCCTGCCCGCGGGCACCAGCGCGGGCGAGACGGTGGGCGCGGCCCCGCTCCAGCCCGTGCTCGGCGAGTTCACCGCCTCGGAGCTCTACAACCGCAGGTTCTACCTGGACGAGGGAAGCGCGTTCGGTGACGCCGACGGCCACCAGGGAACCGACGGCCGCGCGCGGTCCTCGTACCGGGTGACGGGCGAGGACGGCGTCGTCTACGCCGACGGTTCCGGCATCGACGCGTACCACTCGCTGAGCTCCTCGGCGCTGCCGGCGCGCGAGCAGTCGTACACCCTGCAGCAGACCGTGCACCGCCGGGTGCCGTACGCGCGGCTGACCACGGACGTGCGCAACACGTGGACGTTCCGCTCCAGCAGCACCTCCGCGGGTGTCGCCGGGCCTGCGCTCCCGCTCATCGACGCCCAGGTGAAGGTCCTGGGCCTCGACGCCTCGGGCCGGGCCGCAGCCGGGACCGTGCGGGTCGCCGCGACCGCGACCACCCGCAACGCCGACGCGGACACCGCGCACACCCGCGTCACCGGCCTCGCCGCCTCCACCGACGGCGGCACGACCTGGACCGACCTGCCGCCGGCGGCGGACGGTTCGGCGCCGTACGCCGTCCCGGCCGGCGCCGCCTACGTCACCCTGCGCGTCACCGCCGTCGACGACCAGGGCGGCAGCCTCGACCGCACCCTCGTGCGGGCCTTCGCGGGCCCCGCCCGGCAGGGCGACGAGACGGTCGGCTCGACCCGGATCTCCAACGTCGTCGTCAACGGCGGCAAGCCGGTCCGGCTCCACGACCAGCCGCTCCAGGAGTTCACGGCGAAGTTCACCGCCACCGACCCGTCCGGCATCGCGAGCGGCGACATGTACCTGTACAAGGGGTCGTACGACGCCCCGAGCGCGGTCCTCTACGGCACCTGGCCCGCGTCCTGCACCAAGGTCGACGCGACGACGGCGACCTGCACGGCCCAGTTCGCCTACATCTGGCCCCGCTGGAACTTCGGGCGCAACGCCCTCGCCGGCACCTGGAACGCGGCCGCCTGGGCCGAGTCCGCCGACGGCGGCGGGTACACCGACCGGCACGCGGTGAAGTCGGTGCCGGTGCTGCGGGACGCGGCGATCACCGTCAACGCCTCCCCGGAGCCCGTCGCCAAGAACAAGACCCTCACCGTCACCGGGAAGCTCTCCCGTGCCGACTGGGAGACCCTCGGCGGCTTCCACGGGTACGTGGGCCAGAAGGTCCAACTGCAGTTCCGCAAGAAGAGCGCGACCACGTACACGACCGTGAAGACGGTCACGACGAACAGCACCGGAAACCTGCAGACCACGGTCAAGGCGACCACCGACGGCTACTGGCGCTACAGCTTCGCGGGCAGCACCACGACCGCGACCGCCACGGCCGGCGGCGACTACGTCGACGTGCGCTGATCCTTCCGGCCCCCGGCGGACACGGTCCGCCGGGGGTCTCGCGTCCGTCAGGAATACGAGGGCGCCCGCCTCGCGGCCCTGCCGTGCGTCAGCCGGTGTTCCCGCCGCCCAGGCCGTCCAGGCCGTCCAGGAAGGGCTCTATGGCGGCCCGCCACGCCTCCGGCTGGTCGTAGTGGACGAGGTGGCCGGCGTCGGCGACCTCGGCGTACTCGCCGCGGGGCAGGACGCGGACCATCTCCTGGGCCTCGGCGCGGCCCAGTTCGCCGTCGAGACCGCGGACGACCAGGGCGGGGCACCTGACCTGGGTGAGTTCCTCCCAGTGGGCGTCGTAGACCCAGGTCTCGCGGGAGGACAGCATCTGCTCGGGCTCGAAGACGGGGCGCCAGCCGTCGGGGGACTCGGCCATCACCTCGGCGTAGAACTCGCCGCGCGCCGGGTTGGGCCGCTCCACCCAGGGGTCGTCCTCGCCGAACCACTTGCGTACGTCGGCGAGCGTGGCGAAGGGGACGGGCCAGGCCTTGAACCACTCGCCCCACTCCCGCTGCGAGGCGGCGCCGAGCGCGGAGGCCCGCATGTCGCAGATGATCACCCCGCGGACCAGGTCGGGCCGCCGCGCGGCGAGCTGCCAGGCGGTGAGGGCGCCCATGGCATGGCCGATCAGGACGGTCGGGGCGAGATCGAGCTGTTCGAGGGCGGCCTCGGCGTCCTCGACGTACGCGTCACGGGTGAATGCGGCCCGAGGGGGCTTGTCGCTCTGGCCGTGACCGCGCTGGTCGAGCGCGACGGCGCGGTAGCGCTCGGAGAGCCAGCGGGCGGTGGACGCCCAATGCGAGGCTCGGCCCATCAGGCCGTGGAGTAACAGCACCCCGGGTGATCGTTTCTCCGGGGCTTGCGGGAACTCCCGCGCCGGATCCGTCGGGTCGGTCTTGGGAGGATCACCGAACTCCCAGGCCGCAAGACGTACGCCGCCCGCCCCGGTCACGTCGATGCGCCGCGCCATTGGCACCCCCCTAGCTCCGCCCGGACCGCCCGCTCCCGCTCGAGCCGCCCTGTGAACCGTGTCCTGACTGCCGTGCCTGTCCTGTCTGCCGTTGCGTGCCGTACATCTCTGCAGCGCACGTCGGGTGCGTCCCGTCACTCGCAGATTATCGAATACACATTCGGAGATGGGCCCTCGGAACGGCAACACCCCTCGTTCGAGTGACCCCCCTCAAGGAATGATCGCCGCCGCCGAGGGGAGATCTTCAGCGGGAGGCGGACCGCTCGGGGAAATCGGTCCGCGGGGAATGACCCTGAGAGCTCGGGGCTCCGGGTCAGCACAGGGGAGGACCGGCCCCGGCACCGAAAGGTGCCGGGGCCATCCATATGTCTACGGCACATCCGCCCGCCCCCTCAGGTCATATGCCCCACGCGACAGCCTCGCACGGGAAGCGTCGAAGCGCTGCGATTCCGCATACTGAATCTTGGTTTCGACGGCCCCCGGGAAGAGGCTCAGGAAAGCCACAACTGCCCCACAGGACCCGGCAATTGAGCCCCCCGGCGACCGTCAGCGCTTGGCCACGAACACGTGCGAGGCAACGTCCGACTCCAGCTCGGCCGCCTCGCCGCCGCTGCCCACCAGCACCCCGCCCGCCGACTCCGTCACGCTCACCACCGAACCAGGCTGCACACCCGCCCGACGCAGCGTGTACATCAGCTGCGCGTCCGTCTGGATCGGCTCGCCGATACGGCGTACGACGACCGTCTTGCCGTCGAGACCCGGGTCCAGCTCGGCCAGCGACACCATGCCCTCGTCCAGGAACGGATCGGCACCGTCCTTCTCGCCCAGCTCCTCCAGACCAGGGATCGGGTTGCCGTACGGCGACTCGGTGGGGTGGCGCAGCAGCTCCAGCACCCGACGCTCCACCGCCTCGCTCATCACATGCTCCCAGCGACACGCCTCCGCGTGGACCTGCTCCCACTCCAGCCCGATCACGTCGACCAGCAGGCACTCCGCCAGCCGGTGCTTGCGCATCACGCGCGTGGCCAGCCGCCGGCCCTCGTCCGTCAGCTCCAGATGCCGGTCACTGGCGACCGACACCAGCCCGTCGCGCTCCATCCGCGCCACGGTCTGGCTGACCGTCGGCCCGCTCTGGTCGAGCCGCTCGGCGATCCGGGCGCGCATGGGGACCACACCTTCCTCCTCCAGCTCGAGGATGGTGCGGAGATACATCTCCGTGGTGTCGATCAGTCCGGACATACGTGCCCCTTGATGAGATTGCCGGAAGCACGACAGCTTCCCGGCGCGTGCGCTGGCCCTGGCATCAATTCTGCCGGATACCACTGACAAGCGTGCCGCGCCGTTGAAACCAAGCGGTTACGACCAGGCGCGCGGCCGTATTGACATCCCACTGGTCCAGACCGCACGGTGATCCGCGACACGGCGACGAAGGGTTGGACGACGCATGGGCGAGACGGGCTCCGAGAGCGCTGACGGCAAGCTGTCCGGGCAGTTCTTCGACGCCGCGATCGGGCTGCTGCAACGGGTCCGGGACGAGGAGGCCGAGTCCGTCGCGGCGGCCGGTGAGCTCCTCGCCGACACCGTCGCCGCCGGTGGCCGCCTCTTCGCCTTCGGCGCCGGGCACTCCTCGCTCGCCGCACAGGACCTCGTCTACCGGGCCGGCGGACTCGCCCTCATGAACCTGCTGACCGTGCCGGGGGTCGTGGGCGTCGACGTCATGCCGGCCACCCTCGGCTCCGCCCTGGAACGCGTCGACGGCCTCGCGAGCGCCGTCCTGAGCTGCTCGCCCCTCCGCGCGGGCGACGCCCTCGTGATCATCTCCCTCTCCGGCCGCAACGCCCTCCCCGTGGAAATGGCCCTGACCGCGCGCTCTCTGGGCGTGAAGGTCATCGGCGTCACGTCGGTCGCCTATACGACGGCGACGAAGCCCCGCCACAGCTCCGGCACCTTCCTCAAGGACCACTGCGACGTCGTCCTCGACTCCAAGATCGCCGTCGGCGACGCGGAACTCTCCCTGGACACCATCCCGGCCCCCTTCGCCCCCGCCTCCACGGTCGTGACCTCGGCACTGCTCCAGGCTGTGATGGCGACGGCGGCGGGAGCGCTGGCGGAACGGGGGATCGAGCCGCCGCTGCTGCGGTCGGGGAACGTGGATGGCGGGCTGGAATGGAATGAGCGGGTGTTCGAGGAGTACGGGGACCGGATCTTCTACCGGCAGTAAGCAGAACGCAGACGACCCGCGAGCTCTGGTCCCTCTGCCTTGCGGCGAGGGAGCCGGCCGGACGTACCGGCGAGCTCGCGGGTCGGGTGACTGCGTTGAATTGGCCGGCTGCGTGCACCTTGTACACGCGGGTCCGGCACCGCACTGAATGTGGTGGCAGGCCGCTAGCCCGCAGCCACCTCGCGCGTCCGGGTTTCAGTCATTTACCCGATCACCTCCCTTCATGCGTAGACCACACCCTAGGAAGCAGTCGGGCATCGATCAACCGATTTTCCGGGATGTTGACTCCGAGGGCTCCGACCGAGTGCTGTAGCCGTATCCGTCGCCTCGTGCCAGGAGGGTCTGACAGCGATTAGCGTTCCGTGCATGACAACGCGACGAGCGATCATGAGTGGTTCCGCCTTCGAGGAACACATCGGGTACGCGCGCGCCGTGGTGGACGGGGACCGGGTGCACGTGTCCGGGACGACCGGGTTCGAATATGCCGCGATGACGATCTCGGACGACGTGGTGGAGCAGGCCGAGCAGTGTCTGCGGAACATCGGGGCCGCGCTGGCCGAGGCGGAGTGCACCTTGGCGGACGTGGTGCGGGTGCGCCACCTGTTGCCCGACCGGGACGACTTCGAGCCTTGCTGGCCGGTCCTGCGCCGCCACTTCGGCGATGTCCGGCCAGCCGCCACGATGCTCGTGTGCGGCCTCGCCGATCCCCGGATGAAGATCGAGACAGAGGTGTACGCGCGAAGGGGAAGTGGTGGCCGTGACTGATCTGCGGATCGAGCCCGTCGTCGGGGACGGCATGCTCGAGCAGTGGCGGTATGTGCACAACGTGATCGTTCCGCCGGCTGCCATGAGCGCCGAAGACGCACGCGAGCGTGGCCGGCGATATCGGCTGGAGAACGCGTATCTCGGGGACACTCTCGTGGGGTGCTCGACTGTTCGGCCGCCGGACGGGGAGGACGCCGTGGCGACCGTCATCGCGCGTGTGCTGCCCGATTACCGGGGGCGGGGTTTCGGGACGGCTCTGTACGAGAAGGGTCTTGATCATGCGCGTGTGCTCGGCGCCCGGGTGATCGAGACATGTGTGCTGGCCGTCAATGGGGACGGAGTGCGGTTCGCGCTGGCGCGCGGGTTCGTCGAGGTCGACCGGTATGTCCTGGACGGCGAGAGCGACGAGTGGATCGACCTGCGGCTGGAGCCGGACCGGAGAGCTGTTTAAGGGGATTCGGAGCGTTTCCGGCGTACAACGATTCCTTCAATCTTGCGGGAACCTGGTGTGTGCTGCGTCACGTTCGAGTTGAATGATTGTTAGTGAGTGAAGCAGCCGGCAGGGGGTCCAGGTGAGTGCTTCCCGGCGTAGTGGGACCACCGACGAGCTGGGGCCGGACGGGCCCGGGCCGGACGGTCCGGAGGGCTCGGACGGCGGCTCGGACCTGCTCGCCGCGCTCCTCGACGGGATGGACGCGGCACTGTGTGCCTTCGACGCGGACGGTGTCGTCACCCATTGGAATCGTGAGGCGGAGCGGATCCTGGGCTGGACCGCGGCCGAGGCCGTGGGGCGGCACGGGTTCGCCGGGTGGGCCGTACGGCGGGCGGACGCCGAGGAGGTCGAGGCGCGGCTGATGTCCGCCATGCAGGCGCCCGGGCGGCAGGTGCATGAGTTCGCGCTGCTGACCAAGGACGGCGGCCGGGTGCTCGTACGCACCCAGTCCGCGGCCGTACGCGGGCCCGACGGTGAGCCGGCCGGTGTGTACTGCGCCTTCAGCGAGGTGCACACGCAGATCGACCTGGAGCGGTCGATCGCGCTGAGCGAGGCGTTGTTCGAGGACGCCTCGTGGGGTGTCGTGCTCGTCGACGCCGATCTGCGGCCCGCCGTGGTCAACGCGCACGCGGCCCGGTCGCTGGGCATCGGGCGTACGTCCGTGCTGGGGCGGCCCCTCGGGGAGCTCCTCGCGCAGGGCGTGGAGGAGCTGGAGAGCGCGCTCACTCATGTGCTGGCCGAGGGCGCGCCGCCGGCTCCGGCCGAGATCTGGGTGGGGGTGCGGACTCCGGACGGCGAGAAGCGGCGCTGCTGGCGCTGCGGGTTCGTACGGCTGGCCTCGCCGCTCGCGGAGGAGCCGGTGCCGTTGGGTGTCGGCTGGCTGTTCCAGGACGTCACCGAGGCCAAGCAGAGCGAGCAGGAGGCCTCGCTGCTGCGGTTCCGGACGAACCAGCTGCACCGGGCGGCCCGGGCGGCCGCGGAGTGCGAGGATCCGGTCGAGGCTGCCGTCGTGCATCTGGACTTCGCCCTTGCCGGGTTCGCCGACCACGCGCTGATCGACCGGGTGTCCGGGGAAGCGGTGGCCGACGGCGAGGAGACGAGTCCGGTCCGTCTCGTAAGGGTCGCCGCGACGCCGTCCGGGGCACCCGGGCCGAGTCTGCAGGCGTCGGGCAAGGCCGGGTTTCCCGTGCGGTACGGGGAGGGGCATCCGGCGCTGCAGTGCGTGGACCGGATCGGTTCGGTGCGGGCGAGTGTGGGGTCGGTGTCGGGTGAACGGGCCCGTGAGTGGGCCGTGGCCCGGCAGTGGCCTCCGGATGTGGTGCACGCGTTGTGTGCGGTGCTGCGGAGCCGGGGGCGGACGCTGGGCGTCGTGACGTTCTTGCGGGGGTCCGGGAGGGGACAGTTCGAGCGGGGCGACGCGGTGTACGCGGAGGACGTGGCGGTCCGGATCGCTGCGGCGCTGGATCTGAGCGGGGTGGTGGGGCGGGCGTAGGGCCGCGTCGAGCCGCTTCTTCAGGGGCTCAGCCGCTCCACCCGCCAGCTCCCGTCCGCCTCCGCCACGTATCGCAGCCGGTCGTGGAGGCGGTTCTCGCGGCCCTGCCAGAACTCGATCGTCTCCGGCGCGACTCGGAAGCCGCCCCAGTTCGGGGGGACAGGGACCTGTTCGCCTTCGGGGTAGCGGGCGGCCAGTTCGGCGTAGGCGGTGTCGACCTGGTCGCGCGTGTCGATCACGGAGGACTGGGCGCTGGCCCAGGCGCCGAGCTGGGAGCCGTGGGGGCGGGTGCGGAAGTAGGCGGCGGTCTCGTCGCGGCCGGTGCGGCGGGCGAGGCCGGTGACGATGACCTGGCGGCCCATGGGGTGCCAGGGGAAGAGCAGGCAGACGTACGGGTTCTGTGCGAGGTCCCTCGCCTTGCGGGAGTCGTAGTTCGTGTAGAAGACGAAGCCCTGTTCGTCGAACTGCTTGAGGAGCACCGTGCGGGAGCTGGGGCGGCCCTCGGCGTCCGCGGTGGAGACGATCATGGCGTTCGGCTCGAAGAGGTGCGCCTCGGTCGCCGCCTGCTTGAACCAGCGCGCGAACTGTTCGACGGGGGTGGCGGCCAGGTCGGTCTCGGCGAGACCCTCCGCGCGGTACTGCTGGCGCATGGAGGCGGGGTCCGGGGCGGCGGCGTCTGCTGCGTCGGTCACGCGGTCATCTTGCCGTACGGATGCACTCACCGATGGTGGCACTGAGTGCCGCAGAGGCTCCCCAAAGGTGGCACTCGGGGATATCGTGGCGTCATCCGTCGTACACATCATGAGGAGCCGCCTGATGTCCGACTTCGACCCCGGCTTTGTCCCTGGCCTCGAAGGAGTCATCGCGTTCGAGACGGAGATCGCCGAACCGGACAAGGAGGGCGGCGCGCTGCGGTACCGGGGCGTCGACATCGAGGATCTGGTCGGCCATGTCTCGTTCGGCAACGTGTGGGGGCTGCTGGTGGACGGCGCCTTCAATCCCGGTCTGCCGCCCGCCGAGCCGTTCCCGATCCCGGTGCACTCCGGGGACATCCGCGTGGACGTCCAGTCGGCGCTCGCCATGCTCGCCCCGGTGTGGGGGCTCAAGCCGCTGCTCGACATCGATGCGGGGCAGGCGCGTGCCGACCTCGCCCGGGCGGCCGTGATGGCCCTGTCCTACGTCGCCCAGTCCGCGCGCGGGCAGGGGCTGCCGATGGTGCCGCAGCGGGAGATCGACAAGGCGCAGTCCGTCGTCGAGCGGTTCATGATCCGCTGGCGGGGGGAGCCGGATCCCAAGCATGTGGCCGCCGTGGACGCCTACTGGACGTCGGCCGCGGAGCACGGGATGAACGCGTCCACGTTCACCGCGCGCGTGATCGCCTCCACGGGTGCCGATGTCGCCGCCGCGCTCTCCGGGGCCGTGGGTGCCATGTCCGGGCCGCTGCACGGCGGGGCGCCCTCCCGGGTGCTCGGGATGATCGAGGAGATCGAGCGGACCGGGGACGCCGAGGCGTACGTCAGGCGGGCGCTGGACCGGGGTGAGCGGCTGATGGGGTTCGGGCACCGGGTGTACCGGGCCGAGGATCCCCGCGCGCGTGTGTTGCGTCGTACCGCGCGGGAGCTGGGGGCGCCGCGGTTCGAGATCGCGGAGGCGCTGGAGAAGGCGGCGCTGGCGGAGTTGCATGCGCGGCGGCCTGATCGGGTGCTGGCCACGAACGTGGAGTTCTGGGCGGCCATCATGCTCGACTTCGCGGAGGTGCCGGCGCACATGTTCACGTCGATGTTCACGTGTGCGCGTACGGCGGGGTGGTCGGCGCACATCCTTGAGCAGAAGCGGACGGGGCGGCTGGTGCGGCCTTCGGCGCGTTATGTGGGGCCCTCGGCGCGGGATCCCCGGGACATCGAGGGGTACGGAGGCATCGCCGACTAGGCCAGCGCCTCGTTCAGCAGTACCGCCCACTGCGTCACCACACGGTCGCGTCTGGCCGCGTCGTCCGTGAGGAGGTTGGCCAGGCCCAGGCCTCTGGCCATGTCCAGGAGGCCCTGGACCGTTTCGCGGACTCCCGGGCGTGACTCGTCCGCGCCGAGCAGGTCCACCGCGATCCGATGGGTCTCCCGGCCTACGCGCGCCTCCAGTTCGGTGACCTGGGGGCGCAGTTGCTCCTCGTTGGAGGCGGCGACCCAGAGGTGGAGGGCGGCGCGGAACAGCGGGCCGGTGTAGAGGTCCACGAGGGCTGAGATCACCGCGCGGCGGTCTTCGGCCGCGCCCTGCGGGAACAGGGCGCGCAGGGCCGTGGAACGCTCCTCTGCCACGTATTCGACCGCCGCCGTGAAGAGGTCCTCCCTGGTCGGGAAGTGGTGCTGGGCGGCGCCTCGGGAGACGCCGGCGCGTTCGGCGACGACGGTGACCGTGGAGCCGGCCCAGCCGTGTTCGGCGAGACAGGACACGGCGGCTTCGAGGAGGCGCTGCCGGGTGGCCCGGCTGCGGTCCTGCTTGGGTACGCGTTCGGCGCGGTCGCCGATCGTGGTCACACCAGCCATGAGGGATCCCGTCGTTCCAGGAAGGCCGTCATGCCTTCGCGCGCGTGCGGTGAGGCGAACAGCCGGGCCGAGAGCGCGGTCAGGTCGGCCGCGTCCCGGTCGAAGGTCTCCAGCACCTTAGCCGTGAGCAGCCGTTTCGTCTCGGCCAGGGCCTCGGGGGCGGCCCGGCGCAGACCGTCCAGGATCGGTTCGAGTACGGCGTCCACGTCGTCGCCCGCCGTCGTCACCAGGCCGATGCGGGCCGCCTCGGCGGAGTCGAAGCGCTCGCCGGTGAGGTAGTGGCGGGCGAGGGCGCGGGGGTCGGTGCGGGGCAGCAGCGTCAGTGAGATGACCGCGGGGGCGAGCCCGATCCGTACCTCGGTGAAGGCGAAGGTCGACTCCGTGGACGCGGCCGCGATGTCGCAGGCGGCGAGGAGGCCGAGGCCGCCCGCGCGGACATGGCCGGTGACGCGTGCGACGACCGGCTTGCCGAGCTCCACGATCTGCCGCAGGAGCCCCACCAGGGCGGCCGGGTCCGGGGGGGCCTTCAGATCGGCGCCCGCCGAGAAGGTGTTGCCGGTGTGGGTGAGGACGATCGCACGTACGGCGTCGTCCTTGGCGCAGTCCGCCAGGCAGGAGGCCAGCTCCCCCACGAGCGCCGCCGACAGGGCGTTGCGGTTGTGCGGGGAGTCGAGGGTGAGGGTTTCGATGCCACGCGCGCGTGTGCGGCCGATCAGTGTCATGCGCGCTCCCTGAGCTGTCGTCGGAGAATCTTGCCGGAGGCGGCCCGGGGCACCGCGTCGATGAAGGTGACCTGGCGGACGCGTTTGTAGGGGGCGACGCGCTCGGCGACGTACATCATGACCTCGCCCTCGGAGAGCTCCGTGGCGGTCGGCTGGCGGACGACGAAGGCCTGCGGGACCTCGTTGCCGTCGTCGTTGTAGACGCCGATGACGGCCGCGTCGGCGATCTGGGGGTGGGTGAGCAGGAGGGCCTCCAGTTCGGCGGGGGCCACCTGGAAGCCCTTGTACTTGATCAGCTCCTTGACCCGGTCGACGACGAACAGCCAGCCGTCGGCGTCGACATGGCCGACGTCGCCGGTGTGCAGCCAGCCGTCGGGGTCGATCATCGCGGCGGTGTCGTCGGGGCGGCCGAGGTAGCCCTTCATGATCTGCGGGCCGCGGATCAGGATCTCGCCGGGCTCGCCGATGTCGAGGTCCTTGTCGGGGTCGTCGAGGGAGACGATCCGCATCTCGGTGCCGGCGATGAGCTTGCCCACCGTCCCGGGGGGTGCCTCGCGCATGGCGGACAGGGGGACGACGTGGGTGCCGGGCGAGAGTTCCGTCATGCCGTACGCCTGGCCGACGGGCGGGAGGCCGAGCCGGGCCGAGCAGGCGGCGGCGAGCCGGGCGTCCAGGGGGGCGGCGGCGCTGACGATGTAGCGCAGGGACGACAGGTCGTAGTGCTCGACCAGCGGGTGCTTGGCGAGGGCGAGGACGATCGGAGGGGCCACGTACAGGCCGGTGATGCGGTGGTTCTGGATCGCCGCGAGGAAGGTCTCCAGGTCGAAGCGGGGCAGGACGACGACGGAGGCGCCGAGGCGCAGGGGTGCGTTCATGAGGGCCGTGAGGCCGTAGATGTGGAAGAAGGGCAGGACCGCGAGGATGCGGTCCTCGGGGCCCGCCGCCATCAGCGGTTCGAGCTGGGCGAGGTTGGTGGCGATCTGCCGGTGGGTGAGCATCACGCCCTTGGGGGTGCCGGTGGTGCCCGAGGAGTACGGCAGTGCCGCCACGTCCGTCACCGGGTCGATGGCGAGGTCCGGCTCGGGGGCCGTCGAGGACAGCATGTCGATCAGGGAGCGGTGACCGGGCGCGCTGTCGCAGACGAAGATCTCCCGTACCCCGCCCGCGAGTTCGGCGGCCCGCCGCGCCACCTCCAGGAGGGGGGAGACGGTGACGATCCAGCGGGCCGCGGAGTCACTGAGCTGCTTGGCGAACTCCTCCGGCGTGGAGAGCGGGTGCACGGTCGTGACGGAGGCACCCGCGCGCGTGGCGGCGTAGAACGCGGCCGGGAAGGCGATCGTGTTGGGGCTGTGCAGCGCGAGCACGTCCCCCTTGGCGACGCCCGCCTCCGCGAGACCGGCGGCGACCCGGCGGTGGAACCGGTCGAGCTGTCCGTAGGTGAGGGTGGCGCCGTCGGTCCCGTCGATCAGGGCGGGCGCGTCACCGAACTCGGCGGCTCGCGCCAACACCGCGTCGTGGATGGGGAGTTCTACCGGCGTGACGTCTGCGTACTCGCTGCGGAACATGGTTCCTCCAACACGGCCTAGTACGACTTGGGCAGGCCCAGGGTCTGGTGGGAGACGTAGTTGAGAATCATCTCCCTGCTCACCGGTGCGATACGAGCCACGCGCGCGGCCGTTATCAATGAGGCGAGCCCGAACTCGCGGGTGAGGCCGTTGCCGCCGAGGGTGTGGACCGCCTGGTCCACCGCCTTCACACAGGCCTCCCCCGCGGCGTACTTCGCCATGTTGGCGGCTTCTCCGGCGGCCACGTCGTCTCCCGCGTCGTAGAGGTGTGCGGCCTTCTGCATCATCAGGCGGGCGAGTTCGAGGTCGATGTGGGCCTGGGCGAGGGGGTGGGCGACGGCCTGGTGGGCGCCGATGGGGGTGTTCCAGACCGTGCGGTCCCTGGCGTAGGTGATCGCCTGCGAGAGGGCGTAGCGGCCCATGCCGATCGCGAAGGCGGCCGTCATGATGCGTTCGGGGTTGAGTCCGGCGAAGAGCTGGAGGAGGCCCGCGTCCTCGTCGCCCACGAGGGCCTCGGCGGGGAGGCGTACGTCGTCGAGGGTCAGCTCGAACTGCTTTTCCGCCGCCTGGAGTTCCATGTCTATCTGGCGGCGCGTGAAGCCTTCGGCGTCTCGGGGGACGATGAAGAGACAGGGCTTGAGGCGGCCGGTGCGGGAGTCTTCCGTGCGGCCGACTATGAGGGTGGCGTCGGCTATGTCCACGCCGGAGATGAAGACCTTGCGGCCGGTGAGCAGCCAGTCGGCTCCGTCGCGGTGGGCCGTGGTGGTGATGCGGTGGGAGTTGGAACCGGCGTCCGGCTCGGTGATGCCGAAGGCCATGGTGCGGGTGCCGTCGGCGAGGGCGGGGAGCCACTCCTGTTTCTGGGCTTCCGTGCCGAAGCGGGCGATCACTGTGCCGCAGATGGCGGGAGAGACGACCATCATGAGGAGGGGGCAGCCGGCTGCGCCGAGCTCCTCGAGGACTATGGAGAGTTCGGCGATGCCGCCGCCTCCGCCTCCGTATGCCTCCGGCAGGTTGACGCCGAGATATCCGAGCTTGGCTGCCTCGGACCACAGGGTCTCTCGGTCGTAGGTGCGGCCGTGGCGTTTGCCCAGGGCGGCTACTGCTTCCCGTAGGGACTTGTGCTCATCGGTTTCGGTCGTGGGCATGTGGCTCCTTCGTGGGGGCTGGTCGCGCAGTTCCCCGCGCCCCTAGGTAGATCGAACTACTGCCAGTAGAGAGCCGACCGTTACCTGTTGGCCGACAACTGCATTCAGCTCGCTGAGCGTTCCTGTGTGCGGTGCCGTGATCTTGTGTTCCATCTTCATTGCCTCCAGCCACAGCAAAGGCTCTCCGGCCTCTACTGCGGCTCCCTGGGCCAAGCCCTCGGCGATCCGGACCACCGTTCCCGGCATGGGAGCCAGCAGGGAGCCCGGGGCGTGTTGCGTGGTGGGGTCGGGGAAGCGGGGCAGGGCCGTCAGAGTCGTACGGTTGACGTGGACCTGGTCGTCGTACCTCGCCACCTCGAACTTTCTCTGCACACCGTCCACTTCGAGTACGACCCGGCTCGGGTCCGCGTGAAGCACCCGGACCCCGTCCGCCTCCAGCCCCTCCCTCGTGTGGCGGTAGTGGACCTCGTGTTCCTCGCCCGCCATCGCGTACCGCTTCGTCTGGGGGGCCGAGTGCAGGTTGCGCCAGCCGCCGAAGCGGGAGCGGCCGACCGCGTCCGCGAGGGACGCGGCCAGGGGGGCGTACGGGTCGGAGTTCGGCTCGGTGAGTTCGGGCAGGTGGCGGTCGTAGAAGCCCGTGTCCATGCGGGCCGTCGTGAACTCCTTGTGGCGCAGGGAGTTCACCAGCAGGTCCCTGTTCGTGGTCGGGCCGTGGATCGTCGCCCTTTCCAGGGCGCCCGCCAGTTTGCGGACCGCCTCCGCGCGGGTGGGGGCGTACGCGACGACCTTCGCGAGCATCGGGTCGTAGTGGACGCCGATGTCGTCGCCGCTCTCGTAGCCCGTGTCCAGGCGGACGGACGGGGGGATCGAGAGGTGGTGCAGGGTGCCGGTCTGGGGGGTCCAGTCCCGCGCAGGGTCCTCGGCGTAGAGGCGCGCTTCGACGGCGTGGCCACGCGCGCGTGGGGGCTCGTCGGGCAGCGGGGTCCCTTCGGCGACGCGGATCTGTTCCGCCACCAGGTCGACGCCGAACACCGCCTCCGTGACCGGGTGTTCGACCTGGAGGCGGGTGTTCATCTCCAGGAAGTGGGCCCGGGTGCCGGAGACCAGGAACTCGACCGTGCCCGCGCCCACGTAGTCCACCGCGCGTGCCGCTCGTACCGCCAGCTCGTGCAGTTCCTCCCTGAGGTCGTCCGGGAGTCCGGGGGCCGGGGCCTCCTCGATCACCTTCTGGTGGCGGCGCTGGAGGGAGCAGTCGCGGGTGCCCAGGGCCCACACCGTGCCGTGGGTGTCGGCGAGGATCTGGACCTCGACGTGGCGGCCGTCCTCGACGTACGGCTCGACGAAGACCTCGCCGTCGCCGAAGGCGCTCGTGGCCTCGGCGCGTGCGCTCTCCAGGGCGGCGGCCAGGTCCTCGATACGGCGGACGACGCGCATTCCACGGCCTCCGCCGCCCGCGGCCGCCTTCACCAGTACCGGCAGATCGGCCGGTGTCACGTCCCCCAGGGTCGCCAGCCCCATCAGTTCCTTCGCACGCGTCTTGGACGCCATCGCCTCGATCGCGGACGGCGGCGGTCCTATCCAGACCAGGCCGGCGTCCAGGACCGCCCGCGCGAAGTCGGCGTTCTCGGAGAGGAAGCCGTAGCCGGGGTGGACGGCGTCGGCACCGGAGGCGATCGCCGCCTTCACGATCAGGTCGGCGCGCAGGTAGGTGTCGGCGGGGGCCGCTCCCGGGAGTCGTACGGCCGCGTCCGCCACGCGCGTGTGGAGGGCGTTCGCGTCCGGGTCCGAGTGCACCGCGACGGTTCGGATTCCCAACTCACCGCAGGTGCGGAAGATCCGGCAGGCGATCTCGCCCCGGTTGGCGACGAGCACAGAAGTGATCACTGAAGGGTTCCTCACATCCGGAAGACGCCGAAGCCGCCGCGTGTGCCCTCGTAGGGCGCGGTGTGGATCGCGGACAGGCACATTCCCAGTACCGTCCGGGTGTCGCGGGGGTCGATGACGCCGTCGTCGTAGAGCCGCCCGGACAGGAACATGGGCAGCGACTCGGACTCGATCTGCTGCTCCACCATGGCGCGCAGGGCGGCGTCGCCCTCTTCGTCGTACGGCAGTCCCTTCGCGGCCGCCGACTGGCGGGCGACGATGGAGAGCACGCCCGCGAGCTGCTGGGGGCCCATCACGGCCGACTTGGCGCTGGGCCAGGCGAAGAGGAAACGGGGGTCGTAGGCGCGGCCGCACATGCCGTAGTGGCCGGCCCCGTAGGAGGCGCCCATGAGGACGGAGAGGTGCGGGACCTTCGAGTTGCTCACCGCGTTGATCATCATCGCGCCGTGCTTGATGATGCCGCCCTGTTCGTACTCCCTGCCGACCATGTAGCCGGTGGTGTTGTGCAGGAAGAGCAGCGGGATGTCGCGCTGGTTGGCGAGCTGGATGAACTGGGCCGCCTTCTGGGACTCCTCGGAGAACAGGACGCCCTGGGCGTTGGCCAGCACGCCCACCGGATGGCCGTGCAGCTCGGCCCAGCCGGTGGCCAGGCTCGTCCCGTACAGGGGCTTGAACTCGTCGAAGTCGGAGGCGTCGACGATCCGGGCGATCACCTCGCGCGGGTCGAAGGGGGTGCGCAGGTCGCCGGGGACGATGCCGAGGAGTTCGTCGACGTCGTACTTGGGCGGCTCGGCGGGGCCCGGATCGCCGTACGCCTTGCGGTGGTTGAGGCGGGCCACGACCCGCCGTGCCTGCCTGAGCGCGTCCTGCTCGTCCACGGCGAAGTAGTCCGCGAGGCCCGACACGCGTGCGTGCATCTCGGCGCCGCCCAGGGACTCGTCGTCGCTCTCCTCGCCGGTGGCCATCTTGACGAGGGGCGGACCGCCGAGGAACACCTTGGCCCGCTCCTTGACCATGATCACGTGGTCGGACATGCCGGGCACGTAGGCACCGCCGGCCGTGGAGTTGCCGAAGACGACGGCGACCGTGGGGATTCCGGCGGCCGACAGCCGGGTCAGGTCCCGGAAGATGGCACCCCCGGGGATGAAGATCTCCTTCTGGGAGGGGAGGTCCGCGCCGCCCGACTCCACCAGGCTGATGCAGGGCAGCCGGTTGGCGAGGGCGATGTCGTTGGCGCGCAGGGCCTTCTTCAGCGACCAGGGGTTGCTGGCGCCGCCGCGCACGGTCGGGTCGTTGGCGGTGATCAGGCACTCCACGCCCTCGACGACCCCGATGCCGGTGACGAGGGAGGCGCCGACCGTGTACTCGCTGCCCCAGGCGGCGAGCGGCGACAGCTCCAGGAAGGGCGTGTCCGGGTCGAGGAGCAGTTCGATGCGCTCCCGGGCGAGCAGCTTGCCGCGGCCCCGGTGCCGCTCGACGTACTTCTCTCCGCCGCCCGCGAGAGCCTTCGTGTGCTCGGCGGTCAGCTGTTCCAGCTTGGCGAGCATGGCGTCGCGGTTGGCGCGGTAGTCCGCACCTGCCGTGTCCAGGCCGGAGTCGATGACGGTCACAGCAAACCCTCCGGGATGTCCAGGTGGCGGGAGCGCAGCCATTCGCCGAGGGCCTTGGCCTGCGGGTCGAAGCGGTGCTGGGCGGCGACACCCTCGCCGAGGATGCCCTCGACGACGAAGTTCAGGGCGCGGAGCTGGGGCAGGTCGTGGCGGGTGATGGGCAACTCCGCGGTCTCCGGCAGGAGTTCGCGCAGGCGGTCGACGGTGAGGGTGTGGGCGAGCCAGCGCCAGGCCTCGTCCGTCCGGGCCCAGACCCCGATGTTGGCGTTGCCGCCCTTGTCGCCGCTGCGGGCACCCGCGATCAGACCGAGGGGGGCCCGGCGGGTGGGGCCTTCCGGCAGCGGTTCGGGCAGGGGTGGTGTCGGGGGATCATCGAGTACGGCGGTCTCCCGGGCCGGTGCCACAGGGATCCGCTGCCCGTCATTGAGGACGGCCACATGGTCCACGGCCCCATGGGGGACGTACACATCCTCGAAGACCCCATAGGGCGAGCCCTTCCCCGGTGGCGCCAGCACATGGAACCCGGGGTAGCTCGCCAGGGCCAGTTCTACGGCGGCCCCGCTGAGCGCGCGTCCGACGATCTCCTGGTTCGCGTCCCGGACGACCAGGCGCAGCAGGGCGCTCGCGGCCTCCTCGGTGCCGGCGTCCGGGCGGTCCGTGCGGACCAGGTCCCAGCGCACCTCGGCGGCTTTGGCGAGGGCCGGTTCCATCTGCTCCCGCACCAGCGCGGCCTTGGCCTCGATGTCCAGGCCGGTCAGGACGAAGCCGACCTCGTTGCGGAAGCCGCCGAGCCGGTTGAGGCCGACCTTGAGGGTGGGGGGCGGGGCCTCGCCGTGTACACCGGAGATCCGGACGCGGTCGGGGCCGTCCTGGGTGAGCCGGACCGTGTCGAGGCGGGCGGTGACGTCGGGGCCCGCGTACCGGGCGCCTTGCGTCTCGTACAGCAGCTGGGCGGTCACCGTGCCGACGTCCACGAAGCCGCCGGTGCCGGGGTGCTTGGTGATGACGGCGGTGCCGTCCTCGTGGAGTTCGGCGAGGGGGAAGCCGGGGCGGCGGACGTCTCCCTCTTGGAAGAAGGAGTAGTTCCCGCCGGTCGCCTGCGTTCCGCACTCCAGGACGTGCCCGGCGACGACGGCGCCCGCGAGCCGGTCGTAGTCCGTCGGTCCCCAGCCGAAGTGGGCGGCGGCGGGCCCGGTGACCAGGGCCGCGTCCGTCACCCGGCCGGTCACGACGACGTCCGCGCCCTCCCGCAGACAGGTCGCGATGCCGAAGCCGCCGAGATAGGCGTGGGCGGCGAGGCTGCCCGGGTGGAGGGAGGTGAGGTCGTCGCCCTCGACGTGGGCGACGCGGACCGGGAGGCCGATGCGATCCGCCAACTCCCTTATACGGGAGGCGAGTCCGGCCGGATTCAGCCCTCCTGCGTTCGCCACGATGCGGACGCCCCGCTCCCGCGCCAGCCCCAGGCACTCCTCCAACTGCCTCAGGAAGGTGCGGGCATACCCGGCCCCCGGGTCCTTCAGCCGGTCGCGGCCCAGGATGAGCATGGTCAGCTCGGCCAGGTAGTCGCCGGTGAGGACGTCGAGTTCCCCGCCGGTGAGCATCTCGCGCATCGCGTCGAAGCGGTCACCGTAGAAGCCGGAGGCGTTGCCTATGCGCAGGGTCATCCGGCGGCCCCCTGCGGCGGGCGGCCCTTGCCCGGCGGACCTGCGAAGGCCTGGGCGATGTCGAGCCACCGGTCGGCGTCCTCGCCCTCCGCGCGCAGGGCGAGGTCGGCACGGTGGGCCCGCTGGGTGACCAGGAGACAGAGGTCGAGAGCGGGGCCGGTGACGCGGTCGCTGGCGTTCTCGGGGCCGAAGGTCCACAACTCACCGGAAGGTGCGGTGAGTTCGATGCGGAACTCCTCGAACGGCGGGGTCAGTCCGTGCACGCCGAAGGCGAAGTCGCGGGTGCGGACGCCGAGGCGGACGATGTGCCGGAGCCGGTCGGTGGGGGTGCGGCTCACGCCCAGGGCGTCCGCCACGTCCAGGCCGTGGGCCCAGGTCTCCATGAGACGCGCGGTGGCCATGGAGGCGGTCGACATGGGCGGGCCGTACCAGGGGAAACGGGCGCCCTCGGGTGCCGTGCGCAGGGCCTCCGCCAGATCCTCGCGTCCCGCCCGCCAGTAGGCGAGCAGCCGGGACGGAGGCTTGCGGGCGCCCTCCTCCGCGCCGTCGTCCACGAAGTCCCCGGGGGCGGCGAGCGCCTTCTCGACCTCGCGGGAGAAGGCCGCCCGGTCGGTGACGGCGAGCAGGGAGGAGTGGTCGGTCCAGGCGAGGTGGGCGATCTGGTGGGCGACGGTCCAGCCGGGGGCGGGGGTCGGCAGCGACCACTGCTCCTGGCTCAGTCCGGCTACCAGCAGGTCGAGCTCCTCGCTCTCCGCACACAGGTCGTCGATGACGGGCGTGGGATCTGCCATGGGGTGAGAATGTCAGCGACTCCGGAAACAAGCAAGCGTGCTTGCATTAATTCTGCGCGCGGGCACGATCCTCGGGGCCTCGATATTCGGGGGCGCCCGGCCCCTCCCCGCAGTACGGTCGTCCGATGATCGATGACGACGGTTACTTCGGAGAGTCCGTCGCGGCGACGTACGACGAGTCGTCGGCGGACATGTTCGCGCCGGATGCGGTCGAGCCGGCCGTGAAGGTGCTGGCGGAGCTCGCCGACGCAGGGCGGGCCCTGGAACTGGGCGTCGGCACCGGGCGGATCGCGCTGCCGCTGGCGGGGCGCGGGGTCGAGGTGCACGGCATCGAGCTGTCGCGGGCGATGGCGGACCGGCTGCGGGCCAAGCCCGGCGGCGAGGCGGTCGGGGTGACGATCGGCGACTTCGCGTCGGCCCGGGCGCCGGGCACCTTCTCGGTCGGTTACCTGGTCTTCAACACGATCATGAACCTGACGACCCAGGACGCCCAGGTGGACTGCTTCCGCAATGTCGCGGCGCATTTGGCACCCGGTGGGACCTTCGTCGTGGAGGTCATGGTCCCCCAGCTGCGGAAGCTTCCGCCGGGCCAGAACGCCGTGCCGTTCTACGTGGGTGCGAACCGCCTCGGCTTCGACACCTACGACGTGGCCACCCAGGCGATGGCCTCGAACCACGTCAGGGTCGAGGACGGCCGTGGCTCCTTCCGGACCATCCCTTTCCGGTACGTCTGGCCCGCGGAGCTGGATCTCATGGCGCGGCTGGCCGGGATGCGGCTGCGGGACCGGTGGGAGGACTGGAGCGGCGCACCCTTCACGAGCGAGAGCGAGACGCACGTCTCGGTGTGGGAGAAGGTGGCGGACTGATCGGCCGGCCCGGGCGAGCGGCTCGTCGTGGCCGTCCGTCTCAGTGATACGGCTGTCGTCGAGGGCGATCACGCGGTGGGCGTAGCGGGCAGGCGAGGCCGGTGGTGGGTTCGTCGGGACTGGCAGCGGGGCGTCCTGGCCCTGCACTACACGGTCCGCGCTGACGGGCCCGCGCGGCCTACGCCCGCAACTCCATCGCGGGGCTCCCCGACGGCCTACGACAGTCCAGTCGGCCCCGGCTCGGTCAGTCGACCGACGGGAGCGCTGCCTTGCCACGTCCCACCTGAGTCCGGACCGCTCCCATGCTCGCCGCGATCACGAGCGCGACGGCGAGGGCCTGAAGCGTGGACAGGGACTGGTCGAGGATCAGGAAGCCCGCGAGGGCGGCCAGAGCCGGCTCCAGGCTCATGAGGATCGCGAAGGTGGAGGCGGGCAGGGTGCGCAGGGCGAGGAGTTCGAGGGTGTAGGGCAGGACGGAGGACATCAGGGCCACCGCCGCACCGAGGCCCACGGTCACCGGGTCGAGGAGCCTGGTGCCGGACTCCGCGATGCCGAGCGGCAGGAACGCCAGCGCGCCGACCGCCATCGCCAGGGCGAGGCCGTCGGCCTGCGGGAAACGGCGGCCGGTCCGCGCGCTGAAGACGATGTACGCCGCCCACATGGCGCCCGCGCCCAGCGCGAAGGCGACGCCCGCCGGGTCCAGGTCGCCGAAGTCCCCGCCGCCCAGGAGGAAGACACCGGCGAGCGCGAGTCCGGCCCAGACGGTGTTGACCGCGCGGCGGGAGGCGAGCACCGAGAGGGCGAGGGGCCCGAGGAACTCCAGGGTCACGGCGGCGCCCAGGGAGATGCGGTCGACGGCCTGGTAGAAGAGGCCGTTCATCGCGGCCAGGGTGAGGCCGAAGACGACGACCGTGCCCCAGTCGGTGCGGGAGTGCCCGCGCAGCCGGGGGCGGCAGAGGACGAGGAGGACGACCGCGGCCGCCAGCAGCCGCAGGGTCACGACCCCGAGGGCGCCCGCCCTCGGCATCAGGGTCACGGCCAGCGCCGCACCGAACTGCACGGAGACGCCCCCGGCGAGCACCAGGCCGACGGGACCGAGGGAACTGGAGCGGCGGGGCCCGTGGGCGGGCGTGCTGCCCACCGGGGTCGGCGACGACGTCGGGGCGCTGCTGGAGGTGGTCACGGGGCTTCCAGGGATCGACTCGGGGTTCGTCCATCATGATGCACTACTCAGTTCACGATAGTGGACCTAGTCATGTGCGTAAACCCGTTATACGACTGTCCCGGTAGCTCAGTTGCAACCCCCGAACCGCTACCGGCGCGGCCCCCGCACCATGAAGACGTCCACCGGGTCCTCGCTCTCCACGGTGAAGCCGTGCCGCTCGTACAGGCGTCGGGCCGCGCTGCCCTGGAGGACGTTCAGGCGGACGGGTTCGCCGTCGGCGTCGGTCCGTGCGAGGAGGCTGCGCAGGACGGCCGAGCCGAGGCCGAGGCCCTGGAGTTCCGGGGCGATGAAGAAGTGCTCCAGCCAGTGGCCGTCCGCGGCCGGCCGCAGTGCGACACAGCCGGCGAAACGCCCCTCGGCCATGATGATCGACATGTGCCGCTCGACGAAGGCGTCCCGGAACCGCTGCCGTACCCGATGCTCGTCGAACCGGCCCAGACGCTCCAGGTCGGGGCGCATCACCACCGCCCGCAGTTCCACGATGACCTCGACATCGGCCGGTGTCGCGGCACGCAGGGTCCAGTCGGTGAGACGTGTGTTCGTTTCCACTCCCGGAGTATCCCAACGGGGCCTACGAGCCCGCCCTCCCGTCTCGCACCCCGAACGCCTCCAGCGCCTCCGTGTCCGTCGCCCGTGCGTTGAGGTAGTAGTCCGCCCACTCCGCGATCCCCGGCCAGTCGCACTCCGCGACGAGTCGCTCGACGGCCGCCGGGATGTCGTACGGCGTCACCCGCAGGTCGGTGCCGGGGCCGAGCAGACACCAGTGGGCGCCGGGGCGGCCGTACGGCATGCCGACGCTGCCGGCGTTCACGACCAGGCGGCCGTGGGCGAGGCGGACGTACGGCATGTGGGTGTGGCCGCAGACGATCGTGCGGACGGTGCCTGGGACGTCCGCGAGGACCTCCGTCCAGCGGGCGGGGCGTGAGTCGACGAGGACGATCTCCTCGTCGTCGCGGGGAGTGGCGTGGCAGAAGAGGACCTCGCCGAGGCCGCGGACGGTGAGGGTGAGGGTGGTGGCGAGGGTGGCCAGGAACTCCACGTCCTCGTCGGTGAGTTGGGCTGCGGCGTAGGCGCCGATCGGGTCGGGGATCTCCGGCCGTTCTCCCCTGCGGTACTCGACGAGCTCCCGGTCCGCGTTGCCCGCGATCCACAGCACGCGCTCCCCCTGTGCCCTCAACAGGGCCAGGACTTGCGCCGGTTGGGGTCCCGCGGTGATGTCCCCGGTCAGCACGATCCGCTCGGCGGCGGCCACCTCCGGCTCGGCCAGGACGGCCTCCAGCGCGGGGAGCACGCCGTGGATGTCGGAGAGGACGGCGACGCGGTGCAGGGTGGTGTCGGTCATGGGCCCACTCTGCACCGCGCCCGCGTGCGCTCAGCCCTGGTCGGCCGGTGCGAAGTGCACCGGGATGTACTGGTCGTAGAGCCGGTTGCCGGTGGCCGTGTAGTCGGCGCGGGTGACGATCGCGCACTTCACGGTGGCGTCGCAGACGACGCCGTCGGCGATCTCGGGCTTGAGGTCGAGGGTCGTGGTGAACCGGCCGCCCTTCTCGTAGGGGATCGTGACGCCGGGCGTGCCCGTGCCCTGGTCGGTGATGCGGCGGGCCGAACCGTCCGTCGACTCGCGGCCGCCGAGGCACGGGGTGGGGAGGGTGGTGTACGTCGAGGGGTCGCCGGCCACGACGCCGTCGGGGATCACGCAGAACGCGAGGAAGATGCCCTGCGCGCGGTTGTAGCCCTTGCCCCGGACATCGACCGTGCCGCCCGCCGCGGGCAGGAACGTGGACTCGGCGGTCAGCCGAAGGTGGAAGGTCTCGCCGTCGGCGGCGGTGACGGTGCGGTGGGCGTGACCGACGAGCGGGGAGGCGCTCGCCGTGCCGGCGAAGGGGAGTACCGCCGCGAGTCCGGCGGCGAGGACGGCCGGTGCGCGGCGCAGCAGCTTCTTGGTGGGGGGTGTCATGGGACGGAGTCCGCCCTTTCACTTATGTGCGTGCTGTGAACTCCTTGATACCTAAAACATGACTGATCAGTAGGCAACGCCCGCCGGATCCCTTCACGGGCCGCCCACCACATCGGCACGTTCACCGCTCCGCAGCGCCTCCGCGAGCACCTCCGCCAGATGCCGCCCCCGCACCCCGGCCAGCTGTTCCAGCTGCGTACGGCAGGAGAATCCGTCGGCCAGCACCACCGCGTCCTCGGCTGCCTGCCGTACCGCCGGCAGCAGTTGATCCTCCGCGCAGGCCCGTGACACCTCGAAGTGCCCTTTCTCGAAGCCGAAGTTGCCGGCCAGGCCGCAGCAGCCGCCGGCCAGGTCGCCGGTGAGGCCCGCGGCCTCGCGCAGCCGGCGGTCGGCCAAGTCGCCCAGGACGGCGTGCTGATGGCAGTGGGTCTGGCCGACGACCGGCCGGTCCAGGGCCGGTGGCCGCCAGCCGGGGGCGAGTTGCTCCAGCGCCTCCGCGAAGGTGCGGACCCGGGAGGCGAGCCGGGCGGCCCGCGGATCGTCGTGCAGCAGTTCCGGCAGGTCGGTGCGGAGCGCGGCCGCGCAGCTCGGTTCCAGGACGACGACCGGGGCCGAGGTCTCCAGCACCGGAGCCATCAGGTCGAGGGTGCGGCGCAACACCGCACGGGCGCGGTCGAGTTGCCCCGTCGACACGTACGTCAGGCCGCAGCAGACCCGGCCCCGGCCGCGCAGGAGGGACACCGGGTCGAGGGCGACCGTCCTGCCGTCGCCCACCGGCGCCTTCTCCAGGTGCACGGTGGGAGGGAGCACCACCCGCAACCCCGCCGCCTCCAGCACGCGTACGGCCGCCTGTCCCACGGACGGTGAGAGATGCTCGGTGAAGGTGTCCGGCCACAGGATGACCGGTTCACCACCGGCACCCCGGGCCTTTCGCCTGTCCCACCACCGGCTGAACGTCTCCGTCGCCACCTTCGGGATCCGCCGCTCGGGCGCGATCCCGCCGAGCCGCTTGGCGACAGCCGCCAACGGCCCTACGGAAGCAAGGGCGTTGACCACCGCCGCCGCTCTCATACGGTCCACCGCGCGCAGCCACCTCGGCAGCCGGCCCATGCTGTGGTGGGCGGCCGGGCGCCGTCGACCGGCGTAGTGGTGGTGCAGGAACTCCGCCTTGTACGTGGCCATGTCGACCCCGACCGGGCAGTCGGAGCGGCAGCCCTTGCAGGACAGGCACAGGTCCAGCGCCTCGCGCACCTCCTCGGAGCGCCAGCCGTCGGTGACCAGTTCGCCCGCCTCACCGGCCAGCATCTCGTGCAGCAGCCGGGCACGCCCGCGCGTGGAGTGCGCCTCCTCGCCGGTGGCCCGGAAGGACGGGCACATGACGGCGGACCCGGTCGCCGAGGTCGTACGGCATTTCGCGACCCCGACGCAGCGCCGTACGGCGGCGGAGAAGTCACCGCCGTCGGCCGGGTACCCGAAGGCGACCTCGACCGGCTCGCGGGGCAGGACGGAGAAGCGGAGGTTGGTGTCGAGGGGGGCCGGGCGGACCAGCATCCCCGGGTTGAGCAGGTCGTCCGGGTCCCAGATGCCCTTCGCCCGCTCGAAGAGGGCGACCATCTCCTCGCCGTACATCCTCGGCAGCAGCTCGGCCCGCGCCTGCCCGTCCCCGTGCTCTCCGGACAGCGAGCCGCCGTGCGCCGCCACCAGGTCGGCGAGTTCCTCGGAGAAGCGCCGGAAGCGGGCGATGCCGGGCCCGGTGAGCAGGTCGAAGTCGATGCGGACGTGGATGCAGCCGTCGCCGAAGTGTCCGTACGGGGTGCCTCTGAGGCCGTGGGAGACGAGCAGTCCGCGGAAGTCCCGCAGATACGCGCCCAGCCGCTGCGGCGGCACCGCGCAGTCCTCCCAGCCGGGCCAGGCCTCGGAACCGTCCGGCATCCGTGTCGCCGTACCGCTGGCGTCCTCGCGGATGCGCCACAGGGCCCGCTGCCCCGCCGGGTCGGTCACCACGAGCGCGTCGAGGACGTCGGCCGCGCGCACGATCTCCTCCGCACGCGCGCGTGCCTCGGCCTCGGCGGAGCCGCCGGTCTCCACGAACAGCCAGGCGCCGCCCCGCGGCAGCGCGGCCGCCGAGGGCACCAGGTCGGCCGCCATGCCCTCCACCGTCAGGGGGCGGTGCACCAGCAATCCCGCCGCTGCCTCGGCGGCCGCGCCCTCGTCCGCGTACCCGAGGACCGCGAGCGCACGCGCGCGTGGCGCCTCCACCAGCCGGACGACGGCCTCGGTGAGGACGCCCAGGGTGCCCTCGCTGCCGCAGAAGGACCGGGCGACGTCGGCCCGGTGTTCCGGCAGGAGGGCGTCCAGGGCGTACCCGGAGATCCGGCGGGGCAGCTCGGGGAAGCCGGTCCGCAGCCGTGCCAGTTCCCCGTCGACCAGCTCCCGCAGCCCCGTCGGCGCCCCGGCCCACTCCTGTCCGAGCCGCAGCCGCAGTCCGCGCGCGGTGACGACGTCCAGCTCCGCCACGCTGTCCGCGGTCGTCCCCCAGGCCACCGAGTGCGAGCCGCACGAGTTGTTGCCGATCATTCCGCCGAGCGTGCACCGGCTGTGGGTGGAGGGGTCGGGCCCGAACCGCAGCCCGTGCGGCGAGGCGGCGTCCTGGAGCCGGTCGAGCACGAGCCCGGGCTGGACGACGGCGGTACGCGCCTCGGCATCGAGCGCGAGGACCCGGTTCATGTGCCGGGTGAAGTCCAGCACGACCCCGGTACCGGTGGCCTGTCCGGCGATGGAGGTACCGCCGCCGCGGGGAACGACGGGGACGCCATGGGTGCGGCAGACCTCCAGTACAGCGGCCACGTCGTCGGCGTCCCGTGGAGCGACCACCCCGAGCGGGACCCGCCGGTAGTTGGACGCGTCCATGGTGACCAGGGCCCGGGAGGTGACGTCGAAACCGACCTCCCCCCGGACGGCCTTCCGCAGATCGGCCTCAAGATCCGTCATGACTCCAGCAAACCAGTCCGGTCAACACCGCCGCGTCTCACCCGACGGACTACGTTTCGACCAGGTTTCCTCCAACGGCTACGCTCCCCTCGTGGCTGAGATCCAGATTCCCGCTGACATCAAGCCCGCCGACGGTCGTTTCGGCGCGGGCCCCTCCAAGGTGCGGACGGAAGCGCTGGACGCGCTGGCCGCAACCGGTACCTCCCTCCTCGGCACCTCCCACCGCCAGGCCCCGGTCAAGAACCTGGTCGGCAAGGTGCGCGAGGGCATCAGTGAGCTCTTCTCCCTCCCCGAGGGCTACGAGGTCGTCCTCGGCAACGGCGGCTCCACCGCGTTCTGGGACGTCGCGACGCACGGCCTGATCGAGAACAAGTCGCAGCACCTGACCTTCGGCGAGTTCAGCTCGAAGTTCGCCAAGGCCTCGAAGCTGGCCCCCTGGCTGGCCGAGCCGACGGTGATCTCCAGTGACCCGGGCACCCACCCGGAGCCGCAGGCCGAGGCCGGCGTGGACGTGTACGCGTTCACGCACAACGAGACCTCCACCGGTGTCGCCGCCCCGATCAAGCGGGTGGCCGGCGCCGACGAGGGCGCGCTGATCCTCGTGGACGCCACCTCCGGCGCCGGCGGCCTCCCGGTCGACGTGTCCGAGACGGACGTCTACTACTTCGCCCCGCAGAAGTCCTTCGCCTCCGACGGCGGCCTGTGGATCGGCGTGTTCTCCCCCGCGGCGATCGAGCGCGCCGAGCGGATCCACGCGTCCGGCCGCCACGTCCCGGAGTTCTTCTCGCTGCCGACGGCGATCGACAACTCCCGCAAGAACCAGACGTACAACACCCCGGCCCTCGCCACGCTCTTCCTGCTGAACCAGCAGCTGGAGTGGATCAACGGCCAGGGCGGCCTCGCGTGGTCGACGGCCCGTACGAAGGACTCCTCGACGCGTCTGTACAGCTGGGCGGAGGAGTCCAAGCACGCGACCCCGTTCGTCACCGACGCGGCCAAGCGCTCCCAGGTCATCGGCACGATCGACTTCTCGGACGAGATCGACGCCGCCGCGATCGCCAAGGTCCTGCGCGCCAACGGCATCGTGGACACCGAGCCCTACCGCAAGCTCGGCCGCAACCAGCTGCGCGTGGCGATGTTCCCGGCGATCGACCCGGCGGACGTCGAGGCCCTGACGAAGTGCGTCGACTACATCATCGAGAAGCTGTAGCCGCTTCCAGAGCTACGACGACGAGGGCGCCCGGCGCATTGCCGCGGGGCGCCCTTCACGTGGGTCCGGCTACTCGTCGGCGAACAGTTCCTCAGCGGTCTCCACGGTCAGGGAACGGTCGAACCAGGTGCCCAGCAGCTCCAGGTCTGTGCAGGACATGACCTGCTCCCGGACGGAGTCGGGGACTTCGACGCCCCGTACTTCAAGGACCCGAAGAATGTCCTCGGCCTTGCCCTCGGCCTTGCCCTCGGTCTTGACCTCGCGCCACGCCTCCTCCATGACGCTGCCACTGCCGGGAAAATTCGGGGTGTACACGGCCATGAGTTCCCTCCAGTGTTCGCGGCCGGGACCTTCGTCCAGACCGATCTCGACGTATTCCGCCCAGTCCGCGTAGGGCCCCAGCACCGGCGCCACCGCGTCCAGTATCGCAAGGATGCCCGGGTCCTTGGCGTTGATGAGAATGGAGAACGTGGCGAGCGCCAGGTCTTTCGCCGCCTCCTCCGGATCGGTGATCGGGCGCACGCCGATCGGCCCCAGAACCAAGGGGAACACCTCCATGCTCGTGTGGAATCTGCGCCCGATTCGGATGGGGTCCCTCGCCCACTCCGCCGTTTTCTTGTCCCGGCACACCACCAACAGAATCGGCGGCAACCGGTACTTGGCATACATGTGCGCCAAGTAGTACGCCCAGCTGTTGTGCTTGTCCGGGTCCGGATGGCTCTGCGACTCGACAGCGAGCAGAAACCCGCCTTCGTCGTCGACCGTACGAACCCGGAAGAAGCTGTCCACCCGACGCTCCAACGGCCTGATCTCGGTGAGATCGGTGTCGAGCGGCTCGATCGAGCTGTACTCGGGGAACCTGACGCCCGCCTCCGGCACGAGACGGGCCAAGAGATCCGGCTCCTGTCGGAAGATCCGATGCATGGCGTCATGCTGTGAACTGACCATGCGACGGAACGCAACCGAGCGAACACACGCTCTACGTCCGGATGCCTACATGATCAACCGTACGGGTGAACATGCCGCCGAGGACACCCAGTTGGTCAGGCCTCCGCCGTCTCACGGCACCAGCACCAGCTTGCCCGTGGTGCGCCTTTCCTCGATCGCGTGGTGGGCCGCGGCGGCCTCGGACAGTGGGTAGGTGTGTTCCACGGCGACCTCCAGGCGGCCCGCCTCGATACGGTCCGTGATCGGCTCCAGTGCCTGCCCGGACGGCTCGGCCGTGACCCAGACATAGCGCAACCCCCGGCCGGTGGCCTCCTGTTCGTCCGTACCGGGATCGATGGACGCCCCGATGAGCAGCCCGCCCGGCTTGAGCACGTCGAGGGAGCGCGGCCCGTACGCGCCGCCCACCAGGTCCAGGACGACGTCCACCGGCGATACGGCCGTACGGAAGTCGCCGGCCGTGTAGTCGATCAGCTCGTCGGCGCCGAGTTCGCGCAGCCACCCGTGTTTGGCCTGACGCGCGGTTCCGATGACGTGGGCACCGATCTCCTTGGCCAGCTGGACCGCGACATGGCCGACGCCGCCCGCCGCCGCGTGGATCAGTACCCGGTCGCCGGGCCGGACCCGGGCCAACACGGCCAGCGCCTGCCAGGCGGTGATCGCGACCAGGGGAACGGCCGCGGCCTGCGCGAAGTCGAGGTTCTTCGGCTTCAGAGCCAGCGCGGCGGCCGGCGCGGCGGTGTACTCCGCGTACGCGCCCCGCGGGGAGACCGGCAGCATCCCGTACACCTCGTCGCCCGGCACGAACCGCGTCACCCCCGCACCGACCCGCTCGACGGTCCCGGCCACGTCGTTGCCCGGTGTCCAGGGCAGGGCGACCAGGTCGGGGACCCGGCCGGACCTGAGCACCGCGTCCCCCGGATTGACCCCGGCACCACCGACCCGCACCAGCACTTCCGCGGGGCCGGGCTCCGGCACGTCGGTCTCGGTGTAGCCCAGCACCTCGGGGCCGCCGAAGACGGACTGGACGATGGCATGCATACGCTTCATGCCACCCATCCTCCGGCCGCCAATCCCCCGGCGGAAGAAGGCACTTCTCTGATATCGAGGTTCTTCATGGATACCGGCTTCGACCTGAGAGAACACGGCGGCGTGGACGTCTTCCTGCGCGACTGCCCCACCCGCGCCGTGCTGGAGCTGATCGCGAGCAAGTGGACCATGCTGGTGCTGGTGGCCCTCGAGGACGGCCGTCCCATGCGGTTCGCCGAACTTCGGCGCCGTCTGGACGGGGTTGGGAACTGCTGCCGCTGGACTTGGCAGAAGTGACTTCTGGTGTTCGTGAGTGAGCGCGTGTACTGGATGCGGTGGTTCATCTGCGCGACAGGAGGGTCTGCCGACGGGGGTGTGCTGCCTGCTCTTTCGGGAGGGAACGCGAGTTCGCGGGTCGAATGGGTGACCTTTGCGGATGCTGCTCGTTGACTGCCGTGGACGGGGATCTTCGGCAGGGCGGGGGTGTACGAGTGGGCGGGCTGCGGGAGGTGGCGGCGTCGTTCGTGGTGCCCGGCCCGGCCGGAGTGGCGATCCGGGACCGGCTGCGGGTGTCGGATGCGGACGCTGCGGTCCTCACCGAGGTCGGCGTCTACTTGGAACGGTGACCCCGAAGGTCCTGACCTCGACCCTGCGCGCCCTGGAACGCGAGGGCCTGCTGACCCGCAGCGTGTACCCGACCGTGCCGCCGCGCGTCGAGTACCGCCTGACCGGCCTCGGGCGGGAGGTGGGCGGGCTCCTCCAGTCCATCACCGACTGGTCGCAGGCCAACATCACCGCCATCCAGAGCGCCCGCCACGATTTCGACGAGCGCACCGCCCGCCTGGCCGAGGACGCGGTCGAACCCGTACGTCCGACGGAGGAGCGCTTCACGAGGTCGGGTTGAACAACTTCCAGTGTCCCTCGGAGACCACCTCGACGGTTCCGTCCGCCACCTTGATGGCGGTCTGCTCGTCGATCGCGTACGCCGGACCCCCGATCCCGGCCGCCCATCGTTCTGCCTCGGCCATGGTGTTCTCCGGACAGGCCGGATGATCCAGGTGCGGGAAGATCGAGAAATCGACCAGGCCCAGTGTGCTGTCGCCTCCGGTGGCCGGCTTCCAGCCCACGAAGTCCTGCCCGATGCGGGGGGTCATCACCATGCTCCCGGCGCTGAGTCCCACGTAGACCGTGTCGGGCAGCGACGGCAGGAGTTCAACGAGCCCGGATTCCCGCATCCAGTGAGCCAGGTACAGCGCGTCACCGCCGTTGACCAGCAGGGCGTCGGCCTCCCGGACCCAGGAGACCCAGCGCGCTTCGTCGATGCTGGGCAGCGCGGTGAGCTCCAGCACGCCCACCGACTTCCACCCCAGCCCGGTCATGTGGAGGGGGGATCGTCCACTGATGAATCGCCATGGCCCGCCCGGATCAGCGTCGGGGGCCCCGTACCCCGCGGTGGGGATGCACAGGGCGCTGGACTCGGCGATCGGCTTGCCCAGGAGGTCGACCAGCGCGTCCTGGATGCGCGCGTTCTTGACACCGGAGTCGGTGAGGAGAAGCTTCATCGTGTCCTTCCGGAGTGAGGACGGGGTCGCAGGGGGACCCACGCAGGTCGAGCCTGACATGAACCATGAACCATGAGCCAGGAGTCAGTAGAGCAGCTCCGGCATCCCCCGTTGACGGGGCGCTCGGCACCCACCGAGCGCCCCGTCACCCCGCCCTCACGCGGCCGTACAGCTCACACTCGGCACACCTCCGCCCCCAGGCGCTCCCCCGAAGCCGAAGCTCGCCGAACTCCCCACCGGTACCGCCCCGTTGTGCGACGCGTTCGTCGCCGTCACGGTCGAGCCGGTCTGGGTGTACGACGCGTTCCACATGGAGGTGACCTTCTGCGAGCCCGGCCAGGTCCACGTCACCTTCCAGGAGGAGAGGGCCGTGGACCCCGAATTGGTCACCTTCACCTCGGCGTTGAACCCGCTCCCCCAGTCGCTGCTGACGGAGTAGGAGGCGGTGCAGGCCGCCGTGCCGCCGCCGGGGTCGCCCGGATCCCCTGGATCGCCGCTCGACGGGAAGCCCGGCGCCTTCACACTCGCCAGATACCCGTCCTTGACGGTGTCCACGGTCTGCCAGTCGTCCTTCAGGATTCCGCCCGTGTCACCGGAGTTGGGGTTCCACGACCAGAAGGTCCAGTGAAAGGAGTCGGCGCCGTACGTCGAGGTCGGCCGCAGATACGAGACCAGCGCCGCCAGCCACTTCTGGTCCACGCTCGACTGAAGGGTGGTGCCGAACTCGCCCACCCACACCGGGGCGATGTTCTGCTTGAAGATGTACCCCCAGTACTTGTCCCAGATCCCCGGCATGTTGGCGGGGAAGGACGGGTCGCTGAACCAGCTCTGCTGGGCCACGCTCGTCGCGTAGTCGTGGGCGGAGTACACGACCCGGTTCGCGACATTCAGCTGCACCGGGTACTGGGCGACGCCCATCAGGTTGCCGCCCCACCAGCCGGAGACACCGTTGAAGGTCTGCACGCCCTCGACGAAGATCAGCAGGTCGGGGTTGACGGACAGCACCGCGTTCCCGGCCCGCTGGGCGGCGAGGCGCCAGTCCGTGGCCGTGTCTCCGCAACCCCAACAGGCGGGATCGTGGGGCTCGTTGTGCAGGTCGATGCCCACGACCGTGTCCTGGCCCTGGTATCGCGTCGCCAGTGCCTTGAGGTTGGCGATCCACGTCGACTCCGGAACCGCGGAGGTGTACCAGAGCGCCGACTGGCCGCCGGAGTCCGGGCGGTGCCGGTCGAGGATGACCTTGAGGCCGTCCTGACCGGCGTACGACACGATCTTGTCCAGCACGCCGAGGGAGTTCAGCCCCTGGAGGTCGGCGTTCTTGCCGCTGGAGAAGTCGATGCTGTTGGGGACCGTCCCCGACTTGAAGATGTCGTCGCTGTACGGAATGCGGAGGGTGTTGTAGCCCAGCGACTTCATCTGGTCGATCATGGACTTGTAGTCGCGGGACCAGAGGCCGTGGACGGCGTAGTTGCCGGTCTCGAAGCCGAACCAGTTGATCCCGGCGATCCGGACCGGCTGCCCGGACTCGTCCAGGATCTGGCGGCCGCCGGTGTGCCAGTAGCCGGCGCCGGCCGTCTCGGCGGCGTGGGCCGACTGAAGACCAGCGGTCCCCAGCGGTAACAGGAGCGCCGCCGCCACCGCACACAGCGCTCTTCGCAAGCTGCGGAACATGTTCGCTGCTTCCTCTCGGGAGGCGCGGGCCCGGAACTCTGTGGGAGCGCTCCCACTGCCCTGCACCCCCCATGGAAGTCAGGTCACATGGACACGTCAAGACATGGGACGTCACTTGTGCGCGGGACGTCACCTACTCAGCTTCTGGAACCTCCGTACCGCCAGCGGCAGGAAGATCGCCGTGAGCACGACGGGCCACACCCCGGCCATCAGCAGCGCGTGCTGCTCGACCCAGGAGTCCCCGCCGCCCACCGGCGTGCCGAACAGGTCGCGGCTGGCGGCAGCGGTCGAGGAGATCGGGTTCCACGCGGCCACCGCGCCCAGCCAGTCGGGCATCAGCTGAGGTGCGACGAAGATGCTGGAGATCATCGTGAGCGGGAAGGCGACCGCGAACAGGCCGCCCGCCGCCTCCGGGTTGGGAACCATCAGGCCCAGCCACACCCCGATCCAGATCAGCGCGAACCTGAGCCACAGCAGCAGTCCGAAGGCGGCGAGGAAACCGAGCCCGCCGTCGGGCCGCCAGCCCATGGCCACCGCGGTGAGCATCATGATCGCCAACTCGGCACAGGCGACGAGCAGATCGGTCACCCCGCGCCCCGCGACCACCGCGGCCGAGGCCATCGGCATCGAGCGGAACCGGTCGATCACGCCCTTCGTGGCGTCGTACACCACGAGGGTGGCCGTGTTGATGAAGCCGAACGCCATCGTCATCACGAACATGCCGGGCATCAGGAAGTCCTTGTAGTCCCCGCCGCCGGGCACCTGCATGGCGCTGCCGAAGACATAGCCGTAGAGCAGGACGGAGAGGATCGGGAAGCCCAACTGCCAGGCGATGTTGATGGGTTGGCGCTGGTAGTGGGTGAGGCCGCGGCGGACGATGTTCCACACGTCGGCGAGGACCCAGTAGGTACGGCCGTGGGTGGCCTCCATGGTGCTCATGCAGCCGTCTCCTTCTCCGTCCGGTGTCCGGTCAGGCGCAGGAACACATCGTCGAGGCTCGGCCTGCGCAGCCCGATGTCCTCGACCCGCACGCCCTCGTCCTGGAGGGTGCGGGCGACTTCGGTGAGCGCGGAGACGCGGTCGACCACGGGGGCGTGCACTCGCAACTCCCCTTCCTCCGCCTCGGGTTCGCCGTCGGAGACCCGGGCGACGACCTTCACCACGCGCGGGATCTCGGACCGTTCGGCGACCACGACCTCGATACGGTCGCCGCCGACCCGGTCCTTGAGCCCGTCCGGCGTGTCGTCGGCGATGGCCCGGCCCTGGTCGATGACGGTGATGCGGGAGGCGAGCTTGTCGGCCTCCTCCAGGTACTGCGTGGTCAGCAGCACGGTGGTGCCGCTCGCCACCAACGCCCGTACGGACTCCCAGACTTCGCCGCGGCTACGGGGGTCCAGGCCCGTCGTCGGCTCGTCGAGGAAGAGCACGGCGGGCGCGAGGATCATGGAGGCGGCGAGGTCGAGCCGGCGCCGCATACCGCCGCTGTACTTCCCTACGCCCTTGTCGGCGGCGTCGGTGAGGTCGAACTGCTCCAGGAGTCCGGCGGCCCGCTGCTTGGCCCGCCGCCCGCCGAGGTGGAACAGCCGCCCGAACATCTCCAGGTTCTGCCGGCCGGTGAGGACCTCGTCCACGGCGGCGTACTGACCGGTGAGCCCGATCCTCGACCGCACCTCGCGCCCCTGCCGGGCCACGTCCAGTCCGGCCACGGTGGCCCGGCCGCCGTCCAGCCGGATCAGCGTGGACAGGATGCGGACCGCCGTGGTCTTCCCCGCGCCGTTCGGCCCGAGCAGGCCGTGCACGGTGCCCTCGCGGACGGCGAGGTCGAAGCCGTCGAGGGCGCGTTTCTCGCCGTAGCGCTTCTCCAGCCCCTCGGCGTGGACGGCGTATCCGTGGTCGGTCATGGGTTCCCCCTTCGCTCCTTAACTGAGTACAGCGTACCCGATTGCGCGTACGCTGTACTCAGTTTTAGCCCGGAACTAAGCTGCACACCATGACGAGCAGCGGGGACACCAGTGGCAGCGGGGACATCGTCCGCACGCTCGAGCTGCTGTGGGACGGGGCTCCACGGCCCAGCCGGGGTCCCAAGCCGGGGCTGACGTTGGACCGGATCGTGGAAGCGGCCGTCCGGATCGCGGACGAGGAGGGGTTCGACGCGGTCTCGATGCGCCGGATCGCCACCGAGCTCGGCACCGGCGCGATGTCCCTGTACCGGTACGTCCCGGGCAAGGCCGAGCTGCTCGACCTGATGCTCGACCGCGTCCAGCGCCCCTCCGAGAACCCGGCCGACCTAGGCGACGGCAGCTGGCGCTCCGCCCTGGAGGCCATGGCCCGCGCCACGCTCGCCCTCTACACCCGCCACCCCTGGCTGCTCGGCGTCAACCAGGCCCGCCCGCTGCTCGGCCCGAGCGCGCTGGACGGCATGGAGAAGGTGCTCGGCCGGATCCGCCCGATGGGCCTGACCGATCCCGAGCTGGTGTCGGCGGTCATCATGGTCGACGGGTACGTCGTCGGGGCCGCGCGCACGCAGGTCTACCAGCGGGAGGCGGAGCGCACCTCGGGCATGACGACCGCGGACTTCTTCGCGGCCCAGGCCCCGTTCATCGAGAAGGTCATGGCCACCGGCCGCTACCCGGTCCTCGGCTCCCTCGCCGAGGACACGTGGAGCCCGGAGTTCGACCACTTCGAGTTCGGACTCCAGCGGATCCTGGACGGGCTCGAGGTGCTCGTGGCCGGCCGGCGCGAGGGCTCATGAGCGCCGGAACAGCCGCCGCAGTCCGAAGAGGGCGGCGACGGCTCCCAGGGCGAGGGCGCCGATCTTGATGGTGCCGTCGGAGGTCCCGCCGCCGTCGCTTCCGGAGGCCGAGGAACTCCCGTTCCCGGAGGGCGACTCGGAGCCTCCGTCCCCGGGTGCGTCCTGTGCCTCCACCTCGCTGTCCGCGCCCTCCATGCCGAGCAGGATCTTGGTCCCGTCGGGCGAGTAGGAGACGGACTCCCCCTGCCCGAGCGGCACGCTGATCCGCCCGCCGCGCTTGATGTCGCCGCCGTTCCAGTCGTACCAGATACCGCCGAGGTATCCGCGTACGACGAGCTGTTTGCCGTCGGGCGAGAACGCGGCGTCGGTCGCCCACAGGTCGACGGGCTTGACGGGCTTGAAGACGTTCGTCCCCGAGGGGGAGAGGGTGGCGGGCCCCTCGTAGAGATGCCCGCCGTCCTCGTGCTTGTCGATGATGTAGACGCGCCCGGTCTTGGGCTGGACGATCATCGACTCGGCGTCGCGCGAGCCGTCGGTGTACTTCACGACGTACTGAGTGGCCTTGACGGACTGGTCCTTGAGGACCTTCGGCTCAGGCAGCTTGTAGATCCACACATAGGGCCAGGTGACCCCGTCGTTGTCGCCGATGTCGCCGACCCAGATCTGGTTGTCGGGCCCGATGGCGATGGCCTCGACGTCACGCGGGGTGCCCACGCCGGTCATGGTGATCCTGGCGACGGTCTTGCCGGTGGAGCTGTCGACGGCATACAGGTACGCGCCGGTGTCCTGGTCGTTGTGGGTCCAGTAGATGCCCGGGTGCTGCCGCGAGGCGGCGAGCCCGCTGGACTCGGTGATCCGGGGATCGCTGATGGTGAAGCCCTTGTCCCCCTTCCCGTCCCCGTCGGCGGCGGAGGCGGGCACGGCGGCGGGCAGGGTGAAGGCGCCCACGAGCAGGGTCCCGGCGAGGAGGGCGAAGGGTCGACGCATGCCCCAAGACTGCCATCCCGACACGTGTTTGAAGGGGCGTGGCCGGGAGGGCACAACCGGAGGCGTGGCCGGACTCACATGCCGCCGCCCCCGCCGATGATCCATCATGAGCGGATGCTCAGATTCATGCCGGTCGGCGATTCGATGACGATCGGAAGCGCGGGCGAGCACACCTGGCGTTACCGGATGTGGCAGCACCTGCGTGACACCTGCGGCGGCCCCTTCGCCCTCGTGGGCCCGCGCGAGACGCTGTACGACAAGGGGGCGGACGCGCCGACGTCGTACGAGTACGCCGATCCCGACTTCCCCCGGGCCCACCTGGCCGGCTGGGGCGAGGGCTGGCTGCACATGGCCCCGCTGATCGGCGACGCGGTACGGGCGCACCGCGCGAACGTGCTGCTGGTGTCGCTGGGCCTGATCGACCTGGGCTTCTACACCAACGCGGAACAGACGGCGGAGAACGTCCGTGCCTTCGTCGCCGAGGCCCGCCTGGCCGACCCCCGGATCCGGATGGCCGTCCTCCCGGTGATCCCCAATGTCCGGGCGGAGTCGGACACGCCCTTCGCGACGGAGGTCACCCGCTTCAACGAGCTCCTCGCCAAGGCGATCGCGGACCTGGACGAGCCCCGTTCCCCCCTGCTGTCGGTCTCGCCCCCGGCGTCGTACGACATCAACCACGACACCTACGACGGTACCCACCCGAACGCGAGCGGCGAGCACAAGATCGCGGCGGCCTTCGCGGAGGCCATGTACCAGGCGTGGGACCTGGGCGGGCCGTACGAGTCCTGCTGATCCGGCACTTCGAGGCGCACACGAACGGGGCGGCGCACTCCGACGAGGTGTCGGTGTACGCCGCCCTGGGGTGGGACGGGGTGCGGGAGCCGGCCCGCGCTGTCATGGCGGTTACTTCGGGTCGGCGTTGAACTTCGCGGTCGACCAGCGGTAGCCGAGCACCGCGAGGCCGAGGCACCAGGCGACGGCGATCCAGCCGTTGTGGCCGATCTCGGTGCCCAGGAGCAGTCCGCGCAGGGTCTCGATGGCCGGGGTGAAGGGCTGGTACTCGGCGATCGGCTGGAACCAGCCCGGCATCGCGTCGACCGGCACGAACGTGCTGGAGATGAGCGGCAGGAAGATCAGCGGCATGGCGTTGTTGCTGGCGGCCTCGGCGTTGGGGCTGATCAGGCCCATGCCGACGGCGATCCAGGTGAGCGCCGTGGCGAAGAGCACGAGCAGTCCGAAGGCCGCGAGCCACTCCAGGACGGTGGCGTCGGTGGAGCGGAAGCCGATGGCCACGCCGACCGCGCCGACCAGGACCACGCTGACGACCGACTGCAGCACACTGCCGACGACGTGTCCGACGAGCACCGAACCGCGGTGGATCGCCATGGTCCGGAAGCGGGCGATGATGCCCTCGGTCATGTCGTTGGAGACGGAGACCGCGGTGCCGATCGTGGTGGAGCCGATGGTCATCAGCAGCAGGCCCGGTACGAGATACGCGATGTAGTCGGAGCGGTCGCCGCCGCCGATGCCCGCGCTCATGGTGTCGCCGAAGATGTAGACGAAGAGCAGCAACAGCATGATCGGCGTGAGCAGCAGGTTCAGGGTGAGCGAGGGGTAGCGCCGGGCGTGCAGGAGGTTGCGGCGCAGCATCGTGGACGAGTCGCGTACGGCGAGGGAGAGGTTGCTCATCGGACGGTCTCCTTGGGCTGGTCGGTGACGTCGGCGCCGCCGGTCAGGGCGAAGAAGACGTCGTCGAGGTCGGGGGTGTGCACGGTCAGCTCGTCGGCCTCGATGCCGGCCGCGTCGAGCCGGTCGAGGATCGCGCGCAGCTCGGACTGGCTGCCGCCGCTGGGGAGTTGCAGGGCGAGGGATTCGTCGTCCCGGGTGGCCTCGCGCAGTGCGGAGGCGGCGCTCCGGTAGGCGTCCGGGTCGGTGAAGCGGAGCCGGACGTGACCGCCGGGAATCAGGCGCTTGAGCTGCTCGGCGCTGCCCTCGGCGGCGATCCTGCCGTCGTGGAGGACGGCGATGCGGTCGGCGAGTTCGTCGGCCTCCTCCAGGTACTGCGTGGTGAGGAAGACGGTGACGCCGTCGGAGACCAGCTCCCTGATGATCTGCCACATGGTGTGCCGGGAGCGGGGGTCGAGGCCGGTGGTCGGTTCGTCGAGGAAGATGATCCGCGGGTCGCCGACCAGGGTCATGGCGATGTCGAGACGGCGTTTCATGCCGCCGGAGTAGGTGGAGGCGGGCTTCTTCGCGGCCTCGGTGAGGTCGAAGCGCTCCAGCAGTTCGGCGGCGACCCGCCGCCCCTCGGCCTTGGGCAGGTGGTGCAGGTCCGCCATCAGGAGCATGTTCTCCTCACCGGTGATCAGCCCGTCCACGGCGGAGAACTGCCCGGTGACCCCGATCGCGGCACGCACACCCTGCGGGTCGGCGGCCAGGTCGTGGCCGCCGATGTGGATGCCCCCGGTGCCCGGGTCGGCGGATATGAGTGTGGAGAGGATCTTGACGGCGGTGGTCTTGCCGGCGCCGTTCGGGCCGAGGAGGGAGAAGATCGTGCCGGCGGGCACCTGGATGTCGATGCCGTCGAGGACGGTCTTGTCCCCGTAGGACTTGCGCAGGCCGTTCGCCGCGATGGCCAGGTCGGTCATGGTGGGTGCTCCTTGTGAGGGCTGCGGGTCAGAGGCTGCGGGCGGTGATGTCGCCGTGCGCGGTGGTGGCGCGGATGGCCAGGCCGGCATGGGCTCCTTCGGTGTTCTTGAGGGTGTTGTGGACGCGGCCGTAGGAGGTGCCGGCGTCCAGGGAGGCGGAGGCGGAGGTGCCGACGGTGATGTCGCCCGTCTGCGTGCTCAGCACGACCGAGCCGGTGAGGGCCTCGGCGATGGTGATGTCGCCCTTCTGGGTGCTGATCTCGGCGGGTCCGGTGAGGCGGCCGACGGTGATGTCGCTGTCGGCGGCGGTGAGGCGGATGCTCGCGGCCTCGTCGATCTTGACCGGGCCGTGGGCGCCCTGGAAGACGACGCCGCCGAGGCGTCCGACGGCGCGGAACTCGGCGGCGCCGGACTTGGCCTCGACGTGGGAGCCGGCCGGGAGCTGGACGGTGATCTCGACGGAGCCGGAGGGCCCGAAGTACTGATTCTTCGGGGCCGGGGCGGCGATCCGCAGAACACCGTCGTCGCCGTGGGTGACCTCGATCTGCTCGGCGGCCCGGGTGTCGCGGCTCTTGGCGGGGGCGGCGGGCCGGATCTCGACGGTGGTGTCGGTGCGGTCGGCGGCGATGATCTGGACGCGGCCGGCGGGGAGGTCGATGACGGTGGTGACGGGGGCGGTGGTGTCGAACTTCTGCATCAGGTGCTCCTGTGTTCGTCGCTGTTTCCGATGAACGAAAAGCTACGTTGCATTCACGGATCCGGCAACAGACTCGTTGCGAACTACTGCCATCTCCGCAGGTAGTTGGAGTAATTTCATTGCAACGGTTCTAAAGGCAACGCAACGTCAGACACTCGATCGTTGCAATAGAGTGAAAGTGAACGCTATGCTGCGGACACCAGGGACCACGAAGGAGACCGCGATGCCGGGAGGCAGGCTCACCCAGCAGGAACGTCAGCAGATCGCGCTGGGAGTGGCCGACGGCCTCGCCTACGCGGAGATCGCCCGCCGCCTCGAGCGCCCCACCTCGACCATCACCCGCGAGGTCATGCGCAACGGCGGCCCCGCCGCCTACCGGGCCGACCTGGCCCACCGCGCCACCGAACGCCGCGCCCACCGCCGCCGCCAGACCACGCCCCGAGGGGCGCAGACCCCTGCACCGGCCCATGGCCGCGATCCCGAGGCGGTGCGCGAGTACGAGGAGACGTTCACCACCGTCCTCATGCAGACGGGCGCGCCCAAGATGATGTCGAGGGTGCTGACCTGCCTCTACACCAGCGACACCGGCAGCCTCACCGCCGCCGAACTCGTCCAGCGCCTTCAGGTCAGCCCGGCGTCCATCTCCAAGGCCATCAGCTACCTCGATAACCAGGGCCTGGTCCGCCGGGAACGCGACGACCGCCGCCGTGAGCGCTATGTCGCCGACAACGACGTCTGGTACCAGTCGATGATCGCCAGCGCCCGCGGCACCATCCAGCTCGCCGAGACGGCCCGTCAGGGCGTGGGCGTCCTCGGCCCGGGCACCCCGGCCGCCATCCGCCTGGAGAACATCGCCCGTTTCCTCGACTTCGTCTCCGAAAGCATCACCCGCGCCGCGGACCAGGCCCGCGAGGTCCTGCACACGAAACCGGAGACATCCTCGGACAGCGCTACGTGAGTGCCTGACGCCCGATGGCGTCGACGAGGAAGCCGGCGCAGGGCCGGACACCGGCACACAGCTCGGAGTCCCACCGCTCCTCCTCTTCCCCGAGGTAGACCGCCCGGGCGTGGGCAAGGACGGCCCGGTGTTCGGACGGCAGCCGCTCGATCGCCCAGTCGGCCGCGGCGTCCTTGGAGCGGATGGTGTCCGTGGCGAGGGTGGTCCAGACACGGGCGAGGGTGAGCAGGACGTTGCGGGTGTCGTGGTCCAGGTCGCCCAGGAGCTGCGGCACTCCGGCGACGATCGCGCGCCTGAGGTCCACGAGGGGTACGGGGTCGAGGAGTCGGTCGGGCGGAGGACCGTACAGGGCCGTGTCCCCGGCCAGGGTCACGGTGAGCAGGGGCGCGAGATCGGGACTGGACTCGGGCTCGGGAAGCACGCCCCGCTCGTACTCCGCGCGCAGCCACTCTCCGTAAAGGAAGTCGCAGACGGGCGGGTACCGCCACGGCCGTACATCGTCCTGTACGACGACGATGAGCTCCACGGGCCGAGCGCCTGGAACGCCGGACACCCGCATCAACTCGCTTACCAGGGCCCGGCGTTCGTCACGGGTCAGCGACCTCTGTACGACGACCAGCACGTCGATGTCGCTGTGCGGGCGAAGGCCGGCGAGGACGGCGGAGCCGTGGAGGTAGATGCCGAGGGGGATGTCGGAGAGGGTGCGGTGGACGATGCGCGCGACTGCCCGGGCGCCGTCGTCGACTGGCATGTGCGTCGTCCCTCCGTGTCCTGGTCACCGTGCGTATCGTTGTACTGCGCGGCTGTGCTTGTCCATGGAGCAGCCGGGGAGGAGCGCCACGATGACCGTCCTTGAAGACAGGATCGCGATGGCCGAGAGCGACGACACGAGCTGGCTCGACGAAATGTTCGAGCTGCTTGAGAAACTGCCCGTCCCCGAGGGATTCAAGGTGGAGATCGTCGAGGGGGCCATCCACATGTCGCCGCAGCGGGACGTTCACTGGGACACCATTCGCAAAATCATCTGGGCGCTGGAGGATCGCTTCGGACGGCGCGCGATGCTGTTCTCGGATGTCCGCATCGATTTCCCCGGCCAACGGAACGGCTTCGCCCCGGACGTGGCAAAGCTACGCGACGATGCCCAGAAGGACTCCACTGGCCACTGGCGTTACCAGGACGTGGAATTCATCGCGGAGGTCATCTCCAAAGACACCGCTCAGAACGATTACGGCCCCAAGAAGACCGCGTACGCACTCGCCGAAGTCCCCGTCTACGTGATCGCGGACCCTTACGTGGGCAAGTGCCGCCTGTTCACCCATCCCAAGGACGGCGACTACATGAGCGACACGTCCATCATCTACGGCGGGGACGTCGACATGACCGCGACCCCCCTGGACCTCACCCTCAAAACCGATGAGTTCCCCCGCGACTGACTGACAGAATCCGCCGCATGGCGATCATCCACCACACCACCCTCAAGCCCACCAAGCTGGACCTGCTCACCACCTGGCTGCCCACCCGCCCGTGGTACACCGGCACCGGCACACCGGAGTTGACCAAGGCCGGCGGCTTCCGGCTGGACGACCCGGAGGGCGAGGTCGGGATCGAGTTCATGGTGGCCGTCGACTCCTCCGGCCCCGAGCCCGTCGCCTATCTGGCCCCCCTCACCTACCGCGCCGCCCCGCTCCCCGGCGCGGACCACGCCCTCGTCGGCACCATGGAACACGGCGTACTGGGCCCCCGCTGGGCCTACGACGGCATCCACGACCCGGTCCTGCGCACCGAGCTCCTCGCCCTGTTCGAGGGCCGCGCCCAGGCCCAGGCCCAGAGCCTCACCGACACCCCCGACCACGAGGTCACCCACTCCTACACGGGCCCCGCCCTGGCCAGCGGCCCCGCCGAGGTCACCGAGGACCAGGACGGCACCGAGCTCGCCCTCCCCGACGGCACGGTTCTCCGCGTGCACCGACGCCCGCGGCCCACGGCCCCCGAGGGCGCGAACGGCCACGTCTCCGGGGCCTGGGACGCACCGGACGGCACCCGCGCGCGAGCCGCTTTCGCGACCCTGCACACCTCCTGAGACCGGGGATGTCACAGCGGAGGCAGCTGTCTCGTCCCGAGAGGTGCAGGCAAGCCTCGATCAAGGAGTGGACGATGAACCTCGCGCTGTGGATCGCCGCCGGACTGCTGGCCGCGGTGGCCCTGACCGGTGGTGTCACCAAGACCTTCGTGCCCAGGGAGAAGCTGGCCGCGGCCCACGGCGGAGGATGGACCGGGGAGGTCGGCACGGCCTTCGTGAAGACCCTCGGCATCCTCGAACTCCTGGCCGCGGCCGGCCTGGTCCTGACCGCCGCACTCGACATCGCACCGGTGCTGGTGCCCGTGACCGCCGTCTGCTGGATCCTCCTGATGGTCGGCGCGATGATCACCCACGGCCGCCGGGGCGAGTCCGCGTTCGTGGTGCTGAACCTGGCCTACCTGGCACTCGCGGCGTTCATCGCGTGGGGCCGTTTCGGCCCCGAGTCCTTCACCGGCTGAGAGGAGCCGAGGCACGGCATGAGCAAGACCGAGGAGTTCCAGGAGCTGCGGCCACTGCTGTTCTCGATCGCCTACCGGATCCTCGGCAGCGTCGGCGAGGCCGAGGACGCGGTCCAGGAGACCTGGCTGCGCTACGAGGCCACCGCGACCGAGCCCAGGTCGGTGAAGGCCTACCTCTCGACCACAGTGACCCGCATCGCGATCGACGTACTGCGCTCGGCCCGTGTCCGCCGGGAGGAGTACGTGGGCGAATGGCTCCCCGAGCCACTTCTCGACGACCCCTACGAGGACCCGGAACGGGCGGCCGAACTGGCCGAGTCGGTGTCGATGGCGGCCCTGTTGCTGCTGGAGCGTCTCAGCCCGCTGGAACGCGCGGCCTTCGTACTGCGGGAGGTCTTCGACTTCGGCTTCCCCGAGGTCGCGGCGGCGGTGGGCCGCTCGGAGGCGGCATGCCGGCAACTCGTGTCCCGGGCCCGGCGCCACATGGCGGCGGGCCGCCCCCGCTTCGAGGCGGACCGGGAAGAGCGCGAGGAACTGGCGTCACGCTTCTTCGACGCCCTCCGCGAAGGCGACGTGGATGGCCTGCGGGGACTGCTCGCCGCCGACGTGTCGATGGTCGGCGACGGCGGCGGCAGGGCCCCGCAGCTGGCGAGGGCCGTCGCGGGCGCGCAGAACGTGGCCCGGCTGCTGGGCTCGGTCTTCCCCCGGATGGCCCGGATCGAGGTGACCTTCGAGCCGCACGAGCTCAACGGCCAGCCGGGCGCGATCTTCTACGACCGCGACGGCAAGGTCCTCCACACCCTGGCCCTGGACATCCTCGACGGCCGCATCCAGACGATCCGCGCGGTGATCAACCCCGACAAACTCGGCCACGTGGGCCCGGTGGCGGACGCGTGGGCGATCCACCGCGAGGTCCAGGCGGGCCGCCGTTCCTGACCTCCCCCTCCCCACCGGCTCGCTCCACGCCGCCCCCATGAACGTCAGCCCGACCGGCAACCCGAACGCGAACCGAAGGACCTGGTCGAGACCGCGGACCGCGTCGAACTCCCCAGACCGCCGGGTGGCGCGGCTCCCTCCATAGGTGTCATGCACTGCACGTTAGAGACGAAACCGCCCCAACTCCCTCCGGCTGTCCCCCGATTCCACAGGGGAGCAATCCCCCCGAAGCATGTGCTTGCCTTGAGCGCACTCGAAGGCGTTGGCTGAGGTGTCATGAAGTACACGCAGCTCGGACGCACCGGACTCAAGGTCAGCCGACTCGTCCTCGGCACCATGAACTTCGGCCCGCAGACCGACGAGACCGACTCCCACGCGATCATGGACTCGGCTCTCGACGCGGGAATCAACTACTTCGACACCGCCAATGTGTACGGCTGGGGCGAGAACAAGGGCCGTACCGAAGAGATCATCGGCAACTGGTTCGCGAAGAGCGCCGCCAACCGCGACAAGGTCGTCCTCGCCACCAAGGTCTACGGCAACATGGCCGCGGACGGGGAGCCCTGGCCGAACCACGACAAGCTGTCGGCGCTGAACATCCGCCGTGCCGTCGACGCCTCGCTCAAGCGGCTCCAGACGGACTACATCGACATCTACCAGTTCCACCACGTCGACCGCTCCACTCCCTTCGAGGAGATCTGGCAGGCGATCGACACCCTCGTCCAGCAGGGCAAGATCCTGTACGTCGGGTCCTCCAACTTCCCCGGCTACAAGATCGCCCAGGCCAACGAGATCGCGGCCCGGCGGGGCGGCACCATCGGTCTGGTCAGCGAGCAGTGCCTGTACAACCTCTATGAGCGTCGCGCCGAGATGGAGGTCATCCCGGCCGCGCAGGAGTACGGCCTCGGTGTCATCCCCTGGTCGCCGCTGCACGGCGGCCTGCTCGGCGGTGTCATCAAGAAGGAGGCCGAGGGCGGCCGCCGCGCCTCCGGCCGCGCCGCCGACACCCTCGCCGACCCGGCCGCCCGCGCGCGCCTCCAGTCGTACGAGGACCTGCTGGAGAAGCACGGCCTGGAGCCCGGCGAGGCGGCCCTGGCGTGGCTGCTGACCCGCCCCGGCGTGACGGGTCCGATCGTCGGCCCGCGCACGGCACAGCAGCTGGAGTCGGCGATCAGGGCGGTCGAGCTGGAGCTGAGCGAGGAAGTCCTGGCAGGCCTGGACGAGATCTTCCCGGGCCCGGGCCCGTCTCCGGAGGCCTTCGCCTGGTAGCGCCCCTCAGGGGCGCGGGGCGGAGTCGACATGGGGCTCCGCCCCGCGGGCGCGACCGGCCGCAGTTCCTACCTGCCGAGCGCAGCGGCCAATGCCACAACGACGAACATCATCACAAGTACACCGGCCATGATCCGGTTCCGGGTCTTCGGGTCCACACCTCGAGCCTAACCGGCCCCACCCAGCGCCCAACGGCCGACCACCTCGTAGCGGGGCTGCTCCCCCGGCACCCCGGACTTCGGAAGGTTGCTCCGCACCAGCGCCAGCTCGTCGACGGTCCAGGTGCGGCTCGTGAATCCGTCCAGAACCGAGAGATACGGCCCTACATCCACCGCGTCCCGACTGCGAGCCACGGTCAGGTGAGCCTTGTACCGGCGGTGCTCCCCCGTCTCGACCCCCGCCTTCCGCGCCGCCGCCTCCGCCCGCTCCGCCAGCAGCCGCAGCACCGGCAGATCGCCGGAGGCCCCCGCCCACAACGCCCGCCCGTGCCCGAACTGCCCGCCGCCGCGCAGGGCCAGCGGGAAACACGGGGTCCGCCGAGCCGCCCGCTCCAGCCGCACGGACAGTTCGGGTACGACGGCCTCGTCGACCTCGCCGTAGAAGGCAAGGGTGAAGTGCCACCCGGGGGCGCCGGTCCAGCGCAGCTCGGACGCTCCGGGAAGTCGCCTCAACTCGGCGACTTTCAGCGCGAGTTCGTCGGACACGTCCTGCGGAGGCAGCACCGCGGCGAAGAGTCTCATGGGAATCAGCCTGTCACCATGAGGGCATGGAGATCAGCATCAGGGACGGCGGACCCGACGACATACCCGTGATCCTCGGCATGCTCGACAGCTGCGTGGAGTGGCTGGTCGCGCAGGGACGCCCCGGCCAGTGGGGGACCGAGCCGCTGTCCGGGAGCCCCAGGACCGTGGAGTCGGTCGCCCGGTACATCGACGAGGGCAGCGTGTTCATCGCCGAGGCCGACGGCGTCCCGGCCGCGACCCTCACGATCACCGACTCGCCCGGCGCGTATCTGGCCCATCTCCCGCCGCCCGGCGAGCCCGAGCGGTACATCCACTGGCTCGCCTCGGACCGCCGCTTCAAGGGCCATGGCGTGGGCAGCGCCCTCCTTGCGCACGCCGCCGAGGAGACCCGGCGCGCGGGCGTCGCCCTGTTGCGGGTGGACTGCTACGCGGGCGACGACCGCAAGCTGGTCGCCTACTACGAGGCCAACGGCTTCGCCCCGACGGAGACTTACACCGCCGGGGCGAACAACGACTGGCCGGGCCAGGTACTGGCCTTGCGCGTACGGCCGTAGCGCTCAGGCCGCCGCGGCCAGTTGCTCCTGCGCCTCGCGCGGCACGAACCGGACGTGCGGGTGACCGTGGTTCCAGCCCACCGACAGGCGCAGGTTGCCGACCCTGGCCAGGACCAGGCCGATCGTGACGGCCGCCGCCGCGGCGATCGCGCCGCCCGACGCGAGGCCGGCGCGGACGCCGTACGCGTCGGTGACCCAGCCGGCGATCGGCGCGCCCACCGGAGCTCCGCCCATGAACACCATCATGTACAGGGCCATCACGCGGCCCCGCATGGCCGGGTCGGTGCTCATCTGGATGCTGCTGTTGGCGGTGACGTTGACCGTCATGCCGAACATCCCGATCGGGACCATGAGCAGGGCGAACAGCCACAGCGAGGGGGCGATCGCGGCCACGATCTCCAGCGTGCCGAAGGCCACCGCGCCCGCCAGCAGGACCCGCATCCGGGCGGTGCCGCGCCGGGCCGCGAGCAGGGCGCCGGCCAGGGAGCCGACGGCCATCAGCGTGTTGAAGAGGCTGTAGGCGCCGGCGCCCGCGTGGAAGACGTCGTCGGCGAAGGCGGACAGGAAGACGGGGAAGTTGAAGCCGAAGGTGGAGACGAACCCGGCCAGGACGATGGTCCAGATCAGCTCGGGGCGTCCGGCCACGTAGTGCAGGCCCTCCCGCAGCTGCCCCTTGGCGCGCGGGGCGCGCTCGACGACGTACAGCTCACGCGCCCGCATCATCATCAGGCCGATGAGCGGGGCGACGAAGGACAGGCCGTTGGCGAGGAACGCCCAGCCGGTGCCCACGCCGGTGATCATGACACCCGCGACCGCGGGGCCGACCAGACGGGCCGACTGGAAGTTCGCGGAGTTCAGGCTGACCGCGTTCTGCAGCTGGTCCGGGCCGACCATCTCGGAGACGAAGGACTGGCGGGCCGGGTTGTCGACGACGGTCGCGAGACCCACGACGACGGCGGCGAGGTAGACGTGCCAGACCTGGACGTGGCCGGTCAGGGTGAGGGCGGCGAGCGCGACACCGGTGGCGCCCATCGCGGACTGCGTGAACAGCAGCGCGCGGCGCTTGGGCAGCCGGTCGACGAGGACACCGCCGTAGAGGCCGAAGAGCAGCATCGGCAGGAACTGCAGGGCCGTCGTCACGCCGACGGCGGTGGCGGAGCCGGTGAGGCTGAGCACCAGCCAGTCCTGGGCGATGCGCTGCATCCAGGTGCCGATGTTGGAGACGACCTGGCCGACGAAGAACAGGCGGTAGTTCCTGACCTTCAGCGAGCTGAACATCGAGGACTTGCAGGGGTCGTGGGTGGTCGGTGCGGGGGCGGAGTGTGCTCCGGGTCCCGTACTCAAAGTGCGTTCGCCTCCTCTTTGTGGCTTACAGGTGTGCGAGTTTCTCCAGCACGGGGGCGGCGGCGCGCAGTTTCGCCCACTCGTCCTCGTCGAGGCCGTCGACCAGGGTGGCCAGGAAGGCGTTCCGCTTGGCGCGGCTCTCCGCGAGCATGGCCTCGGCCTGCTCGGTCTTCGTGACGACCTTCTGGCGCCGGTCCTCGGGGTGCGGCTCCAGCCGGACGAGTCCCTTGGCCTCCAGCAGCGCCACGATGCGGGTCATCGACGGCGGCTGGACGTGCTCCTTGCGGGCGAGCTCGCCCGGGGTGGCCTTGCCGCAGAGGGAGAGAGTGCCCAGCACCGACATCTCGGTGGGGCTGAGCGACTCGTCGACCCGCTGGTGCTTGAGCCGACGGGACAGTCGCATCACGGCTGATCGCAGGGAGTTCACGGCGGCAACATCGTCGCCATGGGTAAGGTCCGGCATCTCTTTAGCGTAACTCATTACTCTCGCTAAACAAGCTCGCGCGCACGGGGATTCCCGTGACCCCGGCCACTGAAACCCGATCTTCACCCATACGAGTGAGTCGACGGCGGAATGTGAACGCCGCTCGGCGTGGGCGGCGACCCTCGTCCTCATGGGGACCAGCGTGCTCAGCCTGCGGATAGACGGGGAGCTGCTCGAGCGGCTCCGCGACCATGCGGCCAAAAGGGGGATGAGCGTCCAGGACTATGTGGTCCGAACGCTCATCCGGGACGACTTCGACGAGCGGTTCCAGACCGCCGTCGACGAGACCGAGAAGTTCTACGGGGTCACGTGAGAGCGGGTCACGTCAGGCCCAGTGCCGGCATCAGGTAGTAGAAGCCGAACACCGCCGCGACGACGTACATCGGCACCGGAACCTCCCGGCCCCGTCCGGCCGCCAGCCGCAGCACCACGAAGGTGATGAAGCCCATGCCGATGCCGTTGGTGATCGAGTAGGTGAACGGCATCATCACCATGGTGATGAAGGCCGGGATCGCGATGGTGTGGTCGGCCCAGTCGATGTCCTTGACGTTCCCCGCCAGAATCAGGAAGCCGACCGCGAGCAGGGCCGGGGTCGCCGCCTGGGACGGGACCATCGTCGCGACCGGCGTGAGGAACAGCGCAAGGGTGAAGAGACCGCCGGTGACGATGTTGGCGAAACCGGTGCGCGCACCCTCGCCGACTCCCGCCGTCGACTCCACAAAGGCCGTCGTCGCCGACGACGAGCTCGCGCCGCCCGCGGCCACCGCGAGACCGTCCACGAAGAGCACCTTGTTGATGCCGGGCATCTGCCCCTGGGCGTCGGTGAGCTTGGCCTCGTCGGAGACGCCCATGATCGTGCCCATCGCGTCGAAGAAGCACGACAGCAGGACCGTGAAGACGAAGAGGATGCCGGTCAGCACGCCGACCTTGTCGAAGCCGCCGAAGAGGCTGACCTTGCCGATCAGACCGAAGTCGGGGGTGGCGACCGGGTTGCCGGGCCACTTCGGGGCCGTGAGCCCCCAGGACGGGACCTTGGCGACCGCCTCGATGATCATCGCCACGACGGTCATCGTGACGATCGAGATCAGGATCGCGCCGGAGACCTTGCGGACGATGAGCGCGAGGGTCAGCAGGGCGCCCAGGATGAACACCAGGACCGGCCAGCCGTTGAGATGGCCGTCGGCGCCGAGCTGCAGCGGGACGGTGGTCTGGGCGACGTCCGGGATGCGGGAGACGAAGCCGGAGTCCACGAGCCCGATCAGCATGATGAACAGGCCGATACCGATGGAGATCGATTTGCGCAGCCCGAAGGGCACCGCGTTCATCACGCGCTCGCGCAGACCGGTGGCGACCAGCAGCATCACGATGAAGCCCGCCAGGACCACCATGCCCATCGCGTCCGGCCAGGACATCCGGGGCGCGAGCTGGAGCGCGACGACCGAGTTCACACCGAGGCCCGCGGCCAGCGCGATCGGGACGTTGCCGACCACGCCCATGAGGAGCGTGGTGAAGGCCGCGGTCAGGGCGGTCGCGGTGACCAGTTGGCCGTTGTCCAGCTGGTGGCCGTACATGTCCTTGGCGCTGCCGAGGATGATCGGGTTCAGCACGATGATGTAGGCCATCGCGAAGAACGTGGCGAAGCCGCCCCGGATCTCGCGGGGCAGACTGCTGCCCCTCTCGGAGATCTTGAAGTAGCGGTCGAGGGCGGTCGGCATTGGATGTTCCTACGAGCAGAAGTGGACAGACGTAAACTGTTTCAGTATGAACGTATAGCCTCGACCATGACCATCTCCGCGCGTAGATGTGATCGCCTCGTAAGCTGTCCCCATGGCCGGTTTTTTTTCGGGACCCATCAAGCACGAGGCGCCTGAGCCCCTCGAAGGGCCCGTCGTCGCCACCGTCACCGGTGGCACGATCCTCTGGTTCGTGCTCTTCCTCGTGCAGCTTCCCTTCTACGGCTGGTTCGCGGACCACGACCACACCTGGTGGCTGTGGACCTGCCTGGCCGGGGGCGTTCTCGGGCTGTACGGCACCTGGTACGTGCGGAAGCGGGACGCGGCGATCAAGAGGGCGGCCGGCACCGACCCCGCCGCCCCCCCTGCTGCCGAGTGACGAGCGTCCCCTAGTCCCACGGCATCACTCGCCCGTTCCCGTCTCCTCCCCAGGTCGGAACTTCCGGTCACTCGGCGGGTGAAGCCGCAAAACCGCACGTACCGTCGAATGCATGACGCACACCGACGCGGGCGCCGAACTCGACCCTGTGCACCCCACGAGGCTCCGGGCACCAGCGGCGGGTGGACTCACCGCGGCCGAGGTCGCCGAGCGGGTCACGCGGGGGCAGGTCAACGACGTGCCGGTGCGCAGCAGCCGGAGCATGGGGGAGATCGTCCGGGCGAACGTCTTCACCCGGTTCAACGCGATCATCGGTGTGCTCTGGCTGGTCATGCTGTTCGTCGCACCCTTCCAGGACAGCCTGTTCGGGTACGTCATCCTCGCCAACACCGGGATCGGCATCATCCAGGAGTGGCGGGCGAAGAAGACCCTCGACTCGCTCGCGGTGATCGGCGAGGCCCGGCCGACCGTACGGCGGGACGGGACCGCGTCCCAGGTCAGCACCTCGGAGATCGTCCTCGACGACCTCATCGAGATCGGGCCCGGCGACAAGGCCGTGGTCGACGGGGTGGTCGTCGAGGCCGACGGCCTGGAGATCGACGAGTCACTGCTGACCGGCGAGGCCGACCCGGTGGTGAAGCGGCCCGGCGACCAGGTGATGTCCGGGAGTTTCGTGGTCGCCGGCGGCGGCGCCTTCGAGGCGACCAAGGTCGGCCGCGAGGCCTACGCCGCCCAGCTCGCCGAGGAGGCCTCCCGGTTCACCCTGGTCCACTCCGAACTGCGCTCGGGCATCTCCACGATCCTCAAGTACGTGACGTGGATGATGGTCCCGACCGCGATCGGCCTGGTCATCAGCCAGCTGTTCGTCAAGGACAACGACCTCAAGGACTCCATCGCCCGGACGGTCGGCGGGATCGTGCCGATGGTCCCGGAGGGGCTGGTCCTGCTGACCTCCGTCGCCTTCGCCATCGGCGTCATCCGGCTTGGCCGGAAACAGGCGCTCGTCCAGGAACTTCCGGCCATCGAGGGCCTCGCCCGCGTCGACACGGTCTGCCTCGACAAGACCGGCACCCTCACCGAGGGCGGCATGGACATCACCGAGCTCAGGCCGCTGCAGGGCGCCGACGAGTCGTACGTACGAAAGGTCCTGGGCGCCCTCGGTGAGTCGGACCCGCGGCCGAACGCCTCCCTCCAGGCGATCATCGACGCCTACCCGGATGCCGAGGAGTGGCGCTGCACCGAGTCGCTCCCCTTCTCCTCCGCCCGCAAGTACAGCGGGGCCTCCTTCAGCGAGGGCGACGGCGAGTCCAGTACGTGGCTGCTGGGAGCGCCGGACGTGCTCCTGGCGCCCGGCGACCCCGCCCTCGCCGACACCGGGCGGCTCAACGAGCAGGGACTGCGCGTGCTGCTGCTGGCCCGGGCCTCCCGGGACCTCGACGATCCCGAGGTCGCCCGGGGAGCGCGGCCGACCGCTCTCGTCGTACTGGAACAGCGGCTGCGGCCCGACGCGGCCGACACCTTGCGGTACTTCGCCGACCAGGACGTCCGGGCCAAGGTCATCTCCGGCGACAACGCGGTGTCGGTCGGGGCGGTGGCGGCCAAGCTCGGGCTGAGCGGCAGCGTGGTCGACGCACGTCGGCTGCCCGCCGACCAGGACGGGATGGCGAAGGAGCTCGACGAGGGCACGGTGTTCGGTCGGGTCACCCCGCAGCAGAAGCGGGACATGGTGGGGGCGCTGCAGTCGCGCGGACACACGGTCGCGATGACCGGTGACGGGGTCAACGACGTGCTCGCCCTCAAGGACGCGGACATCGGGGTGGCGATGGGCTCCGGGTCGGAGGCCACACGGGCGGTCGCGCAGATCGTGCTGCTCGACAACAGTTTCGCGACGCTGCCGTCCGTCGTCGCCGAGGGGCGACGGGTCATCGGCAACATCACCCGGGTCGCGACGCTGTTTCTGGTGAAGACCGTGTACTCGGTGCTGCTGGCGATCTTCGTGGTGTGCTGGCAGGTCGAATACCCCTTCCTGCCAAGGCACCTGACCCTGCTGTCGACGCTGACGATCGGCATCCCGGCCTTCTTCCTGGCCCTCGCGCCCAACAAGGAACGCGCGCGACCGCACTTCGTGCGGCGGGTGATGCGGTACTCGGTCCCGGGCGGGGTGGTGGCGGCGATCGCGACCTTCGTGACGTATCTGATCGCCAGGCACCATTACACGGGCACCGGCGCGTTGGACGCGGAGACGAGCGCGGCGACCCTGACCCTGTTCCTGATCTCGATGTGGGTGCTGGCGATCATCGCCCGCCCGTACACCTGGTGGCGTCTCGCGCTGGTCGCGGCGATGGGCCTCGGGTTCGTCCTGGTCCTGATGGTGCCGTGGCTCCAGGACTTCTTCGCGCTGAAGCTGGTGGGGGTGACGATGCCGTGGATCGCGGTCGGCATCTCGGTGGTGGCGGCGGCCACCCTGGAGGTGCTGTGGAGGTGGGTGGACCGCCGCGTAGCCGCTTAGCGCTGCGGCGACAGTGACTGGACCTACTGGACCTACTGGACGTCGACGTAGTCGCCCGCCGCGCTCACGCCCGGCGTCGTCGTCGTGCCCGCGAAGCTGTAGCGGTAGTAGCCGTCAGCCGTCGCCGTGGTCGTCGTCTTCAGGGCACCCGTGGACGTCGTCTTGATGGTCTTGAGCGTCGTGTAGGTGCTGCTGCCCTTCTTGCGGAACTGGAGCTTCACCGGCTGGGTCGAGTAGCCCGCATAGGTGTTGGTGTCCCAGTTGGCGCGGGCGAGCTTGCCCGTGACGGTGATCGTCTTGCCCTTCTTCACCGGCTCGGGGGAGGCGTTGACGGTGAGGGTGGACCGGCGCTGGAGGTGGGTGGTGCCGAGGTCGCCCTGCCAGGTCAGGCCTTCGTCGGCGTTGACCGCGAGGGCGCCCAGCTTCCAGGTGCCCGCCTCAGTGCTGAAGAGGTCGCCGTCCTCGTCGGAGCCCTTGGGGCGGAACTGGATCTTCGCCGTGCACTTCAGCACCGTCGAGGAGGATGCCGTGCAGGTGCCGGGGTCGTCACCGAGGAGCATGTCGTCGGAGTTCTCGCCGAGCGTGGCGCCGCGGTAGAGGGCGGGGCCGGTCTGGATGGAACTCGCGTCCAGGTTCGCGGGCTTGGTCACGGTGTAGGTCGCCGAGACCGTGACCGTGGCCGTCGAGCCGACCACGATGTTCTTGCCGCTGTTGACCTTCAGGCTGGAGAAGGTGACGGCGGGCCCGGCCGTGGCGGCCTGCGCGGCCGGCACGGCGAGGGCGGAGAGTGCCACGGCGCCGGAGGCGACGAGGACGAGGGCGCGTATGCGCATGTGCGTTCCCCATGAGGAGAGAAGGATCTCGGAGTCTGATGACTCAGTCCTTAGATCCGTCACTCACGCGACCGGTTGTACGCGTGGGGCGTGATTTTGTCCGCACATGCGCAACGCTTTACTTCAAGCTGACCTACTTGACGTCAACGAAGTCACCCGCGGCGTTGACCGCGGGGGTGGTGGAGGTGCCCGCGAAGCTCCAGCGGAAGAAGCCGTCGACCGTGGCCTTGACCGTGGTCTTCAGGTCACCCCGGTTGTTGGTTTTGATGGTCTTCACGGTGGTGTAGGTGTTGCTGTCCTTCTTGCGGAACTGCAGCTTCACCGGCTGGGACGTGTAACCGGCGTACTTACGGGTCTCCCAGTTGGCCCGCGTCAGCTTGCCGGTGACGGTGATGGTCTTGCCCTTCTTCACCGGCTCCGGCGCCGCGTTGACGGTGAGCTTCGACAGGCGCTGGACCCGGTGGGTGCTGTAGAAGTCGTTCCAGTAGACGCTGCCGGCCTCGTCGTTGGCCAGAACACCGGCCGTGACGTGCCAGGTACCGGCCAGCGCGTTCATGTAAAGGTCGCTGCCCGGGATGGCCGTGATGGTGAGCTTGCAGTTCGAGGTGGTGGCGTTGACCGCGGTGCAGCTGGCGGCACTCTCGTTCGGCGGGAGGTAGCCGTCGACGTGGTCCAGGTCCTTGCCGTGCCACAGGTCGATGTAGGCGTCCTGGATGCCGGCGGAGTGGCTGGCCGTCAGGGAGACGTTGAACTTCTTGGCGGCCGTCGTACCGACGACGACGCCCTTGGCACCGTTGATCGTCACCTTGGAGACGACCGGCAGCTCTTCCGCGGCTGCAGCCGTGCTCATCGCCGACCGGGAGACACCGAAGCGCTCGGCGGCGGTGGTCTTGTCGATGCCTCCGTCGGCGGCCTGCGAGGCTGGAACGGCGAGGGCGGAAAGGGCCAGGGCGCCGGAGACGGCGGCCACGGTGGCACGTATACGCATGTGTTCCCCACGTGAGACGAGTGGGTCTGTGTGACCCACTGGTCAGATAAACCAGTGGGGCGAAAGGTTGCACGACTGGTAAGAGTTTTGTGTGAGCATCATCTACAGCATCGTCCGTTATCCGAAGGATGACGACTATCCGGACTCAACCACCGACGTCACCGCGGTCGGTGGGCAAGCCTGGGCGGAACTCCTGACAACCCCGCTGGAGCAACTGGCCAACGTGTATCCCCTGACGCAGGAACACGCCGAGCGTGTCCGGCAGTTGACCGGAATCACGCTCGACCTGGAGAGGTACGAATACTTCTTGGAGCCGGAGGAGGACCCTTCCCTGTGATCGACAGACTCGCCATCTCCCGTTACCCGAAGGACGACGAGTTCCTCGACTCGTCCGTCGATGTCACCGCGGTCGGCCTGGACGTCCTCGCGGACCTCGTGGGCATTCCGCCGGCCGAGCTCGTCGGCGATGTGCCCCTGACGCAGGAGCACGCCGAGCGTGTCCGGCAGTTGACCGGAATCACGCTCGATCTGGAGACGTACGACTACTTCCTGGACCCCAGCTCCGGCTGAGCCGCTCAGTCGAACCAGCGGTCCCTCGCCAGTTCCTCCGTGCGGGTCGGGTCCTCCAGGAGTGCTGCCACCTCGAAGCGCCGTGGCCACTGGCCTGCCGCCCAGGCCAGGCCCGCGGCCACGCCCTCCAGGGTGGAGGCGTGCAGGACGCCGTCGTTCGTCAGACGCCAGTCGATCTCCACACCGTCGACGACGAGTTCGTCGTGCTCGACGTAGGTGGACGGGGTACGGGCGCCCAGCAGCAGCCGCACCGGCTCCGGCACGTCGTGCTCGGTGCCCTCGGAGTCGATGGAACCGGTGACGGACTCGCTGAGGCGGCGGACCTGGAAGAGTTCGGCCAGCTCGGCGGACCGGGACGGGCGGACCGGCAGCAGGGGGACGCCCTGCGTGAAGGGGAGCAGGTCCGGTGAGTCGACGACCACCGCGTCGGCCGCGTCCACGACCTCGACCCGGCCGTCGGTCACCGCCCGCAGCTCGTCGGGCAGGGTGACCTGTTCGGGGTCCAGGTCGGCCAACGCACTGTAGAGGGCGTGCAGTTGGGAGCCGGTCACCGATCGGTCGGGGTCGGCGAGACGGTCCAGCAGCTCCGCCGCTCCGCCCGGCTCCTCCAGCAGCGCGGCCACCGACGTCCGCACGCCCAGCGCCCGCAGCACCTGCTCGTCGTCGAACCCGGTCGCGTCCGCCTCGTCGTACAGGCCGCGGAGGAGGGGGTCTCCCCCGGCCGCCAGCAGACCGGCCGGGCGGCGGCCGTCGAGCACCGGGTTCCCGCGCAACCACCAGGCCGTGTACGGCCGTACGACTTCATGTGTACCGTCCGGCAGGAGGATGCGGACCTGCTGGGTGATCGCGTCCCGGAGGGGCGGCCGGGCCAGCAGGGCCAGCGCCTCGGGCCACTTGTCCTGGTCGACCAGGTCGAGGTCGCGTACGGCGACCAGTTCGGTGGCGACCGGCGGTACCGGCGTGTCCGGGAAGCGGTCGAGGATGTCCTCGCACCACACGTCCACGGCGTCGAGGAGACCGGCGTCGTCCGGTTCCGCGAAGTCGCCCTCGCGGGGCTCCAGTTCGTCCGGGTCCAGCACCACGTCCGTGGCCCGGACCAGGGCGAAGTTGGCGAGCACTCCGCAGGCCGCGAGGGGCTGTTCGCCCCACTTCCCGGCCAGTTCGGGGTCCACGTGGGCGAGTTCGTCCTCACGCATGATCTGGGCGAACGGGCTGCCGGGCAGCACGAGTTCACCGGCGGGGACCAGTTCACCCTCCTCGTCCGGCAGGGCGAGCGCGCCCAGCCACGGCTCGTCGCCGGGCTCGAGTCCCGCGTCCCGGACGAGCGCGAGGACGGTGTCGGCCAGCTCCTCGGCGTCCGGGGTGTCCTCCTCCCAGCTCATCCCGCCGTCGTCGTCCAGGGAGGCGGCCACGGCGGCCCGTACCTGGGGCGTGGTGAGCACCGCGCGCGATGTCGCGGGCAGCGCGCCGAGCTTCTCGAGGAGCGGGTGGGCGGCGGCCGGGTGGGCGACCTTGAGGCCGAGCCGGGCGAGGATCTCGGGGTCGATCAGGGACCCGTCCGAGGTGGGCAGCAGCACCTGCCGGGGCCCGATGGTCGTCCGTCCGTCGGCGAGCGGCACGGGAAGGCCGGAGAGCCGGTCGGGGTCGACGCCCGCGAGGCTGTCGTAGAGCCGCTGCCACCACTCCGGCTCCTTCTCGAGCCCGACGAGCCGGTCGACGGCGTCGGTCAGCGGGATGCGGGCGACGCCCAGCGTCCGCAGTTCCACCCGCCGTTCGAGACCGGCGGGCAGCAGGGTGGGCAGGACTTCGGCGAGCACCCGCACGGTGTCGGCGCCGGCGCCCTCGACGACCTCGGCCTCACGGGGGCGCAGGACCTCCGGCAGCTCCGAGTCGTCACCGGGCTCAAGTGCGGGCGGGGGAAACGCCGGGAGGGCGGGCGGGAGAAACGCAGTGCGCGGGAGGCGGTCGAGAATCGCCTGCCGCAGCGCCCCGTCCAGCTCACCCTTCCCCAGCGGGCCGGGCACCAGCCCGATGATCCCTTCGCTCACCGGCCGCCAGCCGGCGAGGAGTTCGGCGTACACGTCCGCCGCGCGCTGCACGAGGAAGTCGGTGAGCGGTCCGGGGGCCGCGTGCCGGCGGGCGGTGTCCAGCGGGAAGGACGCGATGAGCAGGGCGGGGACGCCGAGCGGCTCGTCGCTGGGCGTCGGGGCGTGCACGACGGGGCTGGTGCGGGGGTGGGCCGGGGTGCCGTCGGTGTCGGCGGGCACGGCCCAGGTGAGCGACCAGTGCGGCCGCAGCCGCTCCTCGACGGGCCGGCCGGCGAGGAGTTCGGGGGTGAGCGGCCCGTGCGCGGACGCCGTACGCCACCGGGTCGTACCGTCTCGCGAGTCCTCCACGACGATGAGGTCGCCCTCGGTGCGGCGGCTGATCGTGCGGGTCTTGTCCGTCTCGATCACGACCTCCTCGAGCCCGGGGAGGGCGAGGAGGAGAGCGTCGTCGACGGCGTTCAGGAGGCGCTCGGCGAGGTCGGCGGCGGCGGTGTCGCGCAGCGGGAGGATGACGACGGTGTCGTAGGGGTCGGGCGCGGTGCCCTCGGCGGCGAACGGGAGTCGCAGCAGTGGGACATGGCCGTCGCGGCGGCGGATCTCGTCGCCGAGCCCGGGACTGTGCCGTGCGGTGTCGGCGGCGTGCTCGCGGGCCTCGGCGAGGGACCAGCGGACCCCGCCGTGCCGGCCGACGACGGCGGGCTCGTCGGTGACGGCGAGCACGGCGGCGAAGCCGACGCCGAAGCGGCCGATCGAGCCGTCCTGGTTGTCGCGCTTGGCGGAGGCACGCAGGGTGGAGAGGGACTCGACCCCGGCCGCGTCCAGCGAAGCGCCGGTGTTGGCGGCGAACAGGACGCCCTCGCGGAGGGTGAGCCGGAGCCGTCCCGGTACGCCCGCCCTGGCCGCCGCGTCGGCCGCGTTCTGCGCGAGTTCGACGACGAGTCGGTCCCGGTACCCGCCGAGGACGAGGTCTTCCTCGGCGTTGGCGTCCTCCCGGAACCGGGCGGGGCTGGTGGCCCAGGCGTCCAGCACCCCTCGCCTGAGCCGGGCGGTCCCGAACGGGTCGGCACCCTCGGCGGCGGGCCGCACGAACTTGCTCACGTTCACACTCTCCTCGTCGGCGTGACGATGAAGGTACCGCGATGGGCGGGGGCCGTGACTCGGGGACCGCTCGCGGACGCCGACGGGCGGCGGGGTGTGTGCCCCGCCGCCCGTCGGTGTGGATGTAGCCCCATGGGCGTCCGGGGGACGGGCGCTGCTCTTCGACGCGCGGGTCACCCGTGGGGCAGCACGTGACCGCACACGGGGTGGGTGGACCGGCGCCCGTCCTACGAGTGCCCCAGCTCCGCCGCGTCCTCGTCCGCCAGCACCGGCACCGACCCCGAGTCCGGTGCCGGGCGCAGCGGGAACGGGTCCACTCGGGTCTCGTCGATCACCGGCGCGGCCGGCTGCGGGGGCTTCGGCATGACCGCTGCTTCCGAGTGGCCTCCGCAGCCGTAGGACAGGGAGACCACTCGGCCGTCCGCCGGGGCGAACTCGTTGGCGCACAGTCCGAAAGCCTGGCCCAGGGAACCGCCCAGCGGGACCAGGAAGCCGCAGCTGGCGCAGGGCGCCGGGGCCGCCTGGGCCATCGGCGTCTTGGAGCCGAAGGACTCCTCCCAGCGGTCGGCGGCGACATGGAGGCCGTAGCGGGACAGGACCCGGGCGCGGCGCATGCCGAGTTCCTCGGCGACCGCGGCGATCGAGCCGCGGGTCGGGGCCATCGGGAGGTTCGAGGGGGTGCCCGCCGTGAGCTCCGCGTCCTCCGCCTCGACCAGCTCGGCCATCTCCTCGGAGACCGGCGCGCTCGGCAGCGGCTCGTCCTCGCCGGTGTAGCCGGGCTCCAGGCGGAGATCCTCGGCGTCGGTGGGGAGCAGATCGCCGGGGCCCATGTCGCCGGGGCGCAGGCGTTCGCTCCACGGCACCCACTCCGGCGCGAGCAGCGCGTCGGGGCCGGGCAGCAGCACGACCTCGTCGAGCGTCACGAGCTTCGCGCGGGAGGCGCGCGCCACCGTGACGGCCCAGCGCCAGCCCCGGTAGCCGAGCTCCTTGCACTCGAAGAAGTGCGTGACGACACGATCACCCTCGGAGACCAGGCCCGAGTGCTCGCCCACCACACCGGGCGCGGCGGCCTCCTCGGCGGCGGCGCGGGCGAGGTCGACGGCCTCGGCGCACAAGCGGTCGGGGGTGCGGCTTCGCGTTGTCGCTGCGCTCACAGGTATCGCTTCTCTCCTACGCCGTCACTCGGGTGCGCCGGCCTGAAGGCGGCGGATGCGGACGGAGCGGACCGGAGGACCGCGTCGACGTCCGCGCCCGATCGCGCTCGGGCGCACCTGCTCATATCCATTCTGCGGGATGTCAGAGAGGCGCGCGGCCGAGAACGTTCGCCACGGCGCGCTACGCACGCTACCTGTTCGCCGCCGCTCGGCCTACACCGACGTGATGATCCGTTGCCTCCGGTGGCGCTTCATATGCGTTCATACGCGCGGTAACCGCACTACTCACAGCTTTCTCGGGGCACTATGACGGGGTGGCAGCCGCGAGGACACCCCAGGGAGCCACCGGAGTCGGTGGCGGTTCGGGCCGGATTACCCAGATGACAGGGCCCGTCCGTGCCGTCGGGCGTGCCCTGCACTTCCCGTTCACCGGTACGGCCCGGGGTATCCGCAAGGCGACCCACGCGCACGGGGCGGGCGAGTCCGGCCTCGGCAAACTGATCGAACTGCACGCCGTCAACGGCGCGGGTGACGTGATGATCACCGTCGCGCTCGCCTCGACCGTGTTCTTCTCCGTGCCGACCGACGAGGCCCGTGGGCGCGTCGCGCTCTACCTCGCGATCACCATGGCGCCCTTCACGGTCCTCGCGCCCGTGATCGGCCCGCTCCTGGACCGCCTCCCGCACGGCCGTCGCGCCGCCATGGCGGGCGCGATGCTCGCCCGGGCGATGCTCGCGCTCATCATCGCCGGGGCGGTCGCCACGGGCAGCCTGGAGCTGTATCCGGCGGCTCTGGGCGTACTGGTGGCCTCCAAGGGGTACGGCGTCGTCAGAAGCGCGGTCGTGCCCCGGCTGCTCCCGCCCGGCTTCTCCCTGGTCAAGGCCAACTCCCGGGTCACCCTCGGCGGCCTCCTCGCCACCGGTATCGCGGCCCCGATCGGCGCGGGGCTCCAGGCCGTCGGACCGCGCTGGCCGCTGTACGGCGCCTTCGTGATCTTCATCGCCGGTACGTTCCTGTCCTTCTCCCTGCCGCCGAAGGTCGACTCGGCCAAGGGCGAGGACGTGGCGCTGCTCGCCGCCGACGAGGAACATCTGCACGGCCCGCACCTCAAGGCCGTGAAGCGGCCGGGTCTGCGCACGGTCGGCACCGCCGTCACCCACGCCCTCGGCGCGAACGCCGCCCTGCGCTGGCTCTCCGGCTTCCTCACCTTCTTCCTCGCCTTCCTGCTGCGCGAGCATCCGCTGACCGGTGAGAGCGCGGCGGTCTCCCTGGGCCTGGTGGCCGTGTCGGCGGGCGCCGGCAATGCGCTCGGTACGGCAGTCGGGGCCTGGCTGCGCTCGAGAGCGCCGGAGATCATCATCGTGACGGTGGTGGCGTTCGTGCTGGGCGCGGCGATCACGGCGGCGATCTTCTTCGGGGCGTTCCTGGTGGCGTGTCTGACGGCGGTCGCCGGATTCTCACAGGCCCTGTCCAAGCTGTCCCTGGACGCGCTGATCCAGCGGGACGTGCCGGAACTGGTCCGCACCTCGGCGTTCGCCCGCTCCGAGACGCTGCTCCAGGTGTCCTGGGTGTTCGGCGGCGCGGTCGGCATCGTGATGCCGCTCAACGGCTACCTGGGCCTGTCCGTGGCCGCCGCGGTCGTCGCCGCGGGCTGGCTGGCCACCGCGAAGGGGCTGCTCAGCTCGGCACGGCAGGGCAGCGCGCCCAAGGCGCGAGTGGCCTAACCCGCCCCCGACGCACGGCACGCCGTACCCCGCATAAGGGGACCGTAGGACGCGCCAGATAGCCTTCCGCCATGACCACGCTGCAATCCGATGTGCGACGCCGCCGTGCAGTCGCCGCCGCCGGCCTCGTTTCCGCCGGACTGCTCGTCCTGTCGGCCTGCGACAAGCCGACGCCGCGCGTCACCGTCACGGTCGGTTCGACCTCGGTGAGCTCCGAGGCCGCCTGCTACGACGACGGCAACGACCTCGGCCAGGCCAAGGTCGCCAAGTGCGCCCTGGAGAAGGACGACGTCAAGACGATCAAGGTCAAGCAGAGCGAGACCCTGCGCGTCGGCGTCGACCAGAAGATCGCTGACACCGGCTGGGCCCTGTGGATCAACGGCCAGCAGATGACCTACGTGTACAAGAAGTCGTACTACGCCTTCGACGGCGTCGACCTCTTCGCCCAGCAGCAGGGCCAGGCCCCGCAGAAGACGCTGTACATCAGCATCGTCGAGCAGGACAAGACGACCTCGGGCCAGAGCAAGGAACACAAGGGCGTGTGGAACTTCAAGCTGGAGAACTCCGACTACTGATCCGTCGGAGCCGTAGCTGATGCGCATCCTCGTGGCCACCGCCGTCCCGGTCGAACGGGACGCGGTGGCCCGCGCGTTCGAGGGCACGGCGGCGGCCGTCGACGTCGTCGCCGTGGGGGTCGGGCCCGCTCTCGCCGCCGCCTGCACCGCCACCGCGCTCACCATGGCCGCCGTGGAGGGTGCTCCCTACGGCCTCGTCGTCTCCGCCGGGATCGCCGGCGGGTTTCTGCCGCACGCGCCACTGGGGTCGCTCGTCGTCGCCGACGAGATCACCGCGGCCGACCTCGGGGCCGAGACCGCCGAGGGGTTCGTGCCGGTGACCGACCTGGGCTTCGGGGTCGTCACCCACCGTCCGCCCGAAACACTCGTACGGGCCGCCGTGGCCGCGACCGGGGGCCGGGCCGGAGCCGTGCTCACCGTCTCCACGGTGACCGGTACGGCCGCCCGCGCGACCGCCCTCAGAGAACGCCATCCCACCGCCCTCGCCGAGGCCATGGAGGGCTTCGGGGTCGCCGAGGCGGCCGGGGCGCACGGGGTGCCCGTGCTGGAGGTCCGGGCCGTCTCCAACCCGGTCGGTCCGCGCGACCGGGCCGCCTGGCGGATCGGTGACGCGCTCGCGGCCCTGACCGAGGGGTTCGGGAAGCTGGCACCCGTACTGGAGGGTTGGAAACACCATGACGACTGAGCCGCTGCAGATCGCGTACTCCCCCTGCCCCAACGACACGTTCGTCTTCGACGCGCTGGCCCACGGCCGGGTGCCGGGGGCGCCTTCGCTGGACGTGACCTTCGCCGACATCGACATCACCAACGGGATGGCGGAGCGCGGTGAGTTCGATGTGCTGAAGGTGTCGTACGCCGTGCTGCCGTACGTCCTCGACGAGTACGCGCTGCTGCCCTGCGGGGGTGCGCTGGGGCGCGGGTGCGGGCCGCTGGTGCTGACGCGGGAGGCCGACGTGGATCTCACTGGTCGCACCGTCGCCGTGCCGTCCGAGAGGTCGACGGCGTATCTGCTGTTCCGGCTGTGGGCGGCTGACGTCCTCGAGGGCGGGGTCGGGGAGATCGTCGTGCTGCCCTTCCACGAGATCATGCCGGCCGTGCGGGACGGTCGCGTGGACGCGGGGCTCGTCATTCACGAGGCGCGGTTCACGTATCAGAACTACGGGCTGTACAAGCTCGCGGACATGGGCGAGCACTGGGAGTCGACGACGGGGTTGCCGATTCCGTTGGGGGCGATCATCGCCAAGCGCGCTCTCGGTACCGAGCGGCTGAAGTCGCTCGCCGAGTCCATCCGTACGTCCGTCCGAGCCGCTTGGGACGAGCCCGCGATTTCCCGGCCTTACGTCATGGAACATGCGCAGGAGATGGATCCCGCTGTCGCCGATCAGCACATTGGTTTGTACGTCAACGAGTTCACCGCGGACCTCGGGGAAGACGGATATGCGGCGATTCGAGGACTGCTGACGCGGGCGGCCGCGGAAGGCCTTGTGCCCGCTTTGGGGCCCGACGCGTTGTCGTTCACCTGACGCGTTCCCGCGGGGCGTTCGGCCATTGGGCCAGTTTCAGCATTCCCAGGACTCGGTGGATCAGGAAGCCGGCGAGCGGCAGTTCCACGCACACCGCCAGTGCCGCCGACCACCAGACGTCCGGGGTGCCCAGGGCCAGCGACACGTCGAACCACGCGTCGCAGACCAGCAGAGCACCCGTCGACACGGCCGCCACCACGACCCCCCGGTGGCGGCGCCAGCCGAGCAGGGCCGTGGCGGCCATCGCCACCAGGAGCAGGACGTCGAAGCCGACCCAGGTGGTGCGCCACTGGCGGACCGTGTAGCCGCTGGGCAGCGTGAACGCCAGCAGGATCGTCCACGGGACGAGGCCCACGGCGCACACCGTGAGCAGTTCCAGGGTGTGGCGCCGCTGCCGCCGGATGCGCTCCAGCAGCAGCGGGGACGGCGCCTCGGTCTCTGTCTCGCTCACTACACGTCGAGTTGGTCGGCGACCGCTCGCAGGAGACCGGCGATCTTCCCGCCCGCCGCCTTGTCGGGGTAGCGGCCGCGCTCCAGCATCGGCGTGATGTTCTCCAGAAGGGTCGTCAGATCCTGGACGATGGAGGCCAGTTCGTCCGGCTTCTTGCGCGTCGCCGCCGCGACCGAGGGGGTCGGGTCGAGGACGGCCACCGAAAGGGCCTGGTCACCGCGCTGCCCGGCGACCACCCCGAACTCCACCCGCTGTCCGGGCTTCAGCGTCTCGACTCCGGCAGGGAGGACGGAGGAATGGACGAAGACGTCACCGCCGTCGTCGCGGGAGAGAAAGCCGAAGCCCTTCTCACTGTTGAACCACTTGACCTTGCCGGTAGGCACGTCTGTCCTCGTCCTCGTACTCGTCGGAAAACTGCTTCTGAAACGGCTCTTGATAGCACTGGGGCGGGTCGTCGGGACCCGCCGGTTCCCAGGCTAATGGTCTTCAGGCCGGTGACAAGACGTCGCCCGGTTGTTCCTTCGCGCAGGGAACTACCCTGGTCCGGTGCGTGACAAAACCCAACCGAATTCCGCCGCTCCCGGTGACCGACTGATCCGTGCCGGAGCCATCGTCTTCTTCATCGGTGCGGTGGCCACTCTGGTCACCGTGGCCCCGTTCCTGCTCGGAACGACACCTTTTCCGACGTACATGTTCGGATTGAGCATGCTCATGGCCGTCGGGTTCGTGGTGGCCGGTGCGGGGGTGCTGCAATCGGTCGCGGCGGGAAGGCGTCAGGCGCGGGCCGGAAGGCAGCCCGCACGGTAGTCCGAAAACCACCCCGGGAACTCGGTGAGATCTCCGAGGACGACATCGGCTCCGGCCTCGCTCAGTTCCTCGGCGGTGCATGGTCCGGTGGACACCGCGACCGAGAGCGCCTCGGCTATCCGCGCCCCGCGCACATCGCCGGTGTGGTCGCCGACGTACACGCTCGCGCCGTGCTCGCGCAGCGCCGCGCCCTTCTGCTCGGCCCACAGGTTGCCGATCACCGCGTCCGGCTCCATGCCCAGGTGCTCCATGTGCAGCTTGGCGTTGGGCTCCCACTTGGCCGTCACGACGACCGCCCGCCCGCCGGCCGCCTGTACGGCGCCTATGGCCTCGCGGGCGCCGGGCATCGCCAGGGTGCCGGTGATGGCGTACGACGGGTAGAGCTCGCGGTAGAGGCCCGACATGGCGGGGATGCGGTCCGCCGGGAACCAGTACGCCATCTCCTCCTCCAGCGGCGGCCCGAGCCGCGTGACCACCAGGTCGGCGTCGACGTACGTCCCCGTCCGCTCCGACAGCTCCACCCAGCAGGCGTGGATGCCGGGGCGGGAGTCGATGAGCGTCATGTCGAGGTCGAAGCCGACGGTCGGGGCGGTGATGCTCGCAGAGGCCATATGGGCCATTGTGCCCGGACGGCGGGGCGCCCAGACACCGGATTTCCGCGGCCTACCGCTGCCGCTGCGAGCGCCACACCAGGAACAGCGCCGACGCCACGGCCGCGCCCCGCACCACCCATGGCCAGGTCTCGGAGATCGCGTCGTTCATGTGGCCCTGGGCGATGGGCTCGCCCCAGCGGCCCTCGTTCCGCCCCCACAGCCAGACGAGCCCCGCGGTGAGCGAGAGGCCGGGCAGGATCACGACGGCCCATTTGGTCTCGGCGTCGGTCAGCCGGCGCGAGGCCCAGGCGATGAGCCAGCCGACGACCAGGACGAGCAGGTTGCCGAGGACGGCACCGGCGACGAGCAGAGCGGCGGCGAGCAGGAGGAGGGGGTTGCTCCAGCCTCCGCCTCCGGAGCCCGCGGCCCGGAAGAAGGGGCGCCTGCGGGCCGGGACGGCCTCGACGACCGGTTCCGCGGCCTTCGTGACCGTCTTCGGCCTCCACCAGGCCGTACGGGTCCTCACCACCGGCGCGGGCGCCACCTGCTCCACGGCCGGCGGGGGCTCGGGTTTCTTCTCCTCCTTGGGCGGCGGGGGCTTCAGCAGCTCCGGGATCTCCACTCCGCCCACGAAGCCCGGCACGCTGTCGCCGACGCCGAAGGGACTGCTGTCCACCCGCCACCAGTCGGGCTGCGCGGCACTGTCGCCGAGCTCGTCCAGGCCTGCCAGATGCGGCCCGTGGGACATGTCGCGGTCGGCGGCCGGGGCGGGCTGCGGCGGGGTCTCGGGCCGCTGCCGGGGCACGACCTTGCGCAGCCCCTTGGGCCGCTCGGTCTCCTCCGGCTCCCGGTCCCGCTGTACGGGCATGGAGACGACCGGCGCCTGCGGGGCGCTGCCTGCCGTGCCTCCGGCGGCGGTGACCACCTCGTCTGGGCTGCCCAGGCGGGCGATGATCCGGCGGACGGCGGCGGGCGAGTCCACGGTGACCTTGGCGCGCCGCCGGTCGATCTCGTTGCGCAACTCGGAGACGAGTCTCATTCGGGTGGACGACGGCAACTGCCGCTGCTGCGCGACGTCTCCGACGCGGCTCAGATACTCGTAGACGACCTGGTCGCTCTCGATACCCACGAAGTCCCCTCCGGGGTTGGTGCGTTGGCTGCCCCGTGGGACGAAACTAGCGCACCGCCCCCGGTGACGCGCACCCCCGCCGACCGCGCCTGCCCGGTCCTGCGGCCGGAGGCAACCCGCTACCGTTGGTCGGATGAGCAACCCGGCCGTACCGCCGCGCTCCCTCGCGGAAGCGCTCCGGGCCAGGGACGACGCCTCCCTGGCCGCGCTTCTGCGTGCCCGCCCCGACCTCATCACCCCCGTGCCCACGGACCTGACCCAGCTCGCGACCCGGGCCGGAACGCGGGCGTCGGTGGTGCGGGCTTTGGAGCGGCTGGACCGTTTCGCGTTGCAGACGGCGGAGGCGCTGGCCGTGGCCGCGGACCCGGCGCCGTACGAGGAACTGCGGGCGCTGCTGACCGGTGACGGCGGCGACCCGGCCGTCTCTTCGGCGCTCCCCCGCGCCCTCGCCACCCTGCGGGAGCAGGCCCTGGTGTGGGGCGACGACGACCGGCTGCGGCTGGTGCGCACCGCCCGTGAGCTGCTCGCGCCCTCGCCGCAGCATCCGTCGCCGACCGGGCTCGGGCCGACCGTGCAGGAGGCCACGGCGGGGATGTCGCCGGGCCGCATCCAGGACATCGTGACGGCGACGGGGCTCGGCTCGACCCACGACGCGGTGTCGGCGGTGGCGTCGCTGACGGCCCTGTTCACGGACCGCAAGCGGATGTCCGCGCTGCTCGCCGGGCTCCCGGAGGAGTCACGGGAGGTGCTCACCCGGCTGGTGTGGGGTCCGCCGTACGGCCAGGTCACCGCCGAACCGGCGGCCCATCTGCGGCGCCTGCTGGACCTGGGGCTGCTGGTGCCGACGGCTCCCGGGACGGTCGTACTCCCGCGGGAAGTGGCCCTGCATCTGCGCGGCGGCCGTGCGCACCGCGCGGTGGAGCCGCTGCCGCCGGCCGTGGAGCCGACGGCGACGCACCGTCCACAGGTTGTGGACGCGACGGCGGCCGGGCAGGCGTACACCGCGCTCGCGACCGTCGAGGAGCTACTGAAGGACTGGGACGAGGGCGGGCCCGCGGTGCTGCGGGCGGGCGGCCTCAGCGTCCGCGACCTCAAGCGCACGGCCGTCGCCCTGGACGTGGCGGAACCGGTCGCCGCGTTCTGGGTCGAGCTGGCGTACGCGGCGGGCCTGCTGGCCTCCGACGGCGAGGCGGACGAACGGTACGCGGCGACCCCGGCCCACGACGAGTGGCTGGAGCAGCCCGCGGCACAGCGCTGGGCCCGTCTGGTGGAGGCGTGGCTGACGGCGACGCGGGTGTCCGGCGTGGTGGGCGGCCGGGACGCGAAGGAACGCACGCTGTCGACGCTGGGCCCGGGACTCGACCGCAGTGCGGCGCCAGAGGTGCGACACCGGGTGCTGACGCTGCTGGCGGGGCTGCCGGAAGGGGCGTCGCCGTCGAAGGAGTCGGTGCTGGCCCGGCTGCGCTGGGAGCGTCCGCTGCGGGGGCCGCAACGCGAGGACGACCTGCGGTCACGGCTCGCCGAGTGGACGCTGGCGGAGGCGGAGCTGCTGGGCGTGACGGGACGGGGGGCCCTGTCGGGGCACGGGCGGGCGTTGCTGGGCGCGACCGCGCCGAAGACGCCGGACCAGGCACCGGAGGGTCCCGGGGACAAGCTGCCCGTGCACCATCGGCCCACCGTGGCGGAACCCCTCTCCCCCGCCGAGCAGGCCACCGCGTCCGCCGCGGCCGCCCGGCTGCTCGCGCCCTTGCTGCCCGAGCCGCTGGACCACGTCCTGCTGCAGGCCGACCTGACCGCGGTGGCCCCCGGTCCGCTGCAGCGGTCGTTGGCCGAGGTGCTGGACGTGCTGGCCGACGTGGAGTCGAAGGGCGGGGCCACGGTCTACCGCTTCACCCCCGGCTCGGTACGCCGTGCTCTGGATGCCGGCCAGTCCGCCTCCGACCTGCACGCCTTCCTCGCCGCGCATGCGCGGACGCCGGTGCCGCAGCCGCTGACGTATCTGATCGACGACGTGGCGCGCCGGCACGGCCACCTGAGGGTCGGCGCGGCCTCCGCCTACGTCCGCTGCGACGACGACGCCATCCTCAACGAGATCCTCGCCGACAAGCGCGCGGCGGGCCTGCGCCTGCGCCGCCTGGCCCCGACCGTGCTGGCCGCGCAGGCCGACCCGGCGTCACTGCTGGACGGCCTGCGGGCGATGGGCTTCGCCCCGGCCGCCGAGTCCGCGGAGGGCGACGTCCTGATCACTCGCGCCCACGCCCACCGCACCCCGCCCCGCACGGCCCCCGAACCCGTCCCGGACGGCCCGCCGATCCCCGACGCGACGCTCCTGTCGGCCGCGATCCGGGCGATCCGGGCAGGTGACCTGGCCTCGACGACCCCGCGCAGACAGACCGACGAGCCCCCGCCCGCCACCGGCGAGCTGCCCCGCACCAACTCCGCCGAGACCCTCGCCACCATGCAGGCCGCCGTCCTCACCGGCGAGGCCCTGTGGATCGGTTACGTCAACGCCGAGGGCGCCGCCAGCCAACGCCTCATCGCCCCCGTCCGCGTCGAGGGCGGCTTCGTGACGGCCTACGACCACACCGCGGACGAGGTCCGCACGTATCCGCTGCACCGGGTGACCGGGGTGGCGGAGCTGGCGGACGAGGCGTAGGGCTCGAAACCGGCGCTTCCGGGACGGGCTGGGGGGAAACGTCTCCTGGACAGGACCGTGTGTTCGGGACACATTCGGTGTCTTCGGCGAAGGGGATTTCATGGCAACGACGATCCGCAGGGCGGTCATCCCCGCGGCGGGGCTGGGATCCCGTCTCCTGCCCCTGACGAAGGCGACCCCGAAGGAGATGCTGCCGGTCGGCGACAAGCCGGTCATCGAACACACCGTCCGGGAACTGGTGGCGTCCGGCATCACCGACATCACCATCGTCGTCTCCGGCGGCAAGGGCCTGATCCAGGACCACTTCCGCCCCAATCCGGCCCTCGTCGCGCAGCTGCGGGCGGACGGCAAGACGGCCTACGCGGACGCCGTGGAGGAGGTCGGCGAGCTCTCCCGGCTCGGGCACATCACCTACCTCGACCAGCACGGCCCGTACGGCAACGGCACTCCCGTCCTCAACGCGGCGCGCAACATCGGCGACGAGCCGGTCCTGGTCCTGTGGCCGGACGACGTCTTCGTGGCCGAGGTCCCGCGCGCCCAGCAGCTGATCCGCGCCTACGAGGCGACCAGCTGCCCGGTCCTCGCCCTGCTGCCCATGGACCCGGCCGACTCGCAGCGCTACGGCGTACCCCGGGTCAAGGAGGACCTCGGTGACGGGCTGCTGCGCATCACCGGCCTGGTCGAGAAGCCGAAGCCGCAGGACGCGCCCTCCGCCTACGCGGCCATCGGCGGCTATGTCATCACCCCCGGCATCATCGAGGAGCTGCGCAGCCAGACCGAGCGCTGGTACGAGCACCGGACCGGCGAGATCTACCTGACGGACGCCATCAACACCTACGCGAGCAGCAAGGCCGTCTACGGCCAGGTCATCCAGGGCCGCTGGTACGACACCGGCAATCCGCTGGCCTACCTCACGGCCCAGTTCGCCGCCGCGCTCGCCGACCCGGAGTACGGCCCCCATCTGCGCCGGCTGGCCGAGCTCGCCGAGGACCGGCCCTGACGGTCAGCAGTCCACGACGGCGGCGCCCGCAGGCAGCCCGAAGTGGGTGCGGGCCTCGGCCTCCAGGGCGCCGGAGGACATCGAGTCCTGCGCGAGCGAGGCACCGACGACCCCGAAGTGAGTCCTCGTCCACCGGGCGTTCCCGGCACCGTCGGGGGCCTCCTCCCGGGACACGACCCGGTAGCCGCCCGCGGCCGCGTCGTCCCGCTCCAGCCGCACCACCTGCGGGACCTGCCCGGCGCTGCACTCCACCAGGGAGTCGTCGTGCACGCCGTACTCCACGCACAGCGTGGTGACGTCCGCCCGCACATCGCCCCCGTGCTGCTGGAGACCCAGCGCCTCCGCCCGGCAGAACCAGCGTGCCTTCAGAGCGGGCACCGTCTCGCCGTATCCGCTGCCCCGCGCGTCGGACGCGAGCCGGGCCTCGATCACCGGCCGGACCTGGTCCCACAGCCGCGTGTCGACATCGGCCGCCGGCCACATCACGTAGGCACCCGTCGCCACCAGCACCGCGACCGCTCCCCCGCCGACCGCCCATCTGCCCGCAGACATCCCCATACGTCCTCCCCGCCCGTCTCCCGTCAGTGAAGACACACGAGCAGGGGCCGAGGTTGCACGCCGCCGAGCTCCCTTGATCGTCCCTGGTTGAGGCACACTGGACGTTTGGCCCGTGCGGAAGGATGCATGTACGTGAACGGTCCTCTCATCGTCCAGTCCGACAAGACCCTGCTGCTCGAGGTCGATCACGAGCAGGCCGACGAGTGCCGTCGGGCCATCGCGCCGTTCGCGGAGCTGGAGCGGGCGCCCGAGCACATCCACACCTACCGGGTGACGCCGCTGGGGCTGTGGAACGCGCGGGCCGCCGGGCACGACGCCGAGCAGGTGGTCGACGCGCTGGTGCAGTACAGCCGGTATCCGGTGCCGCACGCCCTGCTCGTCGACGTCGCCGAGACGATGGACCGGTACGGGCGGCTCACGCTCAGCAAGCACCCCGCGCACGGGCTCGTGCTCACCACCACCGACCGGCCGGTGCTGGAGGAGATCCTGCGCTCGAAGCGGATCATCCCGCTGGTGGGGGCGCGACTCGACCCGGACACCGTGGCCGTGCACCCCTCCGAGCGCGGGCAGATCAAGCAGACGCTGCTGAAGCTGGGCTGGCCCGCCGAGGACCTCGCGGGGTACGTGGACGGCGAGGCGCACCCGATCGAGCTGGCCGAGGACGGGTGGGCGCTCAGGCCCTACCAGAAGCAGGCCGTGGAGAACTTCTGGCACGGCGGGAGCGGGGTCGTGGTGCTTCCCTGCGGGGCGGGCAAGACCCTCGTCGGCGCCGGGTCCATGGCGCAGGCCAAGTCGACCACGCTGATCCTCGTCACCAACACCGTCTCGGCCCGGCAGTGGAAGCACGAGCTCGTGAAGCGGACCTCCCTGACCGAGGAGGAGATCGGCGAGTACAGCGGGACGCGGAAGGAGATCCGGCCCGTCACCATCGCCACCTACCAGGTGCTGACGACCCGGCGGAAGGGCGTCTACCCGCACCTGGAGCTCTTCGACTCCCGGGACTGGGGGCTCATCGTCTACGACGAGGTGCACCTGCTGCCGGCTCCCGTGTTCAAGTTCACCGCCGACCTCCAGGCCCGGCGCAGACTCGGGCTGACCGCGACCCTCGTGCGGGAGGACGGGCGGGAGTCGGACGTGTTCTCGCTCATCGGGCCCAAGCGGTTCGACGCGCCGTGGAAGGAGATCGAGGCGCAGGGGTACATCGCGCCGGCCGACTGTGTCGAGGTGCGGGTGAACCTGACCGACTCCGAGCGGCTCGCCTACGCCACCGCCGAGCAGGAGGAGAAGTACCGCTTCTGTGCCACGACCGCGACGAAGCGGAAGGTCACGGAGGCTCTGGTACGCCGGTTCGCGGGCCAGCAGATCCTGGTGATCGGCCAGTACATCGACCAGCTCGACGAACTCGGCGAGCATCTGAACGCTCCCGTCATCAAGGGCGAGACCTCCAACGCCCAGCGCGAGAAGCTCTTCGACTCCTTCCGGCAGGGCGAGATCAGCGTGCTGGTGGTGTCGAAGGTCGCGAACTTCTCGATCGACCTGCCGGAGGCGACGGTCGCCATCCAGGTCTCGGGGACGTTCGGATCGCGGCAGGAGGAGGCACAGCGGCTGGGGCGGGTACTGCGCCCGAAGGCGGACGGCCACCAGGCGCACTTCTACTCCGTCGTCGCCCGCGACACGCTCGACCAGGACTTCGCCGCCCACCGCCAGCGGTTCCTCGCCGAGCAGGGGTACGCCTACCGGATCGTGGACGCGGACGAGATCCTGGCGGACGACGGCGCCTGAACCGGAGCCCCGGTCACGGCATCGGAAGGGTGAAGACCAGCACCAGTACGGTCAGCGGCGGCAGCACCGCCACGGCCGCCAGCCATGCGCGCAGGGCCGACCAGCGGCGGTGCCGGGGCAGGGCCCAGGAGGCGACGTACGCGGGCAGGGTGACCAGGATCCCGAACTCCAGGATCCCGTAGATCACGGTCAGAGAGGTCATCAGCGCCGGCGGGCAGTCGTCGGGGCCGCAGGAGTCGGTGGCCATCGCGGAGAGGCCGCCGAGGAACAGGGCGGCCGGTCCGAGGAGGACCAGCAGGATCGTCGCGACGAGAGGGGCCACCCAGGCGCGACGGTCCTGGTCGGTGGCGTAAACCGGTGCGGTCGCTGTCGTCATGCGTCCGAGTGAACCGCCCGGGGGGACGGACAGGCATCGGCTCGGGTACTCATCCCGGACCGTGCCCCGTACTCACCGGCGACGCCGGACGACGCCCGCCTCCTCGCCGTACTCGCCGAGTATGACCACGTCGAAGGCGGCGCCGGCGATGACGCGGACGGCTCGGACGACCTGGCCGACGCGGTGGCGGGGGGTGAGGCCGGAGACGGGGGTCGCCCCGGACGGGCGACCGGGGGCTGGGGTGAAGGTCGCTGCACTCATGTCTCCATGGTGGCTCTCGAGGCATAAGCGGGGCATCGGTCCCAGGTAGCCACTTCCTGTGCTACCTGAGTACACCTCCTGGGTGGAGCCACCCCTACGGGACGGCGGACCCGACCCTGAGACGCGGGAATATTCGTTGGCCGCCTCACACCCCGTCGGTCTAGAATCTCCGCTCTTGCCCGCCTCCCTCCCGGAGCGCCGCCGACCGGACGGAAACCGGCCGGCACCTCGCTGCCGTCCACCCGGCAGCCTCCACCCCGCAGCGCCTTCGGAGGCACCCCCTTGTCCAGGCCGCCCACGCCCGTGCCCGTAGCCGACGACCCCCTCGCCCGCGAACGCTCCCACCTCGCCGGCTCGCGCGCCGCACTGCGCGCCATGCGTGAGGACGCCGAGTCGCTGGACATCAAGGACGTCACCGCGAACTGGGTCAACGCAGAGGTCCTGGCCCGCCAGATCGGCGAGCGCATCAAGTCGCTGGCCGACCTCAGCGACACCCCCCTCTTCTTCGGCCGCCTCGACTACCTGCACTCCCCCGGCGCCGACCGGGCGGAAGGCGCGGACGGCGAGCGCTTCTACATCGGGCGCCGGCACGTCCACGACCACGACGGCGACCCGATGGTGATCGACTGGCGTGCGCCGGTCTCGCAGCCGTTCTACCGGGCGTCCAAGAAGGACCCGATGGACATCGGGCTGCGCCGCCGATTCGGCTACACGCGCGGCGAGATCACGGCCTACGAGGACGAGCACCTCTCCGACCCCGCCGAGACGGCGACCACGAGCAAGCTGCTCCAGCAGGAGATCGAGCGCCCGCGCGTCGGCCCGATGCGCGACATCGTCGCGACCATCCAGCCCGAGCAGGACGAGATCGTACGGTCCGGACTCGGCGGCACGGTCTGCGTACAGGGAGGTCCCGGCACCGGGAAGACCGCCGTCGGCCTGCACCGGGTCGCGTATCTGCTCTACGCCCATCGCGACCGGCTCGCCCGCACCGGCACCCTCGTCATCGGGCCGAACCGGTCCTTCCTGCACTACATCGAGCAAGTGCTGCCCGCGCTGGGTGAGTTGACGGTGAAGCAGGCGACCGTCGACGACCTGGTCGCGGCGGGGCTGGAGGTGCGCGGCGCCGACGACGCGGCCGCCGCCGTCCTCAAGGGCGACGCGAGGATGGCGGAGGTCCTCAAGCGGGCCGTGTACGCGCACGTGACCATGCCCGCCGAGCCGGTGATGGTCGTCCGCGGGTCGCGCAGGTGGCGGGTCCCGGCGTACGAGATCGAGGAGATCGTCCGGGAGTTGCTCGACCGGGGCATCCGTTACGGCGCCGCCCGTGAGGCGCTCCCGCAGCGCATCGCGCACGTCGTGCTGGTGCAGATGGAGCGGTCCGGGGAGGCGCCGGACGACCGGGTGCAGGACGCGGTGGCCCGCAACGCGGCGGTGAAGGCGGCGGTCAAGGCGATCTGGCCGCCGGTGGATCCGGCGAAGCTGGTGCTCCGGCTGCTGACGGACGCGGACTTCCTCGCCGTACACGCGGAGGGGATCCTCGAGGAGGACGAGCAGAAGACGATCCTGTGGGCAAAGCCCGTCCGGAGCGTGAAGTCGGCCAAGTGGTCCGCCGCGGACGCGGTGCTGATCGACGAGGCAACGGACATCGTGGAGCGCACACACTCCCTCGGGCATGTGGTCCTCGACGAGGCTCAGGACCTGTCCCCCATGCAGTACCGCGCGGTCGGCCGCCGCTGCTCCACCGGTTCGGCGACCGTCCTCGGCGACCTCGCGCAGGGCACCACACCCTGGGCGACGCGGAGTTGGGACGAGGCGCTGGCCCACCTGGGCAAGTCCGACGGTGTGATCGAGGAGTTGACGGCGGGTTTCCGCGTGCCGACGGACGTCATCACCTACGCCTCCCGTCTCCTCCCGCACATCGCGCCGGGCCTGACGCCGGTCGCGTCGGTCCGCGAGAACCCGGGCTTCTTCGATGTCCGCCCTGTGGAGACCACGGACCAAGTGGTCGCCGCCTGCGAGGAGTTGCTGCGCAACGAGGGCTCGACCGGCCTGATCGCCGCCGACGCCCGCGTCCCGGAGCTGGCGGAGGCGCTGACCGCGGCCGGCATCGGCCACCTGGCACCCGGTGAGGAGACGACGGCCGAAACCCGTCTGACCCTGGTCCCGGCGTCCCTCGCCAAGGGCCTCGAGTACGACTACGTCGTCCTGGACGAGCCGCAGGCGGTGGTGGACGGCGAACCGGACGAACGCACGGGCCTGCGGCGGCTGTACGTGGCGCTGACCCGAGCGGTGTCGGGGCTGATCGTGACGCACTCGGCGCCGCTGCCGGCGGCGCTCGCCGGGTAGGGTGCTGCTCCGTTCCACCATGTCCCGCCCGGAAGGCCCCTGTTGAGCACGCCACCGCCCTCGCATCCCGTGAACCCGCCGACTCCGGGGCCTTATCCGCAGACGCCGGTTCCGGGGACGTATGAGCAGGGGCCCGCTCCGGGACCACATCAGCAGCCGCCGGCTCCCGGGGCGTACCAGCAGGGACCGGCTCCGGGGCGGCATCAGCAGTCGGCTCCCGGGGGGTATCAGCAGGCACCCACCCCCGGGACGAAGCAGCAGGGGCCGGCGCCCCGGCCGCACCAGCAGGCACCCGCTCCGGGACCACATCAGCAGCCGCCCGCTCCCGGGGCGTACCAGCAGGCGCCGGCCCCCGGGCCGTACCAGCAGGGGCCGGCGCCCGGGCCGTACCAGCAGGCGCCCGCTCCGGGGCCACATCAGCAACCCCCGGCTCCCGGGGCGTACCAGCAGGCACCCACCCCCGGGCCACATCAGCAGCCGCCCGCCCCCGAGGCGTACCAGCAGCCGCCGGCCCCCGGCCCGTACCAGCAGATGCCCGCCCCCGGCCCGTACCAGCAGATGCCCGCCCCAGTCTGGCCGCAGCAGTACGGCGCTGGGATCCCCGCGGGTGGGCCGGGGCCGGCGGCCTGTCAGATCTGCGGGGCGGCACCCGCCGCGCCGGTCACGGTCCGCGGTCACCAGGGGATGCTGGTGATCATGCGGTTCCTGAAGCGCGAGGGGATGTTCTGCCGCACCTGCGCGCTGGCGAGCTTCCGGGACATGCAGGCGGAGACCATGGTGCTGGGCTGGTGGGGTCCCCTGTCGCTGCTGATCACGCCCTTCACCCTGCTGGCCAACCTCAGCGCGCTGTCCGGCATCCGGCGCATTCCTGAGCCGGTCACGGCGGGGTTCCGGCCGCCCCTGGGCCCCGGCAAGCCGGTGTTCAAACGGCCCGCGGGCATCCTGGCCCTGATCCCGATGGGCCTGCTGGGCCTGGCGGTGTTCGCGTTCACGCTGCTCGTGATCGTCGGTGCGGTGGTCGGGCCGAGCAGGGAGAGCAGCGAAAGCAGTGAGAGCGGTGGTCTTTCCCACTACCCGAACCAGGAGTACCCGATCCTGACCGTCGGCTCGTGTGCCCGCAACGACGCGACCTGGCCCTACGAGGACCTCAAGGCCGAGCCCTGTGACTCCTCGGCCGCGCAGTACCGCGTTCACCGTTGGACGAACGACACGTGCGCGTCCGGGGACCACTCCATCGGCCCGATGTACAGCAAGGGCCACGACAGCCCCCTGTGCCTGCGCCCTCTGAAGGGCTAACCGAGCACCTCGTCCACCACCCGCCGCCACTCCCGGACCGCGTCCGCCGACACCGGTGCCTCCCACCCGCCCGGCCTCGCCGCCCCGCCGATGTGGAACGCGTCGATTCCCGCCGCCCGCAGCCTCGGCACATGGTCCAGCCGCAGCCCCCCACCGACGAGAAGCTGCTGTTCGTACCCCGGCTCCCCCGCCCTCGACGCCTCCGCGAGGAGCACCGGCAGCCCCTCGTCGACGCCCGTCGCCGAGCCCGCGGTGAGGTAGGTGTCCAGCCCCGGCAGATCGGCCAGCTGCTTCCGCAGCGCGTCCCGGTCGGCGGCATGGTCGATCGCCCGGTGGAACGTCCAGGGGCACCCGTCCAGCACCTCGACGACCCGCTCCACGGCGGTCAGATCGACCTCGCCGTCCACGTCCAGGAATCCCAGCACGAACTCCTGCGCCCCGGCGTCCCGCACTTCCCGGGCCGCCAGGGCCACCCACGAGACGTCCCCCGCCCCGAACCCGTCCGACAGCCGCAGCATCACCCGCACCGGGATGTCCACTGCGGCCCGGATCGCGGCGACCGTCGAGACCGTCGGCGTCAGACCGTCCGCCGCCATGTCGGTCACGAGTTCCAGCCGGTCCGCGCCTCCGGCCTGGGCGGCGATCGCGTCCTCGGCGTCCAGGGCGATCACCTCCAGGACTGCACGCTTGCTCATGGGACCCCATTCGTCGACGGTCTCGGGCGGCTACAGGTCTAGTCCAATTCAAGAATACGCCGCTCCGGGGTCCCGCTCACCGGCGCGTCTCAGCCGAAGATGTTCAGCTCCTTCGCCTCCGCCCCCGCGAGCTCGTACGCCCGCCCCTCCACCGGACGCCCCGAGTACAGCCGTACGAGGGTCGCCGCGTCCCCGATGTACCGCGCCGGAGTGCGGTCACCGGCCGCATCGCCCAGGCGGACCGGTTCGTCCAGGTCGTCGACGTCGGCGTGGAGGGGGAGGTGGCCGCGCTCCCGGGTCGTGCGGGCCAGCAGGGCCAGCGCGTCGGGGAGACCGGGACCCGCGTACGCCCCCGGCTCCCCGAGAACGTCCCGTACGTCCCCGGCGTGCACCCACTCCCCCAGCCCGATGATGTCCAGCACCCCGCCCGCTCCGGCGATCACCGGCCCGGCCTCCGTCATCCCGCGCTCCAGCTCGTCCACGACCTGCTGGTTCGTCCAGTCCGCGCGCTCGGCGATGTCCCGGTCGTTCGACTCGGGCGAGAAGACCCCCTTCTCGAACCGGCCCTCCACCACCCGGATCAGCGCGGACGAACAGTGCGCCAGCACGTCCCGCACGCTCCACCCCGGACACGCCCGCGTCGGCAGCGCGAAATCGGCGTCGGGGCGGGAGCGCAGGAGGGGGATCAGGGCGTCGCGTTCGCCGGCCAGGAGGCGGCCGGGGAGGTCGGGGTCGCGTACGGCGTCCGCAGTCATGTCTGTGGTCATGGGGTCAACCTGCCAGGGGGCGCCGCGCGGGACAATGAGGCCATGGCCGATCTCGACGACCTCCGCGACCGTTTCGCCCATGCCCTGGAGAGGGCCCGTTCCGGGGCCGACGGCCCCGACCCGGCGCCGTACGCCGACAACCTGCTCACCCGCTGGCAGGAGCCGCAGCGCCGGTACCACACCGTCCACCACCTGACGGCGGTCCTCGACCACATCGACGTGCTGGAGGAGTACGCGGACGACCCGCACCTGGTGCGTCTCGCGGCCTGGTTCCACGACGCCGTCTACCTCCCGGACCGCTCGGAGAACGAGGAACGCTCCGCCCGACTGGCCGAACGCGCCCTCCCGGAGGCCGGACTCACCCAGGAAGGCACGGCCGAGGTCGCCCGCCTCGTCCGCCTCACCACCACCCACGCCCCCGCCGACGACGACCGCAACGGCCAGGTCCTCTGCGACGCCGACCTCGCGATCCTGGCCGCCCCGCCCTCCGCCTACGCCGCCTACACGGCCGCCGTACGCGAGGAGTACGGCTTCGTCCCGACCGACGCCTTCCGGGAGGGCCGGTCCGCAATCCTGCGCCAACTGCTGGATCTGCCAAGCCTGTTCAGGACGCCGTACGGGGAACGGGAATGGGAGGCCACAGCCCGTTACAACCTCACCTCGGAGCTGGAAATGCTGTCGCTCTGAGACGCCCGGCGCCTTAGCCTGCCCGCATGGCAGACATGGGCGGGGAACGGGTGACGGAGGCCGTCGCGGACGCGGTGGCGGTGCTGCGGGCGGCGGTGGACCGGGACTGGAAGGCGGTACGGGCCGGCCGGACGGAGTGGAGCTGTCTGAAGACGGCCGAGCACATCGCGAGCGATCTGATCGCGTACGCGGGGCAGTTGGCGGGGCGCCCGCAGGACAGGTACGTCCCCTTCGAGATCCACCTCGAGGACGACACGGACGCCGAGGGCGCCCTCCAGGTGATCGAGACGGCCGGCACCCTCTTCGCCGCGACGATGCGCGCCACCCCGCGCGAGGTCCGCGCCTTCCACCCGTACCCCTTCCGCAGCGCGAACCGCGCGGGCTTCGCCGCGATGGGCATCGCCGAGGTGCTGCTGCACACGTACGACATCGCGGACGGCCTGGGCCTGCCGTACGAGCCCCCCGCCCACCTCCCCGAACACGTCCTGACGCGGATCTTCCCCGAGGTCCAGCCGGGCCCCGACCCCTGGCGCACCCTCCTGTGGGCCACCGGTCGCGGCGACCTGCCCGGCCGCGCCCCGCGCACGGAGTGGCGCTGGAGCAACAACCTCGTCCTGCCCACCGAACGCCTCACCCTCCAGGGCATCACCCCCGCCTCCGCCGCCGAGCTGGCCGCGGGCGGCGACGGCGACTTCGAGTGGGTCGAGGACGGCCCCTTCGAGGGCACCCGCGAGGCCGCCGCCATGACCCTCAAGGCCTACGAAGCCGGCGTCCACCGCCCGGAGTTCGGCCTCTTCGCCCTCGTACGACGGGAGGACGGCCGCGCGATCGGCGGCATGGGCTTCCACGGCGCCCCCGACGAGGACGGCCGCGCGGAGGTCGGTTACGACCTCGCCGAGAGCGCCCGAGGCCAGGGCTACGCCACGGAGGCCCTGCGCGCCCTCAGCGACTGGGCCCTGGCCCGCGACGACGTGCACAGCCTCTGCGCCACCATCGAACCCGACAACGCCGCCTCGCAGCGGGTGATCGCCCGTGCCGGGTACATCCGGGCGACGGTGGAGGAGGAGCAGGCGTACGGGGAGGCGGAACCGGGGCTACGGCTGTACGTGCTGCCCGGCCGGGCCGGTTAACGGCCTTTGGGCCGCCGCAGTCCCGCCCCCGTGAGCAGACGCACCACCTCGCGGCTGCTGACCTCCACCGCGCCGGCCGCCACGACGTCCGCGTACCGGTGCGACGGAATGTCGTAGTGGTCGCGTTCGAAGGCGCGCCTCGGGACGCCCAGCTCATCGGCGAAGGCGTGCAGTTCGTCGAAGGAGGCGTCGCTGATCAGGTGGGACCACATGCGGCCGTGCCCCGGCCAGGTGGGTGGGTCGATGTAGACGGTCACGAGGACGAGGTCCCGCCCGCCGCGGTCCCGAGCGAGCCGACCGCCGCGACCTTCACACCCGCCTTGTGGCACACCCAGTGCGGGTCGGGGCCGAGCTCCGGCTCGACGTCCAGGGCGTGCGGGTCGCCGGAGCCGCACACCGGACACAGGGGCCAGCGGCCGTAGGTTTCCAGCAGCGCGTCCTGGACGTCCTGGGCGACCAGTCCCGCCACGAATTCCGCGCCCTCGGGCCACTGCTCCACCCACCAGCGCCGCTGTACGACGGAGTCCTCGACCATCGACACCACGTCCGCGGCGGCGACCTCACCGGCGGCGAGGTCGGCGAGCACGCGGGCGCGTGCCGTGTGCAGGGTCTGTTCAAGTGGACCGATGGACTCCATGGTGCCATTGTGCGCGCTCTTGACCACGGGCCGGAGCCGAAAATATCTTTCATACGTGCCCCAGGAAGTGAAGGAAATTTTCGGCAGCGCTCTCGCCTCGAAGGTGCGCACGCTGGGTCCGTCCATGACGCGCTCCATGCAGCGGGTCGCCGAGGCCGTCGCGAAGGACCCCGCGGGGTGCGCGGCGCTCACCGTCACGGGCCTCGCGGAACTGACCGGGACGAGCGAGGCGACCGTCGTACGGACGGCCCGGCTGCTGGGGTATCCCGGCTACCGCGACCTGCGGCTCGCCCTCGCCGGGCTCGCCGCGCAGCAGCAGTCCGGGCGGTCGCCCGCGATCACCACGGACATCGCGGTGGACGACCCGCTCGCCGACGTGGTCGCCAAACTCGCCTACGACGAGCAGCAGACCCTCGCGGACACGGCGGCCGGGCTGGACACCGTGCAGTTGGGGGCGGCGGTCGCCGCGACGGCCTCGGCGCGGCGGATCGACGTGTACGGGGTGGGGGCCTCCGGTCTCGTCGCCCAGGACCTCACGCAGAAGCTGTTGCGGATAGGGCTGATAGCCCAGGCGCACAGCGATCCCCATCTCGCCGTGACGAACGCCGTGCAGTTGCGGTCGGGCGATGTGGCGATCGCGATCACGCACTCCGGGGCGACCGGCGATGTCATCGAGCCGCTGCGCGTCGCCTTCGAGCACGGGGCCACGACCGTCGCCATCACCGGGCGGCCGGGCGGGGCGGTGGCGCAGTACGCCGACCATGTGCTGACGACGTCCACGGCCCGGGAGAGTGAGCTGCGGCCGGCGGCGATGTCCTCGCGGACGAGCCAGCTGCTGGTGGTGGACTGTCTGTTCGTGGGGGTCGCGCAACGGACGTACGAGACGGCGGCGCCCGCGCTGGCCGCGTCCTACGAGGCGCTGGCGCACCGGCACCGTCGATAGTTGATCGGAACGCAACTCTGAAAGAGTCACCGCCATGACGTCCACGTCCCCTTCCCGTGAGCTGCGTGCCGCGTTGGAGTCGCTCACCACCGAGGCCTTCCGGCCCGAGCTGGCCGACATCGATCAGTTGCCGACCCTCGACATCGCCCGGCTGATGAACGGCGAGGACGCCACCGTCCCCGCGGCCGTCGCGCGACGACTTCCCGAGATCGCCGCCGCCATCGACGCGATCGCCGACCGGATGGCCCGTGGCGGACGGCTGATCTACGCCGGTGCGGGCACCGCCGGACGCCTCGGCGTGCTGGACGCCTCCGAGTGTCCGCCGACCTTCAACACCGACCCCGCCCAGGTCGTGGGCCTGATCGCTGGCGGCCCCGAGGCCATGGTCACGTCCGTCGAAGGGGCGGAGGACTCGGCGGAGCTGGCGCGGGCCGACCTGGACGGGCTCGCGGTGACCGCCGTGGACTCGGTGGTCGGGGTGTCCGCGTCCGGTCGTACCCCTTACGCCGTGGGCGCGGTGGAACACGCCCGTGCGCAGGGGGCCTTGACGGTCGGCCTGTCCTGCAACGCGGACAGCGCGCTCGCCGCGGCCGCCGATCACGGCATCGAGGTGGTCGTCGGCCCCGAGCTGCTCACCGGCTCGACCCGCCTCAAAGCGGGCACGGCCCAGAAGCTCGTCCTCAACATGCTGTCGACGATCACGATGATCCGCCTCGGCAAGACGTACGGGAACCTGATGGTCGACGTCCGCGCCTCCAACGAGAAGCTGCGGGCCCGCTCGCGCCGTATCGTCGCCCTCGCCACCGGCGCCGACGACGAGGAGGTCGAGCGCGCCCTGGCCGCCACCGACGGCGAGGTGAAGAACGCCATCCTGACCATCCTGGCCGACGTCGACGGCCCCACGGCGGCCCGGCTCCTGGAGGAGACGGGGGGCCATCTGCGGGCGGCACTGGCGGCGACGGCCCGCTAGCCGGCTCAGCTGCGAACGAGCAGCGCGTGGGTGACGTTCGGTGAGCTGACCAGCTCGGACACCCGGTAGCCGTCGATCCCGTCGCCCAGGTCGTCGAGGAGCCGTTCCCCGCGTCCGATGAGGAGCGGCGCGATCACCAGGTGGAGTTCGTCGATCAGCCCGGCGCGCAGATACTGCCGGATGACCGCCGCCCCGCCGCCGATCCGGACGTCCTTGCCGTCCGCCGCGTCGAAGGCGCGCCGCAGGACCGCCTCCGGCGGCTCGTCGGTGAAGTGGAAGGTGGTTCCGCCGGCCATCTCCAGTTCCGGGCGCAGATGGTGGGTGTGGACGAAGACATCGTGGTGGTACGGCGGGTTCTCGCCCCACCAGCCCTGCCAGGACTCGTCCTCCCATGGCCCGCGCTGCGGACCGAACATGTTCCGCCCCATGATCGTGGCGCCGATGTTCTGATCACCGCGGACGAAGTAGTCGACGTCGATCCCGGACTTCCCCGCGGCCGCGTCCTGCGACGCGGAGATGAACCAGCTGTGCAAGTCGTCGCCCCAGCCGACGCCGTCGCCGAAGGGGGCGTCCAGCCGCTGGTTCGGACCGGCCATGAAGCCGTCGAGGGAGATCGTCACGTTGTGCACCCGGACCTTGGGCATGGCCTTCACCTCTCGTGTGGTGTCGTGCTCTCACCTCTGCGTCGTTCAGAGCCTGCCTGGATCGACATCCCCGCGCACCTTTTTCCAGACGATGGTGCAGCGCCAGAAGAGCCGACGCCTCAGCCGGGCGCCGGGGAGGATACGGCGGACCTCGCGGGCGAACTCGGTGTAGGGGACGTCCGCCGGGCGGGTCGGGGCGGTCATCGCGACGGGGCGCGGTGCCGTACGTCCCCTGTTCTTGACCCAACCGGTGACCAGGTTGAGCGGGACGGACGCGAGGCCGAGGAGTGTCTGGACACGGGTGTCTTCTCGCGTCAGCCCGACGACCACCAGCGTTCCGCCGGGGGCCAGCTGTTGCCGGAAGCGGGTGAGGGTCTCGGTCAGGGGGAGGTGGTGGAGTACGGCGACGCAGGTGATGACGTCGTAGGGGGCACCTTCGTCGTACGACAGCGCGTCCGCGACGGAGAAGGTGACGGGGAGGTCGGGACCGGTCGACTCCCGTGCCCTGTCGATGATTCGCTCGTCGACGTCGATGCCGTGGACCTGTCTCGCGCGCGTGGCCAGCAGCCGGGCCAGGTCGCCGGAACCGCAGCCGACATCCACGGCGCGGTCGAAGCGGCGGGGCAACTGACGCATGAGCCATGGGTGGAAGTGGGCGTTGTGGGACCAGGGGTGGGCGTCGTTGAAGCGAGCGAGGGCGTCCAGGAGAGGCATGGGTTCATTTCAACAGGGCATGCGGCCCTCGTTGTTGACCTTGCGCACCCTGGCCCGCAGCACGTCACTTTGCGGGGCAGGCCTCGTGGACCCGGGCTCGCACTCCCACTCCCGGCCCCCGCCGAGAGGCCTGAGCTGCACCCTTCCTCCGAGGTGCGCGATCACCTCCCCCACGCGTCCGTCCCGCTCGTCGACGACGTACGACGCCACCGGCGGCCTCTCCCCGCGCAGTACGGACGCCAGGCGCTCGGCCGTGCGTACGTTGCAGCGGCCGAGGTCGACCAGGGGGAAGGGTTCGTCGCCGGCGCCGGTGAGGGGGTCGACGGCGAGGGACGGCAGGACGACGCCTACGCCGACGAGGGCGGCTCGCAGGGACTCCAGGACTTCTTGGGTTGACCGCACGCTTTCCTCCACGGGCACGGTGAGTTGGCTATTCGCAACACAGCGTGTCCGGCACGCCCCTAACCTGGCCATACGAACCAGTCCAACAACCTCACCTGGTGGATGAGGAGTCGCACATGCCGGGACCGAAGGACCTCGACCCGTCGTCGTCACCGAGGGCGCTGCTGGGCGCGGAGCTGCGGCACGCGAGAGAGAAGGCCGGGCTGAGCCAAGAGGAGTTGGGGCAACGGCTGTTCGTGAGCGGGTCGTTCGTGGGCCAGTTGGAGGCGGGCACGCGGAGGATGCAGCGGGATGTCGCGCGACAGCTGGACGAGGTGCTCGGGACGGAAGACTTCTTCCTGCGGAACTGCGGGGCGTCGGCGAAGTCGAAGTATCCCGAGCACTTCGCGGAGGCTGCGGAGGCGGAGGCCGGGGCGACGGAGATCAGAGAGTATGTGCAGCTCCTGATCCCCGGACTGCTCCAGACGCCCGCGTACGCACGGGCCGTGTGCCGCGCGTATCAGCCGACAGCCAAGGAAGAGGAGATTGAAGAGTTGGTGGCAGCCCGGGTGGAGCGTGCCCGGGTACTCGGCGATCCAACAGCGCCTCTGTTGTGGGCGGTGATTGACGAGGCGGCGCTGCGTCGGGCGGTGGGCGGGCGCGAGGTGATGGCGGAGGCGCTGCGCCACCTCGCCGAGCTGGCTCGGCGCGGTCGGGCCATCGTGCAGGTGCTCCCTTTCGAGGCGGGAGCGCACGCCGCGATGGAAGGTTCCCTGAAGTTGATGGACTTCGAGGACGCACCTCCACTGGTCTACTTCGAGGGCGTCGGCACTGGGCGGCTGGAGGACGATCCGGCCATCGTCAGACACCAGCGCTTCACCTACCAGCTCCTCACGGCCTGCGCCCTCTCCCCTCAGAACTCCCTGGCTCTCATCGAGTCGTTGGCGCAGGATTACGCCTATGAGGAACAACCCTGAGACCTGGCGCAAGTCGACGTACAGCGGCGGCAGCGGCGGCAACTGCCTCGAAGTGGCCGTAGGTCACCCCACCGCCGTCCCCGTCCGCGACTCCAAGCACCCCCACGGCCCGAAGCTCATGCTCCGGCCCCAGGCATGGTCCGCCTTCGTCGAGGCGGTCATAGAGGTCAGGATCTGACCTAGACGGCTCCTAGCGTGGTCCCATGACCGACACCACACACACCATCACCACCGACGAGCGCACCGACCTGCTGGAGGCGCTGGCCCACAGCCGGCGCTTCCTGCGGTTCACGACCCGTGACCTCACCGACGAGCAGGCCGGGCAGCGGACCACGGCCAGCGAGCTGTGTCTGGGCGGCCTGATCAAACACGTCACGTCGGTGGAGCGGCACTGGGCTGACTTCATCCTGAACGGCCCCGCCGCCATGCCCGACTTCACCGCCATGACCGAGGCCGACTTCGCCCGACGGGCCGACGAGTTCCGGATGCAGCCCGGCGAGACGCTGGACGGTGTGCTGGCCGATTACGACGAGACGGCCCGCCGGACCGACGAACTCGTCATGGCCCTGCCCGACCTGAACGCCGGCCACCCGCTGCCCGAGGCGCCATGGAACGAGCCCGGAGCTCGATGGTCGGCCCGCAGGGTGCTGCTGCACATCGCCGCCGAGACGGCCCAGCACGCGGGCCACGCCGACATCATCCGCGAGTCCCTGGACGGCGCGAAGAGCATGGGCTGACCGCTCCCGAAGCTCAAGCGTCCAGCTCCGAGCCCCCTTTGCAGGGAATGGGTGGAGGGCCCCAACCCGCCCTCCCACCCCGCGTGTTGACTTGACGCGTTCGGCTTGCCACGCAGAGTCACGATCGTCTAGCGTGCCCGGATAACAGACAGAACAGCCCCCGCCAGGTGCTAGCAACACCTGCGGGGGCTTGACCTACGAGATCGAAGGACAAGTTCGATCCCCATGGCTGACGCCAAGCTTAGTGCCGCCTCCCTGCCCGCGCACGCCCCTTCCCACCCGTTGGCCAATCCGGGCTACGGCAAACGGTCCGCTCCCGACCAACGCCCTCGCACCGCACACGACTTCGCCCACCTCCCACCTCGCGAAGCCGCCATCGCCGCGTACCTCGACCGCCTCCCCGACGGCGCCGACATCTCCGTAAAGACGCTGGCCAAGACGCTGCCGTACGGCCAATGTGCGCTCCGCACGGCCCTCAACCGCCTCCATCAGGCAGGCCACTTGCGCCGGGGGCGCGAACGCCTGGACTCCGCTTCCGGAGGGCACCGTTGGATCACCCGATCGTGGTTCTCCCGTACCGCACGCGACGACGACTGGTGGGCGGCATTCACGAGGGGCGACGTCCCGCAGGACCCACCGAGTCGCCCGCCCAGTCGCTCCCGCGCCCACATCCTCCTCGCCGCGCTGGGCCGCGAGACCCCTTCGCTGTCCCTCTCCGCCGCCGACTGCGCGGCCCTCGCCCCGCTGGTGACGGAGTGGTTCGCCCGAGGAGCCGCCGAGGAGGCCGTACGCCACGCCCTGACCAGCGGTTTGCCGACTCCGGTCCACCACCCGGCTGCCCTCCTCCGCCGCCGCCTGACCGACAAACTGCCCCCGGAGCTGCCGCCTCCCCCAGCGCCCCACCGGATCCTGGAGTGCGCGGAGTGCAGAGTGCCCGGGCCTCCGGAGGCCCTGCCGGGGGGCCTATGCAATAGCTGCCGAGACGGATACGCCCCCGCGCGCCCGGCCTCGCTCCTGCCCGCCCCCGAGATCCACGCCCGCGCGGACGAGATCCGGGCCGCGATGTCCCTGAAACGAGAAGAGCGCATGTACGCATGACGAATGACTCAAGCCCGGCTTTGTCGCGGCAGGCAGTACACACACCCGCGGGTATGTACAGTCTTTACATGGACACGTATCCGCTCGTCGAAGCCCGCAACCAGCTCGGCCAACTGGTCGGCCGGGTCCGGCACGGACAGGAGCAGATCCTGATCACCGAGTACGGCAAGCCTGCCGCCGCGCTCATCCCGATAAGCGAACTGGAAGAGCTGCAGCGGCTGCGCGACGAGGCGGACATCGCCGAGGCGCGTGCTCGTGAGGCCGCTCCGGCCGGCCCGTCGATGTCCCACGACGCGTTCATGGCACAGCTGGAGGCGGAAGATCGCCGAGAGGCCGCTTCGTGACGTACACGGTGGTGTGGGAGAACCACGCCATGAACGAGTTCCGACGGCTCCGCGTCCTCGATCCGGTAGGTGCCAAGGCGACTGCTGTGGCATTACGTGCCCTCGCCGACGATCCCCGTCCCGATGCGGCCCGGGCCCTGGGTACTTCTGGCTACTACCGTCTGCACGTCGGAAGTTGGCGCGTGCTGTACCGGCCGGACGGACCCACCGTCACCGTGCATGTGCTGAAGGTCGGCCGCAGCAACTGAACCCGGCCCCTGCGACAACCGGAGCCATCCCATGAACCACGCCCAGCTCACCGCCCTGGGCCGTGCCCTCCGTCTCCTCGGCGAGCACGGTGAGTCGCTCACCGGTGACACCCCCGACGCCAAGCTGCACGAAGTGAAGGCGGACATCAAGCGGGCCCTGGAGCTGCTGGAGACCACCGTCACCACCGCCGTCCCCACCACCCGCTGCGCCGAGCACCCCAATGGCCCGGTCGACGAGAACGCCCCCGACCTGTGCCTGCTGTGCGAGACGCGGCGCCGGGCGGCCCGTCGTGCCGAGATCAACGGTCCCGGCGCGCGACCGAGGACCGCCGGCCCCACCCCCTCCAGGTACGGGGTGCGGGAGGACCGGCCCCAGCCCCAGCAGCGCTGGCTGCCGGAGCAGTGGACCGGCCAGGAGTGGCAGCTGTGCGGCACCCCGAGGCGGGACCGGCACGAGGCCGAGCTCTACATCAACGCCCAGCGCCGCGGCCCGCGCGCCGCGATGGCGTACCGGCTCGTGCACGAGTTCACCGACTACGAGGTGCTGCGGGTGTGGGGCACCCCGGTCAAGGTGGACATCGAGCCGCTCGGCAATCTCTAGCGCCCGGGAGACCTACTTCAGCAGGGGGAGCGTCCGGAAGTCGTACGTCTCCCACAGCCGCCGGGAGACCTCCTCCGGATACGGCCGCACCTCCGGCTCCGCGTCCAGGACCTGGGTCAGTCGGCCGCCCGCGGCGTCATACGCCGGCCACCCCGGATCCCCGGTCCGCGCGAACCGCGTCCAGGCCGCCTGGAAGCGCGCGGTCAGTGCCCTCGCCTCGTCCGGCACCCCGCTCCCCGCGAACAGCAGGTTCCCGAGGTCGGCCTCGTACGTGCCGAAGAGCAGCGGGATGTCCAGCCCGTGGCACGCTCCGAGCACGCCCCCGAAACCCGGTGCGGGCCAGGCCAGTTCGTAGAGGTGGGCGCGGCCGCCGCCGGCGACCTGCGCCTCGGCCAGCCGCAGGGAGGGCATGTTGAAGAGCCAGTCCGTCTGCACGCGTTCGTAGAGTTCGGTCGGTGTGGCGTCCGGGAAGGCCTCGCGGTAGGAGCGCTCGCCGTCCGGGCCCGGCGCGAACATCCGCAGGGCCGCGGCCGCCTGCTCCTCGGTTATCCGGCCGAGCCGGTCGGCGAGGGCGAGGAAGAGCCGGTACTCGTCGCGGTTGTGCCCGACGAGCAGCTCCACGTCCCGGGCCGCGCCGGCCGCCAGCGCCTCCCAGGGGGTGGTCGGCAGCACCTCGCCGTCGACCACCGGCGAGAACGGGGTGGCGGTCGGCGCCGCCTGCCCCCACCGGTCGTCGTACTCACGCATCCGAAGGCTCAACCGCTCTCCCGCCGAGGGGAGTTCGAGTGGGTCCACGGCGGACAGCGCGGCGGCCGTCGGAGCGAGGCCCGCCTCCTTGCCGATCTCCACCGCGATGTCCCGGGCGAGTTCGGCGGAGAAGTACGTGCCGGGCACGCTCTGCGCGACGGCCCGCCCGAACAGTCCCCGCGCGCTCGGCATCGCCAGCAGCGAGGCCACCGACCCCGCCCCCGCCGACTCCCCGAACACCGTGACCTGCCCGGGGTCCCCGCCGAACGCCGTGATGTTGTCCCGCACCCACTCCAGCGCGGCGACCTGGTCCAGCAGGCCCCGGTTCGCGGGCGCCCCCTCCAGCAGGGCGAACCCCTCGATGCCGACGCGGTAGTTGAGGGTCACGACGACCACGTCACCGGCGCGCGCGAGGTGCTGGGCGTCGTAGCCGGGGCTGCCGGCGTGACCCAGCTTGTAGGCACCGCCGTAGATCCACACCATGACCGGGCGGCGGGCCGACGGGTCCGTGCCGGGCGTCCAGACGTTGACCGTCAGCCAGTCGTCGCCGGTGGGTACCGGCAGTTCGGCGGCACGGCCCTGGAAGCCCGACTCCTGCGGGGGCGGGGGTCCGAAGTCGTACGCCTCCCGGGTCCCCGCCCAGCCCTTCACGGGCCGCGGTGCCTGGAACCGGGCCTCCCCGACCGGTGGTTCGGCGAACGGGATCCCCCGGAAGACCACCAGTCCGCCCTCGCCCCGCCCGCGCACGGCACCGGCCGCGGTGCGCACTTCGAGATTCTCGGCTGACGTCATCGTCGAACTCCTCACGAGTAGGGGCTGCTGGATCCACTGCAGCCCATTTCCCTTGCTTGAGTCAACCAAGTCGCCGTCAGCCGAGCGCCGTCGGCCCGTACTTCTCCAGCACCGCCCGGGTCCGCTCCTCGTCCAGCTGGTACACCGTCTCGTGGGCCCGCGGGTCCCGCGCGTGGAACGTGTGGAACATCGGGCTCGCCGGTCCGCCCAGCTCCACCAGCGAGGCCGAGGCCCCGCGCACCGCCCGCTCGGTGCCGTACGGCGTCGTCAGGTCGATCCGGTTGACCACCCCCGGTGTCACCCACACCGGCACCGCCTCCAGCATCCCGAAGAGCTGGAGATGGAAGTGCCCGGTCAGCATGACCCGCACGTCACTCCCCCGGATCGCGGACGCCAGCTCCCCGGGGTTCAGCAGCCCGAAGACCGTCTGGGTGACGGACAGGCCGAGACCGAGGGGCGGGTGGTGGAAGGCGAGGACGGTGCCGTGCTCGGCCGGGGTGCTCAACACCTCGCGCAACCAGTCCAGTTGGGCCGCGCCGATACGGCCGTACACCTCTCCCGGCACCAGCGAGTCCAGTGTGACGAACCGGTACCCGCCGACCGTGCTCACCGCGGCCCGCTCGGACGCGTCTGTCTCCAACAGCCCCTCGGGATCCGGGTGTCCGCTCCCCAGCACCTTGCCGAAGGCCTCGCGCTCGTCGTGGTTGCCTGTGGTGTAGAAGACAGGGGCGTCCAGCGGCTGGGCGAACGCCCCCACGAGCTCCCGTACCGCCGAATACGCCTCCACGTCCCCCTCGTTGGCGATGTCCCCGGTGACGACGACCGCGTCGACGTCCCGTAGGTGCCGCAGCTCAGCGAGCATCAGCCGTAGTGAGTCGGTGGCGTTGACGCCGTTCCTGTTCGGTGCGTCGGTGCGCTCCACGTGCGTGTCCGAGAGATGCAGAATCCGCATGTTCCGGCACGGTAGCGGGAGTTGACGACCGCAACCAGCACTACGTCAGCGCGCGGGCCGACCCCACCGACCCGAAACCCGTCAGCTCAACGACTTCAGCGCGGACGCGTCGTACGGCGCAAGCTCGTCGAAACGGCCCGCCAGCACCTTCGCGGCCCACTGCGGGTCCTGAAGCAGCGCCCGCCCGATGGCGACCATGTCGTACTCCTCGCGCTCCAGGGCGTCGAGCAGGTCGTCGATGCCCTTGACCGGGGAGCCCTCGCCCATGAAGCCGCGGATGAAGTCGCCGTCGAGACCGACCGAGCCCACCGTGATGGTGGTCCTGCCGGTGAGCTTCTTGGTCCAGCCGGCGAGGTTGAGGTCGGAGCCGTCGAACTCGGGGAGCCAGTAGCGGCGCGTGGAGGCGTGGAAGGCGTCGGCACCGGCCGCGGCGAGCGGCGCGAGGATCGCCTCCAGCTCCTCCGGCGTCTCGGCGAGGCGCGCCTTGTAGGCCTCCTGCTTCCACTGCGAGTAGCGGAAGATGATCGGGAACTCCGGCGACACCGTCTCGCGTACGGCCGCCACGATCTCCGCCGCGAACTTCGTGCGGGCGACGGGGTCGCCGCCGTAGGCGTCGGTGCGGCGGTTGGTGCCCGCCCACAGGAACTGGTCGACGAGGTAGCCGTGGGCGCCGTGGATCTCCACACCGTCGAAGCCGATGCGCTCTGCGGCGGCCGCGGCCTCGGCGAACGCACCGATGACGTCGTCCAGGTCGCGCTGGGTCATCGCCTTACCGGTGGGCTCGTCGGAGCCGAGGCGCAGGCCGGAGGGGCCGACGGCGGGGGCGTCGGCGTAGGGCTGCTGGCCCTGCTCGCGGACCATGCCGATGTGCCACAGCTGCGGGACGATGGTGCCGCCCGCCGCGTGCACCTGCTCGGCGACCTTCGCCCAGCCCGCCAGCTGCTCCTCGCCGTGGAAGCGCGGGACGCTGTCGCTGTTCCCGGCCGACTCGTGGCCGACGTAGGTGCCCTCGGTGACGATCAGGCCGACTCCGGCGGCCGCGCGGCGGGAGTAGTACGACGCCACGTCCGCGCCGGGGATGCCGCCCGGGGAGAAGTGCCGGGTCATCGGCGCCATCACGATGCGGTTCGGGACGGTCAGGCCGTTGATGTGGGCCGGGCGGGAGAGGATCTCGGCGGCGCGGGAGGTGGCGGGGGCGGTCACGTGGCAGTACTCCTCGGTATGTGCATGCGCATGGACACTACCCAGGTGCCAACCGCCTCATCCCGCTCAGGATTTCCCGGGGCGCTGTGACTCCGGCCACGCATGGAGGCCGCGCATGAAAGAAGCCCGCCCCACCATCGTGGGACGGGCTTCGTGTCGAGCGCCGGGCAGGCCTTGCACCTGCATCTCCCCGCAGGAAGCGGGGCGTCTTTCCTTGGACCACCAACGCGTAGTCGACCGACGGGAGTTCACGTCGAGCGGCTCGTGATCAAGCATAGCGCAGGAAAAGACCGGGGGCGGCCATCCCTGTTTCCAGGAAGTGCCGCCCCCGGGAAGGACGTTGATCAACCGTCAGGCCTGGCGGCCGGGGGTCGATCAGAAGTCCATGTCACCGCCCGGCATGCCGCCGCCGGCCGGGGCAGCGCCCGCCTTCTCCGGCTTGTCGGCGATGACGGCCTCGGTGGTGAGGAACAGCGCGGCGATGGAGGCGGCGTTCTGCAGGGCAGAGCGCGTGACCTTCGCCGGGTCGATGATGCCTTCGGCGATCATGTCGACGTACTCACCGGTCGCGGCGTTCAGGCCGTGGCCGACGGGCAGGTTGCGCACCTTCTCGACGATGACGCCACCCTCGAGACCACCGTTGACGGCGATCTGCTTGAGCGGGGCCTCCAGGGCCAGCTTCACGGCGTTGGCGCCGGTCAGCTCGTCACCCTCCAGGTCCAGCTTCTCGAAGACCGAGGAGGCCTGGATGAGGGCCACGCCACCACCGGCGACGATGCCCTCCTCGACGGCCGCCTTCGCGTTGCGAACGGCGTCCTCGATGCGGTGCTTGCGCTCCTTGAGCTCGACCTCGGTCGCGGCACCGGCCTTGATGACGGCGACGCCACCGGCGAGCTTCGCCAGGCGCTCCTGGAGCTTCTCGCGGTCGTAGTCCGAGTCGCTGTTCTCGATCTCGGCGCGGATCTGGTTGACCCGGCCCTGAACCTGCTCGGAGGAGCCGGCACCGTCGACGATGGTGGTCTCGTCCTTGGTGATGACGACCTTGCGGGCACGGCCCAGAAGGTCGATGGAGGTGTTCTCCAGCTTGAGGCCGACCTCCTCGGAGATGACCTCGCCGCCGGTGAGGATGGCGATGTCGTTCAGCATCGCCTTGCGGCGGTCACCGAAGCCCGGGGCCTTGACGGCGACGGACTTGAAGGTGCCACGGATCTTGTTGACGACCAGGGTCGACAGGGCCTCGCCCTCGACGTCCTCGGCGATGATCAGCAGCGGCTTGCCCGACTGCATGACCTTCTCCAGGAGCGGGAGCAGGTCCTTGACGGAGCCGATCTTGGAGTTGGCGATGAGGATGTACGGGTCGTCGAGCGACGCCTCCATCCGCTCCATGTCGGTGGCGAAGTACGCCGAGATGTAGCCCTTGTCGAAGCGCATACCCTCGGTGAGCTCCAGCTCCAGACCGAAGGTCTGGGACTCCTCGACGGTGATGACGCCTTCCTTGCCGACCTTGTCCATCGCCTCGGCGATGAGCTCGCCGATCTGGGTGTCGGCGGCGGAGATGGAGGCCGTGGAGGCGATCTGCTCCTTGGTCTCGACATCCTTGGCCTGCTCGAGCAGGGCGGCGGAGACGGCCTCGACGGCCTTCTCGATACCGCGCTTGAGGGCCATGGGGTTGGCGCCGGCGGCTACGTTGCGCAGGCCTTCCTTGACCAGGGCCTGGGCGAGCACGGTCGCGGTGGTCGTACCGTCACCGGCGACGTCGTCCGTCTTCTTGGCGACTTCCTTGACCAGCTCGGCGCCGATCTTCTCGTACGGGTCCTCGAGCTCGATCTCCTTGGCGATGGAGACACCATCGTTGGTGATCGTGGGGGCGCCCCACTTCTTCTCGAGGACGACGTTGCGGCCCTTGGGGCCGAGCGTCACCTTGACGGCGTCCGCGAGCTGGTTCATGCCGCGCTCGAGGCCGCGCCGCGCCTCCTCGTCGAACGCGATGATCTTGGCCATGTGAAGTGGTCCCTCCAGGACTGGGGGTGATTCCTTCGGACCGCGCCCGCGCCCGCGACGGACGGCTCGCCGGCCTGTGGATCCTTGCCCCACAAGGCCTGCGGGCCTCACCGACCCGGTCCATCTTTGTCACTCTCACCTTCAGAGTGCTAACGCCAATGATTAGCACTCGGCATGGTCGAGTGCAAGCGCCTCTCGTGTATCGGGCAGGACACCGAGCACCGGAGACAGCTCGCTACCGGCCCGTACGGGCCGGCCCCGGGCATGCCGAAGGGCCCGTACCCCATGACTCCCTATGGGGGACGAGCCCTTCGAAGAAGAACAGAAGAACGACGCTGTTGTTACCCGGCGCGTGCTTCAGCCGGTCGCCAGGCGAACCATGTCCGCCTGCGGCCCCTTCTGACCTTGCGAGATCTCGAACTCGACCCGCTGGCCCTCTTCAAGGGTGCGGTAGCCGTCCATCTGAATCGCGCTGTAGTGGACGAATACATCCGCACCACCGTCGACCGCGATGAAGCCGTACCCCTTCTCCGCGTTGAACCACTTGACGGTGCCCTGAGCCATGCCTAACTCCCCTATTACTGGCCCTTGCACGGATCCACACTTCGTGGATCCGGGTCAGACCTCACCCCCCACATGGTTGGGGGCGTGCGCCGGAACGCGTCGACCGCGGCTGAATGTATCTGTCCAACTGCCGTCTGCAACAGGTCAATCGGACGAGAATTCTGGACGGAAGGGGTCCGGAATGTAGTGAGAATTCGCCTGAATTCGGGGCAAGTCGGGCCCCATAAAAGACACATAAGGCACTTAAGACGCGCACACTTTGGCTACTTCTCATCGCATGTGGAGCGAGAACTCATATGCACGCGGCAAGAAGAAAGCCGCTGCTTCCCCAACTGTACCGCGCTCAACCATAGAGAATTGCCCCCTCCGCTTCTCAAGCGGAGGGGGCAATCCGATGAACACTCGGTAATTACCGTTACCGAAGGTAATGACCAGTCATACGGTCACCCGCCGGCGACGGCCGGAATGATCGAGACGCCGGCCCCGTCGGGCGTCGCCGTCTCCAGCCCCTGCTCGAAGCGCACATCGTCGTCGTTGACGTACACATTGACGAACCGCCGCAGCTTGCCCTGGTCGTCGAGAACGCGCGCGGCGATACCGGTGTGGTTCTTCTCCAGATCGGCGATGACGTCGGCGAGGGTCGCGCCCTCGGCCTGCACCTCGGCCTGCCCGCCGGTGTAGGTGCGCAGGATGGTGGGGATACGGACGGAAACGCTCATGTTTCAGGACCTCCGGTCGGGGTGAGGGCTTTCAGCGGCCGCGGCGACTACGCGAGGCCGGCCTCGCGGAACGAATCCAGGTTGGGGCGGATCGTGGCGGTGAGACCCGTACCCGCCACCGCGTCCAGCGTCTTCAGACCATCACCGGTGTTCAGCACGACGGTCGTCAGCGAGGGATCCAGCAGACCGTTCTCGATCAGCTTCTTCGCCACGCCGACGGTCACGCCACCCGCGGTCTCCGCGAAGATCCCCTCGGTCCGCGCGAGCAGCTTGATCGCGTCGACGACCTGCTCGTCGTTCACGTCCTCCACCGCACCACCGGTGCGACGCGCGATGTCCAGCACGTACGGACCGTCCGCCGGGTTCCCGATCGCGAGGGACTTGGCGATGGTGTTCGGCTTCTGGGGCCGGACCACGTCGTGGCCCGCCTTGTACGCGACCGACACCGGCGAGCACCCCTCGGCCTGCGCGCCGAAGATCTTGTACGGCTTGTCCTCGACGAGCCCGAGCTTGATCAGCTCCTGCAGACCCTTGTCGATCTTCGTGAGCTGCGAGCCGGAGGCGATCGGCACGACCAGCTGGTCGGGGAGCTGCCAGCCCAGCTGCTCGCAGATCTCGTACGCCAGGGTCTTGGACCCCTCCGCGTAGTACGGCCGCAGGTTGACGTTGACGAAACCCCAGCCCTCGCCGGCCGGGTCGCCGATCAGCTCGGAGCAGAAGCGGTTCACGTCGTCGTAGTTGCCCTCGATGCCGACGAGCTCGCCGCCGTAGATCGCGGCCATCACGACCTTGCCCTGCTCCAGGTCGTGCGGGATGAACACGCAGGATCGGAACCCGGCCCGGGCCGCGGCGGCACCCACGGCGCCGGCGAGGTTGCCGGTGGAGGAGCAGGAGAGGGTGGTGAAGTCGAAGGCGCGAGCGGCCTCGATGGCCTGGGCGACGACCCGGTCCTTGAAGGAGTGCGTCGGGTTGCCGGAGTCGTCCTTCACGAAGAGCTTGCCGGCGTCGACACCCAGCTCGCGGGCGAGGTTGTCGGCCTTGACGAGCTTGGTCCAGCCGGGGTTGATGTTCGGCTTGTCCGCCACGTCCGCGGGGACGGGCAGCAGCGGGGCGTAGCGCCAGATGTTCGCGGGGCCCGCCTCGATCTGCTTGCGGAGCTCCTCGGTGTCGTAGGCCGAGAAGTCGTACGCGATCTCGAGCGGGCCGAAACACTCCTCGCAGGCGAAGACCGGACCGAGCGGGACGCGGTGGCCGCATTCGCGGCAGCTCAGCGCCGCGGCGGGACCCAGATCGACGGAGTTCGTGGTGCTTGCAACAGTCTGCACAGCCATGGAGGCGAGGCCCTTTCTCCTCATCTTCCTCACGACGCATCTCGCCGTGAGACGGATTTGGCACCTTCCCGAGTCGGGAGCCTCGCGGAAACGATCGTCAGCGATCGCTACGAGAACCGACTGGAGGGTTGCCGGGGCTTCATCGGGCCGTATCCCTCTGCCCCTCTGGATGAGCGGTATGAAGTTGTGAACAGCGGGCCACCCAGGACATGCGATGGTCATCCGCGTTGTTCAAGACTGTAACCGACGGCCAGGACAGTTGAGAGAGACGTCCGAACCGCGAGATGGATCAAAGGCAGAGGAGCCGCGCACTGTGCTGAACGAAGTCGAGCGCTGGCTGGCCACGCGTTCCTGGTCCGTGACCGATCGCCCGCTGCACAGGATCATGGCGGCGAAGCGGGGCACGGGCCGGACGGTCAGTGTTGTCCTGCCCGCGCTCAACGAGGAGGAGACGGTCGGTGACATCGTCTCCGTGATCCGTCATGACCTCATGCAGCAGGTCCCGCTCGTCGACGAGATCGTCGTCGTCGACTCGGGATCCACCGACCGCACGTCCGAGGTCGCCGCCGCGGCCGGTGCGCGGGTCGTCCACCGCGACGACATCCTCCCGCGCATACCCGCCGTGCCCGGCAAGGGCGAGGTCCTGTGGCGTTCCCTGCTCGCCACCTCGGGGGACATCGTCTGTTTCATCGACGCCGACCTGAAGGAGTTCTCCTCGGACTTCGTCTCCGGCATCGTCGGCCCGCTGCTCACCGACCCCGAGGTCGACCTGGTCAAGGGCATGTACGACCGTCCCCTGGGCGGCGCCGCCGGGCAGGGCGGCCGGGTCACCGAGCTCATGGCACGTCCGCTGCTGAACATGCACTGGCCGCAGCTGGCCGGTTTCGTGCAGCCGCTGGGCGGCGAGTACGCGGCCCGGCGCTCGTTGCTGGAGCAGCTCCCGTTCCCCGTCGGCTACGGCGTCGAGCTGGGCATGCTGGTCGACGCTCTGCACCTGGTGGGCCTGGACGCGCTCGCACAGGTCGACGTCGGTGTGCGCAAGCACCGTCACCAGGACGGGCAGGCCCTGGGCCGGATGTCCGCCGCGATCTACCGCACCGCCCAGCTGAGGCTGGCCCGCGGCCATATGATCCGGCCCTCCCTCACCCAGTTCGAGCGGGGCCGGGACGGCTTCGAGCCGCGTACGTACTCCGTGGACACCGAGGAGCGGCCGCCGATGGTGGAGATCGCGGAGTACGCGAAGCGTAAGGTCGCGTGAGCGACCGGGTGACAGAACGGGGCGTTCCGTATACGTCCGCGCACTGAGCGCAACCGTACGTTTGAGCGTTTCCGGGCCGGGCTAGGTTGTGGCGTATGGCTTCCACGTCTTCCGTGCAGGGTGCTGCCCAGGTGCTGGTCGCGTCCAACCGCGGCCCGGTCTCGTACGCGGTCCAGGAGGACGGTTCGCTGAGCCCCAAACGGGGCGGCGGCGGACTGGTCTCGGGGCTGTCGGCCATCGGTCCGGAGGCGGGCGCGCTGTGGGTGTGCTCGGCGCTGTCCGACGGCGACCGCGAGGCGGTGCGGCAGGGGGTCGGCGAGGACGGCGTCCGCATGCTCGCCATCCCGGCCGACGTGCACGCGGACGCGTACAACGGCATCGCGAACTCGGTCCTCTGGTTCGTCCACCATCTCCTCTACCAGACCCCGCTGGAGCCGGCCTTCGACGCGGAGTTCCGGCGGCAGTGGGGGTCGTACGAGACGTACAACCGCGCCTTCGCGGAAGCTCTCGCCGAGGAGGCGGGCGAGGGGGCGGCGGTCCTGGTCCAGGACTACCACCTGTGTCTGGTGCCGGGGATGCTCCGTGAGCTCCGTCCCGACCTGCGCATCTCCCACTTCTCGCACACGCCGTGGGCGCCGGTGGACTACTTCCGGATGCTGCCGGACGACATCGCGGGCCAGGTCCTTCGGGGCATGTTGGGCGCCGACCGGCTCGGCTTCCTCACCCGCCGCTGGGCGGACGCCTTCACGGCGTGCGCCACGGAGTTCGCGGACGGGCTCGGAGAGACCCGGATCGGGGTGCACGGGCTGGGCGCGGACGCCGACTTCCTGCGCGCCCGCTCCCACGAGGCCGACGTCGAGGAGCGCATCGTCGCCCTGCGCGAGGAGATCGGCGCGGGCCGAAAGACGATCGTCCGGGTCGACCGCACCGAACTGTCGAAGAACATCGTGCGCGGCCTGCTCGCCTACCGGCGGCTGCTGGAGTCGCGGCCCGAATGGCGGGAGCGGGTCGTGCACGTGGCGTTCGCGTATCCGTCGCGGCAGGACCTGGCGGTGTACCGGGACTACACGGCTTCGGTGCAGCGGCTGGCGGACGAGATCAACTCCCAGTACGCGACGCCGGGTTGGACTCCGGTCGTGCTGCACGTCAAGGACGACTTCGCCCGCTCGCTGGCCGCGTACCGGCTGGCCGACGTGGCGCTGGTCAACCCCATCCGGGACGGCATGAACCTGGTCGCGAAGGAGGTGCCGCTGGTGTCCGACGAGGGGTGCGCGCTGGTCCTGTCGCGGGAGGCCGGGGCGTACGAGGAGCTGGGCGACGACGCGATCGTGGTGAACCCGTACGACGTGGAACAGACGGCGGCGGCCCTGCACGAGGCCCTGACGATGCCGGCCCACGAACGGGCCGAACGAGCGAAGAGGCTCACCGCGGCGGCGACGGCACTGCCGCCGGCGCAGTGGTTCCTGGACCAGTTGAACGCGCTGAAGGCGGTGAGCAGGTGAACGCGGTGGGCGGGCGACCCCGGTGACCGGCTGGCGCCGTGAGCGGGCGACCCCGGTGACCGGCTGAGCGACTGCGCCGGTCAGGCGACTGGCCGACCGTGCCAACCAGACCACCCGGCCACCCGGCCCTCCAGCCACCAGCCGACTGCGCCACTGACCGATGCCCCGACCACCCGACTGCCCCCACTTCACCCCGCGGAGAGGTACCCCATGAGCAGCCACACCGACCCCGGCGCCCTGCCGAGCCCGGCGACGCCCGCCGGGCGGGACGGGCTGCGGGCGATTCTCGCGGAGCCGCAGCGGGCGGTCATCGGGCTCGACTTCGACGGGACGCTGGCGCCGATCGTGGCGGACCCGGAGCAGGCGCGGGCGCACCCCGAGGCGGTGGCCGTCCTCGCCGCCCTGGCACCGAAGGTGGCCTCCGTCGCGGTGATCACCGGCCGCCCGGCCGAGATCGCGGTCCGCTACGGCGGCTTCGCGGGCGTCCCCGGCCTGGAGCACCTGACGGTCCTCGGCCACTACGGCGCGGAACGCTGGGACGCGGTGACGGGCGAGGTCACGGCGCCCGAACCGCACCCGGGCGTGGCCGCGGTCCGTGCCGAGCTGCCGGAGTTCCTCGACGGAACGGGCGCCTGGATCGAGGAGAAGGGCGGCCGGGCGGTGGCGGTCCACACCCGCCGGGCCCCGGACCCCCAGGCCGCCTTCGACGCCCTGCGCGCCCCCCTCACCGACCTGGCCGGCCGGCACGGCCTGATCGTCGAGCCGGGCCGCCTGGTCCTGGAACTGCGCCCCCCGGGTATGGACAAGGGCGTGGCCCTCCTGACCCACGTCCGCGAACTGTCCGCCACGTCCGTCCTCTACGGCGGTGACGACCTGGGTGACCTCCCGGCCTTCTCCGCGGTCGACGACCTTCGCAGCACCGGCACCCCCGGCCTCCTGGTGTGCAGCGGCAGCGACGAGGTGACGGAACTGCGCAAACGGGCGGACCTGGTGGTGGACGGCCCGGGCGGCGTGGTGGGCCTGCTGCGCGCCCTGGCGGAACGACTCACCTGACCCTCACCCGGCCCTCAGCGTTCCTGCCGCCGCGCCTCCCGGACCCGGCGCAGGCGGTTCACCGTCACCGGGTCGAAGGCCAGGGCGCGCTCGTCGTCCAGCAGGGCGTTCAGCAGCTGGTAGTAGCGGACCGGCGCCAGCCCCAGCTCCTCCCGTATGGCCCGCTCCTTGGCGCCGGGGCCCGGGAAGCCGCGGCGCTCCAGGGCGAGGATGTCCCGCTCCCTGCGGTCCAGCTCCGGATGCTCCATGCCCGGAACCGTAACCCCCGCCACTGACAGCGACTACTCCGCCTTCTGCGCGGTCAGCTGCAGCGCGCGCAGCACCTCCGAAGGGCTCCCGCCCGAACTCACCGCCGACCCGATCTGCTTCTTCACGGCCGCGCTGACCGAGGCCCAGGACGTCTTGCCCACCGGAGGCAGCTCGGAGTCGGGCAGCGCGTCGAGGAAGGGCTTGAGGTCGGAGTCCCGCGAGGCCCGGCTCATGACCGAGGACGCGGAGTTGGTCACCGGCAGCAGGTCGTACTCGCGGGAGAACGCGAGCACGTTCTTCTCGCTGTACACGAAGTCGAGGAAGTCGCCGACCTGCTCGGCGTGCCCGTTCTGCTTGAAGGCCATCATCCAGTCGGCGACCCCCATGGAGTTCTTGGTCTCCCCGTGGGCCCCGGGCATGGGCACCATCCCGAACTTCAGCCCCTTGGCGGCGGCGGTCTTCATCAGCGAGGGATGCCCGTTGAGCATGCCGACGTCCCCGGCGGCGAACGCCGAGAACGCGGCGGCCCGGTTGAGGTTCTCGGGCGCGACCGGCCCGGTCAGCCCCTTGCCGACGAGGTCGTCCCTGAGCCAGGTCAGCGTCGTGACGTTCTCGCCGGAGTCGATGCCGTAGGTCCCGACGGAGTCGACGTACCCGCCGCCCCCGCTCAGCAGCCACTGCATGGTCTCGGCCTGCGCCTCCTCAGGACCGAGCGGCAGCGCGTACGGGTACTTCACCCCGTCCGCCTTGAGCGCCTCGGCATCCGCGGCGAGCTGCTTCCAGGTCGTCGGCGGGGTGAGCCCCGCGTCGGCGAAGAGGGTCTTGTTGTAGAAGAGCAGCCGAGTGGACGCGGCGAACGGCATGCCGTACTGCATCCCGTTGATCCGCCCCGCCGAGGCCAGCTGCGCGACGAAGTCCGCCTGCTCCCGGATCCCGATCAGGTCGTCGGCCTTGTACAGCAGCCCCTTGTCGGCGTAGTCGGCGTACGCGCCGATCTGCGCCATGTCGGGTGCCTTCCCGGCGTCGACCAGCTCCTTGACCTTGCGGTCCACGTCGGTCCAGGAGTACACGCTGACGTCGATCTTCACGCCGGAGTGCTCGGCCTCGTACTCCTTGACGAGCTTGTCCCAGTACTTCTGGGAGCTGTTGGCCGAGCTGTCGCCGTAGTCGGCAGCGACCAGCCTCAGCGTCACCTCGTCCGACCCGGCCCCCAGCCCGCAGCCGCCGAGGACCGCCGTCATGCCCAGCGCGGACACCGCCGCGATCGTTCCCGTCCTGCGCCGCCGCACCGACAACCGCCCCACACTCACGTTCAAAAACTTTCGAAAAGTCATACATATCTCCGACGTAAGGTCTACACCACGTGAGTGGACTAGACCTCTTGCGGGTCGAAGGGCCACACTGTCTCCGTGAGACATGTCATCGCCCTCGACGTGGGCGGCACCGGGATGAAGGCGGCCTTGGTCGGCGCGGGCGGCGAACTCCTGCACCAGGCCCGCCGGGCGACCGGCCGCGACCGCGGCCCCGACGCGGTCGTCGACGGCATCCTCGACTTCGCCGCCGAGCTGCGCGCGTACGGCATCGAGCACCTCGGCGCCCCCGCGCTCGCGGCCGGCGTCGCCGTGCCCGGCATCGTCGACGAGGAGCGGGGCATCGCGGCCTACTCCGCCAACCTGGGCTGGCGGGACCTCCCGCTGCGCGGGCTGCTCACCGACCGCCTCGGGGGCGTCCCGGTCGCCCTCGGCCACGACGTCCGCACCGGCGGCCTCGCGGAGGGCCGCATCGGCGCGGGCAAGGGCGCCGACCGCTTCCTCTTCGTCCCCCTGGGCACCGGCATCGCGGGCGCGATCGGCATCGCGGGGCGGGTGGAGTCGGGCGCCCACGGCTTCGCGGGCGAGATCGGCCACATCGTCGTACGCCCGGGCGGCACGCCCTGCCCATGCGGCCAACGGGGCTGCCTGGAGCGGTACGCCTCCGCGGCGGCGGTCAGCGAGGCCTGGGCCTCGGTCACCGGGAACCCGGAGGCGGACGCGGCGGACTGCGCGAAGGCGGTGGACGGCGGGGACCCGAAGGCCCGGGAGGTCTGGCAGCACGCCGTGGACGCCCTGGCCGACGGCCTGCTCACCGCCCTCACCCTCCTGGACCCCCGCACCCTGATCATCGGTGGCGGCCTGGCGGAAGCGGGGGACACCTTGTTCACACCCCTGCGGGAGGCGGTCCGCCAACGGGTCACCTTCCAGAAGCTCCCGACCATCGTCCCGGCGGCCCTGGGCGACACGGCGGGCTGCCTCGGTGCAGGCCTTCTGGCCTGGGATCTCCTCAACAAGACGAACAGTTCGGAGGCAACTCGCTGATGGCAACCCAGCCAGGGGCGCGGGGAACTGCGCGACCAGCCACGACGAACCGGCACCCCGCAACCGGCAAGGCCCCCCTCATCCTGTCCGGCGCAACAGTCGTCCTCCCCACAGGAACCGTCAAGAACGGCCGAGTGATCGTCGACGGCCCCCGAATCGTCGGCGCCGCCCCGGAGAACGCCCAGGCCATAGACGTAACCGGACATTGGCTCGTCCCCGGCTTCGTCGACATCCACAACCACGGCGGCGGCGGAGCCTCGTTCACCTCAGGCACCGCAGACGACGTAGTCACCGGCATCCGCACCCACCGGAACCACGGCACCACCACCCTCGTCGCCTCCACCGTCACCGGCGACATGGACTTCCTCGCCCAGCGAGCCGGCCTGCTGAGCGAACTCGCCGAGCAGGGCGACATCGCCGGCATCCACTTCGAGGGCCCGTTCATCTCCCCCTGCCGCAAGGGCGCGCACTCGGAGAACCTCCTGCGCGACCCCGACCCTGCGGAGGTCCGCAAGCTGGTCGACGCGGCTCGCGGACAGGCGAAGATGGTCACGCTCGCCACCGAACTCCCCGGCGGCATCGACTCCGTACGGCTCCTCGCCGAACACGGCGTCATCGCGGCGATCGGGCACACGGACGCGACGTACGAGCAGACCGTCGAGGCCATCGACGCGGGCGCCACCGTGGCCACGCACCTCTTCAACGCGATGCCGCAGATCGGGCACCGCGCGCCGGGCCCGATCACCGCCCTCCTGGAGGACGAGCGGATCACGGTCGAGCTGATCAACGACGGCACGCATCTGCACCCGGCCTCGCTGCAACTCGCGTTCCACCACGCGGCGGCACACCGCGTCGCGTTCATCACGGACGCCATGGACGCGGCCGGCTTCGGCGACGGCCGTTACATGCTCGGCCCCCTGGAGGTCGAGGTCAGCGAGGGAGTCGCCCGGCTCGTGGAGGGCGGTTCGATCGCGGGCTCGACGCTCACCCTGGACCGCGCCTTCAAGCGGGCGGTGACCGTCGACCGGCTCCCCCTCGAGGACGTGGTCGCGGCGATCTCCGCCAACCCGGCCCGTCTGCTGGGCATGTCCGACCGCATCGGCTCACTGGAGCCCGGCAAGGACGCCGACCTGGTCCTCCTCGACCATCAATTCGACCTCAAAGGCGTCATGCGCCGAGGGGAATGGGTGGTCGATCCCCAACTGGGCTGACATGTCCCGCTGTTGGGGCCGGTGCCGTCCTGGGAGACTGGACGGGCACATTCTGTCTCTCGGGGGAGGTCGGCCCAGGTGATCCTCACGGTCACGCTGAACACCGCTCTCGACATCACCTATCGCGTACGGTCGCTGCGGCCGCACACCAGCCACCGGGTCACCGAGGTCACCGAACGCCCCGGCGGCAAGGGCCTGAACGTGGCCCGGGTGCTGGCCGCGCTCGGCCACGAGGTGACGGTCACCGGCTTCACGGGCGGCGCCACGGGCCGCATGGTCCAGGACCGGCTCACCGCCGTTCCGGGCCTGGTGGACGCGCTCGTCCCGGTCACCGACCCGACCCGGCGCACGATCGCCGTGGTGGACGAACAGTCCGGCGACACCACCCAGCTCAACGAACCGGGTCCGACGGTGACGCCGGCGGAGTGGTCGGCCTTCCAGGAGGCGTACGAGGATCTCGTCCCGTCCGTCTCGGCGGTGGCCCTGTGCGGGAGCCTGCCGCCGGGGGTGCCGGTGGGGGCGTACGCGGGCCTGATCCGCACGGCGAAGGCGGCCGGGGTGCCGGTCCTGCTGGACACCAGCGGAGAGGCACTGCGCCGCGGGGTCGCCGCCCGCCCGGACATCCTCAAGCCGAACGCCGACGAACTCTCCGAACTGACCGGCTCCCACGAACCGCTGCGCGCGGCCCAGGACGCGCGCCGCCGGGGCGCACTCGCCGTGGTCGCTTCCCTGGGCACGCGGGGCCTGCTGGCGGCAACCCCGGAAGGCCGCTGGCGCGCCACGCCCCCGGCCCGTGTCCACGGCAACCCGACGGGCGCCGGCGACTCGCTGGTGGCAGGCCTGCTGTCGGGCCTGGTGGAACAACTCCCCTGGCCGGCCCGCCTGACCCGCGCGGTCGCCCTGTCAGCGGCGACCGTACTGGCCCCGGTGGCGGGCGAGTTCGACCGTGCGGCCTACGAGGAGCTGCTGGAGCAGGTGACGGTGACCGGTGAGGTCAGCGCGGCCTAGCTCTTGACCTGGCCCTTCTTGAGCCACACCTGGTCCAGGAGGACGTTGCACTTGTCCCCGTCCCCGCAGGAGATGCTGATGGTGTTGGTGCCCTTGGTGAGGGTGGGCCAGGAGTAGGTGGTCGTCCAGCCCTTGGCGAAGTCGCCGTCCTTCGCGTGCGCGTAGTTCTCCACGCCCAGCTTGGTGCCGAAGACCTTGCCGTTGACCGTGAGCGTCATCGACTGGTCTTCACCGGCGGTGCTGTAGTGCGCGAACAGCGTGTAAGTGCCGTCCGAGGGAATGCCGTTGACGGTCCACGTCACGGACGCGCCCACGTTGTTCAGGTTGCCGACGTAGATGCCGCCGTCGGACTGGGCGCCCTCGACGTCCGAGGCGAGAGCGGCGCCGCCGCCAAGGCGCAGCGCCTTGGCGTCGATCGTCTTCTTGTACTCCTCGCTCGCCGCGCTACCGCTGCTGCTCGACGCGCTCGGCTCGGAGCTCTGCGAAGTGGACGGCGTCGTGGACGCCCCGCTGTCGCCCGCCTTGTCGTTGTCGTCGCCGCCCGCCATCGCGATGCCGATACCTATGACGACCGCGGCGACCACCGCGATCGCGCCGATCAGCAGGCCCTTGGTGTTGGGGCCACCGCCCCGGCCGCCGCCACCGCTGTAGCCGGGCATGGCCTGCTGGCTGGTGGGAGCGCCGCCCGGGAAGGTCTCGGGGGCGGCGTAGTGGGCGCTGGGCTGGGTGTAGCCGTTCTGGCCCTGCTGCTGCGGGACCTGGCCGTACGGGCCGTTCGGCGCGGCCGGCGCCTGCTGCTGGCCGTACTGCCGCTGGCCGACCGAGCGCGTCCGGTTGACGGAGTTCGGGTAGCCGTAGCCATAGCCGCCACCGGACGGCGGCTGGGCGCCGTTGGCCTGGCCGTCGGCGTAGAGGTAGCCGAACGGGTCGTCGTCCTCGGGCGCGCTCGCCCCGTTGTTGCCGGACGTCATCCCAGGTACTCCTCAAACAGGTCGGCATCGGATGCGATACGGATGGTCAGAATGGCGAGCCTACCCGCTCCTGATGGCCCAAACGGGTGACTCGGATCGCATCAGCTCGCTGACCTGGGGATCATCCCGCGCGTCTGTGCTGTTTGGGACGAGATCGTTTCTCGACGTACATCCGTTCGTCGGCGGACTTCAGCACTTCGTCCGCCGTCATCCCGCAGTGCGCCCAGCCGATGCCGAAGCTGGCACCGACCCGGACGGCCCGTCCCTCGGCACGGATCGGCTGGATGATCTCGCTGCGCAGACGTACGGCGAGGTCGGCGGCGTCGGCCTTGCCGAGCCCGTCGGCGAGGATCACGAACTCGTCGCCGCCGAGCCGGGCCACGGTGTCGCCGTCGCGCACGCACTGGGACAGCCGCCTCGCGACCTCGATGAGCACCGCGTCACCCGCGTTGTGCCCGAACCGGTCGTTGATCGACTTGAAGCCGTCGAGGTCGCAGAAGAGCACCGCGAGCCCCTTGGTGCCGTCGTCGCGCTCCCCCTCGGGGGCGACGGTGTGCACATGGTGGTCGAAGGTGTCGAACGCCTCCGCGCCGACCGGCCGGAAGTCGAAACCGTGGCCGTTCGCGTCGAAGGCCGGGTGGCCGAAGGCCGAGTCGATCGACTCCAGCGCGGCCGTGTGGGTGGAGCGCTGCTGGCAGAGCCGGGAGGACAGCCGCGAGCGCAGCTCGGCGGAGTTCGGCAAGCCGGTCAGGGAGTCGTGGGAGGCGCGGTGGGCGAGCTGGAGCTCGCGGCGCTTGCGCTCCTCGATGTCCTCGACGTGGGTGAGCAGGAAGCGCGGCCCGTCGGCGGCGTCGGCGACCACCGAGTTGCGCAGCGACACCCAGACGTACGTGCCGTCCCGGCGCCCGAGGCGGAGCTCCGCGCGCCCGCCTTCTGCGGAGGTCCGCAGCAGGGTGCCTATGTCCTCGGGGTGGACCAGGTCGGAGAAGGAGTAGCGGCGCATCGCGGACGCGGGGCGGCCGAGGAGGCGGCACAGGGCGTCGTTGGTGCGCAGGATCCGGCCGTGCTGGTCGCCGCCCATCTCGGCGATGGCCATGCCGGAGGGGGCGTACTCGAACGCCTGCCGAAAGCTCTCTTCACTGGCCCTGAGGGCTTGCTGCTCCCTTTCGAGCCTGACCAGTGCGCGCTGCATGTTCGACCGCAGACGCGCGTTGCTGATCGCGATGGCGGCCTGGAACGCGTACATCTGGAGCGCTTCGCGTCCCCATGCCCCCGGCCTGCGGCCGTTGCGCGGCCGGTCCACGGAGAGCACGCCGATCAGCTCGCCGCACTGGCCGCCCTGCACGCCCGGCGTGTACATGGGCGCGAACAACCGGTCCGAGGGGTGCCACTCGTCCTCGAAGCGGGGCGCGGGGCCGTCGGTGTACCACTGCGGGACGTCGTCGTCGTCGAGGACCCAGCCCTCGGTGTGCGGGATGAAGACCAGGTCGCCCCAGGTCTCCCCCATGCTCAGCCGACGCTCCCAGGACTCACGGGAGCCCACCCGGCCGGTGATCAGCGACTCGGCGGCCTGGTTCCCGGAGAACGCGGCGACCACGAGGTCGCCGTCGGGGCGCACGAGATTGACGCACGCCAGTTCGTAACCGAGCGCGGTGACCACGCCGTTCGCGACGGTCTGCAGTGTGTCGGCCAGGCTGCGGGCCGTGTTCATGTCGGCCATGACCTGGTGCAGCTGTCGCAGGGACGCAAGACGGACGTACGGCTCCGACTCGCTCTCCATTGCTCGCCCTCCCCCCGAGACCTCGCAGCGAATCAAGGGTTCTCTTCGGCGTATCTTCAGTGCGGCTTCGTTGGTGCGGCTTCGTCGGTACTTCCCCGCCACTGAATCACAGCGCGCTGCCCACTCGGTACACAGGGTCAACAAATACCGTCCCTTGTGACTCAAGTCACAGCGAAAGATGAACAATTGAGTGGGGTTTCTGCGCTTTCCCTGTGCGTTTACTGAACGCAAACTTTGGGCGTTTGTGGACGCCGTGCCCATCTCCGCCGGTAGACCTAGGTCCGGCCTCGGACGAAGGCCCGATGCGGAGCGCACGGACCGGACATTAGCGTTTCCGGCGTGCCGAACACTCCCCCCGCCACCGCCCCGATGATCCCTCCACCCGCTTCCGGGCATGCTGTGGGGGTGAGCAACGACGAGTTCCGCGCCGCCATGGCCCGGCTGGCCGCAGGCGTGGTCCTGGTGACCGCGTTCGAGCCCCCGCTCGACGCCGACGGACCCGGGGGTGAGGACGTCGGCATGACGGCCACGGCGTTCCTGTCGGTCTCCCTGGATCCGCCTCTCGTGCTGGTCAGCCTGCGTACGGGCTCCCGCATGGACGACCTGCTCGACGAGCAACCCCACTGGGCGGTCTCCGTCCTGTCCGAGAGCCAGCGCCACATCGCCGGCCGCTTCGCGATGAAGGGCCGCATCAGCGACCGCCTCCTGTTCGAGGACATCCCCTACGTCCGCGGCGCGGTCACCGGCGCCGCACTGGTGGGCGGCGCCCTCGCCACCCTGGAGTGCCGCACCGAACAGCGCGTGGAGGCCGGCGACCACACCCTGGTGATCGGCCGCGTCCTGACGGCCGACGTGCCGAGCGCGGACGGTGGGCCGCTGACGTATTTCCGGGGCAGGTACCGCCAGCTGGGATGAATTCCGTGGCCGCGCGCCGATCCTCCGGCATAAGGTCCCCGGATGACATTCGCACCCCGCCTCGAAGAGGTCACACCCGGGAATTTCGAAACGGCGACCGGCATACGGGTCCGCCCCGAGCAGGAATTCGCGATCTCGCCGGTCATGCAGTCCCTCGCCGAGGCCTACGTGCATCCCGCGGGCGTCGCCTGGCCCCGTCTGATCGTCGACGGTGACCGCACGGTCGGCTTCCTGATGGCCTTCCTCGACATCGACTGGCGCGCCGACGGCGGCAGCGTCGTCCGCTCCGGCCTGTGGCGGCTGAACATCGCGGCCGACGCCCAGGGCAGGGGCTACGGCCGCTTCGCCGTCGAGTCCGTCGCCGCGGAGTTGCGCCGCCGGGGCACGAAGGAGTTGTACGTCACCTGGCACGAGGGCGACGACGGCCCGGCGGAGTTCTACCTGAGGCTCGGATTCCGCCGGACCGGGGAGCTGAGCGGGGGCGAGACGGTCGGGGTGCTGAGCCTCGACTAGACGAAGGTGATCTCCAGCCGGGCCGCCCGGACCGGGTCCGTGGTGATGTCGATCACAGCGATCCGGTCGTGTACGAACGTGAACGCGAGCGTTCGCTCCACGAGGCCGTCCCGCAGGAGCGCGATGCCGGTGCGGCCCTCGACGAGAACGGGCACCGCGACGCCGACGATGTGCCGCGAGTAGCTCGTCGCCCCCTTGGCCACGGCCAGGGCCCCCGTCGTCACCCCGACCTCCGTGCGCACCACGACATCCGGGTCCAGGACCTCCAGCAGCCCGTCGAAGTCACCCTCGCGCGCGGCGGCGAGGAAGGCGTCGACGAGTTCACGCCGGCGCGCCTGATCGGTGTCGGTGGCCTGGGCGCCCCGCACCCGGCGCCGGGCCCGGCTGGCGAGCTGGCGGGTGGCCGCCGGGGACTTGCCGATGACTCCGGCGATCTCGTCGTAGGGGACGGCGAAGAGGTCGTGGAGGACGAAGGCGAGCCGTTCGGCGGGGCTGAGGGTGTCGAGGACGACGAGGAGGGCGCCGCCGACCGAGTCGGCGAGGAGGACGTCCTGTTCGGGATCGGGGACAGTGGCCGGCACCGGCACCGGCACCTCTGGCTCCAGGGGCTGTTCGGCACGGGACCTGCGGGAGCGGAGCATGTCGAGACAGACCCGGCCCACGACGGTCGTCAGCCAGCCACCGAGGTTGTCGACGTGCGTGGTGTCCGACCGGCTCATCCGCACCCACGTCTCCTGCACCGCGTCCTCGGCCTCGGCTGCCGACCCGAGCATCCGCCGCGCCACCGCCCGCAGCTGCCCCCGGTGCGCCTCGAACCGTTCGGCCAGGAAGTCGTCGTCGCCCATGGGTCACCGCTCTCGTCGTCGTACGCCGTCGGTGAATTGACGGACGGGACGGAGCAGATGTGACACATGCAGGTCGGTTGATGATGTGTGGGAAGGCCGGGGTTACCCCCAGTCCCGCCCCTGCCGCCCCCGCTTGGTGTCCGAGCGCTGCTTCTTCTCCCTCAACCGCCGCTCATTGATCCCGCGCGGGATGCGCGTCGCCCGCCGTGGCTTGGGCGGCGGCGCGGTGGCCTCGGCGAGGAGCGCCGCGAGCCTTACAGCGGCGGTCTCGCGGTTGCGCCACTGTGAACGGTGCTCGGAGGAGCGGACGGTGACGACCCCGTCGACGAGCCGCCCGGCCAGCTTGTCCAGCGCGCGCTGCTTCCACACGTCGGGCAGGGACTCGGTGCGGGCCAGGTCGAAACGCAGCTCCACCTGGGAGTCACTGGTGTTGACGTGCTGGCCACCGGGGCCGGAGGAGCGCGAGAAACGCCACATGAGCTCGGCCTCGGGGAGCGAGACGGAGCCGCGGATGACGTGGGGACCGGACATGTGCTCCATGTTCCCGGCTCTGTCCGGTCCACGTCACCCGAATATCCCCGGGCGGCAGCCCTCAGTTTGGTAAAGAAAGTAAAGACACGGGGAACCTTCGACGCCCCTCGCGGCGTTCATACGGGTAGCTGTAACTTCAAGCCCGTACTTGCCGTACATAAACGAGGGAAGGACTCCCAAACCATGGCTGTAAGCCTGTCCAAGGGTGGCAACGTCTCGCTCACCAAGGAGGCTCCGGGCCTGACCGCCGTCACCGTGGGCCTCGGCTGGGACGTCCGCACCACCACCGGCACGGACTTCGACCTCGACGCCTCCGCGATCGCGGTCAACACGGAGGGCAAGGTCTACTCGGACGGCCACTTCGTCTTCTTCAACAACAAGCAGACCCCGGACCAGACCATCGTCCACACCGGTGACAACCGCACCGGCGAGGGCGCGGGCGACGACGAGGCGATCAACGTCAACCTCGCCGGCCTCCCGGCCGACATCGACAAGATCGTCTTCCCGGTCTCGATCTACGACGCGGAGAACCGCTCGCAGAACTTCGGCCAGGTCCGCAACGCCTACATCCGCATCATCAACCAGGCCGGCGGCGCCGAGATCGCCCGCTACGACCTCTCCGAGGACGCGGCCACGGAGACGGCGATGGTCTTCGGCGAGCTGTACCGCAACGGCGCGGAGTGGAAGTTCCGCGCGGTGGGCCAGGGCTACGCGTCCGGCCTGGTGGGCATCGCGCAGGACTTCGGCGTGAACGTCTGACACGCGCTGCGCTGAGCTGAACGGGAGCCCCTGGTCGTACCGGCCGGGGGCTCCGGCGTCAGCTCTGTGACACGAATGCGGTCCAGGTGGCCGGGGTGAAGGCCAGGCGGGGGCCAGCTGTGGTCTTGGAGTCGCGGACGTGGACCCTGCCGGGGGTGGCCGCTATCTCGACGCAGGACTCACCGTCGTTGCCGCCGCTGTAGCTGCTCTTGAACCACACCAGGCCGGAGAGGTCTTCGGCCGCGGGCTTGCGGGTCATGTTTCTCCCAGCAGTTGCTCGATGAGGGACAGCGACTCTCCTGGTGAGAGAGCCTGCGCCCGGATGGTGCCATATCGCAGCTCAAGGATGCGCAGCTGTTTCGGGTCCGTTGTCGGGCGCCCGCTGAACGCGCCGTCGGAGCGCCCAACTGCCGTACCGTCCGGAAACTTCAGCACCTCGATCCTTCCGTCCAGGCCGGAGTGCACCTCGGAGTTCAACGGCATCACCTGAAGCATGACGTTGTGCAGCCGTCCCACCTCCAGAAGGCGTTCGAGCTGCCGCCGCCACACCATTGTGCCCCCGATAGGACGGCGCAGGGCCGCCTCTTCGAGCACGAAGTGGATGGACGGGGCCGGGTCGCGTTCGAAGACCGACTGCCGGGCCAAACGGGCCGTGACCATACGTTCCACGTCGTCCGGCGAGTAGGGCGGCTGAGCCGCCGAGATCACGACCCGTGCGTGCTCCGGCGTCTGCAACAGCCCAGCGATGATGTTGCACTCGTACACGCCGATCTCGACGGCCTGCCCCTCCAACTTGGCCAGCTCGCGCACCTTCTTGGGATACCGGACCTTCTTGACGTCCTCCCAAGTTGCGGCGATCAGCCCACCCGCCCTCAACACCTCGTCGGCCCTGTCCAGATACTCCTGTCGAGGAATCCTCTTCCCGCCCTCGATCTTGTAGACCAGGTCCTCGCCGTACCCGACCGACTCCCCGAACTCGGCGGCCCGCATCCCCACCGCCTCCCTCCGCAGCTTCAACTGCCGCCCCACCGTGGCGATCACCGCGACGCCCCACTCGTCGTCCGGGTCGACCTCCCAGCCCGGTTCCACCGACTCGCCGTCCACGCTCATCCGCGCCCCTCCGCCGTACGTCCATACCCGCGACGCCCCTACCCGTACGACCGCCCCCGACAGCCCGGACACGACCGGACAGCTCCGGACAGTCACCGTACGTACCGGTGTCGTCACTGTTCACGGTAAGCACCCACGGCCACGCTGAGTGACGTGAATCAAGAAGCCGCCGTGATCCGGAACTTCAGCGTCCTGCTGTCCCCCACACCCCGCGGAGCCCGCTTGGCCCGACTGCTGGCGGTCGAACAACTCCGTGAGTGGGTACTCCCGTTGCACCCGGCGGAGCACATCGTGGCCGAGCTGGCGGCGAACGCGTCGACACATGGCCGGGTCCCGGGGCGCAACTTCCGCCTCACGCTCTACTTCGTCGGCGCCACCCTGCGCATCGAGGTCACGGACACCCGGAGTGACCGTCTGCCACGCACCGAACTCCCCGCACCGGAAGCCGAGTCGGGCCGGGGTCTCGTACTCGTGGACGCGCTCGCCGACCGTTGGGGCGTGGCTCCGGGGCCCCGCCCCCGCAAGACGGTGTGGGCGGAAATCGACCTCTCACCGGAGCCCGGAAACCCGTACTTCGGTGGTCCGGGCGGTCTTTTTCCAAGAACTCCTGGGTGAAAGAACCCGACCAAGCCCCACCTTTCCTCCCGCCTCGAAGCGCAGCTCACCCGCCCGAGTCACCTTCTCGGCCGTGAACGGCCGAGCTTATGCACTCGGTCCATTCACGCCTCGTCGCGCTCCCGACTGCCCCCTACGACAGGACGGTCACGGGTCGCATCCACCCAACCCCTGGTAGCTGTCAGGGGGAGGATGCGGGTGCGGTGACAAGCACCCACGCCGAGCGTGCACGTTCGCGCACGTTGACCCCGGCGACGACATCGGCCGGACCAGCGAGCCCGCACCGACGACAACAAAAGTGGTCCCGGTCGGACCGGTTGGCCCGCTCGGTATGCCCGCAGCGCGGACAGCGCTGCGAGGTATAACGCGCATCCACCTCCAAAAACGGCACCCCAGCCCGCTTAGCCTTGTAGGCAAGGTGCTGCCCGAGCTGGTGGAAGGGCCAGGAGGAAAGCGTGCCCCGCTGGTCGCGGCGAAGCCGTACCCGCTCACGGATCCCGCCGAGATCCTCGACGGCGATCCCGCGACCGGTGCGTTGCGCGACGGACACGATCTCTTTACTGATCTTGTGGTTCACGTGGGTGGCATGGCGCTGCTCCTTGCGTGCGCGGCGGGCGAGGCGGCGAGTGGCCGAGCGCGTGTTCTTCTTCTGGAGTTCGGTGCGTTTGCCCGCCTGCCAGCGCCGGTAGCGGGAAAGCTGGCGGCCCTGGTGGTTGGTGCCGTCGGACGTGGTCGCCAGATTCACGATGCCCCGGTCGACCCCGATCCAGTCGACCGGCTCATACACCTCCGGTTCGGGAACGTCACAGGTGGCGACCAGGAACCACTTCCCGCCGCGCCGGACAAGGTCGCTCTCGCCCTTGCGGTGCGTCACGAGCGTCTTGAACTGGTCGGGCGAGCAGACGAAGCGGATGCCCTTCATGCGCCCGTCCACCGTCCAGATCGACACCGTGCGCGCGTCGTACTGCCAGGACAGGCAGCGGTCGTCGAAGGGCTGCGCCGCCTCCGGCCGGAAGACGATCGGTGTGCCGACCGCCTTGCGGTACCGCTTGGAGGTAGGAGGGCCCAGATTCCCGGACTGCAAACCGGCCTTGAGAGCGGCGTAAGCGTCGACGACCTTCTTCACCGCCCGCACCACCGGCTGCGCCGACAACCCGAAAGCCGCCTTCAGATCCGCATAGACCTCCTTCTGCAGGCCATTGCGGTCCTTGAGGCTTTTGGCGAAGGCAACCTGCGAGGCGTAGGTCGCGGCCCGGTTGCAGGCACGCAAGGTCGCCTCCAGCGCCGACGCCTGCTCAGGCGTCGGCAGCAACTTCACCTGCACGACCAGCTTCACGACATCGGACCGTAGTACGACCCCAGCACACACGACCGACATTCATCTCACGATCATCCCCACCAGCGACCCCACAAGACGATTGTTCGCATTCCACTACTCTGCTGGCACCCCGCAGACGGTCAGCGCCCAGCAGCGAGCGACGCGGCGACGCTCCGCGTCGCGACCACGGGAGGCGATCCCTCCTCGGCATGAATGCCGGGACATCTCGCCAGAATCAGGTTGAACATCGCCAACTCAGCACCGGAACCGTCCTCACCGACATCCACCCCACTCCCGACGGCCCCCGTTACGCCACCCGCAAGGACTTCGTCTACGGCGAGGACGTCACCATCGGCGACTGGACGATCTCCACGGACGACCTGCCGCGCTACAAGGACCAGCCCTCACAGCCGCAGCCGTAAGCCTCAACTACTCTGCCCCGCATGCTCCTCACCCCCCTCCACCTCACCCCCGACCACGACATCCCCGGCCCCCTCCTGACCGAACTCACCGCCCTGTACGCCGCCAACCGTGACTTCATGGCGCTCAGTGGTGACTTCCCGGACCCGGACGACATCCGGCCGGAGCAGGTGGCGGCGGCGCTGGCCGAGGAGCTGGCGCATCCGGATGCGGAGGTGCTGCTGGCGCGCAGTGAGGGCCGGCTGGTCGGGGTGGCCATCACGCTCGCCCGGCACCCGGACCGGGCCGACCCGGACCCGTGGATCGGGCTGCTGATGGTGGACGCGGAGGTACAACGGCAGGGCTACGGCCGTCGGCTCGCCGCCCTCGTCGAGGACCGTTTCCGCACCGAGGGCCGTACCGCCGTACGCCTCGCCGTCCTCGACGGCAACGACCGCGCCCTCGCCTTCTGGACGGCCCTCGGGTACGGGGTCATCGACCGCCGCCCGGACCTGCAACTCGGGCGCCCCTGCTCGGTGCTGCGCAAGCCGCTGTCGGAAAGCCAACAGGCCTGACCGGACCGGGCCCCGCCGGCTACGCGCGCTCCGGCTTCCCGTCCCCGTACAGCCACTCCTCCCAGATCGGGCCGAAGTCCTTGTCGGGGGCGAGCCGTTCGACGTACGTCGTGAAGTCGTCGGTGTCCGCGGTGCCGTGGCGGTGGGTGGTGTGCCAGTGCCTGAGGAGGGCGCGGAAAGCGGTGTCGCCGAGCCGCTGTCGGACCTTGTGGAGGACCATCGCGCCGCGCTGGTAGACGGGGCTGTCGGAGAGGTGCGCGGCGCTCGACGGCTTGCCGGGCGGGAAGTCCCAGAGGTCGTCGTAGACGTCCTCGCCGTGCGTGTACAGGTCGTCGAAGGTCTTCTGGGCGCTGTCGCCGCCGTGGTCCTCGGCCCACAGCCACTCGGCGTAGGTCGCGAAGCCCTCGTTGAGCCACATGTCCCGCCAGGTCTTCGGCGTGACCGAGTCTCCGTACCACTGGTGGGCGAGTTCGTGGACGAGGGTCTCGGTGTCGGGGGCGCCGGGGAAGAAGGGGCGGTTCTGGGTCTCCAGGGCGTAGCCGGCGTCGCCCTCGCGGTCCACGATCGCGCCGGTGGAGGAGAAGGGGTACGGGCCGAAGGTGTCCTCGGACCAGGCCATGACGGCCGGGATCTGCGCCAGCACCTTCCGGCTCGCTTCGGCCTGCGCCGGGTCGACGGCGGTGTGGACGGGCAACCCGTCGGGAGTGGTGGTGCGGTGGATGTCGTAGTCGCCGATCGCGAGGGTGGCGAGGTAGCTCGCCATGGGTTCGGCGGTGTGCCAGGTGGTGGTCGTACGGCCGCCGCTGGTCCTGCTCGCCGTCAAGTCGCCGTTGGAGACGGCCTGGAGGCCCTCGGGCACGGTGATCGTGAGGTCGTAGGACGCCTTGTCGGAGGGGTGGTGGTTGCCGGGGAACCAGGCCATCGAGCCGGTCGGTTCGCCGAGGGCCAGCGCGCCGTTCTCGGTGGGCAGCCAGCCCTCCTCGGAGCCGTCGGGGTCGGTGATCGTCTTCGGGGTGCCGGAGTAGGCGACGGTCACACGGAAGGCGCTGCCCTCGTCGAGGTCCTCGTGCGGGCGCACGGTCAGCTCCTGGCCGGTGCGGTTCCAGCGGGCCCTGTCGCCGCCGACGGTGACCTTCTCGATGTCCAGGCCGTCGAGGTCGAGGTTGAAGGCGGAGAGGTCCTGGGTGGCGCGGGCGGTGAGGGTCGCGGTGCCGGAGAGCCTCTCGGTGTCCGGGTCGTAGGCGAGGGCGAGGGCGTAGTGGGTGACGTCGTAGCCGCCGTTGCCGGCCTTCGGGAAGTACGGGTCGCGCAGGCCGGAGCCGCCGGGGGTGCCGTGCACTCCTCCGTCGCACGCGGTGAGGGCGCTCGCGAGGAGCAGGGCGGCGGGGAGCAGGGCGGCGGGGACGAGCGGCGCGGATCGGGACACGTGGTGATCCTATGAGAGGCCGCGTGACACCATCTCGTACGTGCTCGACATCGGCTACGCCCTCTCCAACCGCTTCCCGGACCCGCCGCAGACCGACTACCGCCGCGCGGACGTCCACGCGCTGCGGCACGACCTGTTCTGCGGAGATGTCTATCTCGCGGACACCAAGGAGGACCGGGAACTGTCCACAGCCTGGGGATGGGTGCCGGTGCTCGACTTCGCGTGGGCGCTGTGCGACATCGCGGAACGCCTCGATCGTGACCCGGCGGGCTCCCGCGCCTCCCGCCCCCAGCACGCGGAGCTCGACTTCACCGAGTCCACCGACCGCATGCTCTTCGAGCGCCGCTTCGGCTGGGTGGACATCGAGGCCGACTGGATGCCGGTGGAGGAGCCCCCGCTCACCTTCTCCCACGCGGACCTGCGCCGCGAGGCCCGCGACTTCCTGCACGACCTCATCGCCGACCTGATCGACCTCCACGACGACCTGGGCGAGAACCCGGCGATCTGGACGCTCCAGGCACGGTTCCCGAGGTTGAAGTGATCATGGAGAGCCGGCATCCCGGTCGACGAGGATCTGCTGCGGTCGGGCCGGTGCCCTGGTCGAAGGTGTAGCAAGCAGTGCGCCGACGCACGGCTAATGCGACCGCGCACCGGGGACCGACCTGACGCCCACGACTGCGCCCGGAACCCAAGGCCCGGCTCCGGCAGCTCGGAAGAGAGCGTGCGAGCCCGCCCGCGCCCGCCTCACCCCTCCACCCGGATCCCCACCTCCGCCGCCAACGCCGGTGCCAGGTCCAGCAGTTGTGACGGGCTGATCACCGCCCCGGCCAGCCGGTCGATCCCCCGGGCGATCTCCAGGACCGCGGCGCCGCGCAGGTCCACGTCCTTGAGGGTCGCCGCCGTGAGGTCCGCGGCCTTGAGCGTGCAGTCCACGAACTCCACGCGCTCCAGCCGCGCGCCGCCGAAGTCCGGTTCCACCAGGACGCAGCTCTCGAAGACGACGTCCTTCAGGACGGCCGTGCGCAGGTTCAGATAGTCGATCTTGCCGCCTCGGATCACGACCCGCTCCAGGGCCGCTCCGTGCAACTGCACTCCGCCCAGCCGGGCGTCGATCAGCTCGACGTCGCGCAGGGTCGACTCCGCCAGGTCGGTGCCCACGCCCCGTATGCCGGTGAGGACCGAGTCGAGGAAGCGGGCGTGGTGGAGCCGGGTCTCGTCCAGCGCGCAGCTTCTCAGCGCGCAGTCCATGAAACGGGCCCCCGCCCCGTCCTGCCCCGCGAAGTCCGCCTCCAGGAACTCCAGCCCGTCGTAGTCCCCGTCCGGCTCCAGCTCCCCTCCCCCATGCGGCTCCAGCGGTGGCAGCCGCACCTCCGGCCGCCGCGCCCCCTTCACCCGCGAGCCACCCGCACCGCCCGCACCACCGGACCCGCTGACCCCAGCCGTCGCTCTCCTCGCCATGCCCCCATCCTGCACCCCACCACTGACAATCCCCCTGACCTGCACAGACAGCGCCCATGTCACATTCCGGTCCCCTCAATCAGTCATACCGACGACGGACCCACCCGAGCAGAGGGAGACCCCAGCCATGCACCGCATCACCGTCATCGGCGGCGGCCTCGCCGGGCTGACCGCGGCGATCTCCGCCGCCGAGGCGGGCGCCAAGGTCACCGTGTACGAGTCCCATCACACGCTCGGCGGCCGGGCCCGGACCGCCGAGGGGCCGTACCGCACGAACGACGGCCCGCACGCGCTCTACAAGGCCGGCCCGCATTGGTCCTGGCTCCAGCAGCGCGACCTCATCGGACCGCTCGCACCGCTCCCCCCTCTGGAGGCGGCCCGGCTGCGGCTGAGGCACAAGGGCGCACTGCGCCGCACCCCGCCCTTCGCGATGCTCAAGCTGTTGCGCCGCAGTGCCCAACAGGCTCCGGTCGACGTCGACTTCCTGTCCTGGGCCACCGGGCAGGCCGGCGAGGAGGGCGCCCGCGCCGCCGCCCACTACTCCGCCGTCGCCCTGTTCCATCACGACCCGGGCGCCCTGTCCGCCGCGTTCGTGCAGGAGCGGCTGCGGCGTGCCACCAAGCTGCCGCCCGAGGCGCACTACCCGCGCGGCGGCTGGGCCGGCGTCGTCGACCGGATGGCCGCCCGCGCCTGGAACCTGGGCGTCCGGATGGAGACCCTGTCCCGTGTCGACACGCTGCCCACCGACACCCCGGTCGTCGTCGCCACCTCCCTCGACGCGGCCCGGCGGCTCCTCGGCGACGACTCGCTGACCTGGCCGAGCGGCCGTACGACACTCCTCGACCTCGCCCTGCGTACCCGGCGGGGTGACGCCTTCGCCGTCGCCGACCTCGACTCCCCCGGCTGGATCGAACGGTTCACCGCCCAGGACCGCACCCTTGCACCCGCGGGCGAACAGCTCCTCCAGGGGCAGATCCCGATCGCCCCGCACGAGACCAGGGCGGACGGGGTCGCGCGCGCGGAGCAGCTGCTCGATCTCGCCTTCGACGGCTGGCGCGAACGCGTCACCTGGCGACGCGAGTCCATCGCGAACGGCCGTACGGGAGCCGTCGACCTGCCCGGCACGAACTGGCGCGACCGGCCGGCCGTCGACCGGGGCGACGGCGTCTATCTCGCGGGCGACCAGGTCGCCGCGCCCGGGGTGCTCTCGGAGGTCTCCTTCAACAGCGCGCTCACCGCCGTATCGCTGGCACTCGGCCGGAACGCCCTTGACCTCAAGCATGCTTGAGGTCGGAGGGTGGGTGTCCTGCCGACAGAGCCCTGACCGCAGAGTCCCGACCTGCGGCGCTCCTGCCCACAGAGGGAGACCCTCCATGCATGCCGTCCGCCTGCACACCTTCGGCCCCGCCGAGAACCTCACCTACGAGCAGACCGACGACCCGGCACCCGCCCCCGGACAGGTCCGTATCGCCGTACGGGCGGCCGGTGTCCACCTCCTGGACACCGCCCTGCGCGAGGGGCAGCAGGGACCGCTGCCCCGGCCGACCACGCTGCCCACCATCCCCGGCCGGGAGGTCGCCGGAGTCGTCGAGTCCCTCGGTGACGGCGTCGCCGAGCTGTGGCTCGGCAAGCGCGTGGCCGCACACCTCGGGTTCGCCCCCGGCGGCTACGCCGAACTCGCCGTCACCGATGTCGACCGCGTCCACGAGATACCCGGGAACCTCGACTTCGCCCAGGCCGTCGCCATGATCGGCACGGGCCGTACGGCGATGGGGATCCTGCAGTTCGACGAGCTCGGCCCGGACTCGGTGGCCGTGATCCCGGCGGCCGCCGGAGGCATCGGCACACTGCTCGTGCAGTACGCGAAGAACGCCGGAGCGACCGTCATCGGTCTCGCGGGCGGACCGTCGAAAACGGCACGGGTGCACGCCAACGGCGCCGATCTCGCCGTCGACTACCAGGACTCCGCGTGGCCCGGGAAGGTCCGCGCCTTCCTCGGCGGCCGGCCCGCCACCGTGGTCTTCGACGGCGTGGGCGGAGACGTCGCCCGCGAGTGCGTCGCCCTTCTCGGCCACCAGGGCCGGCACATCGTCTTCGGCTGGTCCGGCGAAGGGATCCACGACGGACAGCCGTACCTCGTCGAAGGCGTCTCCGAGCAGGTCCTCGGGCCCGTCATGGCACAGAAGGCCGGAGGACCCAACCCGATCCGCACCCTCGAACTGCGCGCCCTCGCCGAAGCCGCCGCGGGCCGTCTCACCCCCGCCGTACAGCGTTTCCCGCTCGCCGACGCGGCCGCCGCGCACCGGGCGCTGGAGACCCGCGGCACGACCGGAAAGGTGGTCCTGGAGCCATGACACGTCCAGATGCGACTCGTAACGATTCATGGTCTTCCGACCAGATGGGCGTCACCCAGTCGGCCGAATCGGCGGACCCCCGTCGCTGGTGGGGCCTGGTGGTCATCGCCCTCGCGCAGCTGATGGTCGTCCTCGACGCGACCATCGTGAACATCGCGCTCCCTTCCGCACAGCAGGACCTGGGCATGTCCGATGCCAATAGGCAGTGGGTGATCACCGCCTACACGCTCGCCTTCGGCGGCCTCCTCCTGCTCGGCGGCCGCATCGCCGACCTGGTGGGCCGCAAGCGCACCTTCGTGATCGGGCTGGTCGGCTTCGCCGCGGCCTCGGCACTCGGCGGCGCCGCCACCGGCTCCGGCATGCTCTTCGCGGCCCGAGCCCTCCAAGGCGTGTTCGCGGCCCTGCTCGCCCCCTCCGCGCTGTCCCTGCTGACCACGACGTTCACCGATCCGAAGGAGCGCGGAAAGGCCTTCGGGATCTACGGCGCTCTCGCGGGCTCCGGTTCCGCCATCGGGTTCATCGTCGGCGGGCTGCTCACCGAGTACCTCGACTGGCGCTGGTGCCTGTACGTCAACGTGCCCATCGCCGTCGCCGCCGTCTTCGGCGCCCTCGCCCTGCTGCACGACCGCCCCGGCCACGCGGGCGCCCGCCTCGACGTGCCCGGTGTGCTGCTGGGCTGCGGCGGCCTGGTCGCGATCGTCTACGGCTTCAGCGAGGCCCAGCCCCGGGGCTGGAGCGACGCCCTGGTACTGACCCTGATCGCGGGGGGCGTCGTACTCCTCGCGGCCTTCGTGTGGTGGCAGTCCCGGGCCCCCATGCCCCTGCTCCCCCTGCACATCGTCAAGGACCGCAACCGCGCGGGCTGCTTCCTGACCATGGGACTCGCCGTCATCGGGATGTTCGGGCTGTTCCTGTTCATGACCTACTACCTGCAGGTCGTGCTGGCCTACTCCCCCGTGCGGACCGGCCTCGCCTTCCTGCCGATGACCGCCGCGATCATCGTCGGCTCCACCCAGATCTCGGCCCGGCTGATGAACCGCGTTCCACCACGCATGCTCATGGCCCCCGGCATGATCCTCGCCGCGAGCGGCATGCTGATCCTCACGCAGATGACCGTGAACAGCTCCTACGCGACCGAGATCCTGCCCGCCCTGCTCCTCATGGGCCTCGGGATGGGCCTCACCTTCATGCCGGTGTTCTCCACCGCCACCGCGGGCGTCGCCCCGCACGACTCCGGCGTGACCTCGGCGACCATCAACACCTCGCAGCAGGTGGGCGGTTCGATCGGCACGGCCCTGCTCAACACCATCGCCACCACCAGCAGCACCGCCTACGTCACCGCCCACCTCACCGACCCGTCGAAGAAGGCCCTGATCGTCAGGGAGGGCGTCGTCCACGGCTACACGGTGGCCATCTGGTGGGCCGTCGGCATCATGCTCCTGGCCGGCCTGGTCGCGGGCCTGATGGTGACGGCGAAACCGCCGAAGCAGGGCGCTCCCGCTCCGGCACCGGCGCCTGAATCGGTGGTGTGAGGGCGAAGGGGCGGCCCGGAGGCCGCCCCTTCGACACCTCACCTCACTTGGCGACGGCCTTCGTCGCCTTGCTCACCGCCGACCCGTCCTTGTGACCGGTGCGGCGCGCGACCACCTTCACGGTGATCTTCTTGCCCTTCTGGGCGGCCTTCAGCACCAGCGACGACTTGGTGGCCCCGCTGATCACCTTGCCGTTCGCGTACCACTGGTACGCGTACGAGGTCGCCGCCGGACTCCACGTCCCGTTGGACGTCTTCAGCGTCTTCCCCACCTTCGCGGTGCCGCTGATCACCGGCAGTTTGGTCGCCTTGGGCGCGTCGCCCTTGGCAGCGGTCACCGCGCCCGAGGTCGCCGTCCCGCTCTTCCAGCCGCTCTTGACCGCGGTGACGGTCACGGTGAGCTTCTTGCCGACGACCGCGGCGGCGACGGTGTACGTCTTCGCCGTGGCCCCGCTGATGGCCTTGCCGTCCGCCTTCCACTGGTACGTGTACGACGTCGGCGCCGCCGACCAACTGCCCGGCTCCGCCGTCACCTTGGCGCCGGTCTTGGCCGTCCCGGTGATCTTCGGCGCAGTCGTGCTGGTGAGCTGGGGCTCGGTGACGGTGAACGTGCCCTGCAGGAACTCGCAGCAGCCCGCGAACACGCTGACGTTCCAGGTGCCGGCCGCCACGCCCGTCAGATCGAGGGTCGCGGTCAGGGTCCGGTGGTCGGCGGAGACCGAGTCGGTCGTCGCGGTCAGGGTCTTGCCGCTCTGACCGAGCTGTACGGTCGCGCTCTGGGGCAGCGCGGTACCGGTCACCGTGAGCTTCACCTTGGTGCCGGCGACCCCGGTGGCGGGACCGACCGCCGTGACGCTCACCTTGTCCGGCCCGCAAAGTGCGAACGTGCAGGTCAGCTTGGCGCTGTAGGAGGTGGTGGAAGCCTTCTCCGGCAGGCCGAGCACGAGGACGCTGGGGCCGGTCCCCCAGGAGGAGCCGCCCGCCGCGCACTGCCAGCCGGACGGTGTGGACAGCGAACAGCCGTTGCTCCAGGACTTGTTGTAAAGCGCGGGCACCGCCGTGGTGGTCGCCCCGGTGGTGTCCGTGATCTCCATGTCGAAGCGGTCGAACCCGGCCGTCGGCAGCACCGCGCACACCGCGCTGTGCCGCTCGTCCAGCGTGCCGGTGACGGGCCCGTAGCCGTACGCCACCGAGGGCACCCGGGTGCACTCGGGCGCCGGTCCGTCCGCTGCCGCGACGCGCAGGGCGTCCAGGTGGTACTCGGGCGCCGCCTTCAGGGTGACCGGCGTCTGCACGACGACCTGGTGGGTGGTGGACCCGGTGACCGCGCAGGAGCGGTTGCGGAAGGAGCACTCGGAGCCGCCGTCACCGCCGAACACCGCGAGGTTGGCGGTGCCCAGGGCGTCCCGCACGTCGAGGTGCAGGGCGTCGGCGGCCGCGTCGGTGGTGACCTGGTGGCAGGTCAAGGTGCCCGGCTCGCCGGCCGCGCCGGTCACGGACGGGCCGCCGACCTTCGTCGCCGCGGTCTTCACGCAGCCCGCCGAGGCGGCGCTCGCGGTGACGTCCCGCCGGGCCAGCGTGTAGGCGGCGGCCAGGTCACGGCCGGTGACCAGCACGGTGTGGGCCTGGCCCGAGGTGAGCGGGCAGACCGTCCAGCCGTCGGTGGTGGAGGCCCGGTCGCAGACCTTCTTGCCGGTGGCGTCCAGGACGGAGAACCTCGCCGGTACCCCGCCGGAGGTGCCGACCAGCTGGAAGAGCTCCGCTCCCGTGTGCGCGTCGGCCGGAATACCCAGGCACTGCGAGAAGACGCCGCCACCGGTGGTCAGCGAGGCCTTCGCACCGTCGGCGGCGAAGCTGCCGGCCGGCAGGACCGGGCAGTCGTTCGCGGCGTCGGTGCGGTGGAAGGCGATCACGTACGGTCCGGTCGCGCCCTCGCCCTCGTCGTCGGTGTGCACCAGCGCCCGGTAGGGAGCCGTGCCGTCGAGCACGCAGTCACCGTCGGCGAGCTGGGTGGCGTCGCACCGGGCGACGCCGTCCCGGTCGTAGACCGCGATCTCCGCGTCCACGCCGGACGAGGACAGGGGGGTGAGCGCGGCGACGTGCGCGCCCTGCGGCATGTCCAGCGTCAGGCAGTCGTACTGTCCGACCGTGCTCAACTCGCCCTTGAAGACGCCCGTTTCGGCCGTCACGCATCCGGCGTCCGAGGCGCGGTCGAGCAGCAGCAGGTCGTCCGGGTCGGCCTCGTCGTAGGAAAAGGGGTACGCGCCTTCGAGGACCGCCGTATAGGTGCCCGCGGCCGGCAGCCGACACGGGTCGCTTTCCCGGCAGGCGATCTTCCCCTCGGCGTTGTACACCTCGACCGGCAGCGCGGAGTAGACGTCCACGGAGTGCACGAGATAGGTGCCCGCCTTGTCGACGGTGAAGCTGAAGCAGGGGTTGGTGCCGTAGTCCAGCCCTGTCGGCTTTCCGAAGGGTCGCAGGGACGCGGTACGGCAGCCCCGCGGGTCGGACAGCGAGCGCACCTTGACCGCGTACTCGGCGGGATAGCCGCTCCCGGCGTACCCCACCGTCGACAGCACCCGGTACGGGCCGTCGCCGGGCAGTACACAGCTGCGGGTGTCCTCGTCGTCCTCGGTGACCCGGGGGCAGATCCAGGCGCCGGTGGAGTCGGTGATCCACGCGAGGGTGTCGCCGTAGACCTTCGTCCCGTGCGTGAGGCGGACGCGCTCGCCCGGCTTGCCCGCGAACTCCTGGCAGTCGATCTCCAGTTGGCCGGTGGAGGTCCGGCTGACGGTGTCCAGGTCCCAGCCCGTGCCGACGGAGTCGAAGCAGCCCGGCGTGTCCGCGCCGAGCGGGACGACGGTGAACGAGGTCTGCGCCTCCGCCCAGCTGTTGTTGACGATCCTGAGCGTGTAGATGCCGGCGGCGGGCACCTGACACATGCCGCTCTGGGAGGACCGCTCGTTGTAGCAGTCGACTTCGGTGCCGTCGGCGGCCGACACCTGCGCGTAGGTGTCGTAGTTGTCGTCCGACACCAAATACAGACCCGCCGCCGAAGCCGTCAGCGTGAAGCAATGGCTGCCCTGACTCGGCGAGGTGGCCTTGTTCACCGCGCCCCCGGGATCCCCGAAGGACGCGAGCGCGAGCGGCGCGCACTCCTCGTCGGCGAGGTCGGCGGCCGCCGTGGGACCCGCCCCGGTCAGGCTCAACAACGAGGTGAGCAGCGCGAGAAGAGCGGTCAGGACAGCCATCCGTCTGTGTCTGCGCGCAGGCGGACAGGAGTCGTCGGCAGGCAAAGGATCCCCCCTGGATCAGTCAACGTTGAGGCGATAGTGACACAGGGGTCCGACAACGCACCCGTGAGTATCCAGAGGCTGTGGAAAGCGTTATCTGGTCAGTGCCGCCCCGCGATCCGGTCCGCCCACCGGGCCAGCCGGGACGACTCCGCGCGGTGGCTGGTGAGTTCGCGCCGGTCGGCCGTGCGGTAGGTGGCGTACATGCCCTGCACGCCCAGCCAGCGCAGCGGCTCCGGCTCCCACCTGCGCACCTTGTGACCGACCCACGGCAGTTCGGTGAACTCGGTCCGGCCGCCCTGCCCGGAGTCCTGCTGGACCAGGTCGCGCAGGGTCCGGGCGGCCAGGTTCGCGGTGGCGACGCCCGAACCGACGTAACCGCCCGCCCAGCCGACCCCCGTCGAACGGTCCAGCGTCACCGACGCGCACCAGTCGCGCGGCACACCGAGCACCCCCGACCAGGCGTGCGCGACCCTCGTCCCGGCCAGCATCGGGAAGAACCCCACAAGGATCTCCCGCAGCGCCTCGACCGTCGCCGCCTGCGTCCGCCCGTCGTTGTCGGTGCGCGAACCGAAGCGGTACGGCACCCCGCGCCCGCCCAGCGCGATCCGCCCGTCGGCGGTGCGCTGCGCGTACATGTAGGCGTGCGCCATGTCCCCCAGCGTCTGGCGCCCCTCCCAGCCGATCGCCGCCCACTGCGCGTCGGTCAGCGGCTCGGTCGCGATCATCGAGGAGTTCATGGGCAGCCAGGTCCGCCTCTGGCCCTTCAGGGCGGCGGTGAAGCCCTCGGTGCAACGCAGGACATAGGGCGCGCGGACGGTGCCGTACGGCGTGACCGCGTGCTTGGGCCGGATCTCCGTCACCGGCGTCTGCTCGTGGACGGTCACGCCCAGCGCCTCGACGGCCGCCGCGAGCCCCTTCACCAGCTTCACCGGGTGCACCCGCGCCCCGTGCGGCGTCCACGACGACCCCACCGCGTCCGCGACCCGGATCCGCTCGGCCGTCTCCCGCGCGCCGTACAGCTCACGGTCCTTCTCGCCGTACGACAGCTCGTGCTCGTGGAAGGCCCTCAGCCGCGCCAACTGCGCGGGCGTACGCGCGACTTCGAGGACGCCTCCCTTGTGGAGCCCGGCGTCGAAGCCCTCCTCGCCGACGACCCGGACGACCTCGTCGACGGTGTCGTTCATGGCCTTCTGCAGGCGTACGGCGGCCTCGTGGCCGTGCAGTTTCGCGTACCGGTCGCGGCCCGCGATGCCGTTGTAGAGCCAGCCACCGTTGCGCCCGGAGGCGCCGTAGCCGCAGAACTTCTGCTCCAGGACGGTGATCCGCAGGAAAGGCACGGCCTTCTTCAGGTAATACGCCGTCCACAGTCCCGTGTACCCGCCGCCGACGATCACCACGTCCGCCGACGCGTCACCACCGAGCGGCTCCCGCGCCTCGGGGAAGCCGTCGTCCGCGTACCAGAAGGAGATGCCGCCGTTCACGACCCTGCTGCTCATGGCCTGGGACGTTAACCCGCCGGCGCGGCCGCTGTCTCCTTCGGATTCCGTGCTCTTTCCCGCCCCGTCACCAGCGGACGACACCCGAACCCGATCAGCACCGACGTGAAATGCCCCAGATCGGTGAAGGTCCGCCCCGTCACCAACGGCACCCCGTACACGACGAGAACCGCGAACCCGTAGACGTACCGCCAAGGCGCCGGAATCCAGTACACGAGCACGGCGATCACCCCCGCCAGGGCGTAACTCACCCCGATGTCCAGCGTGTTGACCGCGGACACGGGCGCCATCCCGTGCCGGATCCCCCACAACAGAGCCCCCTCACTGATCAGCGTGGCCAATACGTGCGCCGCGGCACACACCGCCAGCCAGCGCGCGGTCCCCAGCCAGCGCTCCGCCGGCGCGTGGAAGACGGAATAGAGGACGACGTACGGCAGCCAGTGCCCGCCGTCGATCCACATCGCGCTGGCGATCAGCACCCGCACCGGATTGCTCGACAGCTCATGGATGTTGGTCGAGCGCTGCCGCAGGAACTCCTCCTCGAACTCCGGCGACATGTGGTGCAGCGCCACCGTCGTCACGAAGAGGACCGCCAGCCACACATAGGTGCCGGGGGCGCTGCGGATGTAGGCCCACACCCTGTGGGCACCCCGGTTAATTCGCATGAGGCGATTCACCCACGCCGGTAGGGTCCGGCACGTGATCGACATCCCGGAGGAACTGGCGGCGACACAGGAGCTCTACAACGGCGACAAGGGCCGGGAGTTCATCGCCGGGCTGCCGACCCTGATCGAGGACTTCCTGGAGCGCTGGCAGCTCAGACCGGACGGCTCCCCGATGCACGGCGTCGCCGCGCTGGTCCTGCCCGTCGTCCGCCGGGCCGACGGCACCCGGGCCGCCCTCAAACTCCAGCTCCTCGACGAGGAGAGCGCCGGTGAACCCGTCGCCCTACGCCTGTGGGACGGCGACGGCGCGGTCCGCCTCCTCGACCACGACCCGGTCACCCACACCATGCTCCTGGAGCGCCTCGACTCCACCCGCATGCTGTCCACCCTGCCCGGCACCCGAGACGCGGTCCTCGTCATCGCCGGTCTGCTCGCCCACCTGACGGCGGGGCCCGCCCCCGCCGGAATGCGCCGGCTCGGCGACATGGCGCGAGCCATGCTGGACCGGACCCCCGAGGCCCTCAAGCGCCTCCCCGACCCGGAGGTCCGCCGTACCGTCGCCGACTGCGCCGCCGCCGTACGCGAGGTCGTGGACGAACCCGGCGACCGGCTCCTGCACTGGGACCTGCACGACGAGAACGTCCTCGCCTCCGAACGCGCGCCCTGGCTCGCCATCGACCCCAAACCCCTCGCCGGCGACCCCGGGTTCGAGCTCTGGCCCGCCCTCGACAACCGCTTCGACGCCGACGAGATCACCTGGCGCTTCGACGCCATGACCGACGTCCTCGGCCTGGACCGCGCACGCGCGCGTGCCTGGACCCTGGGACGGCTGCTCCAGAACAGCCTCTGGGACATCGAGGACGGCCGCCCCATAGAACCCCGCCAACTCGAAATCGCCCACCGCCTGCGCACCCACCGGAGCCGACAGCCGTGATCCGCCCCGCCACCCCCGCCGACATCCCCGAGATCCACACCCTCATCCGCGAACTCGCAGAATACGAAAGGGCGCTGGAAGAGGCGAAGGCGACCGAGAAGCAACTCCACGAAGCTCTCTTCGGCCCCCGCCCCGCGGCCTACGCACACGTCGCGACCGACGACTCGACCGGCGCCGTGATCGGCTACGCGATCTGGTTCCTCAACTTCTCCACCTGGCGCGGAGTCCACGGCATCTACCTGGAGGACCTCTACGTCCGCCCCACGGCCCGCGGCGGCGGCCACGGCAAAGCCCTGCTCACCGAACTCGCCCGCATCTGCGTCGAGCGCGGCTACCAGCGCCTCGAATGGTCCGTCCTGAACTGGAACACCCCCGCGATCGACTTCTACCAGGCCCTCGGCGCCCGCCCCCAGGACGAATGGACGGTGTACCGCCTGACCGACGAGGCCCTCGCAAAGGCATCCGGCGCCTCGTGAGCACACCGGCGTTCATCCCCGGCCTCGAGCTCTCCCGCCGCTTCTACGCCGAGGCCGTGGGCCCCTTACTGGAGGAGGCCGCCCCGGGCATCCCGCACTCCGCAGCGCGCATCGGCCCCGGCTCCGAAGTCCTCGGCTACGACACCCCGCGCTCCGCCGACCACGAATGGGGCCCGCGCCTCCAGATCTTCCTGCGCTCCCAGGACGTCCCGCGCCACGCGGGCCGTATCGGAGACGTCCTCTCCGAACACCTCCCGAAGACCTTCCACGGCTTTCCCACACACTTCGCGCCCACCGGCGAGACCCGCGACATCCGCGCCATGCGCACCACCGACGGCCCCGTCCACCACCGCGTCGAGGTCACCCACGTCTCCTCGTGGTTCACCGACACGCTCGGCTTCGACCCGACCCGCCCGATCACCCCCGCCCACTGGCTCGGCACCCCCACCCAACGCCTCGCCGAGGTCACCGCCGGAGCCGTCTTCCACGACGGCCTTCACGTCCTCACCCCCGCCCGCGCCGCCCTTCGCTGGTACCCCCACGACCTGTGGCTCCACGTCCTGGCCCGCCAGTGGCAGCGCATCTCCCACGAGGAGGCCTTCGTCGGCCGCTGCGGCGAGGTCGGCGACGAACTCGGCTCGGCCGTCGTCGCCGCCCGCCTGACCCGCCACCTGATGCGCCTGTGCCTCCTCATGGACCGCCGCTACCCGCCGTACGGCAAATGGCTCGGCAGCGCCTTCGCCCACACCACCGCGGGCGACCGCCTCACCCCGGTCCTCAGGGCCGCCCTCGCGGCCACCGACTGGCACGACCGCGAGCACCATCTCGCCGCCGCCTACGAAACGGTCGCCCGCCTGCACAACCAGCTCGGCCTCACCGACCGGGTCGACCCGACAACAAGGCCGTACCACTCACGCCCCTTCCGCGTCCTGCGCGCGGAACGGTTCGCGCAGGCCCTCACAGCCCGTGTCGCCGACCGGTCGATCCGGGAACTGCCGCTGCCGGAACCGCCGGACACCGAACCGGAGATCCCGCCGCAGCCGTAGAGAGCCTTTGCGCGGGTTTCACCAGCTGATTCCGGCCGCCACCGGTCGGTGGTCGCTGCCGGTGGGCGGCAGCACCCAGGAGCTCTCCGGCTCCACACCGCGCACCAGGATCTGGTCGATCCGCGCCACCGGGAACGTCGCCGGCCAGGTGAAACCGAAGCCGTCCCCGGCCGCGTCCTGGACCGAGCGCAGCCGCGAGGTCAGGCCGGCGAGCGCGCGGTCGTCCGTGGTGCCGTTCAGGTCGCCGAGCAGCACCAACCGCCCGTTCGGCTCGGCGGCCACGGCCTTGGCCAGCGCCTTCGCGTTGCGGTCCCGGCTGTCCGTCCAGAAGCCGGACCTGGGCATCACGCGTACGGACCCCAGATGGACCACATACACCGCCAGCGGACCCCGGCTCGTCGCCACCGTGGCGCGCAGTGCGCGGTTGTAGGGCAACTTGGCGGCGGCCGGCTTGCTGTCCCCCAGCGGCCCGGCGTCCATCTCGGTGTCGACCGGCCGGACGTCCGACAGCGGCAGCCTGCTCCACAGCCCGACCGTGCCGAGCACCGCGTGGTACGGATACGCCTCCGCCAGAGCCTTCTCGTACACCGGCCTCGCCTGCGGGGTGATCTCCTCCAGGCCCAGCACGTCCGCCCCGGAGGCGACCAGGTCGCGGGCGGTGCCCGCCGGGTCGGCGTTGTCAGCACCGACGTTGTGGCCGGCCACCACGAGGTCACCGCCCGAGTGGGACCTGTCGCCGAGCAGCCCGCCGAAGAGACTCACCCACACCGTGACCGGCAGCAGCAGCGCGACCACCGCGGAGGCGGAGCGACGCCACAGCGCCCCGGCCAGCAGCACAGGCACGAACAGTCCGAACCACGGCAGGAAGGTCTCCACCAGGCTTCCGAGACCCCCGTAGTCCGTGATCTCCGCATGCAGCAGCATGAGCAGACCGAGCAGCACCGCCAGCGCCGCCAGCACCGGGCCACGCTTCCATGGACCCGGCCGGGAGCAGGCCCGGAACACCCGACGGATGCCGGCCCGCCGGACACCGGAGGCGGCGTCCCCACCACCGGAGCCACCCTGTGGGAACGGGTGAGTCCGGCGGGTCGCTGTCCGTACCGAAGGCGGGTTTCTCGTCATGGGACCAGTCAAGACAGCGCGCTGTTGCCGGCACGTATGCGGTTTTCGATACGCCCGCAATATGCGCCCACTCGTAGCATCGAAGGCATGCGTGTGTTGATCGTCGAGGACGAGCTCTACATGGCAGAAGCCATCCGCGATGGCCTACGCCTGGAAGCGATCGCCGCCGACATCGCAGGCGACGGCGACACCGCACTGGAACTGCTGAGCACCAACACCTACGACATCGCCGTCCTCGACCGGGACATCCCCGGACCCTCCGGTGACGAGATCGCCAAACGCATCATCGACTCCGGCAGCGGCATGCCGATCCTCATGCTGACCGCCGCCGACCGCCTCGACGACAAGGCCACCGGCTTCGAACTCGGCGCCGACGACTACCTCACCAAACCCTTCGAACTCCAGGAACTCGTACTCCGGCTCCGAGCACTCGACCGCAGACGTGCCCACAGCAGACCGCCCGTCCGGGAGATCGCGGGTCTGCGTCTGGACCCGTTCCGCAGAGAGGTCTACCGGGACGGCCGCTACGTCGCGCTGACCCGGAAACAGTTCGCCGTGCTCGAGGTCCTCGTCGGCGCCGAAGGCGGCGTCGTCAGCGCCGAGGAACTCCTGGAACGCGCATGGGACGCGAACGCCGACCCCTTCACCAACGCCGTACGCATCACCGTCTCGGCCCTGCGCAAGCGTCTCGGCGAACCCTGGATCATCGCCACCGTGGCCGGCGTCGGCTACCGCATCGACACGCAGCCGGGGGCCGGACCCGAGGGAGAAGACCGTGGATAGAGCACCAGGTCTGAGTGTCCGCCTCAAACTCACCCTCAGCTACGCCGGCTTCCTCATGCTCGCGGGCATCCTGGCCATCGCCACCGTGGGGATGTTCCTCCTGCGAAAGGGGGAGCTGGGATTCAACGAACGGGGGGCGGTGCAAGCGACTCCGGGCACCATGTTCCTGAAGGGCTTCGCCCCGACGGCAGCCGGAGCAATGACGCTCCTGCTGATATTCGGCCTCCTGGGAGGATGGATCCTCGCCGGCCGGATGCTCGCCCCCCTGAACCGCATCACAGACGCCACCCGCACGGCCACCACCGGGTCCCTCTCCCACCGGATCCGGCTACCGGGCCGCAAGGACGAGTTCCGCGAACTCGCCGACGCCTTCGACACCATGCTCGCGCGCCTCGAAGCACACGTCGCCGAACAACGGAGATTCGCGGCCAACGCCTCGCACGAGTTGCGCACCCCGCTGGCGGTCTCCAAGGCACTACTCGACGTCGCCCGCACCGATCCCCACCGCGACACCGGCGAACTCATCGACCGCCTCCACACCGTCAACACCCGGGCGATCGACCTCACCGAAGCGCTGCTCCTGGCCAGCCGCGCCGAGCGGCGGTCGTTCACCCGCGAACGCGTCGACCTGTCCCTCCTGGCCGAAGAAGCCACCGAAACCCTTCTTCCCCTCGCGGAAAAGCACGGCGTCACCCTCGAAACCAGCGGCGAGATCACCACCACGACCGGATCACCGGCACTTCTGCTCCAGCTGACCACGAACCTCGTGCACAACGCGATCGTCCACAACCTGCCCGACCAGGGCACCGTGTGGGTCACCACCGACGCCCGCCCCGGGACGGTGACGCTCACCGTCGAGAACACCGGCGAGCAGCTCGCCCCGGAACTGATCTCGACCCTCACCGAGCCCTTCCAGCGCGGCACCGAACGCATCCACACCGACCACGCGGGCGTCGGCCTCGGCCTGGCCATCGCCAAGACCATCACCCACGCCCACGACGGAACGCTCACCCTGACCCCGCGCCCCACCGGCGGACTCCGCATCAGCGTGGAGCTGCCAACACAAAACCCCAGGTCAGATGGTGTCTGACCTGGGGTTCGACAGAGCCCCCTGTCGGATTCGAACCGACGACCCTTCCCTTACAAGGGGAATGCTCTGGCCAGCTGAGCTAAGGAGGCACCGCGTACTGGAACACGCACGCGGAGGCTGCACCACTCTACACAGAGCCCGTTTCCCCGAGCCACGAAGTTCCGCACTCCACACGCTCCCAAAACCGTGCGTAACCATCCGCGCACCCGTTCGTTGATCGAGCTGACGTGCTGTTCCGAAGATCGGATCGTCAGGGAGGGGTCATGGGGGAGACAGAGACCGAGCGCGTCAAGCGCGAGGTCTTCGGCATCGGCGAGCGCCGGAAGCACCACACACGCAAGGCGACTCCGCTGAAGTCCCACGCCAAGGCGCCTGACACGCATCACCGCCTCTATCGGTTCCGCTTCTATCCGACCGAGGAGCAGGCCGAGCAGTTGGAGCGGACGTTCGGAGCCTGTCGGTGGGTCTACAACGAGGGGCTGGCGCTGCGTTCGGGGGCCTGGGAGCGGTATCGGGTGAATGTGGGGTTCGCGGAGACGTGTCGGGCGTTGACCGGCTGGAAGCGGAAGGACGCGACGGCGTGGTTGAAGGATGTGTCGTCGACGGTGCTTCAGCAGTCGCTGCGTCATCTGGATCAGGCGTACGGCCGTTTCTTCAAGGGTGAGGCCAGGTATCCGAGGCGGAAGAAGAAGGGGCGTTCGAGGGATACGGCGACGTATGTGCGTACGGGGTTCAAGTGGGTGGAAGATCCTGGGCGGCCGGGGACTGGGCTGATCACATTGGCGAAGCAGTCGGTGCCGTTGGACATCCGGTGGTCTCGGGCGTTGCCTGCCGAGGAAGTTCCGGTGCGGTTGTCGGTGACGCGGGATCGGGCCGGCCGGTACTTCGTGTCCGTGCTGGTGGAGGAGCGGATAGCTCCGCTGCCTGTGGTGTTCGTGCCGGGGACGCGGGAGCCGAAGGCCGTGGGGGTGGATGTCGGGCTGGCGTCACTGGTGATCCTGGATGACGGGACGAAGTTCGATCATCCGCGGTTGTTGAAGCGGTACGCGGAGAAGTTGGCGCGGTTGCAGCGGGAGCTGCACCACAAGGTGCGGGGATCGAAGAATCGGCAGAAGGTTCGGGAGAAGATCGCGCGGCTGTACGCCCTGATCAGTGACGTACGCAGGGACATGCTGAACCAGCTCACCACCCGCCTCGTGCGCGAGAACCAAGTGCTCGTGGTGGAAGACCTGTCGGTCAGGACTTTGATGCGGGTGGCGCGCGGTAAGGGGCGTGGGCGGAAGGCGAAGCTGAATCAGGCGATCATGGACGCCTCGTGGGGAGAGTTGCTACGGCAGCTGCGCTACAAGTGCGAGTGGTACGGCCGGACGCTGGTGGTTGTAGATCGCTTCTTCCCCTCGACACGGCGGTGCTCCGCCTGCCATGTCACGGGGCCAAGACTGGACGTCTCGGTTCGCAAGTGGACGTGCGCCGGGTGTGGGGCCCTGCACGATCGTGATGTGAACGCTGCCGTGAACCTCAGGGACGAGGGTTTGCGTTTGCTGGCCGCGTAGAGCGCGGCTACTGCAGTACGGACCGACGGGCCGTCGGCCGAAATGCCTGTGGAGTCCGTGTAAGACCGGTCAGGCCCAGCTCACCGTGGCTGTGCGTGACTGGCAGTGGGTGTTGAAGCAGGAAGCCGCTGGGCAAGGTCAAAAGTAAGTTGCTCTGCCCCGTTCGAAAGTTTCCGCGAAGTTCACAGTCCTCCAGGTACTGACATACGCGTGAACCCCAGGTACCGTCCTGAGCCAGTCCACTCGTGTGGACTACACCACCACCTTCCTACAACGGATCGTCCGGCACGTTCCTGCCGGTAGAAGGGGGCCTCTGAGCCATGGCCACTGTTTCGTTCGACAAGGCGACCCGCATTTACCCGGGTTCCACGAAGCCCGCCGTCGACGGTCTCGACATCCACATCGAGGACGGCGAGTTCCTCGTCCTGGTCGGCCCGTCCGGCTGTGGCAAGTCCACCTCGCTCCGCATGCTGGCGGGGCTCGAGGACGTCAACGGCGGCGCCATCCGCATCGGCGACCGCGACGTGACGCACCTGCCGCCGAAGGACCGGGACATCGCCATGGTGTTCCAGAACTACGCGCTCTACCCGCACATGACCGTCGCCGACAACATGGGCTTCGCGCTCAAGATCGCCGGCATCAACAAGGCGGAGATCCGGCAGAAGGTCGAGGAGGCCGCGAAGATCCTCGACCTCACCGAGTACCTGGACCGCAAGCCGAAGGCCCTCTCCGGCGGTCAGCGCCAGCGTGTCGCGATGGGCCGCGCCATCGTGCGTGAGCCCCAGGTCTTCCTCATGGACGAGCCGCTGTCCAACCTGGACGCCAAGCTCCGTGTGTCGACGCGTACGCAGATCGCCTCGCTCCAGCGCCGTCTCGGCATCACCACCGTCTACGTCACCCACGACCAGGTCGAGGCCATGACGATGGGCGACCGCGTGGCCGTGCTCAAGGACGGTCTGCTCCAGCAGGTCGACTCCCCGCGCAACATGTACGACCGCCCGGCGAACCTCTTCGTCGCCGGCTTCATCGGCTCCCCGGCGATGAACCTCGTCGAGGTCCCGATCACCGACGGCGGTGTGAAGTTCGGCAACAGCGTGGTGCCCGTCAACCGCGAGGCCCTCAAGGCCGCCTCCGACAAGGGTGACACCACGGTGACCGTGGGTGTCCGCCCCGAGCACTTCGACATCGTCGAGCACAACGGCGCCGCCGCCTCGGCCCTCTCCAAGGACACCGAGGACGCCCCGGCCGGTCTCGCGGTCTCCGTGAACGTCGTCGAGGAGCTCGGCGCCGACGGCTACGTCTACGGCTCCGCCAAGGTCGACGGCGAACTGAAGGACCTGGTCGTCCGCGTCAGCGGCCGCGCGGTCCCGGAGAAGGGCGCCACGCTGCACGTCGTGCCGCGTCCGGGCGAGACCCACGTGTTCTCGACCTCCACGGGCGAGCGCCTCACCGACTGAGGACGAACGGCAGCAATTCACCCAGGTTGACGAAGAGGGCCCCGCAGACCAGCTGCGAGGCCCTTTTCGCGTCCGGAGGTTGTCGACAAATACCCCGGCACACCGGTCATTTCGAGCAGTGTGCGTCAACGCCCTACCCAAAAATCGGCACCATCTCATCCCCCGAACCGGTGACTAAATGTCGCCAAATCATTACCGCACGCTACCCTCACACGCGTGAAGCACACCACTAACCAACAGACGCGACGCGGCCGGGGCCCCGCCCGCCGTATCGGCCGCTCCCTTGCCCTTGTCCTGCCCGTCGTCCTGGTGCTCTCCGGGACCCTCGCGGTCACCCGAGTCAACTGGTCGGGGGATCCGTCGAGCTCCTCGGTGCTCACCGCCGCGGACGCCACGGTCTCGGACAGCAAGCCGCGCAGCGCACCCCTCGCGCCGCAGGACGTCCTGCGCGAGCAGCTCCTGACCGAGCTCCAGGAGAAGAACCCGGGCACCGCCCTCACGCACCTTCAGGAGGCCGTGAACGAGCGTCCGTCGCTTGCCAGGCACTGCGTGTCCATCGCCAAGGCCCTGGGCCGCGCGGCGGTCCGTGTGTACGGCCCCACGCGTGCACAGTCGTACGCCCGCCCGGTCTGCGACACGTCCTTCGCGACGGGTGTGGCGGCCGCGCACAGCTGACTCCTTGAGAGGGGATGCCGACCTGAGTCGGGGAAGGGGCGCGCCGTAGAGTTCCGGTCATGACCGATCCGAACGCCGCGTCCCGTCCCACCCAGGCCGTGATCCTGGCCGGCGGCCAGGGTTCCCGGCTGCGTCCCTACACCGACGACCGGCCCAAGCCGATGGTCGAGATTCCCGGTACGGGGACTCCGATCATCGGCCATCAGCTTGTCTGGCTCGCCGAGGAGGGCGTGACGGACGTCGTGGTCAGCTGTGGGCATCTCGCCGAGGTGCTTCAGGACTGGCTGAAGACGGCCGAGCTGCCGGTGCGCGTCCAGACGGTCATCGAGGCGGAGCCGCTCGGGCGGGGTGGCGGTCTGAAGTACGCGGCCGCGCATCTGCCGCATCCGGAGCGGGCGTGGTACGCGACGAACGGTGACATCTGGACCCGTTTCTCGCTGCGCGACATGGCGGACTTCCACACCGAGCGCGACGCGCTCGCGACGCTCGCGCTGGCGCGGCCGCGGATTCCGTGGGGGGCGGTGCAGACCGACGGGTTCGGGCACATCACGGACTTCATCGAGGCGCCGCCGTCGACGTTCGAGATCAACGCGGGTGTGTATGTCTTCTCGCCCGGGTTCGCCGATCTGCTGCCGGAGCGGGGGGATCATGAGCGGACGACGTTTCCCACGCTTGCGCGTGAGCTGCGGCTGGCCGGGTTCCCGATCCCTCAGGGGTCGTACTGGCGGGCCATTGACACGGCGAAGGATCTGACCGAGGCGGCGAAGGAGTTGGCGGCGCTCGGTCGATAGAGACATGGGCCCATGTCTCTCAGCCGGTGGGCTTGCCCAGTACGTCGCCCACCGGCCCGCCTACCCCAACAGGCCGCCCACCAGGCCCGGTTCGCCGGAGGAGGAGCCTCCTGTGTCGGAGCCGCCTGTTGAGCCGCCGGAGGTGCTGGTGCCGCCGGTGGGGCCCGATGTGGTGCTGGGGGCCTGCTGGGCCGGTGGGGACTGCTGGGACGAGGTCTGGCCCGTGGTGCCCTGGGTCTGGCTGGGCGAGCCGCCGGCGGTGGCGCCGGTGTCGCGGGTGGCGTCGGGGACGGCCGAGGTGCCGGCGGACGGATCGCTGGTGGCGCCCTGGCTCGGCGAGGTGGACGCCGACGGGCTCTTCTTGCGGGCCTTGGGGGAGTCCTGCGGGAGCGGGGAGCCGGGCAGTTCGTTGCGCGGGGCCTCGCCGGGGCCGGGGACGATCACCCGGTCGGCGTCCCGGACGGCACCGCCGAGGACGGAGCCGATCAGGAGGGTGAGGCCGGTGGCGATGGCCGTGATGAGGGCGCCGCGGCGCAGGACGTAGCGGCGCAGCTCCCAGATGTCGGAGAGGGGTCCGAGGCGGCGCCAGGCGCTGCCCGCGAGGCGGCCGTCGATGGAGTAGACGGGGGCGCCGGCGATGATCAGCGGGGACCAGGCGGCGAGGTAGATGATGTCGGGGGTGTCGTAGGCGGGGACGCTCTTCCAGCTGACGGTGACGAGGAGCGCGGCGGACAGGCCTGCGCCGACGACCGCGGCGACGCGCTGCCAGCAGCCCAGGATCGTCAGGACGCCCACGATGACCTGGAAGAAGGCGATGACGAGGCCGGAGCCGACGGGGTGCTGGAGGGCGAACTGGCGCAGTGGTTCGGCCACTTCCCATGGGTGCAGGGTGTTGAGCCACTTGACCATGGAGCCGCGTTTGCCGCCGTCGAAGTAGACGGGGTCGCAGAGCTTGCCCATGCCGGCGTAGATGGAGATGAAGCCGAGGAAGATCCGGAGCGGGAGGAGGACGACGCCCAGGTTCATCCGGCGGCCCGGGTAGTACGCGTGCCGCGCGGCTTCGTCGTTCTGCCGCCTCGTGGCGCGGTCGGCGGGGGTCTCGTCGAGGCTGTCGTCGAACTCCTCGCCCGCGTAGGCGGGTTCGTCGTACGCGCTGCCGCCTGTGCGCATGTGGGGCAGGAGTCGGGTGCCGTCGCCGACGGGTGTGCGTTGGGCGCCGACGACCGGGGTCTCCATGGTCTGGGCCAACTCGCCGCCGTAGTCGGCCTGGTAGCCGTGGTCGACGTCGATGCGGGGGATGACCTGGGTGGCTCCGGCGTCGGCGGCGGGCGGCTCGGCATGGCCGACGCTGCCGCCTCGCACGGCCTGGAGCAGGCGGTGGGCGCCGGTGTCGTCGGGGGCGGACCTGCCGCTCCACACGACGGGCCGACGGCGCCCCGCGGCGCCGACGGCCGGCATCCGGGCGGTTTCCTCAGCGGCGATCAAGTGCCGTGCGATCCGCGGGGATTGGGCGCGTCTCGTCGACGCGCCCAACTGCACGCGGAAGCTCGCATGATTGACGATGATCTGCGCCGGATCGCTCGGCACCTTCACCATGCTCAGCGCGGGAGCGTCGTCGAAGCCCGACGGGCCGTCCCCCGTGGGTGTGCGGGGTGTTCTGGTGTCCACACTCATCTAACCGAGTGACGTGTGCTTAGGACACTGCTTTGACTCGCCGGATCTGTCCGGACCCCGTCAAGCTTGCCCCGTACGCCAGGAACACCCCATGTGGGGGACTGCGCCGAACAGCCGTTCAGGCCCGCCGACGAGCCGCCTCGTACAGCACGATTCCCGCCGCCACACCGGCGTTCAGCGACTCGGCGCCGCCCGGCATCGGGATTCGCACCCGGTAGTCGCAGGTCTCGCCGACGAGGCGGGACAGGCCCTTGCCCTCGCTGCCGACCACGATGACGACGGGACCACCGAGGGCTGCCAGCTCACCGATCTCGTGCTCGCCGTCGGCGGCGAGGCCGACGACCGCGATGCCCTGCTTCTTGTACGCCTCCAGCGCGCGCGTCAGGTTGGTGCAGCGGGCGACGGGGGTGCGGGCGGCCGTACCGGCGGACGACTTCCACGCACCGGCGGTCATGCCGGCCGCGCGCCGTTCGGGCACGAGGACGCCGTGGCCGCCGAAGGCGGAGACGGAGCGTACGGCGGCACCGAGGTTGCGCGGGTCGGTCACGCCGTCGAGGGCCACGATCAGTGGATCCTGCCCCTCGTCGTAGGCGGCGCCCGCGAGGTCCTCGGGGTGGGCGTACTCGTACGGCGGGACCTGGAGGACCAGGCCCTGGTGGTTGAGTCCGTTGGTCATGCGGTCGAGCTCGGGGCGGGGGGCCTCCATGAGGTGGACGCCGCCGCGGTCGGCGACGAGCTGGAGCGCCTCGCGCACCCGCTCGTCGTTGTCGATGAACTGCTGGACGTAGAGCGTCACCGCGGGCACGCCCTCGCGCAGCGCCTCGACGACGGGGTTGCGGCCGACGACCATCTCCGAGGTGCCCTTGCCGCCCCGGCCGCGCGCCACGGGACGGCGTACCGCCTGCTTCGCCTTGGCGTTGGCGACACGGTTCTTCTTGTGGCCCTTGCGCATCTCGGCGGGCGGGGTCGGCCCCTTGCCCTCCAGGCCCCTGCGCCGCTGGCCGCCGCTGCCGACCTGCGCGCCCTTCTTGCCGGACATGCGGCGGTTGTTGGCTGCCATGACCTACCTGTTCTACGTGAGTGTCTGTGTCGGTGAAGTGTTCGTACGTCTATGCAGTGTGCCGCCCGGAGGGCCGGGCGGCACAATCGATCAAGAAAGGGGCTAGCGGGGACCCAGTGTCCAGCGCGGTCCCTGCGGACCGTCCTCGATGGTCAGCCCCGACTGGCTCAGCTGGTCGCGGATGGCGTCCGCGGTGGCCCAGTCCTTGCGGGCGCGGGCCGCCTCCCGCTGGTCGAGGACCAGGCGCACGAGGCTGTCCACGACGCCGTGCAGGTCGTCGCCGCGGTCGGACTCGCCGGCCCAGTGCGCGTCGAGCGGGTCGAGGCCGAGGACGCCGAGCATGGCGCGCACCTCGGCGAGGCGGGCCACCGCGGCTTCCTTGTCGTCGGCCGCGAGGGCGCTGTTGCCCTGCCGGACGGTGGTGTGCACGATGGCGAGGGCCTGCGGCACGCCCAGGTCGTCGTCCATCGCCTCGGCGAACGCGGGCGGCACCTCGGCGGCGGGCTCCACGGGACCGGCCTTCTCGACCACCCGCTGCACGAAGCCCTCGATTCGCGCGAACGCCGACTCGGCCTCGCGCAGGGCGTCCTCGCTGTACTCGATCATCGAGCGGTAGTGCGGGGTGCCGAGGTAGTAGCGCAGCACGATCGGCCGCCACTCCTCGACCATCTCGGACACGAGCACCGAGTTGCCCAGCGACTTGGACATCTTGTCGCCGGCCATGGTGACCCAGGCGTTGTGCACCCAGTACTGCGCGAAGTCGTCGCCGAAGGCCTTGGCCTGGGCGATCTCGTTCTCGTGGTGCGGGAAGATCAGGTCGAGGCCGCCGCCGTGGATGTCGAAGGCGGTGCCCAGGTACTTGTGGGCCATCGCCGAGCACTCCAGGTGCCAGCCGGGGCGGCCGCGGCCCCACGGCGTGGGCCAGGTCGGCTCACCCGGCTTGGCGGACTTCCACATGGCGAAGTCACGCGGGTCCCGCTTGCCGGTCTCGCCGTCGCCGGACGGCTGGAGCAGGTTGTCCAGCTCCTGCCGCGACAGCTCCAGGTAGCCCGGGAAGGAACGCACGTCGAAGTAGACGTTGCCGTCGGACTCGTAGGCGTGGCCGCGCTCGATGAGGCCCTGCATCATCTCGACCATCTCGGTCACGTGCCCGGTGGCACGCGGCTCGTAGGTGGGCGGGAGGCAGCCGAGGGCGGCGTAGCCGTCGTTGAACGCGCGCTCGTTCTCGTACCCGATCGACCACCAGGGGCGCTTCTGCTCGGCCGCCTTGGCGATGATCTTGTCGTCGATGTCGGTGACGTTGCGGATGAACGTGACGTCGTAGCCGCGGTACTGGAACCAGCGGCGCATGATGTCGAAGTTCAGGTAGGAGCGGACGTGCCCGATGTGCGGGGCTGCCTGCACGGTGGCACCACACAGGTAGATCGAGACACAGCCCGGCGTGAGCGGGGCGAAGTCACGGATCTGCCGGGCGCTGGTGTCGTACAGGCGAATAGTCACGGGACCTAGGGTAGTGGGCCGAGGGGGGTGCGTGGAGCAGTCCTTTTGTCACCCTTCCCTTACGACCAATTGTCACCCTTCCCTGACGACCAAGGCCGTCGCGACCGCCATCAGACCCTCGCCGCGCCCCGGGAAGCCGAGGCCGTCCGTGGTCGCCCCCGACACCGACACCGGGGCTCCCGCCGCCTCCGACAGGATTTTCTGCGCCTCGTCCCTGCGCTTGCCGATCTTCGGCCGCGGGCCCACCACTTGTACGGCGATGTTGCCGATCCGGAAGCCCGCCGCGCGCACGATCCGGGCCGCCTCCGTCAACAGGGTGACGCCCGATGCACCCGACCACTCGGGGCGGCCGGTACCGAAGTGCTGTCCCAGGTCGCCGAGGCCGGCCGCGGAGAAGAGCGCGTTGCACGCGGCGTGGGCGACGACGTCCGCGTCGGAGTGGCCGGCGAGGCCCGTGCCCTCGCCCTCCCACTTCAGGCCGGCGCACCACAACTCGCGGCCCTCCTCGAAGGCGTGGATGTCGGTGCCGATGCCGACCTGCGGCAACACGGACTCAGAAGCCATCGTTGAGCCTCCTGCGGGCCAGGACCGCCTCCGCGAGGACCAGGTCCAGCGGGCGGGTCACCTTGAAGGCCTCCTCGTGGCCGGGCACGACCATGACCGTGAGGCCCAGCTGCTCGACCATGCTCGCGTCGTCGGTGACGTCCTCGGTGACGCTCTCGTGGGCGCGGATCAGGGTCGACCGGTCGAAGCCCTGGGGTGTCTGTACGGCACGCAGGCGTGCGCGGACCGGGGTCGCCACCACCGGCTCCGGCTCACCGGGAGCGGTCGCCGGCTCGACCTCCTTCACGGTGTCCGCGAGGGGCAGCGCCGGGACGACGGCGGGCGCGCCCTCCCGTACGGCCTCGATGACCGCGTCGACCGTGTCGACCGGGACGAGCGGGCGGGCCGCGTCATGGACCAGGACGATGCCGAAGTCGGCGGGCAGGGCGTCCAGGCCGAGCCGGACCGATTCCTGACGGGAGTCACCACCCGGGACGACGAGGAAGTCCGTCCGCTCGGGCAACGCGTGGGCGTCGAGGAGCGACTTGACCTCGCCGGCGCCGTCGGGCGGGGCCACGACGACGACCAGGGAGACGGCACGGGACGCGGCCATCGCACGGACCGCGTGGATCAGCATGGGGGTGCCGTTCAGCGCGCGGAGCGCTTTGGGGGCGCCCGGACCGAGGCGTACACCCCTTCCGGCGGCAGGAATCACCACCGCGGTGCGGGCTTCCGCACGTGCTTCGGCGGGCGAAGGGCGCGAAACGTCAGACATCGGTTCCTGTCAGGTTTGTGTGCTCGGCCAACGTGGGTACGGAGACAGCGTGCCGGGCGCGACGCCTTGACCGGACCCTTCCGTGACACCGGTCGAGCCTGCTGCCCGGGCCCGGCACGCCAAGTATCGGGGGATCTTTCTCCGAGAGGAACACGCGCACGTCAGTACGGGGCGTCGTAGGCCCGGCATCCGGAGACAGACATGCCGCAGCGCCCGGCGACAGCAGTTGCGTCATCGGGCACCGCGGCATTTCAGTGCGGCAATTCGGATTCAGTGTGTGCTGAGCTGAGCGGGCAAGGTGCCTGCACAGGAACCGCTCAGGACGCGAGAACCTCGTCGAGCAGCGCCTCGGCCTTGTCCTCGTTGGTGTTCTCCGCGAGGGCGAGTTCGCTCACCAGGATCTGCCGAGCCTTGGCGAGCATGCGCTTCTCACCTGCGGAGAGTCCGCGCTCGCGCTCACGACGCCACAGGTCGCGCACGACTTCCGCGACCTTGATGACATCGCCGGAGGCGAGCTTCTCCAGGTTTGCCTTGTATCGACGGGACCAGTTCGTGGGCTCCTCGGCGTACGGTGCGCGCAGCACCTCGAAGACCCGGTCCAGCCCATCCTGACCGACCACATCACGCACGCCGACGAACTCCGCATTGTCCGCTGGCACACGCACCGTCAGGTCACCCTGGGCGACCTTCAGAACCAAGTAGGTCTTGTCCACGCCTTTGATCTGGCGAGTTTCGATAGCCTCGATCAGCGCGGCCCCGTGATGGGGATAGACCACGGTGTCGCCAACCTTGAACGTCATGTGACAGGTACCCCTTCCGTGGCTATCCAGGGTAACACGGAAACTGCGGGTTCTGAATGGCGTTTTCGCAGGTCAGGGCATATCTCGGGGCTTGACAACAGCAACAGGAACGTGCTGCGCGGGCCGAGCGGAAGCAGGTATTCGCAGGTCGGAGCAGCTCTCCGGGCGAGGTGAAACGCGTACGTTACACACATCCGGAAGCCCTTCCAGATGGACTAACGTCCACAAATGTCCGGTTCCACGTGTGCGACTTACGCTACTCCGTTCGGAGCCAGGAGTCGGTTCCGCGCCGATTCAGGAATTGATCACACGAGCCGGACGGATCATCCGGTGATCAATTCCGGGGGCGATCGCGCATTCCTTCACGGAAGTTTTGCTACTGGATGCCGAAGGCTCTTATGTGAATGCCGGACGAGCGCCGGAGTGCGGTGCGGAAGTGACTCACGAGTCACTTGTGAACCCGAGTGACCGGAGAGATACGCCGCTTGGGGAGGGTCGGGTGCGGCCCGGCGGGAACGGCTCGGTAACCTGAGGCCGCTGACAGACACTTAGCGCGGCTTTACGGCCGCCTCGCTCAAGTCAAGGAGTTGCCGCCGCCGTGAGCAGCAGCCTTCGACGCGGCGTCCTCGCCGCCGCCGCCATCGCGTTCTCGGTCACCGCGCTCTCCGCGTGCGCGGCCGGAAACAACGCCCAGACGCTGGAGGTCAAGCCGGACAACGCGGAGACCAGCGTCGGCGGCATCAGTCTCCAGAACGTCGTGGTCATCACCCAGCCCACCACCGAGGCCTCGGGCGAGACCAAGGGCCCCGCCGTGGTCTCCGCCACCCTCTTCAACACCACCGGCACCGCGCAGACGCTGGACGCCGTGCGCGTCGAGGGCGGCGGCAGCGCCGAGATCACGCCCGCCAAGGGGAAGAGCAAGGTGACCGTCCCGGCCCACGGCTCCGTCATCCTGGGCGGCAAGGGCAACGCCTCCGCCGCGGTGGCCGAGATCGGCGAGAGCGTCAAGGACGGCAACGCCCAGAAGGTCACCTTCACCTTCAGCACGACCGGTGACGTGAGCCTGCGCGCCTTCGTGGTCCCGGCCGACAGCTACTTCACCAAGTGGGGCCCGACCGCCGTCCCGTCGGCGCCGCAGACCTCGCCGAAGCCGACCGGCTCCGGGACCCCGACCGGCTCCGCGACCCCGACGGGCGCGGCCACGCCGACCGACGCGGCCTCCGCGAGCGCGACGGCCACCGAGTCGGCCGCGAGCCACTGAGCAGCCGTACGAGACCGTCGTACGACGCCGAAGGGCGGGCCCTCCGAGGAGGTCCCGCCCTTCGGCGTTACGTGAGGCGTTCCTCTTTACGGCTCGAACTTGTAGCCGAGACCCCGCACCGTCACCAGGTACCTCGGCGCGCCCGGGTCCGGCTCGATCTTGGCGCGCAGGCGCTTGACGTGGACGTCGAGGGTCTTGGTGTCACCGACGTAGTCGGCCCCCCAGACCCGGTCGATGAGCTGCATGCGGGTCAGGACGCGGCCGGCGTTGCGCAGCAGCATCTCCAGCAGGTCGAACTCCTTGAGGGGCAGGTCGACCTTGGAGCCGGAGACCGTGACCACGTGGCGGTCCACGTCCATGCGGACCGGACCGGCCTCCAGGGCGGCCGGGGTGACCTCCTCGGGCTCGCCGCGGCGGCGCAGGACGGCGCGGATGCGGGCGACCAGCTCGCGCGAGGAGAACGGCTTGGTGACATAGTCATCGGCTCCTATTTCCAGGCCGACGACCTTGTCGATCTCGCTGTCCTTGGCGGTCACCATGATGACGGGGACGTTGGAGCGGCCGCGCAGCTGGCGGCAGACCTCCGTGCCGGGCAGGCCCGGCAGCATCAGGTCGAGGAGGACGAGGTCGGCTCCGTTGCGATCGAACTCGTCGAGTCCGTCGGGGCCCGTGGTCGCGACAGCGACCTCGAAGCCCTCTTTGCGGAGCATGTAGGAAAGGGCGTCGGAGAAGGACTCCTCGTCCTCGACGACGAGCACTCGGGTCACGGAAGGACCTCCGGGGCGGGAAGCGGGTCGTAAGAAGCCGACTCGGGAGTGGGCCCGTCCTCGTCGTCGAGGTCGGGGTGCTGGAGCGCGCGGTCGCGGGCCGCGCCCGCCTCCGGCAGCCTGAGGGTGAACGTGGAGCCCTGTCCCTCAGAACTCCACACCGTGACCTCCCCGCCGTGCGAGGCGGCCACGTGCTTGACGATCGCGAGACCGAGTCCGGTACCGCCGGTCTGGCGGGAACGGGCCGGGTCGACGCGGTAGAAGCGCTCGAAGATGCGCTCCTTGTCCTTGTCGGAGATGCCGATGCCCTGGTCGGTGACGGCGACCTCGATCAGGTCGCCGCTCGGCACGGACACCCGGCGGGCGGCTATGCCGACCCGGGTGCGGGCGGGCGAGTAGTTGACGGCGTTCTCGACGAGGTTGCCGAGAGCGGCGGCGAGCTGGCCGCGGTTGCCCCAGACGCGCAGCTCGGCCGCGCCGGCGGCGGCCATGGTGATCTGCTTGGTGCCCGCCTGGTGCCGGCACCGGTCGATGGCCTCGGCGACCAGCTCGTCCACGCGGACGGGCTCGGCGTCCTCCAGCGGGTCGTCGTTCTGCACCCGGGAGAGGTCGATGAGCTCCTGGACCAGGCTGGTCAGACGGGTGGCCTCGATCTGCATCCGGCCGGCGAAGCGCTCCACGGCCTCCGGGTCCTCGGAGGCGTCCATGACGGCCTCGGACAGGAGGGAGAGCGCGCCGACGGGGGTCTTGAGCTCATGGCTGACGTTCGCGACGAAGTCGCGCCGTACTGCTTCGATCCGCCGGGCCTCGGTGAGGTCCTCCACGAGGAGCAGCACCAGCCGGGAGCCGAGGGGCGCGACGCGCGCGGAGACCGCGAGTGCCTCCCCGCGTCCCGTCCCCCGCCTGGGGAGGTCCAGCTCGACCTGCCGTATCTCCCCGTCCCTCCTGGTGTCCCGGGCCATCTGGAGCATCGGCTCGACGGAGAGCTTGCCGCCGCGGACCAGCCCGAGGGCGTACGCGGCGGAGCTGGCCTTGACCACGGCGTCGGCCTCGTCGAGGACCACGGCCGAGGAGCGGAGCACGGAGAGGACGGTGTCCACGCCCGGCGGAAGCACCGGGTCCGTGTGCAGGGAGGTGCGGGTGGGGCGTTTCTGCTCCCGCTCGCTCCAGCGGAACGCCAGCATGGCGATGACACCGGTGAGCACACCGGCGATCGCTGCCGCTGCGGCGACCGCCGCGTTCACGTCCATGCCTCCAGGTTAGGCATGGGATCGGTCCTGGCCACAGCCGTCCGAGTGCGAGCTCGAACACTCGTCGCCCAGAGTTCACCTTGGAGCCAGTAGTGGTTCATTTGGGAGGGCGGAAACGGACGCGTACAGGGCCGAACGTGGGAGCGTGGGGTACGCAGCACCGGTTTCACGGCCGGTTTCGGCCCCTGGAACCCACAGGATTGACGTACGAGAGGGAACCCTGATGCGGGACGCGTACCACGAGGAACTTGATTCGATCGGCGACGGTCTGGTGGAGATGGCCCGGCTGGTCGGCTCGGCGATCGGACGCGCCACGACGGCCATCCTCGACTCCGACCTGAAGCTGGCCGAGAGCGTGATCGAGGCCGACCAGAAGGTGGACGACCTCCAGCACGACCTGGAGGCCCGGGCGATAGCGCTGCTCGCCCGGCAGCAGCCGGTGGCTACGGACCTCCGTATCGTCGTCACCTCGCTGCGCATGTCGGCCGACCTGGAGCGCTCCGGCGACCTGGCCCAGCACGTGGCGAAGCTGGCCCGGCTGCGCTTCCCGGAGCGTGCGATCCCGAACGACCTGCACGCGACCATCCTGGAGATGGGCCAGCTCGCCCAGCGTCTGATGGCGAAGGCCGCCGAGGTCATCGTCACCAAGGACGTCGACCTCGCGCTCCAGCTGGAGCAGGACGACGACGAGATGGACCTGCTGCACCGCACGCTCTTCCAGCACCTGCTGGACGACAAGTGGAAGCACGGCATCGAGACGGCGGTCGACGTGACGCTGCTCGGCCGCTACTACGAGCGGTTCGCCGACCACGCGGTGTCGGTCGCCAAGCGGGTGGTGTACCTGGTGACGGGTGAGCACGCGGACGACCTCCAGCAGGACATCCAGCCGGTGACGGGAGTGGAAGGGGCCTGACCCCTCCCGGAGTGTTCCCGGGTGTGCCGGGTCCCGTTCCGGCCGTGCGCAAGCCTCTGTGCGCCGTTGATGCGCCCAGTGGAGCGGGCATGCAATGGGTACAGGGCCTGGTCCGACAGTCGGGACGTTCTGGCCCTCGCCTCGAGGAGGGACCCATGGCCGAATCCCCCAGCACTCCCCAGCCCGACCCCACACAGGAACGTCCGACCGAGCAGCCCGCCGCGATCAGGACCCTGACGGTCATCGGCGCGTGCGGCTGCGGCTCGGGCTGCGGGTGCGGGTGCCAGTCGGGCAATCCGTGCCAGTGCGGCTGAATCCGGTACGGCTGGATCTCGTACGACGACGAGGGGCCCCGGGTGACGTCGGGGCCCCTCGTGGCAGGTCGGCTCGCGTCCCGCGAATATCGGTTGGAGCCACGTCCGGAACGCTCGTAGGGTCCCGCGCATGGACTGGCAGAAGTGGCACGACCGTTACGACGCCCCCCAGTCACCGCTGGCCCTGCGCCTGCGCGCGGTCCAGGACCGGATCCGCCTGGCCCTGGACGCCTCCCCACCCGGCCCGCTCCGGGTGGTCAGCCTGTGCGCCGGCCAGGGCCGCGACCTGCTGGGCGTGCTGCCCTCGCACCCACGGCGCGAGGACGTCCGCGCCCGTCTGGTGGAACTGGATCCGGCGAACGTGGCCGCGGCGAAGGCGACCGCCGCCGCTTTCGGCCTGCCCGGCGTCGAGACGCTCGCCGCGGACGCAGCCCTCCTCGACCACTACGCCGACCTGACCCCGGCCCATCTCGTCCTGCTCTGCGGGGTGTTAGGCAACATCACGGACGCGGACATCGAGCGCACGGTGGACGCATGCACGCACCTGTGCGCTCCCGGCGCCCGGGTCATCTGGACCCGCCACCGCAATCCTCCCGACCGAGTCCCGCAGATCTGCGAGTGGTTCGAGCAGCGGGGCTTCACCCGCGAGTGGCTCACGGACGCGGACCAGGTCCAGTCGGTCGGCGTACACCGCTTCGACGCGGCCCCTGTCCCCCTCCGACCGGGCACGCGGATCTTCGAGTTCGTGGGTTACGACCAGCTGTCGCCGAGTCGTTGATCAGGACTCGCCGACTGCTCGGCCCCGGGGGGCTCAGCCGGTGAATTCGTTGATGCCGAGGGCGAAGTCCCAGTGTCCGACCCCGTTGCCGGCGAGGCCCACCGTGACCAAGCCCATTCCTTCCAGCCAGTGCGCCATTTTCAGGCCGCCGACGTCCAGCGGGCGCAGCCCGAGGCTCTCGATGAATGCCGCCACGTCCGCCTTGGCCTGCTCATCGTCGCCGGCGATGAAGACGTTGGGCCGGCCCTTCTCCAGGACATTGCGGAAGATGGTGTTGAAGGCCTTCACCACGCCGGCGCCGGCCGGGGCCACCTTGGCGACCTCCTGCGCGATCGAGGTCTCCTCGCTGTGGGCCAGTCCGTCGAACGTGGCGTTGAAGGGGTTGCTGATGTCGACGATGACCTTGCCCGCGAGGGCGTCGCCGTACTCGGCGACGACCGGAACGACACCGTCGTACAACAGGGCCGTGATGACGATGTCCCCGGCCGGTACGGCGCCCCACTTGCCCGTCGTCGCGCCGCCGCCGCCCAGAACCTTGGCCAGGTCATCGGCCTTGGACTGATCGCGTCCCATGACCTCGACGGTGTTGCCGCCCGCCACCGCGAGCGTGCCGATGGTTCGGGCCATGTTCCCCGTACCGATGAGGGTGATGCTGCTCATGAGGTGTGCTCTCTTCCTGTTCTCGAGGAGTTCAGATGGCGGTGGTGCCGCCGTCGGTGACCAGTTCCAGGCCGTTGACGTAGCTGGAGTCGTCGGAGGCGAGGAACAGGGCGACGGTGGCGATTTCCTCGGGGCGGCCCATCTTTCCGCGGGGGATCAGGGACTCGAATTGGGCCCTGGTTGCCTCGTCGAACAGTTCCTCCTGCTTGGCCGTGGCGACCTGGCCGGGGGTCAGGACGTTGACCCGGATCTTGCGGTCGCGCAGTTCGTTGAGCCAGACGCGGGCCCAGGCCTGCTGGACGGCTTTGCTTCCCGCGTAGAGGCTCCAGCCGGGGAAGGCGCCGAGGGAGGCGTTGGATCCGGTCATGAAGATCGAGCCGTTGTCGTTGATCAGCGGCAGTGCCTTCTGCACGGTGAACAGGGTGCCGCGCGCGTTGAGCGAGAAGGCGCGGTGGAACTGTTCCTCGGTGATCTCGCCGAGGGCGGCGGGTTCGCCCATCCCGGCGCTGGCCCACAGCACGTCGATCGAGCCCTTTTCCCGCTTGACGGTGTCGAACAAGCGGTCCAGGTCGTCCAGTTCGGCCGCGTCACCCTGGACGGCGGTGACGTTGCGGCCGATCAGCTTGACGGCCTCGTCCAGTGCTTCCTGCCGCCGGGCCTGGATGAAGACGTGCGCTCCTTCCTCGACGAACAGTTTGGCGCCGGCCAGTGCCATGCCGGTGGATCCGCCGGTGATCACCGCTACCTTGCCATCGAGCTTTCCCACGATCACTCCATTGAATTGATGGATATCCGAAACAGTGCTTATTCTGGGTTGTGTCGAATTCACTTCGGCCCCAATAGGCACCTATTCAGGTTGCCATTGGCCTCAGCCGGGTGTCCAAGACTTCTTTTGGCCGTGGTGATACCCTTAAGGCATCACCGGCCTGGGAGATGCCATGGATCTGGACCTGCGTAAATTGCGTTACTTCGCCGCGGTGGCCGACCAGTTGCACTTCGGCCGCGCCGCCGATGAGCTGCATATCGCGCAGCCGGTGCTCAGCCGGCAGATCCGCGCGCTGGAGCAGGATCTCGGCGCTGCGCTGTTCACCAGGGATCGCCATGGCGTAGCGCTGACCGACGCGGGCCGACAGTTGCTGGCCGACGCCGGTCCGCTGCTCGCCTCCGCGCACGCGGTCCGCCGCCGGGTGTCCGCGGCAGCCCGTGGCAGCCGGCGGCTGGTGGTCGGTTTCCGGGCCGGCATCCCGGTCATCCCGGCGACGCGGGCGTTCGAGGCCCGGCACCCGGACGTGGTGGTGGACGTGCAGCGGATCGAAGGGGACGACCAGGCCGCGATGCTGCTCGACGGCCGCATCGACGTCGCCTATGTGCGGCTGCCCATCGACGAGACCGGCCTGCGCGTCACCCCGCTGTACGCCGAGCCGCGGGTGGCGGTGCTGCCCGCCGGCCACCGGTTGGCCGGCAAGGAGGAGGTCACCGAGGCCGACCTGGCCGGCGAACCGCTGGTCTGGCATGCCGACCCGAGCACGCAGCCCACCAGGCGCCCGCACCCCAACGCCGGGTACCTGGTGCGCGGGGTGGACGAGACGCTCGAGCATGTCGCGGCCGGCCGGGGCATCTCGTTCCTGGCCCGATCGGCGTCCGTGTTCTACTCACATCCGGACGTCATCTATGTGCCCATCCCGGATCTGGCGCCCGACCAGGTGTGCCTCGCGATGGCGGCATCGCGCATCTCGCCGGTGGTCGACGACTTCTTCACCGCGGCTCAGGAGACTGCCGAGATCACGGCAGAATGCGGGAACTATGAAATGTGGCAGCTTGGAAGCGATGCTGTTTCATAAACGCGGTCGAGCAGACCGGCTGACGAGCACCATATCGCTATTTCCATTCATCTCTTCCGTTCCCCAAAGCAAAAACGCCCCTGAGCCGCGCTATATGCGCGGGTCAGGGGCGTGATCGTAAACCCTACTTCTTCTTTCCCTGATTCTTGACCGCCTCGATGGCCGCCGCGGCCGCCTCCGGGTCCAGGTACTTGCCGCCCGGGGTGACCGGGTTGAAGGACGCGTCGAGTTCGTAGTACAGCGGGATGCCCGTCGGGATGTTGAGGCCCGCGATGTCGGCGTCGGAGACGCCGTCCAGGTGCTTGACCAGGGCGCGGAGGCTGTTGCCGTGGGCCGCGACCAGGACCGTGCGGCCCGTCAGGAGGTCCGGGACGATGCCGTCGTACCAGTACGGGAGCATGCGGACGACGACGTCCTTCAGGCACTCCGTGCGGGGGCGGAGCTCCGGGGGGATCGTGGCGTAGCGCGGGTCCGACGCCTGGGAGAACTCGGAGTCGTCCGACAGCGGGGGCGGCGGGGTGTCGTAGGAGCGGCGCCACAGCATGAACTGCTCCTCGCCGAACTCCGCGAGGGTCTGGGCCTTGTCCTTGCCCTGGAGGGCGCCGTAGTGGCGCTCGTTCAGGCGCCAGGAGCGGTGGACGGGGATCCAGTGGCGGTCCGCGGACTCCAGCGCCAGCTGGGCGGTGCGGATCGCGCGCTTCTGGAGGGACGTGTGGACCACGTCGGGCAGGAGGTCGGCGTCCTTCAGGAGTTCGCCGCCGCGGACTGCCTCCTTCTCGCCCTTCTCGTTGAGGTTGACGTCCACCCAGCCGGTGAACAGGTTCTTCGCGTTCCATTCGCTCTCGCCGTGGCGGAGGAGGATCAGCTTGTACGGTGCGTCGGCCATGCGTATGAGCGTAATCCACGCCTTCGATCCGGGTGGAGCCCGCTCGACAGACGGACGGTTGACGGGATCTGTTAATTGAGTGGCCCGCCGTCACCTCACTTTCGTAAGTTGTGCTCACTGTCTGAGCCACTTACGCACGGGGGATCGTCCATGCCACTCGCCACCCTGAGACGCGCCACCCGCGAGACCGTCTCCGGGCTACCCCGCGAGTTCTGGTGGCTGTGGACCAGCACCCTCGTCAACCGGCTGGGTGCCTTCGTCGCCACCTTCATGGCCCTGTACCTGACACTCGACCGCGGCTACTCCGCCTCCTACGCCGGTCTCGTCGCCTCGCTGCACGGGCTGGGCGGAGTCGTGTCGTCGATCGGGGCAGGGGTGATGACCGACCGGCTCGGACGGCGGCCGACCCTGCTCGTCGCGCAGTCCGCCACCGCCGCCTCCGTCGCGCTGCTCGGCTTCATGCACCATCCCGTCGCCATCGCCGCCGTCGCGTTCCTGGTCGGCATGGCCTCGAACGCCTCCCGGCCGGCCGTGCAGGCGATGATGGCCGACATCGTGCGGCCCGAGGACCGGGTCAGGGCCTTCTCGCTCAACTACTGGGCCATCAACCTCGGTTTCGCCGTCTCCTCCATGGCCGCCGGGTTCATCGCCGAGTACAGCTATCTCGCGGGCTTCCTGATCGAGGCCGCGATGACCGCAGTCTGCGCGGTCCTCGTCTTCCTCAAGCTGCCCGAGTCCCGGCCCGCCGCACCACGGACCACCCGGGCGAGCGAGGACGTCGGCCTCGGGACCGTCCTGCGCGACAGGCGGTTCATGAGTGTCGTGGGGCTGTCCTTCCTGGTCGCCGTGATCTTCCAGCAGGGTTCCATCGGACTGCCCGTCGCGATGGGCGAGGCCGGTTTCACGCCCGCCGACTACGGCCTGGCCATCGCGCTGAACGGCGTCCTGATCGTCGCGCTGCAGATCCCGGTGACCCGGTTCATCCAGGACCGGGACCCCCAGCGACTCCTCGTGGTCTCGTCCCTGCTGGCGGGATACGGCTTCGGGCTCACCGCCTTCGCCGGGTCCGTCGGCCTCTTCGCCCTCACCGTCTGCGTGTGGACGCTGGGCGAGATGATCAACGCGCCCACCCAGACCGGGCTCGTCGTCCGCCTCTCCCCCGCCCACGGCCGCGGCCGCTACCAGGGCATGTACACCTTGTCCTGGTCCGTCGCCGCCCTCGTGGCGCCCCTGATGTCCGGTTTCGTCATCGACCGGTTCGGGGCGGAGTGGCTGTGGGGGCTGTGCGCGGTCGTCGGGACGGTGGCGGCGGTGGGCTACGCCGCCCTCATGCGCCGCCTGGCCGGGGATACGGCCGCCGAGACCGCCGTATCCGAGAAGTCCGCCGCCACCGAGGCCAGCCCGGCCTGATCCGTCACGGATGCATCCGCGCACCCTTGAGCACCTTGTCCACGGCGTTGCGCGGCCCGTACACCGCGAGGCCCACCAGGTCCAGTTCCCCCGTCGTGACCGCCCGGACCGCCGCGCGGTTGTCCCGGTCGTTGCCCGTCGCGAACAGGTCGCTCGTGAAGAGCGCGCGCGGGAGCGAACGGGACAGCACGCGCGTGTGGGCCGTCTTCAGCGTCTCCTTGGTGCCCTCGAAGACCAGCACCGGCTGCCGGAACATCGGCATGTAGGGCACGCCGTCGGCGTCCTCGTACGGCTCGCCGACGACCTCCGGGGCCTGGGTGCCCAGGCCGCTGACGAGGAACGCGGTGACGTTCAGGCGCTGCCAGGTCTCCAGGTCCTCACGCAGCAGGACGGCGATCTTGGTGTCGAAGCGGATGGGTTCAGTACTCATGGGATGAGACTCGCGGGCGTCGTACGGCCTCGTCTTGTACGTTCTTTGCATGGCGGCCAGAACCATGCCCCCGCAGGAGGTCACCGCGTGGCGCCCCGCCGTTCCGGGCGTCACCGAGGTCTTCCACGCCCACTTCACCGAGTACGCCTACCCGATGCATGTGCACGAGGCGTGGACGCTGCTCATCGTGGACGACGGGGCCATACGGTACGACCTCGACCGGCACGAGCACGGCACGCCGGACGACACCGTGTCGCTGCTGCCGCCGCACGTCCCGCACAACGGCTCGCCCGTGTCCCCGGACGGCTTCCGCAAGCGGGTCGTCTATCTCGACGGCACCCATCTCGGCGACGAGCTCATCGGGCCCGCCGTCGACGGCCCCGATCTGCGGGATCCCGTACTGCGGCAGCGGGTGGGGCAGTTGCACACGGCGCTGACCAGGACCGGTGAGGAGTTCGAGGCGGAGACCAGGCTGACCCTCATCGGCGACCGGCTCAGGACTCTCCTACGGCCGTCGCTGCACGACGGGCCCGCGCGCCGCGATCCCGCCCTCGCCCGCCGGCTGCGCGAACTCCTCGACGAGCGGGTCGTGGAGGGGCTGTCGCTGGAGGCGGCGGCAGGGGTCGTACAGGCTCATCCGGCGCATCTCGTACGGGCGTTCAGTGCCGCCTACGGCATCGCGCCGCACCAGTACCTCAACTCCCGCCGTGTCAGCCGGGCTCGGCATCTCCTGCTCGCGGGGCAGAGTCCCGCCGAGGTCGCCGCGCTCACCGGATTCCACGACCAGGCCCATCTCACCCGGCACTTCAAGCGGCTGGTGGGAGTGACGCCGGGGCGCTATCGCAACAGCTCCAAGGCCGGATAAACAGGTGTTCGACGGAAGGCGTCCGTCCGCTGATCGGCACCGATTAGCGTCACCGGCATGGATGACAGACAGAACTCCTTACCGTTCAGACGTCTCTCCGTGGCCGTAGCGGGTGCGGCCGCCCTGGTCGCCCTCAGCGTCGGTGGCGCCATCGCCGCGAACTCGGACGACGAGCCCAGCGCCGAGCCGAGCGCGTCGACCACCCTCCCGCCGGACGACGGCACGGTGGGCGGCAGTGGTGGCACCGACGGCGGCACGGTCGGTGCCGGCGGTGGCGGCGACGAGAACACCACCGGCGGTTCCGATCCCACCCCGACCTCCACGTCCCCCGACGAACCCCCGGTCACCGACGAACCCTCCGCCCCGAGCGAGCTGGCGGAACTCAACCGCCGTATCGCCGAGCTCGACAAGAAGGTCGACGAGCTGCCCACCAAGAAGGAACTGGCGGACGCGCTACGGGCCTTCGCGGACCAGCTGGACAAGCCGGCCACGCCCGGGGATCCCGGCGGGACCGAAGAGCCGACCGACGATCCTCAGCCCACCGACTCACTTCCGCCCAACTAGGCCCAGGACCGCGGAAACGCCGGGGATCAGTCCTGCGAGCGCTGGGTCAGATGCGCGAACGCGTCCAGGTTGCGCGTCGACTCGCCCCGGGCCACCCGCCACTCGTACTCCTTGCGGATCGCGGTGGCGAAACCCAGCTCCAGCAGGGTGTTGAAGCTGCCGTCGGCCGCCTCCAGGACCTGACCGAGGAGGCGGTCGACCTCGTCGGCGGTGACCGCGGCGAGGGGGAGCTTGCCGGCGACGTAGACGTCACCGAGCCGGTCGACGGCGTAACTCACGCCGTACAGCTTGAGGTTGCGCTCCAGGAGCCAGCGGTGGACGCCGGGTTCGTTCTCGTCGGGGTGGCGGATGACGAAGGCGTTCAGCGACAGGGAGTGGCGGCCGACGAGGAGCGAGACGGTCGTCTTCAGCTTGCGGGTGCCGGGGAGCTGCACGACGTAGTTGCCGGGTGCGGGGCTCTCCCACTCGACCTCGGCGTCCTTGAGGACGCCCTCGATGACCTGCGCTGCCTTCTCTGCCTCAGCCATGGTGGGAGCGTACGTGACGCCGGTACGACTGCGCCGCGGCCACATACACGTCCGCCGTCGCCGCGGCGGCGGTGTCCCAGCCGAAGGACTGGGCGTGCCGTGCGGCCGCCTCGCCCATGCGGGGCGTGAGTGCCGGGTTGTCGGCGAAATCGCGCAGCACGCGCGCGTAGGCGGCCGGATCGTGTCCGCGTACGAGGAAACCGGTCCGTTCGTCGGCCACGGCCACCGGCAGTCCGCCGACCGCCGCCGCGAGCACCGGGGTGCCGGCCGCCTGGGCCTCTATGGCGACCAGGCCGAAGGACTCGCTGTAGGAGGGCATGACCAGCACGGACGCGGCCCGGAACCAGTCGGCGAGCTGCTCCTGGCCGACGGGCGGGTGGAACCGTACGACATCCGCGATGCCGAGGCGGGAGGCCAGTTTCTGCAGGCCCTCGGGTTTGGCGAGGCCGCTGCCGCTGAGGCCGCCGACGACCGGGACGAGGATGCGGGAGCGCAGGTCGGGGCGCTGGTCGAGCAACACCGCCACGGCCCGCAGGAGGATGTCCGGGGCCTTGAGGGGCTGGATGCGGCCCGCGAAGAGCGGAATCAGGGCGTCCTGGGGCAGACCTAGGCGGGCTCGGGCCGCCGCTCGGCCGTCCGCCGGGCGGAAGCGCTCGAGGTTCACCCCGGGGTGGACGACGGCGACCTTGGCGGGGTCGGCGGCATAGTGCCGTACGAGTTCCTCGCGCTCCTCGGCGGTGTTCGCGATGAGGCGGTCGGCGGCGGCGACGATCTGGGTCTCGCCGATGACCCGGGCGGCGGGCTCGGGGCTGTCGCCGTCGGCGAGGTTGGCGTTCTTGACCTTGGCCATGGTGTGCATGGCGTGCACGAGCGGGGTGCCCCAGCGCTGGGCGGCGAGCCAGCCGACGTGGCCGGAGAGCCAGTAGTGCGAGTGGACCAGGTCGTAGTAGCCGGGGCGGTGGCCGGCCCAGGCCTGCATCACACCGTGGGTGAAGGCGCACAGCTGGGCGGGGAGGTCCTCCTTGTTGAGTCCCTCGTAGGGGCCCGCGTCGATGTGGCGGACCAGGACGCCGGGGGCCATCTCGACGGTCGGCGGGAGACCGCCGGTCGTCGCGCGGGTGAAGATCTCGACCTCGATATTGATCGCGGCGAGGCGCTGGGCCAGTTCGACGATGTAGACGTTCATGCCGCCCGCGTCGCCGGTGCCCGGCTGGTGGAGCGGTGAGGTGTGCACGGAGAGCATGGCGACGCGGCGGGGGCGGCGGTGCAGGCGCAACCGGTGGGGTGCGGCCTGGGAGCGACGCTGGAGCCTGCTGACGTACTGGCTCACGTGGCGTTCCTCCTTGCTGCGGGCATGCCGGACGGAGGGTGTGGGGACCCTCCGAGGGAGGCAACACCGGAAGTCGGCATTCCCATTCCGTGCGGGGCGGTTTTTGCCGAGGTATTACCGTATTTCGCTCAACCGTTCGAGGATGGGGTGCGTCGCGGCCCGGCCCGGCCCGGGAGAGCGCGCGATGGCCCGGCGCCCGCCGCATACCCTCGTAGGCATGACATCCCGCGCCGCCTCGCGTCCTGTGGGCACGGTCACGCGCGGGACGACCAACCCCAACCGGCTGCGCCGCATGGACCGCTGGATCGCTGCCGCACACGGCGCCGAGCTGCGCCGCGCCGCCGATCCGGTCGCCGTCGATCTCGGGTACGGCGCCGCGCCCTGGACGGCCGTCGAGTTGCTCGCCCGGCTCCGTGAGAAAGCTCCACGCACGCGCGTGGTCGGTGTCGAGATCGAACCGGCCCGGGTGGCGGCGGCGAAGCCGTACGAGCGCGACGGACTCGTCTTCCGGCACGGCGGGTTCGAGATCCCGGTCCCCCAGCGGCCGCTGCTCGTCCGGGCGGCCAATGTGCTGCGCCAGTACGACGAGGCCGAGGTGGCCGCCGTATGGGAGCGGCTGTGTGCCCGGCTGGCACCGGCCGATCCGGCGCGGGGATCGCGCGGCGGGCTGCTCGTCGAGGGGACCTGCGACGAGATCGGGCGTCGGCACGTGTGGGTGGCGCTCGGTCCGGAGGGGCCGCGGACGGTCACCTTCGCGACCCGGCTGGGCTCGTTGGAGCGGCCCTCCGACCTCGCCGAGCGGCTGCCGAAGGCGCTGATCCACCGCAACGTCCCGGGCGAGCCGGTGCACTCCTTCCTGCGCGACTTCGACCGCGCGTGGGCGGCCGCCGCGCCCTACGCGTCGTACGGCACCCGGCAGCGGTGGATCCGGACAGTACGGGACCTGACGGCCGACTGGCCGGTGGTGGACGGGCCTTCGCGGTGGCGGCAGGGGGAAGTGACGGTGGCCTGGGGGGCGTTGGCACCGCGCGGGGTGCCGCAGTCGTGAACTCCGGTGCGCAGCGCGGGTGAACCCGCCCCGGGAGTGACCTGCGGGGAACGATCTGTGTGAGTCGTTCGTCACACAGGCGGGGAGATCGTTTTCGGGGGACGGGGAGAGGGGGAGGCACCGGGAAGGCCTGCCTCTGTCGCTTTCGACCATGGCGTGGCACGATCCCCCGAGCACCGTAAGTTACTGACGGTAAATCAGCTTTGGGGGCAGCGGTATGGGAACGGGCAAGCGCGGTCTGATCGCTACGACCATGACCGTGATCGGCGCGGTAGCCGTGCTGGCGGCACCGGGTACCGCCTTCGCCGCCCCGAGCCCGCCCCCCAGCCCCACGGCTTCGCCGACCGCCGTGACCAACAGGGACATCGAGGCCGTACGCAAGCAGCTCGACGCGCTCTACCACGACGCGGCCGTCGCCACCGACGCCTACAACGCCGCCGAGGAGAAGGCCGAGCAGCAGTCGGCGCAGATCGTCGCGCTGGCCCAGAAGATCGTCAAGGGCCAGGAGAAGCTGGCGAAGCTGAAGGCCCGCGCGGGCGCCGCAGCCGCCGCCCAGTACCGCAGCTACGGTCTGTCGGACGAGGCGCAGCTGATGCTGAGTGACGATCCGCAGGAGTTCCTGGACAACACCGGCCGGGTACTGCAGGGCCAGCGTGCCACCAAGGCGCTGATCGCGGAACTGACCCGGACCCAGCAGGACTTGAAGCAGTACGCCGACGACGCCTCCGCGCAGTGGACGAAGCTGGAGGCGAACCGCAAGGCGAAGGCGACGGCCAAGAAGCGGGTCCAGCAGCAGATCGCGGCGGCCGAGAAGCTCGAGTCCCAGCTGGAGGAGAAGGAGAAGGAGCGCCTCGCCGAACTGGAGGAGCAGGCCGCCCATCAGGCGCAGACCGCCTGGCTGGACTCCGGCATCCTCGACGAGATCGACGGCAAGGCGAGCGCGGCCGGGAAGCTCGCGGTCGCCTTTGCGACGACCCAGATGGGCAAACCGTACGAATGGGGCGCCGAGGGCCCCGACTCGTACGACTGTTCCGGACTGACCTCACAGGCCTGGGCGAGCGCCGGCAAGCCCATTCCGCGCACCTCGCAGGAGCAGTGGAAGCAGCTCAAGCACATCGACGTCAAGGACATGCGGCCCGGCGACCTGATCATCTACTTCGACGACGCCAGCCATGTGGCGATGTACCTCGGCGACGGCGCGATCGTGCACGCGCCGCGGCCGGGGCGGACGGTGACGATCGCCGGGGCGGGGTCGATGCCGATACTCGGGGTGGTGCGGCCGGACGCGTGAGCACCGCCGGGCGAGCGAGTGAGACGTGGACCATGTGATGCGGGGCACGCCTGACGACCCCGCAAACCTTCCGCGAACGTGACGTTCGTCATCCCCGCAGCACGCGCCATCTGTCCAACTGCGGTGGATAACGCGGCATATGACAGTGGCCACCGGCCAAGCGGCGTGTCTTACGCCATTCCTTTCCCGCCCCGGCACCCGCTATGGTCCCCGTCGGTGGATCGAGGTCCCTCGCTCCACCATGCCCTCGGGGGGAGGGAAGGAATCCGAGACCATGCCCGTACCCATACCGCGGCAGCGAGCGATCCCGGCCGTGGAGAGTGGTCAGGCGCCGGCCGCACCGAAGGACGCCCCCTCCAAGGAAGCCCCGCGCAAGGAAGTCACGGTCGACAACAACGCCACCACCCAACTGAGCCTGCTGGTGATCGAGGACGATCCCGGCGGGTCCACAGTCGTCCCCGAACTCCTGGACTCGGCCGGCAAGCCGATCCGCGTCCGCACCGCCCGTAACCTCACCGAGGCGGAGCGGCTGCTCACGGACGACGTGCACTGCATCCTGCTCGACCTCGCGCTGCCCGCGCCCGGCCGCTCCGATGACGACGACGAGCTCGCCGTACTCCGTCATGTCCTGGAGCTCGCACCGCGGCACGCCGTCCTCGCGCTCACCGCGTCCGGCGACGCCGAGCGCGGTGCGGAGGCGGTGCGGGTGGGCGCCCAGGACTATCTCTTCCGGGACGAGCTGGACGGACGGCTGCTGAGCCGGGCGATCCGGTACGCGGTGGAGCGGAAACGTTCCGACACGGCGGAGCGCAGGCTCGCCGAGGGACGGGTGCGGGCGCAGGAGAACCGGCGCCTGGAACGCGGGCTGCTGCCCACGCCGCTGCTGGAGGGGTCGTCGCTGCGGTTCGCCGCGCGGTACCGGCCGGGCCGGTCGCGTGCGCTGCTCGGCGGTGACTTCTACGACGTCGTACGGACTCCCGACGGGACCGTGCACGCGATGATCGGCGACGTCTGCGGGCACGGCCCCGATGAGGCGGCGCTCGGCGTGGAGCTGCGGATCGCCTGGCGTGCGCTGACCCTTGCGGGGCTGTGCGGGGACGAGCTGCTCGGCACGCTCCAGGAGGTGCTGGAGCACGAGCGCTCCGACGACGAGATCTTCGCGACGCTGTGCACGGTCGACATCGCGCCGGACGGGCGGCGGGCGGGGCTGTGCCTCGCCGGGCACCCGTCGCCGCTGGTGGCCCGGCCGGGGCGGCCCGCGCGGCTGCTGCCCTACGACAACAACGGGCCCGCGCTGGGCCTGCTGCCGGGGGCCCGGTGGCCGCGGATGCAGGTGGAGCTGGGGGCCGAGTGGAGCCTGATGCTCTATACCGACGGGCTGATCGAGGGGCGTGTCGGGGAGGGCGGGGAGCGGCTGGGGCAGGACGGAATGGTCGCCATGATCCGTCGCCAGCTGTCCGAAGGGCTGCGCGGTGAGGCGTTGCTGCGGGCCGCGGTGAACGAGGTGCGGTCGCTCAACGGGGGCGAGTTGGCGGACGACGTGGCGGTGCTGCTGCTCGACCGGGAGGGTTAGCGGTTGGCGCCCCTCGCGGGGCGCGACCCTCGGCCTGCATGATCACCTGCCGCCGTTGTACGGGCCGTAGGGACCGTCGCTGCTCGAACCCCTGCCCCGACCGCTGCGGCCGCCGCCCGGGAGGGCGCGGATCGCCGGGCGTACGTCGACCATGTAGACGATCGTCGCGATGAGGCCGATGATCGGCAGGAACGACAGGATGTTGAAGATCAGGTTCACCACGAAGGCGAGCCCGAGGATGATCAGCCAGAAGGGCTTGGTCTTCTTGTCGGCCGCGCGGTAGGCGTCCTCACGGCGGATGGCAGCGTCGAACAGCGCGAAGCCGCTGAAAACGATCAGGGCCATGCTCAGCAGCCACATGAAGCCTGCGAACCCCTGCATCAGCACAACGTCCACCACCTGACTCGGCTCGTCATTTCGCGATTACGCGGTCACCGTACCCGCTCCCGTGAGTCCGCTACCCGCAGAACGGGCCGGGCACTCGGTAAGTGCCCGGCCCTGAGTCCTGAAGCGTCCCGCGGTGCCTTACTTGGCGGGCGGGGTCGTCTTCTTCGCCGTGGTCTTGCGCGGGGTGGCCTTCTTGGCGGTGGGGGTCGTCTTCTTCGCCGGGGCCGGGACGGCGGCCGTGGCCGTGGCCGGGGTGGGCTTCGCGGCCGGAGTCGCGGTCGCCGGCTTCTTGACCTCGCCCGGCTCCGCGCTCGGCTCGACGGCGATGGCCAGTTCCTCGATCTCCTCGGCGGCCTCGCCACGCCAGGTCTTGACGGCCTGCTCGCCGTGCTCGGCGACCTTCTCGTAGGTCTCGCGGGCCTTGACGGCGTACTCGGCGGCGACGCCGACGCCGCGCAGGGCGAAGTCCTGGGCGGACTCGCCGAGCTTCTTCAGGTCCGCGTCGAGGGTGGTGCCGATCTTCTTGATGTCCCCGTCCAGGTTGGTGATGAACTCACCGACCTTGGTCTGGAGGGTCTCCTGCGTCTCCTTGACCTTGGCGCCGGCCTCCTTGGCACGGGCCTGGGCCTTCTCCTGGACCGCCTTCGGGTCGGTGCCGCGCACGGCCTCGATACGGGCCGGCGCCTCGGCGCGCAGCTGCTCCACCAGGCCGGGCACCTTCTTGGCCTCCTGGAGGGCCAGGTCACCGGCGCCGGCGAGGAAGTAGAGCGGGGTCGGGTCCTTGACGGCCTTGCGGATGTCGTCGGTGATGGCCATGGTGGTGGTCCTCCCGGATCGCTTTCTGATGAGGGTTTTGGGTCCCGCGGTGCCAGTGAGTCTCCGGTCGAGTCTCAACTGGCCGTCTGGTGCGGGTCGGCGTCGCTGCCGTCGGTCTTGCGGGGGTCTGCTACGGCGGTGTCGTCGTCCAGTACGTCACTGTCCTGGACGTCGCTGCCCCGAAGGGCCGTACCGTCGCTCTGCGCGGAGGGTGCCGCGTCCGGCGGGGCTATCTCGAACCCGTTCTCCTTGCGGAAGGATTCGTAGATCTGGATCAGCACCTGCTTCTGCCGCTCGTTGAGCGTGGGATCGGCGAGGATGGCCGCACGTGTCTCCACGTCGTCCCGGTCCCGCTCGGCGTCGAGGATGCCGGCTCGCACGTACAAGGTCTCGGCGGAGATCCGCAGGGCCTTGGCGACCTGCTGCAACACCTCCGCGCTCGGCTTGCGCAGCCCGCGCTCGATCTGGCTCAGATACGGATTGGACACCCCGGCGGCATCGGCGAGCTGCCTGAGCGACAGCTGCGCGGTGCGCCGCTGTTCACGCAGGTATTCACCGAGATTGCCGACGTTGAGCGATGCCATGTCCCCACTGTGCATCACCCGCGCTAACTATTGCAAGCAGGCGCTTGCAATAGTGTGTCACGCCACTCGTCTGCCTCATTCCTCTTCCGGACCTGCATAGGATCGCCGGTATGGCCCTGCGACCTGTTCAGGTGAACATCAAGGCTCTTGACGGGCCGACAACCGGCCGGTTCTGGGCGGAGGCGCTCGGCTGGAATGCCTACAGTCCCGGTGTGACCACCTACGTCGGCCCCGCGGGCGGTCTCGTGTGGCCGGACCCGGTCGGTGTCGGCATCGACGTCGTTCCCGTCCCGGAAGCCAAGACGGCGACGAAGAACCGTGTGCACCTCGATCTCGCCACCACCTCCGCGGGCCATCAGGCGGAGTTGGTCGCGCGCCTGGAGGCTCTTGGCGCGACGCCCGTCGACGTGGGCCAGGGCGAGGTTCCGTGGGTGGTCCTTGCCGACCCCGAGGGCAACGAGTTCTGCGTACTGGAGCCTCGCGAGGTCTACCGGGACACCGGGCCGATCGCCGCGATGGTGGTCGACTGCGCGGATCCGCGGGCCATGGCCCGGTTCTGGGGCACGGCGACGGACTGGACCCTGCACGAAGTGACCGACGATCAGGCGGTGTTGCGCTCCGCCGAGGCTGTCGGCCCGTATCTCGAGTTCCTCCGCACGCCCGACGAGAAGAGCGTGCCGGACCGCGTCCATCTCGACCTGCTGCCGTACCCCGGTGACGACCGGGCGGCGGAGGTGGCCCGGCTGCGTACCCTCGGCGCCACCGACCTCGACCTCGGCCAGGGCGACGTCCCGTGGACGTGCCTGTCCGACCCGGAGGGCCACGAGTTCTGCGTCCTCTCTCCGTCCTGACGCGGAACCGATGGACAGGACTGCGGCGCCGGAAGCGCCGGGTCACCCACTTGTCGTCCTCTCCGGGCCCCTCGCTCGGTGTGCTCCGGCGTTGGGATAGCGTCCCTGTCACTCCGCGTGAGCGGACCAGTGGATGAGCGAGGGGGATGGTGTGCGGGTTCCGTGGCGTGGGTGGGGTGCCCGGCAGTGGGTCACGTTCGGGGTGATCGCGTTCGGGTCGTTGTTCCTCGTCATCGGGTTGGTACTGGCGGGAGTGACGGTCTCGTTCCTGAAGGATGCGGAGAAGGCCCGGGGCACGGTGGTCTCGCTGGAGTGGCGCAACGACAGCGTCGGCACGTCATCCCGCAGGGCGAGGTCGAACGACAAGCCCGCGGCGTACCCCGTGGTCGAGTTCACGCCCGCGGGCGGCACGCCGCGGACGTTCCGCAGCTCGACGGGGTCCAATCCACCGTCGTACGAGGAAGGCGACCGCGTCGAGGTGCTCTACCGCGCCGATTCGCCCGACGACGCGGAGATCAACGGCTTCGCCTCACTGTGGCTGCTGCCTCTAATTTTCGGCGGGATCGGGCTGCTGTTCGCGGGGATCGGGACGGCCGTCGCGGTGGTGGGGCGCCGGCGTTCCTGACGTGGACGCCGAGCCCCCGGGTCAGGAATTCCCCGCCCCCGGGCATTGTCAGTGCCGTGTGCGACGCTCGGCGCATGGGGTTCTTTGACGATCTGGTGCTTGCTGAGGAACCGGCCGCCGAGCAGGCCGTGTTGGCCCGGTTACACCCACCGGGAGAGGACGACGGACGGTATGCGCCGCCCGTCGACCGGTTCGCGCCCGCGCTGTCGCCGCAGCTGGAAGTGGTCGGCGTGGGGGCCGAGACGCGGGTCCTGCTGACGGGGTGGTCCGTGTGGCCGCGGTCGGTCACCCTGCATCTGGCGGTGTTCCGCAAGATGCGTCGGCAGGGCGGGGACGCGCGTCGGCAGTCCGGGCTGCGGGTGGGGCTGCTGTTCTCCGACGGACGGCGAGTGACCTCGCTGGACGGCACCGTGATGCGGAGCATCTCCTGGACAGGGCCGCAGGGTCAGCCGCAGGAGGCGGCGACCGAGCAGGCGGTCGGGCTGATCCCGTTGGATCCGGGCCTGCACCACTCCCGCAGATCCCTGTTCAAGACGGACGTCGACCTGTATCTGGCAGAGCTCCCCCCGCCCGGAGAGACGCGGTTGGTCGTCGAGTGGCCGGACGAAGGCGTGCCCGAGACCCGTACTCCGGTCGACGTGGACGCGCTCCATGCCGCCGCACGCCGGGCGATCGAGGTCTGGCCCGGAATCCAGCCGCCGGAACAGGAGGAGCTGCCGGCTTCGTTCGCGACGCTGGAGGTCAGCGGACCCCCGGCACTCCTGGCGCCACCCCTCAACCGACGCCAACGCGAGGCCCTACGGCGTGCGGAGGAGGCGCGGCAGCGCTATGTACCGCAGGCCGACTGGCAGCGCATGGGCTACCGCGACTGGGGCGACGCGGCCCTGGTCAGGGCCCGGTTGGAGGCAGGCGCCCCGCCCGACGCCCGGGCGGGATGGCGTGGCGCCACCCCGCTGCACCTCACGGCGGAACAGGGCTCGGCACAAGCGGTGGCCGCACTCCTGCCCCACATCGCGGACGTCGACGTACGCGACGACGAAGAGCACACCCCGCTCTGGTACGCCGTACAGAGCATGGACGAGGCCACCGTGCGCGCGCTGATCGACGCCGGGGCGGACGTGTGGACACCGCAGGCGGAGCCCTGGTCGCCGGGGCGGCTGCTGCTGACCACGCCGCTCGCTCCGCTCGTCCAGCACCTGCCGGGGGCGGTGGAGTTACCGCCGGAGGAGGTCGCCGCCCAGCAGGCCGCGGACGCGCTCATCGCGGCCTTCGGTACGGAGCCGATGTGGACCGAAGGGCTCGGTGTCTGCTTCGTACAGGGCCTCGACGAGGACGAGTTGATACGGCGGCTCGGCGCCGATCCCGCGCAGTGCCCGAGGACCGATCCCGACGACGCGCCCTTCGACCCGATGGACTACGACGAGTCCCTGCGCTACGTGGGCGTCACGGGCGTCGACGGCGCCCCCGGCGGCTGTGTGATCACACAGGACGGGTACATGCCGAGCGATGACGCCGTGCTGCGGGCGATATCGGCGGGCACCACCGCCTACGGGGTGTACTTCAACCCCAAGGGCGGCACGTTCGGCGCCCTGGCCCGTGACGGCGAGATCGTCGCCGGCGACGAGATCCACATCGGGCCGCACGAATCGGACCCGGCCGCCTACTGGACCTTCCGTTTCTGGCAGCGCAAGCACGCGTTTCCCTACGGCGCCGATGTCCTCGCCTACTGCTGCGACAAAGCCGGTCTGCGGATCAGCGAGGGGCGGGACGCGGTCGAGGGCCAGGCCCCCCGCCGCTGGGTGCCCCTGCCGACGCGACTTCAACGCTAAGCCTGCTCAGGGGCGCCGCGCCACGAAGACCAGTTCCTTGCCCGGCCGGTCCGGCGCATCCCGTACCTCCTCCACCACCAACCCCCGCGCGACCAGCTCCGCCTCGACCTCCCCCCGCTCCCGGAAGCGCAAGGTCGAGTCCGAGGTCAGGGTCCGCCCGTCCGCGGCGAACACATAGCTCCACCGGAACGTCACCAACTGCCCGTCCACACCGATGACTTCGACCCAGCTCTCCACCGCTCCGACACCGGGCACGTCCGTCACGGCGTACGACGCCTCCCGGTGCCACTCCTCCCAGGCCCGCCGGGCGGGGTCCCGCGTCTCGAACACCAGCCGCCCACCGGGCCGTAGCGCCGTGTACGCACCCCGCAGCGTCTCCCGCCAGGCATCCGCTTCTACGATCTGCTGGGCGACGTTGGCCGTCATGGTCACCAAGTCGACGTGCAGCGGCGGGAGTTCGGATGCGACCCCATGGATCCAGCGAACCCGCTCACTCCCCGGCTTCCCCCGGGCCACGTCGAGCGAGGCGAGGGCGGGGTCGACCCCCACCACCTCGATCCCCCGCCCGGCCAGCAACAGCGCGAACACCCCCGTCCCACAGCCGATGTCCAGCACCCGCCGCGCCCCGAACTCCTCCACCATCCGGACATACGCGTCGAGGTCGCCGCGATCGGGTTCGACCGCGTCATAGATCGCGGCGAGCCGGGGATGGGTGAAGCCTTCGTCAGCCATGCGGGCGACCGTAGGGGGAGCGGGGCTCGGCCGACCACTCGATATCACCCGGCCCGGTCACGCCCTCCTCTCGCCAGCCACTCCTCCAGCACCGCGAAGTCCTCTTCGGTGAGTCCCGCTCGGTGATCCACTCGGTGCAGGAGAGCCCGTTCGGGATGGTGGGCCGCCACCCAGGCCCGGTCGGCGTCGGTGATCTCGTCGTCGACCCAGACGAACGGCCGTCCGGCCGCCCAGGAGACGAGGGGGCGGGTCTTCCAGTGCGGGCCGGTCGTCTCGTCGTCGTCCGAGTCCGGCCAGTCCACGAGCGGCAGCCGGGGCAGTCCGAGCCAGGGCGCCAGATCGGTGTTGGCGTCGTCCCCCCAGGTCGTGGCCCACACCAGATCACAGCCCAGCGACGTCAGACGCGCGCCGAGCGCGGGGTCGACACGGTTCAGCAGCGGATGGTCGGTGCCGGTCCCGGCTTGCGGAAAGGCCGGCTCGTACAGCGGATACGGCCTCGCCGCCCCGAACGGCAGCAGTGTCCCGTCGACGTCCAGGAAGAGAAGCACCCTCGGCCTCCAGCCCCCGTCCGTCATCCCTCGAACCCGGCCTCCGCAAGGATCTCGTCGATACGCGCCCGATGCGCCGCCTCCCACGCGTCGAGCGTCTCGGCCGCCTCCTTCGCCAGCTTGGCGCGGGCAGCGGCAAGGACGTCGGACCGACGCGCGGCGGGGACCGCCACGACCCCCTCCTCGTCGGCGACCACCACGTCCCCGGCCTCGACCCGCACCCCGCCACAGCGCACCCGCCCGCCCAGCGGCGCCACGGCCTTCTTCGCGCCCGGGATCGGGATGACCCCTCGGGCGAACACCGGGAAGCCGGCCTCCCGCACCTCGGCGAGGTCGCGGATCAGCCCGTCGGCGACGAACCCCGCGATCCCCCGCCGCTGCGCGACCGCACACACGTTCCCGCCGGCCAGGGCGTAGTCGAGGTCCCCCGACTCGACCACGACGACCGAGCCGGCCGGCGCCCGGTGGATCGCGGCGTGCAGCATGAGGTTGTCGCCGGGCGGGCACCGTACGGTGAACGCCGGCCCCGCCACCCTCGGCACCGGCCCCCACAGAGGCCGGATCCCGATGTCCATGACCTGGTCCCGACCGAGCAGATCGGCCAAGGTGGTCGTGGGAATGTCCGCAAACTCGGTGGTCTCGATCATGCCGCGGACGTTACCGTGCGTGCATGACTGCCGGGTCGGCCTTGTGCCGTGAGCGAGTTGGGTGCCCGGCCTCTGAGTGAGGCCAGGGCGGGCCAGGAGTCCGCCGCTTTCTCTGAGTCGTCCAGGAAATGACCGGAGACCAGAGAGAGCAGAGAGAGTGACCCATCCCATCCAGGACTTCAACCAGCGGATCATCGACGAGTTCCGCGCCCACCACGGCCGAGTCGGCGGCCCCTTCGAGGGCGGCCGCCTGATCCTCCTCACCACCACCGGCGCCCGCACCGGCACCCCGCACACCACCCCCGTCGGCTACCTCCCCGACGGCGACCGCATCCTCGTGATCGCGTCCGCGGGCGGCTCACCGCGCCACCCGGACTGGTACCGCAACCTCGTCGCGCACCCTCAAGTCACCGTCGAGAGCGGCGTGTTCACATACGAGGCGAAGGCGGTCGTCCTGGCGGGCGAGGAGCGGAACCGGGCCTTCGCACGGGCCGTGGAGTCGGAGCGCGGCTGGGCCGCGTACCAGGAGAAGACCGACCGCGTCCTCCCCGTGGTCGCCCTGCACGAGATCACCCGCCCGGGGCCGCCGAACATCAACGCCTCGTCCCCGGGCGAGGCCATCAGGCTCGTCCACGACGCCTTCCGCCGCGAACTCGGCCTGATCCGCAAGGAGTTGGCCTCCACGTCCGATGGGTCCAGCACCCTCGGCGCCCAACTCCGCGTCAACTGCCTGACGTTCTGCCAGGGTCTGCACAACCACCACACCGGCGAGGACGTGGCGATGTTCCCGTTCCTGGCCGACCGCCACCCGGAGGCGGCTCCGGCCATCGACCGCCTGCGCACCGAACACGAGCACATCGCGGCCCTGGTCGAGGAGTTGCGCGAGGCGCTCTCCGGCACCGACCTCGATACCGTCCGCACGGAGGTCGACCGCCTGACGACCGAGTTGGAGGCGCATCTGACGTACGAGGAAGAGCAGTTGATCCCCCTCCTCGACCGCGCCTGACCCCACCACGGGCGGCCCGCCACCAGGTGGGCTGCCCGTGGCGGCCGCCAAACCCGGCGTGCGGCCGCCTGCGGGCAGCACCGCGCTAGAACGGCAGTGGCCGCCCGTGCACCACCACCAGCCGCGACACCGCCCGGGTCAGCACGACGTACAGCCGGTGCAGCCCGCGCTCCTCCGCCTCCGCGATCGCGGCCGGCTCGACGGCCACGACATGGTCGTACTCGAGTCCCTTGACCAGCCCGGCCGGTACGACGCTCACCCGCGCACCGAGCTCGTCCGGTCCGGCGGCGACGATCCCGGCCGCGTCGAGGGCCTGCCGTACGCGTTCCACGTCGGCGTCGGCGGCGACGACCCCCACGGACCCCTCGTGCGCGAGCGATTCCCGTACGGCGTCCACCACCGCGCCCGGCAGGGCGTCCAGGGATGTGGGACGCAGCCTCAGCTCCCCGTCGCCGCGCAGGGACCGCCCCTCCGGCACCGCCACATCCAGCTGCGCGAGGAGCCGGTTGGCGAGCTGGACGACGGCCTGCGGGACGCGGAAGCCGATGGTCAGCGGCACGACGGCCGCGTCCGGTTTGCCGAGATGGCGCAGGACGGTGTGCCACGAGCGGGCCGCCCAGGGCGTGGTCCCCTGCGCCAGGTCACCGAGCACGGTGATCGACCCGAAACGGGCCCGGCGGGCGATCGCCCGACACTCCATGGGAGACAGGTCCTGCGCCTCGTCCACGACGAGATGGCCGTACCCCTCAGGATGCTGCACGAGCCCGGCGACCTCGTCGAGCAGCACCAGATCGGCCGCCGACCAGCGCGCCGACTTCCAGGACCGCGGCGGCTTGGCCCACAGCAGGTTCTTCTGCTCCTCGGAGTCGAGGAGCCCGTCTGCGGCGGCCGCCAACTCCTCGCGGTCACTGAGCAGTTCGGTCACGACCTCCTCGGGCCGCGCCTTGGGCCACACGCCGTCGAGGAACGCCCCGAGCACCCGGGACCGCGAGACCCGCTGCACCCACGCACCGCTCTGCGGCCCGGCCCGCCGCTCGGCCTGCAGCTGCACACTCCGCACCACCCGGCTGCGCACCCGCTCCCGCCCGGTCGAGTACGGCGGTTCCTCCTCCCGTACGTCCCCCACGATCCGCGCGAGTTCACCGGCCCCGACCCGCCACTGGTACGACCCGTCCTTGATCTCCAGGGAGTTGACCTGCGCGGTCGACACCCGCGCGTACAGCGCCCGGCGCAGCACCTCCGCCATCCGGGGGTCGTGCTTGAGGACGGCGGTGGGGTGGGCGTCGGTGGCGGTGACCCGGTGGCGGGCGATCTCGTCCTGGAGCGTGGACTGCCGTACGCCGGTCTCGCCCAGCGCGGGCAGCACCTGCGCGATGTAGGAGAGGAAGGTCCGGTTGGGCCCGAGGACGAGGAGCCCGCCGCGCCGCATCCGCTGCGGGTGGGTGTAGAGGAGATAGGCGGCCCGGTGCAGCCCGACGGCGGTCTTGCCGGTCCCCGGAGCCCCCTGGACGCACACGGAGACGGCGAGGCCCCCTCGTACGAGATCGTCCTGCTCGGGCTGGATCGTCGCGGCGATGTCCCGCATGGGGCCGACACGGGGCCGTTCGATCTCGCGGGTGACGATGTCGCTGACCTGCGGCGGCCCGCCGTCCCGGAGGTGCTCGTCCTCCAGCCCGGTGAGATCGGCGGACTCCCCCTTACTCCCCGGCGCCCACCCGAACCGCCGCCGCACGGCGACACCCTGCGGATCGCGGGCGCCGGCCTGGTAGAAGGCGCGGGAGACGGGCGCGCGCCAGTCGACGACGAGGGGCGGGGCGGCGGGATGCTCGGTGATCCGCAGCCGGCCCAGGTGATACGCCTGCCCGGCATGGTCGCCGTGGTCGAAATCCAGCTTCCCGAAGAACAAGGGCCCTTCGGGCAGCTCCCGCATCTCCTTGGCCTGACTGCGCAGCTGATACCCGAGCACTTCGGCGTCCGCCCCGGAGGCGGAGACGTCCTCGCCGACGACGACCTGCTCCTGGGCGCCGTCGATCATGGCGGCGAGAGCGGTACGGCAACGGTCGTGGTGGATGCGCTCGCGGTGGAGGGCACCTTTCAGGGCGGGATGCGGAGCGGGGCCGGCTGACGTCATGAGGGCGAGCCTACGTGAGAAAATGAAACCGGGTTAAATTTTTTACTCGATCTTACTCAGCTGAGCCACGGCAACCCGGCCGCCAGCACCCCGAAGGCCCGCTCGGCCGCGGCCACGGCATCCCCCCGCACGTCCTCCATGCGCTCCCCCGCCGAGATCCGCCGCCAGTTCTCCATGGCGAGAATCCGCCGCACGGCGATGATCTGCCCCGCCGCCAGCCGCGCGTCGAGATCCCCTCCGAGCACCTCGGCGAGCGCGGCCTCCTGCCGCTCCAGGTGCCCGTGGGCGCGGGCGACGAGGGCGGGGGTGCCGTAGAGCAGCGAGTGAAAGGCAAGAACCTGGGGGTGATCATTGAGCCCGGTGACGGGGTCGTCCCGCTCCAGCCCTTCGAGGAAGTGCCGCCGCAGAGCGACCAGGGGCGCCTCGTCCGACTCCACCACGACCCGCGCGGCCTCGTCCTCGTGATCGGCGATCCGGTACAGAACGAGGTCCTCCTTGGCCGGGAAGTACCGGAAGAGGGTGGGCTTGGAGATCTCGGCGGCGGCGGCGATCTCGGCCACGGAGACGGCGTCGAAGCCCTTCTCCAGGAAGAGACGGATGGCGATCTCCGACAGGGTCTCGTACATCCGCTGCTTCTTGCGCTGGCGCAGGCCGAGGTCATTCATGGCCGTGAGCCTACGCACTGGGGCCGGGAGTCAGGACAGCCTGAGCGACGCCGGCGCCTTCGGCGCGACCCGCCTGCGCAGCCCCAGAGAGCCCGTGGCGGCGGACAGGGTCATCTCGTACGCGTCGACGGCCAGCCGTACGTTGGGGGCGCTCAGTGCGGCCCCCGTCGTCATCCGGTCCAGGTCGACGTATGCCGAGCGGATCTGCTCGATCCAGCGGTAGACGCGCCAGTCACGCTCCCACCCCACGACACACCCGGCAGGAAGCTTCCCGCTCCAGCGCTCGAACATCCGCATCCGCATCTCCGTGCGCGTCGGCGTCAGATGCAGATGGCGTACGAGGTCGTACAGGGGATCGCCGATCATCCCCATTTCCCAGTCGATGATCGTCAGCCCTCCCCGGCGCCCGGCACGCACCAGATTCCAGGGGTTGAGGTCGCCGTGCAGCAGAGCGGGGGTGCGCTCGGTCACCGCGTAGCGGCCGAGGATCCGCCGGAGCACTTGGCCGTCCGGCAGCCCCCGCTGATCTGCGGCCCGCAGGGTCTCGACGGGGAGATCGTCGACGAAGCCGGCGAGCCGTCCGGTCAGCCAGCGGTAGAAGCCCCCCTCCGGCTCGCAGGACGGCAAGGACGAGTGATCCACCTTCGCGAGCGCGGCGAGTGCGTCGACGAGTTCGTCCGCCTCAACTGGCAGCAGCCCGTCGACGGGATGTTGTGGAGCCCGGTTCTCGGGACCCTCGTATGTGTGGATGGCGAAGTGACGCCCACGAGCGTCGTACCCGAGCGCCAGGATTCGCGGTGCCCGGATCTGCGCGCCGGACTGCTCGATCACCTGCAGCACAGCGTGTTCCGGGAGGAGCACTCGCTCACGACGAGGAGCCGCCGCGGTTTCGCGACGAACCACCACGGGTCCCGGAGAGTCCTCCAAGTGGACGACGGTGTTGAGATGAGCCGTCCCGCGGAAGACCCGGTCGGCCGGGGCGACGCCCTCCACCGACAGCGCACGGCGCACCAGGTCTGACGGGAAGTCGGCCCGCTCCGGAACGCGGGAGTCGCGCCGCCACCTGAAGAGCATGTCCCGCAACCCCTCAGCGTCCCGCGCGACGCGCGACGCCTGCCAGCGGAACAGGGCGTCCGCGATCTCCTTCTCGGGCGCTACCTCGGACATGCCGAGCAGGCCGGCCGCACGCTCGAGAGCCGTACCGATGTCGGCGGACACCGCCAGCAGCCGGCGGTCCTCGACCGAGTCGCCGAGGGACTTCGCCGCGCGGATCACATCGTCGTATGCGGCGTGGATGCGCTCGAAGTCGACGTAGTACCGAAAGTCCCGGCCGAGACCGCTGACGGCGAGGGGCCTGGTGCACCGCATCTCGGACGCCCACTCCTGGACGACCTCTTCCACCTGGTCCTCGGGGTAACGCATCCGCACCACGTGACTGGCGAGACCGTGCAGCGGATCTCCGTACGACGCCGAGGTCCAGTCGAGACGGGCAACCGAGAGCTTGGGGCCTTCCAGGATGATCACGTTGTCCCGGGCGAGGTTCGTGAGCATGAGGCCGTAGGGGCGACGGGACAATGCGGGAACCTGCTCGGCGTACCGGGCCAGCGCGTCGCCCGGTACGCCGAGCACGGCGAACAGCCCGCCAATCGCAGTCCAGTCGGGGGCGAACATGCGCTGCTTCGCATGGCGCACGAGCGTGTCCAGATAGGCCCGGCTGTCCCTTTCGTTGCGCGACCACTCGGCTGGCAGCGGAGGCAGTGCGTCCTTGCGCACGAGGGCCAATCGCGTGAGGAACCGGGTCAGGAGGCCGACGACCAAGGAGTCGATGGGCTTGTCGGGCGGGCAGGTCTTGGCCAGCACGTCGGCCCCCGGCCCCGGGGAGACCATCGGCGCTCCCACGGAGATCTCACCTATGTATCCACTCCTGCGAAACGCCGTAAGAGCAGCATCCCGGGCTTCGCCCCCACGGTCAGGCCAAGCACAGATCGCCATTTGTGCTCCTGAAAACGCTAGTTCTAAACAGCGAAAGCGATACGCAGCCAGAAAATTGATGCACACGATAGTGGTGCGCATCCCTCCGCACGGCCGCGAAGCGTCCTTTGTTATGTCGCCAGCAGCCGCCAAGTCGAGTCGAACCATCTCTGCCAGTTGCTCACGATCAATGAGTCCTGGGAGTGCGGGTCGGCGTCCTTCACCCAGTGGGTCAGCGTGGAGTCGAAACCCATGACGTCGACGACGTCGAGGGTGGTGCCGTCATCGAGCGTGATCGGCCGCTCGGACGGCACATACGGCCCGGTCACCACCTCGGCCTCATTGAAGATGTAGAGCTTCGAGTAGGGCACGAGAGGAACTCGGCGGATCTCCACCGCGGCGGTCAGGCCGTCGATGTCCCTGTCGAGTTCCTGAAGGCGGCGGGCCAGGTTGTCCGTGTGGTATCTCCTGATGTCACGGAGATGCCTCTGCGGCCTGTTGTCGCCCCGGTCGCCCCGGGCATAGGGGAAGGGCAGCGGCTGGTCGTCGGACGGTACGAGCATGCGAATGGTGATCGTGGCCGGACGGATCTCACCTGCCCGGATGAGCTCCTCCTGCGCCCGAACGTGGGTGTAGAGGACCTCTGACGTGAGCGTGAACACATCCAGTGCGACATGGGATGCCTTGAAGGCGGCAGCAATCAGCGGACCGAGTGTCAAGCGTCGCGCGGCGAAGTTCCCGCGTGCGCTCGACCGAACGGTCTGCGTGCGCAGCACCATCGAGCCCCTGCCTTGACGCGACTCGATCCAGCCTTCGTCGGCCAGAACTGCGAGCACACGTTGGACTGTGTCCCGGGACACTCCATGCTTCGCGGCGAGCTCGCGCTGTGACGGCAGGAGTGTTCCTTCATCGAACCCGCCCTCTGTGATCTCCGCGAGCAGGGTGCTCTTCAGTTCCTGGAACTTCCGGCCACCGTCATCGGCCCCACTCCCGGTACCCACACGCCGATCCTACCGATCCCGGTCAGATATCCGTCCATTTTCAGTCAACCAGCCCATTGGGGCAGTCGACCTGTGAGCTGGGATGCCGGACTCGCGAAACTACGCACGTCGCCTCGCAGACCAGCTTCTGGGTCATGCCCCTGAGTGATTCCCGGCCGGGGCCTTCTCCTGATCCACATGCGGGAGCGCAAGCGCGAGGTACGGGTTGGCCGTCGACTTGGCCCTGATCCCCAGCGTCGCGGTCGCCGCGTCCAGAGTCATGGCGTAGGTGTCCACGGCGCGGCTGACGTTGGGGGCTTCAAGACTGTCCCGGGTCACCAGCCGGTCCAGGTCCACATAGGCGGAGCGCACGGTCTCGATCCAGCGGTAGACGCGCCAGTCGAGACGCCAGCCCCTCGTGCAGTCCTCCGGCAGCAGCTGCGACCACCGGTCGAACATGCGCGTTCTGATCTCGGGGAGGGTCGGCGTCAGGTGCATGTGGCGGACGAGGTCGTACAGAGGGTCGCCCACCATCGCCATCTCCCAGTCGATCAGCGTCAGTCCCGTGCCGTCCTCCCGGCGGATCATGTTCCACGGGTTGAGGTCTCCGTGGAGAAGTACGGCACGTCGAGGCGTCACCATGTGCCGGCGGAGAAGCTGTTCGAGGCGAAAGCTGTTCGTGGGAAGGCCGAGTTGCCCCGCCAGCTGAAGCGTCTCCTTCGGCAGTTCCGACACCATCCGGATCAGTTCGCCGCACAGTTGCTCATGGAACCCCGCGACCGGCGCGTACCAGTCCTCGGCAAGTTTCGCGCAGTCAACTTTTGTGAGGGCGTGGAGCTGGTTCACGAGGTCGTCCGCCTCGTGCGGCAGAAGACCGCTCGCGGGGTGATCGGGATACCGGATCTCACCCTCCGATCCCTCGAAGGAGTGGATGGTGAACTGGTCTCCGAGTTCACTGGTTCCCAACGCCAGTACACGCGGCGCGCGCACCGCCACGCCCGAGTCCTCGATCGCCCGCAGCACGACGTGCTCGTTCAGGAACCGCCGCTCACGTGAATTGCCGGATCCCACCTTGCGCCGCACCATCACCGGGTATGGCACGCCTTCCACCCGCACCGCCGTACTGAGATGTGCCGTCCCCTTGAACACTCGGTCGGCCGAGGCGGCGCCCTCCTCGAAGAGCGCTTCCTGTACCGCCGCCGCCGGGAACTTCGGATGCTCGGGGACCCTGGGATCACGTACCCAGGAGATCGACGAGACCGCACGGTCACGGCTGTGGCGCTTGCCGTGGGAAACGTTCCAGCGGAAGAGAATGCGCTCGATGGCCTTCTCGTCCGGAACGTTCTTCAGCCGCAGGGGTTCCTCGGCCACCTGCAACGCCCAGTACACCGCCTCGGTCGCGGCGTCCAGGTCCTTCTGGTCGAACGATTCACCCAGAGATGTGGCGGCGCGCATCACGTCCGGGTAGACCGACTGGGCGCGCTCGAAGGCCACATAGTGCCGCAGGTCGCGCTCCAGGCCGTTGACGGCCTTGGGGCGCCTCAACGCCATCGCCGAGCGCCATGCGTCGACAGCCTCGTCCCACTGCCCCTCGGGGTAGCCCATGCGCACCAGATGGGTGGCGAGGTCGTGCAGCGGGTCGCCGTAGGTCGCCAGTTCCCAGTCGACGCAGATCAACGGGGGACCCGACTCGTACGACACGATGACGTTGTCGCGGTGCAGGTCCGTGTGGAGGAGGCTGAAAGGGCGGCTGATCATCGCGGGCACGCGCTGGGCGAACCGCACCATGGCGTCCTCGGGGATGCCCAGCATCGCGAACAGTCCGCCGAACCTGTCCCAGTTGCGCTGGCGGACCTGCGTTTCCGTCGCCAGGGCCAGCGTCCGCAGAAAGGCCCGGCTGTCCCGGCTGGACCGGGGCCAGGCCTGCGGCAGGGACGGCAGCTCTTTCCTGCCGACCTGTGTCATGTCCGCCAGCAGTTCGGCGAGAGCCCGGACCAGATGCTGGTCCACCGGCTTGCCGTTGGGACAGACACTCGACAGGGGTACGCCGTCCACGTAGCTCATGAGCGCGATGTCGCCGTATTTCAGCAGGCACCGCGGCACATGTGGAAGGGCACCGCCGATCGCCTTGAGGATTCCCGCCTCGTCCTGCCAGGTCCGGATCACCACCGGCAATGCGGAACGCTGACGCTCACGCACCATGACGAACTGGTGATCCGTCAGCGGACCGAGCCAGGGCGGGAGCGGGACGATGTAATTCAGGTTGTGGTGACCGCGGGTGAGTCTCCCCGCCGTCCTGGCGTGAGAAACCAGCTCACCGAGTGCCTCGCGGGCCGCCCGCACCGCGAACGCGGTAGCGGGCCCGGATGGACCACCCACGGGCACTCCTGAGCAACTATGCAGCGCCTCCGATTTTCATGCGCAGCACGAGAGGGACCACACTGTAGTGCCCAAGTGACCCCGGCGGGGCTTATTCGGGACTTGCTACCCGGATGAAACAGTCTTCACTCCTGGGGTTCACACCGTTCGAGGAATGTAACGAACAGCGACCTCGGTCAAGACGGTTCATAACGGCGCCAACAGGAGTCGAACCATTCCTGCCAGCTCTTCATGAACACGGAGCCGATGGCGTTGGGATCACCCTCGTCATAAACGAGCCGAATCAGGGTCGACCCCAGTCCCAGGACGTCCCAGGCGTCGACCTCGGTGTCGTCCTCCATCAGGATCCTGCGCTCCACGATCTTGTAAGGACCGATCAGCCCTTCGACACCGTGCCGCAGATACAGCTTGTGGGTCGGAACAAGCGGCACCTCGCGGACGGAGACCACCACGTCGGGCACCAGTCCATCCGTCTTGAGGTTGCGCAGGGCATCGCGCAGGGAGGAGGTGTGCCGTCGGATGATCTCCCGCGTACGCGCCTGGAGGATCCGGTCCAGCTCCTTCACGTCGTCGGTGGAGTCCACCGGCACTCTCGCCCGCGGATAGGGCAGTTCGGTCGACTCGGAAGGCAGCAGTATCCGGACAGCGATGCGCTCAGGGGCGGGAATCTGCCCGTTGCGGATTGCATCGGCCTGCACCCGCATGTGGGTGTCGAGGCTCTCCGAGGTGAACGTGAAGACATCCAGTTCCACGACGGACTGAGCGAAGGCGCGTGCGACGAAAGGTCCGAGTGCCACACGGCCAGGGGACACCTTCGGCTGCGTCGTCACGTGGATGGGGAGCGTCACCCGAACCTTCGAACCGCTGCCCTGACGGGATTCGATCCAGCCTTCGGTCTTCAGCTCCTCCAATACGCGCTGGATCGTGTCCCGCGAGACCTCGAACTCGTCGGCCAGAGCACGCTGCGGGGGCAGGTGGTAGCCCGGTCGGTACTCGCCATCGGAGATACGCGACCGCAGCGTTGCCAGGATGGTGGCCCCTTTGCCGCGTTCTTCACTCACACCGCGACGGTACCTCCCCCTCCGGCCATGCAAACCACTTTCGGTCCGCAGACAGTCAAACCCGTCAGCCAACAGCCCAATATTTGAAGGGTGGTTAGTCGATCAAGCGGTCGGGGCACAACCAGATTTGAGGCAACCAGTCCAATTGGACCGCAAGTTGATCAGCCTCATGGAAGTGGACGGGGGGTTGACCGCATGGTGGACCGGTTACGTGCACATGGTGCGGTCGGCAACTCAGGAAAGCTTGCGCAGGACTTCCAGCACCTGCTCCAACGAGCGCACCACGACCTCGGCACCAGCACCCCTGAGGACTTGCTCCTTCTCCGCATTACGCGCGTAGCCGAGGAACGACACCCCGGCCCGCTGGGCGGCCTGGAGGTCCGTCGCGGTGTCACCGATCATCAGCGTGGCCGACGGAACGGCGCCCATGGCCTTGATGGCCTCTTCCAGGCAGTGCGGGTTCGGCTTCATCAGATCGAGGTTCGCCGTGCGGCCGTAGACGTGGGGGAAGCAGTCCGCCAGTCCGCGGCTCTCGACGTATGCCGCTGCCGCGACTGCCGCGTTGTTGGTGGTGATCGCGAACCTGACCCCGCGCGCCGACCATGTCCTGATCAGCGGGTCGGCATGCGGGGTGGGCATCGCCTTGGAGACGGCCTCCAGTTCGCGCCGAGTGAGCCACTCCTCCAGCGCGAGAACCAGATCGCTGCCGCGATGCCGTTCATGGACACCGCGCAGCGCTACGTGTGGATCGTCGCCGGATCGTTCCTGCGCGGTCAGGAGGGCGCCCATGCCCAACCCGTCGATCATGGCGACCAGTTCCCCGGCTATCTCATGCGCCGGATACCCCGCGAACAACTGGCACATCGGCCCGTCCATGTCCCAGAGCACGTACCGAGCGGAGGAGACCAGTGATGCGAGTCGTGTTGTCTCTGCTGTCACCGGTTCAGTGTGCGTCGTTTCAGGAGTCACTAGGAGAGTGTCAGGTCCGTCGTGATGGTTTCCCAGAGGGCGTCGAACCACTTCTGCGATTGAACGACGAACGCGGCGTCACGCTCGCCGGCGTTCTTCGCGAAGGAGAAGAGGAGCGATTCCGTGCCGAGGACGTCGTACATGTCGAGAATTCCCGCATCCGTGGCCTCCTCCCGGCGCGCGACCATGTAGTACGCGATCAACGCCTCCGACTGGTTGAGCAGGTACAGCTTCACCGGTGGGGTGAACGGCAGGGCGCGGAACCTGACCTTGACGTCGATCCCGTGGGAGGAACGCAGCGCACGGAGGTTGTGTCGCAGCACGTGGCCCTGGGCGTTGCGCATCTCCAGCCAGCGCTGGTGGACCGGGTTGTCGTCGTCGGGAGCCTCCACCGGTACGGGGAAGGCCAGGTTGATGTCGCGGGAGGGCAGCAGGATGCGGACATCGATGGACTCGGGGTGGATCCGGCCCTCGTGGATGAGGCGCACCGGTTCGCTCAGGGCCACCATCAAGGTCTCCGCCGTGAGGCAGGCCGCGTCGATCCGGACCTGTGGGCTGGAGAAGGCGTCCGTGAGGCGGGGGGCCAGGCCGACCATCGTCGGCTGCGGCTCCCCCGCCGACCCTGGCACCCGCTCCGCGATCCGCGGCGGACTCCCCTTGCTCACATTGCTGAGCAACCCGTCCTCCTGCAGTGCGCGCAGCGCCTGGCGGACCGCGCCCCGCTCCACGCCGAACTCCTCCGCGAGTTCGGCCTGGGTGGGGAGGCGGTCGCCCGCCCTGAGGTCACCCACGCGGATGCGTTCCCGCAGGGTGTCGGCGATTTCCTGGGGCGAGAGCCTTCTGCTGCCGTTCACTGCCACGTTCTCCTGGGTCACGACCAAACGTTACAACTCCAATCCATCTATGGGGAGTTGTCTGGAAGTTGTTTATCAACCCCAACCAAGTGGGGACAACATAGGCAGAGTTGGTTGCCAACTTGGATGAGTTGGCGGAAGTTTTACCTTCTCGTCGCCCGCCTCGCCCGCCCGTAAGTCCGAAGGGGGAACCAACATGCCGGCCCTCGCCATCCTCTCCGCCGTCTTCGTAGTCGGCGTCGAGCAGACCCTGCAGTGGAAGTACGGCGCCAGCGGCATCATCGGGATGCTTCTGCTCACCATCGGCATCAAGGCCAAGAACCCCGCGATCAGTTCGACCGGGGCCGTGGTGCTCGCTCTGCTGGTGGCGGGGCCCGCCCTATGACCCGAACGCGCCCGGATCCGCCACTGTGGGAGACGTCAGCTCGTGAGCGCCAGCTCCGAACTGATCGTCTCCCACAGTGCGTTGAACCACAGGTGGGACTGCTCCACGAAGGTCGTGTCCCGCAGGCCGGCGCCCTGTTCGAAGGCGAACAGCATCGACTGGGTGCCCTCGGAGTCGTACAGCTCCAGGTGCTCGTGGTCGATCTCCTCCTTGCGGCGCGTCAGCGTGTAGTACGCGAACAGCGCCTCCATGCCGTTGAGGAGGTACAGCTTCACCGGTGGTGTGAAGGGCAGGGCGCGGAAGGAGACGTGGACGTCGATGCCGTGCGTGGCACGCAGGGCCAGAAGGTTGTGCCGGAGGACCTGCCCCTGCGCGTTGCGCTGGGCCAGCCAGCGCTCCTGGACCGGGTCGTCGTCGCCACGGTCCTCGACGGACACCGGGAAGGCGAGGTCGATGTCCCGGCCCGGCAGCAGGACGCGGACGTCGATCTTGGCCGGATTCAGTCGTCCGGCGTGGATCTGACGCAGCCCCTCACCGATGGCGAGGTTGAGGGACACCGACGTCAGACACAGGGCGTCTATCTCGACGTGCGGGGCCGCGAAGGCGGTGGCGATCCGGGGACCGAGGGCGACCATCGTGGGCTGCGGGGCGGCTCCGGGGCCGGTGGGCGCCCCGTTGAGCCCCAGGTCGGGGGCGACGGTCGCCGGGCTTCCCTTGGAGACGTTGGTGAGCAGGTGTTCCGTCTGCAGCAGGTGCAGCGCCTGCCGTACGACCCCGCGCTCGACGCCGAACTCGTCGGCCAGCCGCGCCTGTGTGGGCATGCGCTGACCTGCCCGCAGCGTGCCGGACCGGATCCGGGCGCGGAGCTCGTCGGCCACCTCGCGAGGTGACGTGTGTGGCCGCTGTGACCTCTTCCGTCCATTGACGGAGGCGTGTTTCGGGTCCACAACCAAACACTACAACTTCCCGCCATCTTTGGGCAGTTCACCGGAAGGTGGTTATGAGCCGCATCCAAGCGGAGATAAGTACAGTGAAGTTGGTCGCCAACTTGAGCAACCTTGAGAAACATGGTCAAAACTTCACAAGGTTGGCCACCTCGGCGGCCGACAGGGGCCACCGTCCCGAAGGGGGGACCGTCATGCCGTTCATCGCAGTCGCCATCGCCGCCCTCGCCGTCGGCTTCGAGGCACTTGTGCAGTGGAAGTGGGGTGCGATGGGCATCGTCGCGTTCGTCGCGCTGACCATCGGCGTCAAGTCCAAGAACGTCGCGATCGGCGGCATCGGAGCGGTCATCCTCGTGATGCTGCTCGCCCAGTCCGGATGACGCCCGCCCGCCGGGCCCAGGATCCGGCTGATCGGGCTCCCTTCCGGAGGGGAGCCGGGAGCCCGGTCGGTCTGCACAGTCACAACTGAACACCGACAACTGAACAGCAGCGACAGCTGCACACACCGCACAGCCACAACTGAACAGCCACAACTGAACAGCTCGCTACGGATGCGAAGCAACAGCCCACCCGTCCCCGCCAGAAGGGAGCTCAGAACATGTCCGGGCACCAAGGACGCCTGGATGTATACAGCAGGGCGTCGGCCCCCCGGCCGGCGCCCGCTCGTTCTTCCCGCACTCGCCCGAGCGCCACGAGCCGCGCCACCGACTCGTCACCGAGCCACAGCGTCGCCAACTCCCGCACGTCCAGCGTGAGATCGGCGCTCTGCGTCGTCGCCGTACAGCTGGCCCCGGCGGGCGAGGCCTCCAGCCGGTACCGGCCGCCGGCCATCCCGGAGCCGTCCACGACCTCCAGCACCAGCGCGCCCTCACCCTCGTACGTCCGCGCCTCCAGGGCCCGTACGACATCCAGGATCCGCACCCACAGCCAGTCCGACTGCATGGTGATCCCGGCCGCCCGGGGGTTGAGCAGCAGGTGCGGGAGCAGGTCGTCGGGGGCCCGCCAGCCGCTCTTGACCCGCATGACCCAGTCGATCGAGCACAGGTAGTGCCACAGGGCACGCTCGGCGGCCGGAGTCGAGGCGATCAGGCTGCGCACGCTCGCCGTGTTCAACGGCTGCATGGTGTCGGCCCACTTGTCGTCCACCTCGTACGCCATCAGCCCCTCGACCGTGCCGTCCGCCGCCCGGTACACGGCGAAGAACGGCTCGGTCCACTTCGGGTCGGGGCGTACGGCCCCCGTATTGAGCTGCCAGAACCAGTCGTCCCGGCTGATCGCCCCCGGCGTGGCACGGCGCATCCGGTCGTGCAGTTCCGGACCGAGCTTGCGTACGTCGCCGGCCTCCACCAGCTCGATACGGCCGCCGGCCAGATCCGGGCCACGGGGGTCGAGGCCGGCGCGCGTGACGTCGATCGTCCACTCGGCGGCCGAGGTGGCGGGGCCGAAGCCGTGGCGGCCGTAGATCCGGTACTCGGCGGCGATCAGCGTCGCCAGGACGTCTCCGCGCTCCTTCGCGGCGGCGAGGTCCTGGTTCATCATGCGGGTCAGGAGCCCGCGCCGGCGGTGGGTGGCGGTCACGGTGACGGCGGTGATCGCGTCGGCGGCCACGAACTCACCACCGACCGCCGTCACCTCCTGCGCGAAGGACCGGAAGGTCGCCACGCAACGGTCCCCGTCGAAGGCCCCGAGCAGCCGCCCCGGCTCGAACTGGCTACTGCGGGCCTCCAGTTCCGCCTCCGACACGGCCGGCTCCCGCAGAAACCCGGCATGCACGGCACGCAGCCATTCGGGGTACTCGGCCTCGGTGATGGGTCGGACGTCTATGTCGTTGATGTGAGAGTGCGCGCGGGTCATGAGGTCACGGTAGGCCGACGGCGTGGATGGTGTCGTGCGGAAATTCGGGGCAGTTCAGGTGGACCGGATGACGTCCAATACCTGTTCCAACGAACCCACGACGACCTCGGCCCCCGCGTCCCTCAGGAGCCCCTCCTTGGACTGGTTACGCGCGTAGCCCAGGAACGCGACACCCGCCCTGCGCGCAGCCTCGAGGTCCGTCGCCGCGTCGCCGAACATCAGCGTGTCCGAGGGAACGGCTCGCATTGCCTTGATGGCCTCTTCCAGGCAGTGCGGGTTCGGTTTCAACAGATCGAGGTTCGGCGTGCGGCCGTAGACGTAAGGGAAGCAGTCCGCCAGCTGACGGCTCTCGACATACGCCGCTGCCGCGACTGCCGCGTTGTTGGTGGTAATCGCGAACCTGACCCCGCGCGCCGACCATGTCCTGATCAGCGGGTCGGCGTACGGGGTGGGCATCGCCCTGGGAACAGCCGACAGTTCGCGCCGGGCCAGCCACTCCTCCAACTCGAGGACCAGGTCACTTCCCCGGTGTCGTTCATGAACGCCACGCAGGGCTTCCTGGGGGTCGTTGCTTGATCGTTCCTGCTCTGTCAGCAGGGCACCCATACCCAACTGATCGATCTTCTGCATGAGTTCCCCGGCTATCTGATGCGCCGGATACCCCGCGAACAACCGGCAGATCGGACCGTCCAGATCCCAGAGCACGTACCGAGCGGAGGAGACCAGTGATGCCAGTCGTGCTGTCTCTGCTGTCACCGGTTCAGTGTGCGTCGTCTCAGGAGTCACTAGGAGAGTGTCAGGTCCGTCGTGATGGTTCCCCAGAGGGCGTCGAACCACTTCTGCGATTGCTCCACGAACGCGGCGTCACGCTCGCCGGCGTTCTTCGCGAAGGAGAAGAGGAGCGATTCCGTGCCGAGGACGTCGTACATGTCGAGAATTCCCGCATCAGTGGCCTCCTCCCGGCGCGCGACCATGTAGTACGCGATCAACGCCTCCGACCGGTTGAGCAGGTACAGCTTCACCGGTGGGGTGAACGGCAGGGCGCGGAATCTGACCTTGACGTCGATCCCGTGGGAGGAACGCAGCGCACGGAGGTTGTGTCGCAGGACGTGGCCCTGGGCGTTGCGCATCTCCAGCCAGCGCTGGTGGACCGGGTTGTCGTCGTCAGGAGCCTCCACCGGCACAGGGGAAGCCAGGTTGATGTCCCGGGAGGGCAGCAGGATGCGGACATCGATGGACTCGGGGCGGATCCGGCCCTCGTGGATGAGGCGCACCGGTTCGCTCAGGGCCACCATCAGCGTCTCCGCCGTGAGGCAGGCCGCGTCGATCCGGACCTGTGGGCTGGCGAACGCGTCGGCCAGGCGGGGCGCCAGGGCCACCATCGTCGGCTGCGGGCCCCCCTGAGTGACCGGCACCTCCGCGGTCCGCGGCGGACTCCCCTTGCTCACATTGCTGAGCAACCCGTCCTCCTGCAGCGCGCGCAGCGCCTGGCGGACCGCGCCCCGCTCCACGCCGAACTCCACCGCGAGTTCGGCCTGCGTGGGGAGGCGGTCGCCCGCCCTGAGGTCACCCACGCGGATGCGTTCCCGCAGGGCGTCGGCGATCTCCTGGGGCGAGAGCCTTCGTCCGCCGTTCACTCCCATACGGGCTCCTCATATTCGGCCAACCCCTAGCCTGCGCCGCAGAGACCCCGTGGAGAGGGCGATCAGAAAACCTAGGTCAGCAGATCCGCCACCCGCGCCTCGCCCTCCCGGTACCGCCGCGCGATCTCCCCGCTGCACTCGTCCGCCGTCCGCTGCAACCGCTGCCGCCGCCCGGACACCTGCTGCTCGTACCGCACGAGCCGACCCATCGCGGTGCTCAGTTCCAGGTCGGTCCGCGCGGACAGGTCCGACAGCTCGACCTCGGCGAGCGTCTCGGCGGCCAGCAGCCGGTACTCCTCGCTGTGCGGGGTGCCCAGCGTGACGTGGCGGGCCGAGGAGCGGTGGCGGGCCGGGGCGTCGGTGAGGATCTCCGGGAGCCGGTCGAACACCGAGGCCTCGGGGAGGTGCTCGAGCACCGAGCCCGCGCCCGTCGGGGACCGGCGCAGCAGTTCCGCGCGGAGGATGTCGATACGGCCCTGCAGCAGCCGTCGGACGTAGCTGAGGTCGGCCTCGTCGCGCTGGGCGTCCCGGCGCAGAATGCGCAGCTCGGGCAGGCTCAACGTGGCGAGATCATGTTCGATCGGATCTGGGGGCAGCAGGTGACTGTCCGTACGCTGCGCGGGCGGCCGGGGTGTCTCCGGCTCCGCCCTGTGGGCAACGCGGACGGGCGGCCCCTGCTGCCCGGTACTCGGTGTGCTCATGCGCCTCTACCGTCCCCTCGACCGGCGTGTGGAAGCATCGTGCCACCCCAAGTGGCCGCTATGTGACCGAGTGCCCCCGAACGGCCCCAGATGGGGGGTTAAGGATCAAAAATAAACCCGAACACGGGTACTTCCTGCGCGACCGGCATGATGGGCACATGCGTGCAGTGGTACAGAGGGTGGACGGCGCGAGCGTCGTCGTCGACGGTGAGACGGTCGGGGAGATCAGCGGCGAGGGGCTGTGTGTCCTGGTCGGGGTCACCCACGAGGACACCAAGGAGAAGGCGGCCCAACTCGCCCGCAAACTCTGGACGGTGCGCATGCTGCACGACGAGAAGTCGTGCAGCGACATCGACGCCCCGCTGCTCGTGATCAGCCAGTTCACCCTGTACGGCGACGCCCGCAAGGGCCGCCGCCCCACCTGGAACGCCGCCGCCCCCGGCGACATCGCCGAGCCGCTCGTCGACGAGGTCGTCGCCCAGCTCCGCTCCCTGGGAGCGACGGTGGCCACCGGCCGCTTCGGGGCGCGGATGCGGGTGTCCCTGACGAACGACGGCCCGTTCACGGTCCTGCTGGAGATCTGACCCTTCGCGGTGGTCCTACGGCTCCACGACGACTTCCTGGGCCGCGGCCGTCGTGTCGGCGACGAGGCGCGCGTCCAGGGGGACGTTCCGCTTGACCAGGGCGAGCGCCACCGGGCCGAGCTCGTGGTGCCGTACGGACGTGGTCACGAAACCGATCTTGCGGCCGTCGGGCCCCTCGTCCGCGAGCCGGATGTCGGTCCCTGCGGGCGGCAGGTGCACCTCGCTGCCGTCCAGGTGCAGGAAGACCAGGCGCCGCGGGGGCTTGCCCAGGTTCTGCACCCGGGCGACGGTCTCCTGCCCCCGGTAGCAGCCCTTCTGGAGGTGCACCGCGGTGCCGATCCAGCCGAGCTCGTGCGGGATCGTGCGGTGGTCGGTCTCGAAACCGAGGCGCGGGCGGTGGTGCTCGACCCGCAGCGCCTCGTAGGCCAGCAGGCCGACCGCGGGACCGGACTTCTCGGCGTACGACTCCAGGTCGGCGCGCGGCAGGAAGAGATCGCGGCCGTACGGCGTCTCGCGTACGACGACCCCCTCCGGCACCTCGGCGATGGAACCGGCGGGAAGGTGGACGATGGCGAACTCGTCCGTGCGGTCGGCGACTTCGACCCGGTTGAAGAACTTCATCGACTCCAGGTAGGCGACCAGCGCCCCCTGGGTGCCGGGTTCGACGTGCGCCCAGACGGTCGTGCCGTCGTCGACGAGATACAGGGCGTGCTCGATGTGACCGTGCGCGGAGAGGATGAGCGCCTCGGTGGCCTGGCCCGTCGGGAGGTCGCTGACGTGCTGGGTGAGCAGCAGGTGCAGCCAGCTGAGGCGGTCGTCGCCGGTGACGGACACGACCCCGCGGTGCGAGAGGTCGACGAATCCAGTGCCTTCGGCGAGGGCGCGCTGCTCGCGGAACAGGTCGCCGTAGTGCGCGGCGACACCTTCGTCCACACCCTCGGCGGGGACGGCACCGGGCAGGGACAGCAGAGGGCTCTTCATATGACTAAGCCTACGACTCGGTAGTTGAAGCCTTGAGAGAACAGTCCTTGCAGCGGCCGAAGATCGCGAAGTGCTTCATGTCGGTCTCGAAACCGAACTCCTGCCGGAGCTTCGCGGTGAAGTCGGCGGCCACCTTGATGTCCGCCTCGATGACGTTCTGGCAGTCGCGGCAGACCAGGTGGATGTGATGGTGGCGGTCGGCGAGGTGATACGTCGGCGCCCCGTGCCCGAGATGGGCGTGGCTGACCAGACCGAGCTCCTCCAGGAGCTCCAGGGTCCGGTAGACGGTGGAAATGTTGACCCCCGACGCCGTCTTCTTCACTTCCGTGAGGATGTCGTCGGGGGTCGCGTGCTCCAGGGTGTCCACAGCTTCGAGGACAAGCTGGCGCTGCGGGGTCAGCCGGTAGCCGCGCTGCCTCAGGTCGCTCTTCCAATCGGTGCTCACCACACCGGAAAGTCTATGACCACTCGGCGGAAGGCTTACTTGAAGAAGGCGATCCCGTCGTCCGGAAGATCGTCGGGCAGGGCCTTGGCCCAGCGCTCGACCTCCTCCGGGGTGACGACCTTCTTCAGGTGGGCCGACATGTAGGGGCGCAGCTCGACCTCGGGGGTCTGCTTCTCACCGACCCACATGAGGTCGCTCTTGACGTAGCCGTACAGACGCTTGCCGCCGGTGTACGGCCCCGAGGCGGCCGTACGCGCGACGGCATCGGTCACCAGGTCGATCTGCGGCTTCTGGGCGGCCATCTCGCCGTACCAGATCTCGACGACACCGTCGTCGCGGACCATCGTCACCTCGACCTTGCGGTCGGCGTCGATGCGCCAGAAGCCGTGCTCGGACTCCAGCGGGCGGACCTTGTTGCCGTCGTTGTCCAGCACCCAGGTGTGGGACGCGTACTCCAGGAAGTCCCGGCCGTCATGGCCGAAGGTCACCTCCTGGCCGAAGTTGCACTTCTCCGAGCCGGGGAAGTCGTGCACGCCCGCGCCCGCCCAATTGCCGAGCAGGAAGGCGAGCGGGACGAGGTCCTTGTGGAGGTCGGACGGGATCTCGATCATGAGTGGCGGTTCCTAGAGGGGGGTCAGCGCTGGCCCTGGTACAGCTTCTTCACGGTCAGCCCGGCGAAGGCGAGAACGCCGACGCAGACCAGGACCAGCAGGGCTTCGAAGAAGATCTCCACGGGGTGCTCCTCGGATGAGCGTGGTGCGATGCATGTACACGGGCCGGGCCCCAGCTTACGCGGCCGGGGCCCGGGGGGCCGTAGGGGTCTCCTCAGCCGAGGAGCTGGGACTGGAGGGTCACGGTCTGCTGGAAGGGGACGGGGTTCGCGGCGCCCTTGCGGGACTGGACGACCAGGGCGAGTACGTCACCGGAGGACAGGTAGGCGTGCCGGGTCTGTTCGCTGCCGTACGGCTTGGACTCGACGTAGACGGAGGCAGTGATGTCCTGGATCCGGGCCGCGCTCGGGAAGTGCTCGTCGGAGACGGACGTGGCGGCGTCGCGCAGTTCGTAGCCGGGGCTGCCGTACGGGGCGATGTCCTTGCCGAACAGGTCGTCCACGACGGCCGCGGTGTCGAACTGGAGCAGATAGATCCGGGTGTGCGTACCGTCCGGGGTGGTCCAGCCGCGGGCCGCGATGTGCCGCAGACCGTTGTCGGAGAGCTTGTCCCCCAGTTCCTCGCGGTCCTCCTTCTCGCCGTACTCCGCGAGGAGGTCCTTCGGCGCGAGCCAGCCGTCCTTGCCGCGCAGTGCCTTGTCCTCGGTCGCACCCTTCGGTGCGGGCAGCACCAGGGCCCGCAGATCGGCGTAGTGACTGCCGGCCTTGTTCTCCTTGGCAAGCGGTCCCGGCTTTCCGGAGGGCAACGGCGCCTTCGTCAGCGTCGGATACACCCACCGCCCGTCCGCCTTCGTCGCCAGTCCCGGTAGGTCCGTCCGCTCCATCCCCGAGATCCCGTACGCGGTACCGGCTCCGACCACGGCGAAGGTGAGCACCGCGGCGGTCCAGCGCAGGGTCGCCCGGAGGACACGGCGGTCCTTCGGGGCGGGGGCGGGTGCGGGGGCGGGTGCGGGCTCCGGTGCGGAGAGGGGCGCGGTGCCGGGTACGTCGAGTACGGGCACCGCTTCGGGCTCCGGCTCCAACACGAGGTCAGGCTTTTCTTCCGTCTGGTCGGTCATACCGACTCCCCCGGCTCCGCGATCCGGTCGAGCTGCTCGCGCAGGAGCATCGAGATCCCCCTCTGCTGCATGGGCCTGGCGCTGTCGGCGGTGAAGTCGACCAGGACGTTTCCCTGGAGGGCGAAGCAGTACATCGAGTCCAGCTTGGTGTCGGCGTCCTTGGGCGTCAGGAAACAGCGCGCGTCCTTGTGGCCCTCGATCCGTGGCCCGTCGCGCAGAACATCGCCGAGCGCGTCGAGGAAGTCGTTCTGGAACTTCGTGATCCCGCGCGCGGCCGCCTTGTTGTCCAACTGCGTCAGCTCGATGGTGACCGTGGAGGCCTTGTCCGTGTAGACGGAGGCGAACTGGTCGGTGCTGACGTAACTGCGCATCGCGATGCCCGTGATGCGCTGCTTGTCGATCTGCTTCTCCAGCGCCTTGCGCTCGGTCCGGGGCAGCCCGCTCAGCGACTCCTTGTTCAGGGCGACGGCCTCGGCCCCGCTGAGCTGGGCCTCGTAGCCGTACTGCCCGATGTCGGGCCCGCGGCTCCACCCGTCGGCGCCGTACGGCACGAGCATCCCCGCGAGCCCTTTCAGGGGCGCCGCCGTCGTCTTGGCGACCCCGCCCTTCGGGAACTTCCACACGGGAGCACCCGCGTCACGGTCGGCACCGTCGACGGTGACCACGGTGCAGCCCACCCCGGCGACGGCGGCGGCGACCAGCACCACGGACCCGATGACTGCGGCGACACGGCCACGGCGGACGGGCTTCGCGGCAGGCGCTCCCGGCTCGACTGGCTCGCTTGAGGCGGTGAGCTCGGCGGGGCCGACCTCACCCACCTGCTGGTTCTCGCTCTCGCTCACAGCTTCTTCACCTGCCGCTCGGCCAGATCCATGATCTTCGCCTTCGATATGGGCTTGGTGTCCCAGACGAAGATCTTCATGAGGATGTCCCCGCGCCAGGCGACGGCCGCGGCGTTGTACTGCGGCAGATAACCGGGCTCGGTGTCCGGCCTCGTGTGGACGTACGCCGTGGCGTTCCCGCTGCCCGGCACCGGCCAGCTGTTGGTACCGGCCTTGGAGTCCTCGTAGTAGTTCTCGCCGTCGGCCGCGTCGGAGGCCTCCGGCGTCTCCTCCTGCCGGTACTGCACGAGGCGGATCTCGACGCCGTACGTGCTGCCGACCCGCCAGCCGGTGTCCGCCGCGCGGCGGAACTCCTTGGAGACGAGGTCGCCGAACGCCCCGCCCGGCTTGTCGGCCGTCTCCGCGACTTCGGCCAGCGTCATCCAGCGGTCGTCACTGACCCAGTCGCCGGTCTTCGCTCCGGCCGGCTTCTTCAGCAGCAGCTTGCGCAGATCGCCGTCGGTCTTCACCCGGCGGTCCTGGGAGACGGACAGCGGCTCGGGCGCCGGGCCCTTCGCCTGGGCGAGCGTCGGCTGGGAGAGCGAGGCCAGCTTCGTCGGCTCACGGTCGGCCTGGATCAGATATCCCGTGCACGTCCCGGCGACGACACCGAGTACGGCCGCGGCGGCGATCAGCAGTGTCGTACGGCCCCGGCGTCGCGCTCGGGGTCTCTCTTCGGGTATCTCGGGCTCTTCGGGTACTTCGAGTACGTCCAACGCGTTCCCCACAAGACGTGAAGCGCGCATTCCGTATGCGCGCTTCACAGGAGACTGCTGGTCAACACCGAGGGTTGTACGCCGACTTGATCACGATCCGGACACGTGGGCAACGTCCAGGCACTCGCCGCCGTCCGGGTTGCGTCGCGGCGACGTGACCGCCGTACGCACTACGCTGCCGGCATGGCGAAGAAGCTCGTGATCAAGGTGACCGCCGGGGCCGATGCCCCCGAGCGCTGTTCGCAGGCGTTCACCGTGGCGGCGGTGGCCGTGGCCAGTGGGGTGGACGTCTCGCTGTGGCTGACCGGGGAGTCGGCGTGGTTCGCGCTGCCGGGGCGGGCCGCCGAGTTCGAGCTGCCGCACGCGGCCCCGCTGCCCGACCTGCTGGACTCGATCCTCGCCGGCGGACGGCTCACCCTGTGCACGCAGTGCGCGGCCCGCCGGGACATCACGGAGAAGGACGTCATCGAGGGCGTACGGATCGCGGGGGCGCAGGTGTTCGTCCAGGAGGCGCTCGCCGAGGAGACGCAGGCGCTCGTCTACTGAGCGGACACCGAGCCGGACCGCGGCCTGTCACAGGTGATCGACAATTTGCCGGGCGTCTTACCCGGCGGGGTTAGTCTCACGCTGGACGGCCACCCGTCCGTCGACAAGACCGCCGCCCCGGGGGGACCCACCGCATGCGCGCCCTGCGAATACTTCTGATCATCGCCGTGATTCTCGGCGGGCTGTTCGTCGCCGCCGATCGTCTGGCGGTCCACTTCGCGGAGGGCGAGGTCGCGGACCGGCTGAAGGCGCAGGAGGGGCTGACCACGACGCCGAGCGTGGACATCAAGGGGTTCCCGTTCCTGACCCAGGTGGCCGGCGGTGAGCTCGACGACGTCGAGGTCGGGATGAAGGACTACGACGCGGACACCGGGACCAGCGGCGGCACGATCCGCATCGACGACCTGAACGCCGCCATGAAGGGCGTCGCGTTCTCCGGCGACTACAGCTCCGCCACCGCCTCCACCGCCGCCGGCTCGGCGACGATCGCCTACGACCAGCTGCTGAAGGCGGCCAAGTCGGAGGAGACCCAGCTGCCGCTGGGCGTCACCGCCAAGGTCGTCGGCCTCTCCGACGGCGGCAACGGCAAGATCAAGGTCGACATCAAGGTCAGCGCCCTGGAGCAGCCCGTCTCCGTGCTCAGCACCGTCAGCGTGGTGGACGGGGACACCGTGCGGGTGCACGCCGACTCGATCCCGAGCTTCGGCAACATCACCCTCGCCGACTCCGACGTCCGTTCGATCGCCGACTTCGACCAGAAGATCGAGGGCCTGCCGGGCGGTATCAAGCTCGACAAGGTCGAAGCGGGTGCGGACGGTGTGGAGATCGCGGTGAAGGGTTCGGACGTCAAGCTCGCCGGGTAGGACGAGGTCGGGCCGTACGCGGTACCCGGCACGCCGGACGCCGCGCGTCCGACAGGCGAGACGGTGACGTCCGTACCGTAGATGTGATGACGACTACAGCCGCCCGGGGACCGTGGGACCACGGCCGGGCGGCTTTCTGGTCCCATATTCCGGACGATCGCATCTCAGCATGCGACACACCGGTGACATGCCGGTATGTCCGTCCCTACGATCGACCACTATGAAGCGACAGGCGGATCTCACGAAGCGGCGGGCAGTAGACCTGTGCCGCGTCGCCGCCATGCTCTGTCGCCCCTTCTGAGCGGACGGCATCGACCTCCGCATCCCCTCGCCCTGGCGCCCCAGGGCATCCGTGCGCCCCGCGCACCCTTCCGCACGCCCCGCCGCAACTGCCCCGGAGGAGAAAGAGCATGAGCCGCAGCGACGTCCTGGTCGATGCCGACTGGGTCGAGGCCAACCTCGACAACCCCGACATCGCGATCGTGGAGGTGGACGAGGACACGTCCGCCTACGAGAAGAACCACATCCGCAACGCGATCCGCATCGACTGGACCAAGGACCTGCAGGACCCGGTCCGCCGCGACTTCGTCGACCAGGAGGGCTTCGAGAAGCTCCTGTCGGCGAAGGGCATCGCCAACGACACCCTGGTGATCCTCTACGGCGGCAACAACAACTGGTTCGCGTCCTACGCCTACTGGTACTTCAAGCTGTACGGCCACGAGAACGTCAAGCTCCTCGACGGCGGCCGCAAGAAGTGGGAGCTGGACGCCCGCGAGCTGGTCGAGGAGGTCCCGGACCGGACCGAGACGACCTACTCGGCGAAGCCGCAGAACAAGTCCATCCGCGCCTTCCGCGACGACGTGGTGGCGGCCATCGGTTCGCAGAACCTGGTCGACGTCCGTTCCCCCGACGAGTTCTCCGGCAAGCTGCTCGCCCCGGCCCACCTGCCGCAGGAGCAGTCGCAGCGTCCGGGCCACGTCCCGTCCGCGCGCAACATCCCGTGGTCGAAGAACGCCAACGACGACGGCACCTTCAAGTCGGACGACGAGCTCAAGGAGCTCTACGCCGAGGAGCAGGTCGACCTCGCCAAGGACACCATCGCGTACTGCCGTATCGGTGAGCGCTCGGCCCTGACCTGGTTCGTGCTGCACGAGCTGCTGGGTGTCGAGAACGTCAAGAACTACGACGGCTCCTGGACCGAGTACGGCTCCCTGGTCGGCGTTCCGATCGAGCTCGGCGCCAACAAGTAAGACACCCGTCCAACCCGACCGGCCTTCCTTCCGGTCAGACCCCTCTTTGGAGAAAGACATGTGTGGAGCGAAGGCCGGCGGCCCGGACGCCTCGACGATCAAGCCCGGTGAGACCACGATCCAGGGTCAGGTGACGCGTGACGGCGAGCCTGTGGTGGGCTACGTCCGCCTCCTGGACTCGACCGGCGAGTTCACGGCGGAGGTCCCGACCTCCGCGACGGGCCAGTTCCGCTTCTACGCGGCCGAGGGCACCTGGACCGTCCGCGCCCTGGTCCCCGGCGCCACCGCCGACCGCACGGTCGTCGCCCAGCAGGGCGGCCTGGCCGAGGTCGCGATCGCGGTCTGAGGCACCTGACCGACACCGGAGGGCCGTACCCCTGGGGTACGGCCCTCCGGCCTTTCCAGGCCTACGCTGGACCTATGTTGGCGCGACGACGGCATGTCTACTTCGCCATGATGGGCACATGCATCGGGCTGTTCGTCCTGGCCTGGGGAGTCGTGCGGCTCTGGTCGGTGCCGGTGGCCGTGGGAATGTGCGTGGTGGCGATGGTGATCCCGCCGCTCGCCGCGGTCGTCGCGAACCGGCGCGGGCCCGACGACCGCTGGTGGGACGACCCCTCCGGCGACCCGAAGTCCGACGAGTGGTGGAACGAGCTGGACGGGAAGAAGCCGCGGCAGTAGGAAGGCCCCCATGTCTTCTTCCGCGAGGCTGTCCACCGTCGTCCTCGACGCGCACGACGCACACCAGCTGGCCGCCTTCTACCAACGCCTCCTCGGGTACGTGGTGCGCGCCGAGGAGCCGCACTGGGTCCTCATCGGACCGCCGCCCGGTACCGAGGGCACCTCCCTGGCCTTCGAGACCGAAGCCGAGTACGTGCCGCCCGTGTGGCCCACCCGCAAGCCCGGCGAGCAGCAGATGATGCTGCACCTGGACATCGAGGTCGACGGCGGCCCGGACGCCTTGGCGGCCGAGACCGCGCGAGCGGTGGCGGAAGGGGCGCGGCTCGCCGAGTACCAGCCGCAGGACGACGTCCGGGTCCTGTTCGACCCGTCCGGGCACCCCTTCTGCCTGTGGACCGAGACGCCTGGGCCGACCTAGCCGATCGCCCGGCCCAGCACGTACACCGCCGGAGCCGCCGCTGCCAGCGGCAGGGCCACGCCCGCCGTGAAGTGCACGAAGCGGGACGGGTAGTCGTAGCTCGCGACCCGGTGGCCGATCAGCGCGCACACCGCGGCGCCCGCGCCGAGGAGGGCGCCCTTCGGGCCGAGCCCCGTCATCCCGCCGACCGCGATGCCCGCGCCCGCCGCGGCGAGCAGGGAGACGACCACCGAGGCCGGGGTCGGAAGGGGCAGCGTGCGGGCCAGGACCGCGACGGCCACGGCGGCCGCGCCGACCGTCACCGCGTCGGGGTCCGCCGCGAGGTGGCCGGTCGCCATGATCGCCAGTGCCGCCGAGGCGACGGTCGCCATCAGGCCGTACATCCGCTCGTCGGGGTCGGCGTGCGAGCGGAGCTGCATCACCAGGCTGAGCAGGACCCAGACGCCGAGGGTGCCGAGGATCGCGGCGGGCGCGTTCTCCCGGCCGGCCGCCAGGAGTGCCGCGTCCGCCACCAGCGCCCCGAGGAACGCCAGCGCGATGCCCTGCCGGGCGGGCCACATGCCGTTCAGGCGGAACCAGCCGGCCGCGGTGACGGCCTGGAGGACGACGAGGGGCACGAGGAGGGCGTACGACCCGATGGCCGCCGTTCCGGAGAGCAGCAGGCCGAGCAGCGCGGTGAGGGCGGCGGGCTGGATGCCGGGCTCGATGATCGGGGAGCGGCCCTCGAGACGGGCACGCTGGGCGTCGGTGACGCGGGCGTTGCCGGCGACGGTGGCGGGTCCGTACCCGGAGGGGTCGGACGCGGACCCGTGCGGGGCGGTGCCGGGATGTGCCTGGGCGGATCCATGGACGGGGCCCGCGCTCGCCGGGGCGTAAGCGTGCCCGGCGGGGCCGGTAGCCATCGGCGCAGGTCCATGACCGGCCGGGCCGGGGGCCGTATGGCCTGGCCCGTGACCGGCGGGGCCGGGAGCCGTCGAGGCATGCCCATGACCCGCGGGATCAGGAGAAGTCGACGCCGAGCCATACCCGGCCGAGCCATACCCGGCAGGACCGGAAGCCGCCGACGCATGCCCATGACCCGCGCGGTCGGAAGAAGTCGGCGCGGAGCCGTACGCCTCAGGGCCGGAGGTCGCCTGGGGGCCGTACGCCGGGTCGGGAGCCGCTGCGGAGCCGTACGCGCCGGCCCCCGGGGCCCCCTGCGCGGGCCCGTACCCCTGAGGCTCGCCCGCGTAGTCCTGCTGCGGGATATACGCCGTCTCCGGCGCGGCCTGGACCGGTCGGTGCACCTGAGTGTCCCAGGTCTGGCCCTGCCACTGCTGCGTGTGCTGCTGGGCTGCCTGGGCGTCTTCGTCGTACCCCTGCTGGGCCGGCCAGCCCTGCTGCTGATACCGCTCGTGGTCCTCGTACGGCTGGTTCGTCATCGTCACCCTCCTGCGAACGGCGGGAGCACCTCGACCGTGCCGCCGTCGGCCAGCCGTACCGTCTCATGTCCGCGGGTGCCCACGGGGTCACCGTCGACGAGGAACGAGCATCGCCGCAGGACGCGCACCAGTTCACCGGGGTGTCGCTCGCGCGCCGCGTCCAGCGCCTCGGCGAGCGTGGCCGCGTCGAAGGGCTCCTCGGCGATCCCGGCCGCGGCCTTCGCGGCGGCCCAGTAGCGCACCGTGACCTTTGGCATCCGCTTCCTCAATCGATCGATGGTGTACGGGGCCAGGCTAGCCGCCCGCTGTGACAGCCCAGTCCCCGATACGGCCCAGCAGCTCGTCGTCGGCCGCGTGCTCGGCGTGGCCCATGGGCTCGATCCACAGCTCGCCGTGGTCACCGGCGGCCTCCGCGAGCATCCGCGGGTGGTCGAGGGGGAAGTAGCCGTCGCGGTCGCCGTGGACGATCAGCAGCGGGGTGGGAGCGATCTTCGGGACCGCCTCGACCGGGGAGAGCGGGACGGGGTCCCAGTCGCGGTGATAAATCCTCGTACGGAATCCGTAGCGGCTCACCAGGCGGCCCTCGGGCCGGGTCACCAGCCAGTGGAGTCTTCGCATGGGGGCCGTGCCGCGGTAGTACCAGCGGGCCGGCGCACTCACCGAAACCACGGCGTCCGGGTACGCGTCCCTGCGCCTCTCACGCCCCGTGCGCCCTTCGCGCACCGGCCCGTCCGGACCACCGTCGGGCCGGTACAGCGCCGCGTGCCGCAGCGCCACCGAGCCGCCCATGGAGAAGCCGATGGTCGCCACGCGCGCGTGGCCGAGTTCGCGGGCCCACGCCACCGCGGCGGCCAGATCCAGCACCTCGCGGTCGCCGACCGTCGAACGCCCGCCGGAGGCTCCGTGGCCGCGGAAGGAGAAGGTGACCACGGCGCCGTACCGTGTGAACACGTTCACCACCCGGCGAACATGAGGACGATCCACATCGCCGGTGAAACCGTGCGCGATCACGAACACCAGGTCACGCGCAGGTGGCCGGGAGGCGTCGTATACGAGGGAGGGCGGATCGTATACGGAATCGATCGTCACACCGTCGTCGGTGTGCAGAAACGTCCGTATAGGTGCATGTCTGCGCGTCTCAGAGTGCGGACTACCCGTGGAACGCGCCACACGACCTGCCGGATCAATGCTCATGTGGGCTATTCTCGTCGGAAGAGGACTCGGGCAACGCAGCCCCCGGGTCCTTTTGTGCTTTCGGATACCCCTGTATACGAAGGCCGTGACCCTCGCGGGACCGAGGAGGAACCAGACATATGAGTTCTCTGCTGCTCCTGACCAATGCCCTCCAGCCATCGACGGAGGTGCTGCCTGCCCTCGGCCTGCTCCTGCACAACGTGCGTGTGGCTCCGGCGGAAGGCCCCGCCCTCGTCGACACCCCGGGCGCCGACGTCATCCTCATCGACGGGCGCCGTGATCTGCCGCAGGTCCGCAGCCTGTGCCAGCTCCTGCGCTCCACGGGGCCCGGCTGTCCGCTCATCCTCGTCGTGACCGAGGGCGGCCTCGCCGCCGTCACCGCCGACTGGGGCATCGACGACGTCCTCCTGGACACCGCGGGACCGGCGGAGGTCGAGGCGCGTCTGCGGCTGGCCATGGGCCGCCAGCAGATCGTCAACGACGACTCCCCCATGGAGATCCGCAACGGCGACCTCTCGGTCGACGAGGCGACCTACTCCGCGAAGCTCAAGGGCCGGGTCCTCGACCTCACCTTCAAGGAGTTCGAGCTCCTCAAGTACCTCGCCCAGCACCCCGGCCGCGTCTTCACGCGCGCGCAGCTGCTGCAGGAGGTCTGGGGCTACGACTACTTCGGCGGCACCCGGACGGTCGACGTCCACGTACGACGGCTGCGCGCGAAGCTCGGACCCGAGCACGAGTCGCTGATCGGGACCGTCCGGAACGTCGGTTATCGATTCGTTACGCCGGAGAAGGGCAGTGTCGGCGCGAGCGACGACGCCAAGGCCAAGGGTGCCGTGACCGGTACTTCCGGCCAGGCAAACACGGAGGATGCGGACGAGAGCGCCGCCCTGGACGCCTCCGAGGTACCGGCCGAGGCATAGCGGGTTCTCCGCCTGGGCACGGCTCCCGCACCGGCTACTTCCCGGTAGGCCTTTGCGGGGGCACAGTGCCTCCTTCACGCCCTGCCCAGAGCGGGTCCATCCGCGTAGACTCCGCGCGTGGCCAAGGTAACCAGGGATGATGTGGCGCGACTGGCGGGAACGTCCACCGCCGTAGTCAGTTATGTCATCAACAACGGACCCCGGCCGGTTGCCCCGGCCACGCGCGAGCGTGTCCTCGCCGCGATCAAGGAGCTGGGCTACCGGCCCGACCGGGTCGCCCAGGCGATGGCGTCCCGGCGTACGGATCTCATAGGCCTGATCGTGCCGGACGCGCGCCAGCCGTTCTTCGCGGAGATGGCGCACGCGGTCGAACAGGCCGCGTCCGAGCGCGGGAAGATGGTGCTCGTCGGGAACTCCGACTACATCGGCGAGCGCGAGGTCCACTACCTGCGGGCGTTCCTCGGGATGCGGGTGTCCGGGCTGATCCTGGTCTCCCATGCGCTGAACGACAACGCCGCCGCCGAGATCGAGGCGTGGGACGCCCGGGTCGTGCTGCTGCACGAGCGGCCGGAGGCGATCGACGACGTCGCCGTCGTCCTCGACGACCTCTCCGGCGCGAAGACCGCCGTCGAGCATCTGCTGGGGCACGGATACCCCTACGTCGCCTGTATGGGCGGTACCGCCGACACCCCCGCCGTGGGCGACCCGGTCTCCGATCACGTCGAGGGCTGGCGACGGGCCATGGACGAGGCCGGGCTTCCCACCGAGGGACGGCTCTTCGAGGCGCCGTACAACCGCTACGACGCGTATCAGGTGGCCCTCGGCGTGCTCTCCGGGCCCGATCGCCCCCCGGCGATCTTCTGCTCCACCGACGACCAGGCGATCGGCCTGCTGCGGGCCGCGCGCGAGCTGCGCATCGATGTGCCGGGCGAGCTGGGGGTCATCGGGTTCGACGACATCAAGGAAGCCGCGCTCGCGGATCCACCGATGACGACGATGGCGTCGGACCGGTCGGCGATGGCCCGGGCCGCGGTGGATCTGGTGCTGGACGACGGGCTCCGGGTCGCGGGGTCCCGCCGGGAGCGGCTGAAGGTGTTCCCGTCGAAGCTGGTCGTGCGGCGGTCCTGCGGCTGCGAGTGAGTTCCCTTAAAGGCGCCTGAGAACGCGGCGCCGGAGGCCAGCGGCGGCTTTATATCGGGCATACGAGGTTCTGCCGGGCTTCTCAGGGAGCACTCAGGGAGCTCTCATGGTGGGGCGACAAGCTTTTTGCCATGACCGAGAGCTTCCGCCGCGACGGCGAGTACGAGCAGTACGAGACCCCCTACCAGGGCGCCCAGCAGCACGCTTCCTCGCCCGTGAACCCCGAGTGGCCGCCCCCGCCGGCCCAGCCGCCCGCAACGCCCGCACAGCCCGCGGCGCCGGTTCAGCAGCCGGTCGTCGAGCCGACGACCGTGTGGCCGGGCGGGCAGCAGGCTCAGCCCGCCGCCTTCGCCCAGCCCGCCGCCTTCGCCTCCGGGGGCGCCGGTTCGTACGGCGGAGACGGCAACGGCGGCGGGACCGCTCTCCTCACCGCGCCCCCGGCCGAGCCCGCGCCCCCCGCGCCGAAGAAGCGCACCCGCGGCCCCCTCGCCCTCCTCGCCGCCGTCGCGATCGTCGCCGCGGCGATAGGGGGCGGCACCGCCTACGGCATCCAGGAGCTGACCGGCAACGACACGGTCGCCTCCAGCAGCAGCACCAGCACCAGCGTGGTGCCGTCCTCCGCCAAGGGCACGGTGTCCGGGGTCGCCAAGGCGGTCAGCCCGAGCATCGTCGAGATCAACGCCACCTCGAACGCCGGTGAGTCCACCGGCTCCGGCGTGATCATCACCAGCGACGGCGAGATCATCACCAACAACCACGTCATCTCCGGCGCCACCGCCATCAAGGTGAGCACCAGCGACGGCAAGACCTACACCGCGAAGGTCGTCGGCACCGACAGCAAGAAGGACCTCGCCCTCATCAAGCTGGAGAACGCCTCCGGTCTGACCGTGGCCACCCTCGGCAACTCCGACGGCGTGCAGGTCGGCGACGAGGTCGTGGCGATCGGTTCCCCCGAGGGCCTGACCGGCACCGTCACCAGCGGCATCGTCTCCGCCCTCGACCGGGACGTCACCGTCTCGACGGACGAGAGCCAGGACCAGGGACAGGGCCAGGGCGGCGGCAGCGGTCAGTGGCCCTTCGAGTTCGGCGGCCAGCAGTTCAACGGCGACACCGGTTCGTCCACGACGACGTACAAGGCGATCCAGACGGACGCGTCCTTGAACCCCGGCAACTCCGGCGGCGCGCTCATCGACATGAACGGCAACATCATCGGCATCAACTCCGCGATGTACTCGGCCAGTTCGGACTCCTCGACGGCCGGCAGCGCGGGCCTCGGCTTCTCCATCCCGATCAACACCGTCAAGTCCGACCTGGCCACGCTGCGGGCCGGCGGCGCCGACAACTGACACCCCCTGACCTTCGCGAGGAGTACGTCATGATCAAGCAGGTTTCGCACCCGTCGGCCGGCACCGACCCGGCCGGATTCGCCCTGGCCCTTGAGGTGGCGTACGCACTGCACCCGCCGGTGACGCGGGCGCCCGAGGTGGCGTCCGTGGCGGTGGCCCGCCGCGGGGTGAGCGCCGCCCGCAGCCGCCGCCGCACCCCCGCACGCGGCTGATCCCCGCCCATGACGCACCGGCCGGGAACCATGCGAGGCTGAAAGCGTTCACTGTTTCAGCCCCCTGCCGTCCCACCGCACCCGAGGAATCCCCAGCCATGAGCCCCGCCGAAGGCGACCGTGACCCCCAGCGCATCCTGATCGTCGACGACGAGCCGGCGGTGCGCGAAGCACTCCAGCGCAGCCTCGCCTTCGAGGGCTACGACACCGAGGTGGCGGTGGACGGCGCGGACGCGCTCGACAAGGCGACCGCGTACCGGCCCGACCTGGTCGTCCTCGACATCCAGATGCCCCGCATGGACGGACTCACCGCCGCCCGGCGCATCCGCGGCGCGGGCGACACGACCCCCATCCTGATGCTGACGGCCCGCGACACGGTCGGTGACCGGGTCACCGGGCTCGACGCGGGCGCCGACGACTATCTGGTCAAGCCGTTCGAGCTCGACGAGCTGTTCGCCCGGGTCCGTGCGCTGCTGCGGCGCAGCTCGTACGCCGCGGCGGCCGATGCGGGGTCCGTCGAGGACGACGAGGCGCTCACCTTCGCCGACCTGCGGATGGATCTCGCGACCCGTGAGGTCACGCGTGCGGGGCGGCCGGTGGAGCTGACCCGTACCGAGTTCACCCTGCTCGAGATGTTCATGGCGCACCCGCGCCAGGTGCTGACCAGGGAACAGATCCTGAAGGCGGTGTGGGGCTTCGACTTCGAGCCGTCGTCCAACTCGCTGGACGTGTACGTGATGTACCTGCGCCGCAAGACGGAGGCGGGCGGCGAGCCGCGGCTCGTGCACACGGTTCGCGGCGTGGGATATGTGCTGCGCCAGGGTGGCGCGGAGTGAAGAGGGTCGTACGGCGTTACCGGTCCCTTCCGATCCGCTCACGGCTGGCGCTGCTCGTGGCGGCGGCGGTGGCGTTCGCGGTGGCGGCGGTGTCGGTGACCTGCTGGTTCATCGTGCAGGGGAAGCTGTACGACCAGCTCGACGAGGATCTGCAAAATGCGGCGCGGCCGCAGCAGGCGCAGGCGGTCGTGGCCACCCTCAGCGAGTGCCCCCAGACACCGGTGGAGACCTTCGGCGATTTCCGCATCAGGGACGAGGTCTACCTCCAGCTGGTGCAGGCGGACGGCAAGGCCTGCGTCTCGTCGAACTCACTGGGCAGGGTCAAGACCACCGACGCCGACGAGAACGTGGTCAAGGACGCGACCAGCAAGAAGGGGATCCTTCGCAACGGCACCGACTCGGACGGCGACGCCGTACGAGTGCTGACGACACCCCTGTACGTCAGCCAGGGCCCGGGCTCACAGCCCCAGCTGTACACCGAGGCCGCGCTCACCGTGGCCGTACCTCTGAAGACCACCCAGTCCACCCTCAACGAACTCGCCCTCATCCTCCTCCTCGTCTCCGGCATCGGAGTCCTCGGCGCCGGTGCCGCAGGCCTCTTCGTGGCCCGCGCCGGCCTCCGCCCCGTCGACGAACTCACCGAGGCCGTCGAGCGGGTGGCACGCACCGAGGACCTGAACATCCGCATCCCCGTCGAGGAGGACGCCGAGGACGAGGTCGCCCGCCTGTCCCGCTCCTTCAACTCGATGACGAGCTCCCTCGCCAGCTCCCGCGAGCTCCAGCAGCAGCTCATCGCGGACGCGGGGCATGAACTCCGCACCCCCCTCACCTCCCTGCGCACCAACATCGAGCTCCTCACCCGCAGCGAGGAGACCGGCCGCCCCCTCCCCGAGGCCGACCGCAAGGCGCTGCTCGCGTCCGTGAAGGCGCAGATGACCGAACTGGCCTCGCTGATCGGCGACTTGCAGGAACTGTCCCGCTCGGAGGGCCAGCGCGGCGAGCGCGTCCAGGTCGTCTCGCTGGAGGACACCGTCGAGTCGGCCCTGCGCAGGGCACGGCTGCGCGGCCCGGAGCTGACCATCGACGCCTCGCTGGAGCCCTGGTACACCCGGGCCGAACCCGCCGCGCTGGAACGCGCCGTGGTCAACATCCTCGACAACGCCGTGAAGTTCAGCCCCGAGGGCGGCACGGTCGAGGTCCGGCTGAACGAGGGAGTCCTCACCGTCCGCGACCACGGCCCCGGCATCCCCGCCGAGGAACTCCCGCACGTCTTCGACCGGTTCTGGCGCTCCCCGTCGGCCCGCGCGCTGCCCGGCTCCGGTCTCGGCCTGTCCATCGTGGCCCGCACGGTCCAGCAGGCCGGCGGCGAGGTCACCCTCGGCCACGCCGGAGGCGGCGGCACCATCGCGACCGTACGACTGCCGGGGGCGCCGACTCCGCCACCGGAGGCTCCGGCCGCCGTACTGTGAACGCCAAGCTGTCGATGTCCTGTCAACCCTCACGCGTTCTCGACCCTACTCACGGGTTCTCTGCCAGCTTCCTGAGTTGTCGAACAGGTGCCCCACGCATCTGTCCCCAGCACTCAGGAGTGAAGAACCCCCCATGCGTTTGTTTCGTACATCGACTCTGAAGAAGAGCGCCCTCGCCGCCGCGTCCGCGGCCCTCGCCGTCACCGGGCTGCTGGCCGGTTCGGGGACCGCTCAGGCGGCCGGTCCCGGCGGGGCCCAGAACGTCCGGGGCGTGGACCCCGGGAACACCGACGTCATGCTGGACCGGCTGTGCGGCCAGGAGACCAGCCTGACCGGGGTCTACGGCGCGCTCAACGTCGACACCGGCGAGTTCAAGACGCAGGACGAGTACCTGCGGGACGTGTTCGGGCTGTGGGTGCCCGCCGGGCCGTGGGAGCTGTTCCGCGGCTGGTGCGGGTACGCGCAGTCCTCGACCTGGTCCGTGAAGGGGGAGCCCGTCCGCACCTCCGAGTGGACCGGCAACCACGGCACGACCGAGGACAAGGTGACCTTCGTCAGCGGCTACAGCACCAAGACGTTCGCCAAGAAGAGCGTCGGCGCCAGCATCAGCCTCTCCCTGGCCAAGAGCATCTTCTCCGGCACCGTGGGCGGCACCGCCGGCTACGAGTGGGGCTGGGAGAAGACCTCGTCCTTCGAGCGGCGCAGCGAGAAGTCCATACCGCCGTGCACCCAGGTGGCGACCACCTGGACGCCGTACCAGCGGGTGGTCCGCGTGAACCCGGTGTTCTACGTCGAGGACTACCAGTGGAACAAGGGCGACGGCGAGGTCACCACGCACACCTGGCGTGGCCGGGACGCGAATTGGAAGACGATCTACTCGTACGGCTACTACATCGACGGCATCTCCGACAAGCTCCTGCCCAACGGCCAGCCCGACGGCCGTGAGGACAAGTGGCAGGAGAACCTCGACCCGAAGTCCTGCGCCCAGTAGGCGCATTCGAGCGGCAACCTTCCGTGCGGGGGCGGCGACTGCACTGCGGTCCATCCCCCGCATGGAACGGAACCGCAGATGAGTGAGACACGCAGCAAGGCCCGCCACCGCAGAAGGAAGACGGCCCTGGCGGTCGGTCTCCCGCTGGCGCTGAGCGCCGCCGGAGTCATCGGCTACGGCGCCCTGCCCGGCGCCCAGACCCAAGCGTCCGCCGCCACCACCGCCGCTCCCGCCTGGGCCACCGCCACCGCGGACGGCTTCGCTTCCGTCAACGCGCTCGGCCAGAACGGCACTTACGGCGGCCGGGACGGCCAGATCGTCACCGTGAAGACGCTCGCCGACCTGGAGAAGTACGCGACGGCGAGCGAGCCGTACGTCATCGTCGTCGCCGCGACCATCACCATGGATCCGGTCGGGAAAGAGATCAAGGTCCAGAGCAACAAGACCATCGTCGGGTCCGGGACCTCCGGGCAGATCGTCGGCGGCGGCTTCTTCCTCGGCTCCGGCGTGCACAACGTGATCATCCGCAACCTCACCATCCGGGACGCCTACCAGGGTGTGTGGAACGACAAGGAACACGACTTCGACGCCATCCAGATGGACGGCGCCCACCACGTGTGGATCGACCACAACGACCTGCGGCACATGGCCGACGGGCTCATCGACGTCCGCAAGGACAGCACCTATGTGACGGTCTCCTGGAACAAACTCAGCCAGGACAACAAGGCGTTCGGCATCGGCTGGACGGAGAACGTCGTCACCGACATCACCATCCACCACAACTGGATCCGCGAGACCGAGCAGCGGAACCCGTCCACGGACAACGCGGCCCACGCGCACCTCTACAACAACTTCCTGGAGGACGTGGCCGGGACGGACATCAACTCCTCCTACGGCAACTACTCGCGCGGCGCGACCAGGATGGTCCTGGAGAACTCCTACTTCCAGGGCTTCAAGAACCCCGTCATCAAGGACAGCACCGCGAGCATCGTCCAGAAGGGCAACACCTTCGTGGGGACGAGCGGGCGCAACGAGAGCGGGGGCACGGCCTTCGACCCGAAGACGTACTACGCCTACACGCTCGACAAGACGGCCGACGTACCGGCGCTTCTCAAGTCCGGCGTGGGACCACGCAGTTCGATCGGTACGACGGCGACCGCCTCGACGAAGGCCGCCGCCGCGACCACGCTCACCGTCGCCAAGGACGGCAGCGGGCAGTACTCGACCGTGCAGGCCGCGGTGAACGCCGTACCGGCGAACAACCCCTCCCGCGTGGTGATCTCGGTGAAGCCGGGGACCTACCGCGAGCTGGTCAAGGTGCCGTCCAACAAGCCGCACGTCACCATCCAGGGGTCGGGCGGCAGCCGTAACGACACGGTGATCGTCTACAACAACGCGTCCGGCACGCCCAAGCCCGACGGCTCGGGCACCTACGGCACCGGCGGCAGCGCCACCGTCGCCGTCGAGGCCGACGACTTCCAGGCCCGCAACCTGACGATCTCCAACGACTTCGACGAGGCCAGTCACCAGGACATCGCGGGCCAGGCGGTCGCCCTGCGCACCGCCGCCGACAAGGTGTTCCTGGACGGGGTCATCGTCAGCGGCGACCAGGACACGCTCCTCGTGGACACCGCGGCCAAGGAGAAGCTGGGCCGGGTCTACATGACCAACTCCTACGTCATCGGCAACGTCGACTTCATCTTCGGGCGGGCCACCGCGGTGATCGACAAGTCCGTCATCACCCTGAAGAAGCGCTGGAACGGCACCTCGGCCGGTTACGTCACCGCGCCCAGCACCGCCGCGGGCCGCAAGGGCATCCTCATCGCCAACTCGACCGTGAACGGGGACGTCTCCTCCGCGAGCTTCTACCTGGGCCGCCCCTGGCACGCCGGCGGTGACGCGAGCCTCGACCCGCAGACCACGGTCCGGAACACGTCGTTGAGCGCCGCGATCAAGTCCACGCCGTGGACCGACATGAGCGGCTTCTCCTGGAAGGACGACCGGTTCGCGGAGTACAAGAACACCGGCGCGGGCTCGGGTGCGGCGAGCAGCAACCGGCCGCAGCTGACCGACGCGCAGGCCGCCGGCCAGGAGGTCGCGGACTGGCTGGGCGACTGGACGCCGAGCAGCTCCTGACCTGGCGTTTCACCGCTTTCCGCTCCAGTGTCAGACCCTCGATCTAGGCTGGTTTCCGTAGATCGAGATGTCGGACGGGGGAGCGGAAAGTGGTACGTATCGAAAGGCATCGGGTCGGCGAGGCGGCCGTTACGGCGGTGCGGAAGGACTTCGCGAACAGGATCGGTTCGCAGGTCCACTCCATGTCCAAGGCCGGCCCGGTGACGGCATGGGAGTGGTGGCTGATCGCCCAGGAGTTCGTCGAGTATCTCGGCGCGCTCTCGGTGGAGGCCCCCGATCTGCACTCCCCCGAGGCGAAGGCGGTCCTGGAGGACGCCGCCGAGGCGGCGGCCGGCGCGGTGGCGTACGCGGCGTACTTCCCCCGCGACCACTTCGAGGTCTTCCTCACCTACCCGAACTGGGGCCTGGTCTACGACCGCGAGCCCGGCGGCACCCCGGAGCCGGTCACGGCCGCCAAGTGGCTGGACGCCTTCTGCCTGGCGGTCCTCGCCGAGAAGACCCAATGGCACGGCGAGGCCTTCCACTTCGCGCGCGAGGCCCCCCAGCGGGACCGCTCCGGCCATCCCGACGCCGAACTGATCAACGGCTTCATGGCGTACGTCATCGGCGACACCGGCGACGACGACGTCACCGGACCGCCCTCCCGCGAGCAGAAGCTCACCGCGCTCGACGCGGCGCTCGACCGGGTCCGGGCCCGGGAGGCGGAGACCGGCGAGCACCTCGCCGACCAGCCGTACGGCATCGGGCTGCGGGCGCTGCGCGCGCTGACCGCGGGTGACCGGGAGGGGTTCGACGAGGCGGTCGTACGACTGCTGCGGCCGCTGACCGGCACTTCCGGGCCCGGAGCGCGTCCGGGCAGTCTTCTCCCTCTCCTGCCGATCGCCCTGACGGCACTGGCGTACCGCGAGGAGGGCTGGCCGCCGGCCGTCGACAGCGACTATCTGCCCGACGCGCTGGTCACCGGTTTCAAGGCCACTCCGCCGCGGGTGGGGCCCTACGGCCGGGACCGCCGCCCGGACGCGGTGGCCGAACTCGCCGCGGGGGTGGTGGAGTTCGGGCGCGCCCTGGAGCCGCGTCCCCTGGACCCGGACAGCGAGGAGCAGTTCGAGCGGTACACCCGGGACGCCATCACCCCGATGCCCGGCAAGTCGCTCACCACCTTCGGTCTGGCCTACGCCGTCACCTACCAGGAGCTCCTCTTCCGGACCCGTGCCTCGCACTCGCCCGACGCGAGCGACGCCCAGCTGGAGAACCTGCGGCTGGCCGCGGAGCTGGGGGCCGCGTTGTTCCGTACGACGCTGGCGGAGCCCGGTACCGACGTGCCGGTGACGATCGACGGCAGGACCGTGACCTACCCCGCCTGCCGGGATGAGGACGCCGGGCCGGGGGCCTGGCACCGGGCGGTGCACCTCGCGCTGGTCACGGGCCGGCGGGAGCATCTGGCGCCGCTGGTCCTTGCGGGGCCGGAGCGCGTCGGCCCCGACCGTTCGGTGCCGGCCTCCTACCGGCGGGCCCTGCACGCCTATCTGCGCGGTGAGGACCCCGGGCCCGCCACGGACGTGGCCCTGCGGGACGCCGGGAAGGCCCGCGACCAGGGTGACCTGCCGCCGCCCGCGGTGCTCTTCTCCCAGCTCGTCGAGGGCGACGAGGAGAGCTTCAACCTGGCCCTCCTGGACGCTCTCACGGCCCACCGCGACCACTACGCCGTCGCCGACCGCCCCACCGACCCCGCCGCCGCGCTGAGCCTCGACATCCTGGCCCTCGTCTGCCACGCCCGGCGGCGGGGCTGGGAGATCGGAGTGCGGTCGCCATATCTGCCGGCCCGGATCGTGGGGGCGGCAAAGCCGTTCTGATGTGTACGGCCTGCGCGTCAGCGCCTGAGGGTCACCGTGTCGTCCGGGAGCTTCCTGAGGATCATCGTGTCCTCCGGGAGCGGGCCCAGCAGGCGGGCGTAGGAGCCTCGGCGGGCCACCAGTTCGGCGTGTGTGCCGGTCTCGACCAGGCGTCCGCCGTCCACCACCAGGATCCGGTCCGCGTCGGGGGCCAGGCTCAGATCGTGGGTGATCATGATGGTGGTACGGCCGGAGATCAGCCGCCGCAGGGGGTGCACGACCTGGCGCGCGGCGACCGAGTCGAGGCCGGCGGTGGGCTCGTCGAGGATCAGGACGGGCGCGGCCCGGAGCATCGCGCGGGCGATGGTGATCCGCTTGAGCTGGCCGCCGGACAGTGCCGCCGTGCCGGGGGCGATCTCGGTGTCGTAGCCCTCGGGGAGCGAGGAGATGAAGTCGTGGGCCGCCGCCGACCGGGCCGCCTGCTCGATCTCCTCGTCGCTGGCGCCCGGCCGGCCCGTCCCGATGTTCTCCCGGATCGTTCCGTTGAGGATCAGGGTCTCCTGCGGGAGCAGTGCGACCTGCTCCCGCAGGAACTCCAGGCCCATGTGGGTGAGGGGGACGCCGTCCAGGGTGATCACGCCCGCGGAGGGGTCGTAGAAACGGGTGAGGAGCTTGGCCAGGGTGGACTTGCCGGCGCCGCTCGGTCCCGTGATGATCACCAGTTCGCCGGGCGCGGCCGCAAAGGACACGTCGGTGAGGGAGTCGCGGCGGGCGGTGGGGTAGCGGAAGTGCACACCGTGGAAGCCGACCCAGCCGCGGACCGGCCAGACGGGGACGGGTTCGGCCGGGTCGGCGACCGACGGTTTCGCGTCCAGGATCTCGTTCAGGCGCTGGGCGCCCGCGGTGGCGGCGGTGAGGGTCAGACCCAACTGGCCGAGGTTGCGGACCGGCGGGTACAGGTAGCCGATGAAGGCGGCGAAGGCGAGGAGCTGACCGAGGGTCATACGGTCGGCCGAGATCTCCCAGACGCCCAGACCGATCACGGCCAGCACACACAGCGTCTCGACGACCTCGACGAACTGCTCGTACATCTCGCTGAGCCGGGCCCCGCGCACGGAGGCCTTCATCCAGGCGCGGGCCTCGCGGTCGAGGCGCCGCTCCTCGTCGCGGCGACGGTTGTAGGCCTGCGTGAGGACCACGTTGCCGAGCGACTCCTCCACCACGGAGGTGATCGCGCCGTCCGCGACCCGTTCGTCCTGCGAGGCCTCCTTGATGCGGCCGGAGAAGCGGCGGGCGGCGAACAGGAACAGGGGCGTGAGGACGAAAGTGGCGAGGGCGAGGTCCCAGCGCAGGTACAGGGCGGCGACCGAATAGAAGACGGCCGAGAAGGCGGCGGCGACGGTGCCGACGACGCCGGACACGACCATCTGCTCGATGGCCTCGACGTCACCGGTGAGGCGTTCGACCAAATCGCCCTGACGGTGCTTCTGGAAGAAGTGCGGGGGCAGGTCCTGGATGTGCCGGAAGACCTTCGCGCGCAGGCGCAGCACGAATCTCTCCGCGGTCCAGGTCGCGAGCGAGTTGCCGAAGTAGCCGACGAGCGCGCCGAGCGCGGCGACACCGAGCCAGGCGCCGGCCGGGCCCCAGAAGGCGGAGAGTGAACCGGCCTTCAGGGCGGTGTCGGTGAGTTCGGCGAACAGCAGGATCGCGGCGGTCTCGGCGAGCGCGGACACCACCACGCACGCGATGATCGCCGCCAGCCATTTGCGGTCGCCGCGGGTCAGCGGCCAGAAACGGCGGAAGGCCTCGCGGACTTCCCTCATGACGACTCCCTTTCGTGTGCGGCGGTCGCGGGTGGCAAAGACGGCCGAGGCGGGGCCCCCGGCGAGACACGCTCGCTGCCGGTGGCCCCGCCTCGCGGCGCGCTCCCTCAGCCCTTGTGGGCGATGGGGCGGCGCTTCGGCGCGTGCTTCTTCGGCGCCTTCTTCTTCGGGGCCGGAACGGGCTTGGCGGTCTTCTTGACGGGGGCGATCTTGTGGAAGCTCATGTCTGCATCCCTCTGCCTATGAATGAATTTGATTTACTTCAGGAATTGCGTTTGTGTCGTTCGCTTTCGACATGGAAAACACTACGGCATTCCTGCCGCCGAAAAAGCCATTCCGCCTTAGACCTCAATAAGATTGAATGTGCGTCACCTTAGAATTGAAAGGCTGACACAGAATTTAAGGGGGGACATCTACGGACCGACCGCCAGTCCGGAGCCCTCGACGCGCACCCTGATGCCGTCCTTCGCCACGCGTACGTCCCGCAGGCGCAGTTCACCGCTCGGCGGCTCGGGCAGCCGGAAGGCGAGGGAGAGGCGGTCGGCGAGGACCGGGCGGGTCAGCTGGGAGAGGGCGTCGAGCAGCGCCGGGTCCAGGCCCAGGCGGTCCAGGAGCTCGGGGTGGGCCAGGGCCAGGTCGAGGAGGTTCAGGCGCATGGCCTGCCGTACGAACTCCGGACGGCCGGTCAGACGGGACAGCGCGGTGTCGGAGCGCTGCGCCTCCCGCACGGTGGCGTCGGGCACGCCCAGCGCACGCACCACGGACGGGACCGCCAGCACGGCACGGGCCTTGCGCGTCTCCCGGGCCAGGGCCGCCGCGGACGCACGGGTCAGATGCAGGCCCTGCGAGGCGCGCGTGCCCGGCCGGTAGGTCGCCAGCTCCCCGATGTCCAGGCGCATCCCGCCGATCCGGGTGTCGACGCCCCGCTCCCCGTCGCGCGCTACACGCACGTCGGCCCGCAGCCGCAGGTCGTGTCCGGCGACCGGAAGAGTGCCGCGCACGGCGACCCGGTCCCGGCCCGCCCCCGTGAACGTCACCTGGGACGCGCCGAGTTCACGGTTCATGTCGGCGAAGGAGAGCAGCACGTCGCCGTCGAGCCTGGGAACTCGCGCCCCGCGCACGGAGGTCGGCCCGTCGCCGTCGAGCCGTACGTTATGGGCCGTCGCCGACACCGCGGCCAGCGTGACCCGGTCGGCCGCCACGTCCGGGACGGTGACCTTGACCGAATCCAGGCGCTTGCCCACGAGTTGCGGCAGGAAGGGGAAGCCGTCGATCTCCACCTCGGGCGCCGCGGTCAGCCGCAGCCGGTCCTTGAGGGTGTCCGCGGCCCTGTGCTCGGCGTACAGGACGGCCCAGCGGTCGGCGAGGGTGAGGAAGGCGGCCAGCACCAGCAGCGAGGCCACCGTCTTCAGCGCGAACGGCAGGCCTGAGAAGAAGTGGCCCCGTCGACGCCTCCGCCCGGTGCGGCGGTGGGTGGTCGGCGGGGCCGGGGTTTCGTCGTACGGGACGTCATACGGGTGGGGATGTGTGGGTATGGGGTGGGGGGAACGCATCGATCCATCCGATCATGCGAACGCCCCCCACCCGCAACCCACTCCGGGCCGGTGCGACTCAGCTCACGATCTACTGAGCGACCGTGATCCGGTTCGCGGCCGGCGGTGCGATCGGGCTGCTCGCCGACGAGTTGGCCGTCAGGTACTCCACGAGAGCGGCGAGGTCGTCGCCGCCGACGAGGTCGTTCGTGCCCTGGCCCAGCGTGGTGAAGCCGTCGCCGCCGCCCGCGAGGAAGCTGTTGGTCGCGACGCGGTAGGTGGCCGTCGGGTCGACGGCCGTGCCGTTCAGCTTCACGGAGCCGAGGACGATCCGGTCCGCGCCGGTCTTCGTCAGGTCGAGCGTGTAGGTGAAGCCGGTGGACGGCAGCAGAATCTTCGGCGAGGCCGCGTTCGACCCGCTCACCTGCTCCTGGAGCACCTTGATCAGCTGGGCCCCGGTGAAGTCCTGGAGGTTCACGGTGTTGGAGAAGGGCTGCACGGTGAAGCCCTCGGCGTACGTCACCACGCCGTCGCCCTCGGTCCCCTTGGCCGCGTAGGTCAGGCCCGCCCGGACACCGCCCGGGTTCATCAGCGCGAGGTCGGTTTCGGGGTCGAGCCCCTTGCCGTAAGCGAGTTGCGCGTCGGCGATCAGGTCACCCATCGGCGACTCGGTGCCGGTGTTCGGGACGTCGGCGGAGATGTAGCCGACCGCGCGGTTGCCGATGGGCGCCGCGAGGGTGTTCCACTTGCTGATCAGCTGGGTCATGTCGGGCGCCTTGGCGACGGTCCGGGTGACCACGTGGTTCGCCGACTTCACGGCCGTACGGGCGATGTCGCCGGTGAACCGGTCGTACGTCAGCGTCGTGTCCGTGTAGAGGCGGCCGAAAGAGGCGGCCGAGGTGACCATGCGGGGCTTGCCCGACGGGTCGGGGATCGTGCAGACGTACGCGGCGTGGGTGTGGCCGGTGACCAGGGCGTCCACGGACGGCGAGATGTTCTTGGCGATGTCGACGATCGGGCCTGAGATGCCGTCACCGGCGCCCGGGGAGTCGCAGTTGTAGTTGTACGAGCCCGAAGCCGGCAGCCCGCCCTCGTGGATGAGGGCCACGATCGACTTGACGCCCTGCTTCTGCAGCACCTTGGCGTACTTGTTGATCGTCTCGACCTCGTCCTTGAACTTCAGGCCCTTGACGCCCTCGGCGGAGACGACACCCGGGGTGTCCTCCAGGGTGACACCGATGAAGCCGACCTTGACGTCCTTCTTCTTCCACACCCAGTACGGCTTGAGGATCGGCCTGCCGGTCTTCTCGTCCAGGACGTTCGCCGCGAGGTAGGGGAAGTCGGCGCCCTCGAACTCCTCGTCGTTGTAGCAGCCGGCGGTGGGGTGACAGCCGCCGTTCTGGAGACGGGCCAGTTCCTTGGCACCCTCGTCGAACTCGTGGTTGCCGACGGACGTGACGTCCAGGTCGAGCTTGTTCAGCGCCTCGATGGTGGGCTCGTCGTGGAAGAGACCCGAGATCAGCGGAGACGCGCCGACCATGTCACCACCGGCGGCGGTGATGGAGTACCCGTTCGCCTTGCGCGCCTCGCGCAGATGGGTGGCGAGGTACTCGACACCACCGGCGTCGATCGTCTTGGTGGTCCCGTCCGCCTGGAGCTCGGTGACCCGGCCGGAGGAGCCGGACGGCGGCTCCAGGTTGCCGTGCAGGTCGTTGAAGGACAGCAGCTGGACGTCCTGGTAGCGGCTCGGCAGCGGCTTGCCGTGCTTGTTGTCGTGCGCGCCCGCGGGCAGTGCGGCGGCGAGGGCGCCGACGGTGGCGAGACCGGCGGCTGCGGCGACCAGACGGTACGTACGACGTCTGCGACGACCGACGTCCGACTGGTGCGGCTGGGATATGGCTGGCATACGCCCCCCTGAGCTTCTGCTGAATCCGGTGAACCCGGTGAATCCGGATGAGGAAGTGCCCCCGTCCCGGCGCAGCCTAGGGTCAACGCGCGTAGCGCGACAGAGGTTTCGTGGTTACATCCTGGTTGCTTCTTTGCCGCCGCTTTGCCCGGACCTCCCCTTACCCTCGTAGCCATGACCAGCGACGACATCGGACGCCCCGGCATCTCCCGCTCCATCGAGACCCTTTCGGCGCTCTCTCCGGAACAGACCGAGGCGGTCCTCGGGCTCCTCGCCGAGGCCGCGCACGACGACGGCCAGCAAGCGGTGTCCGAACAGGGCAGGTTGCAGCTGCGGGGCGGTGCCCGCGAGGGCGTGTCCCATCTGCTGCTGCAGGTCGGTGACGAACTGGTCGGCTACGCCCAGCTGGAGGACACCGACCCGGTGGAGGCCCCGGCGGCGGAGCTGGTCGTCCACCCGGCCCACCGCGGCCACGGCCACGGCCGCGCCCTGGGCTCGGCCCTGCTCGCCGCCTCCGGCAAGCGGCTCCGGGTGTGGGCGCACGGCGGCCACAGCGCCGCCCGCCATCTCGCCCAGGTCCTGGGCCTGACCCTGTTCCGTGAGCTACGGCAGATGCGGCGCCCCCTGACCGGCCTGGAACTGCCCGACCCGGTGCTCCCGGCGGACGTGACGGTCCGTGCCTTCGTCCCCGGCGAGGACGACGCCGCCTGGCTCGCGGTGAACGCCGCCGCCTTCGCCCACCACCCCGAACAGGGCTCCCTCACCCAGCGCGACCTCGACGACCGCAAGGCCCAGCCCTGGTTCGACCCCGAGGGCTTCTTCCTGGCCTTCCGCGACGGCGAACTGGTCGGCTTCCACTGGACCAAGGTGCACGCGGCCGAACAGCTCGGCGAGGTCTACGTCCTGGGCGTCCGCCCCGGCACCCAGGGCGGCGGCCTCGGCAAGGCCCTCACCACGATCGGCCTGCGCCACCTCGCCGCCCAGGGCCTGTCGACGGCGATGCTGTACGTCGACGCCGACAACAAGGCGGCGGTGTCGGTCTACGAACGGCTCGGTTTCACGACGTACGAGACCGACCTGATGTACCGCACGGAGACGTAAGGGCCTGCCGGTCGTGCCCGGCACCCGGGCGGAGTGGTGGCCGTACGGTCAGGGCACCCGGCGTGATCTGAGACCGCGCAGCGGCTCCACCGCGCAGGCCGCTCCCAGCAGGACCGCGCCCACCAGCACCACGGCCCACCGCACATGCGCCGCATCCCAGCCGGGGTCCCCCACCAGGACGAACAGGTCCCAGCGGGTCGGGAGCAGGTGGGGGGCGAGGAGGGCGAGGGTCAGCAGGCCCGCCGCCACCGAGGGGCCGGGCCGGGGTTCGTCGGTGAAGCGGACGGCGACCGCCGCGGCGGCCAGGGCGAGGGCGGCCGTCGCCGCGGCCTCCAGGGTGACCGCGCCGACCGGGGGGCGGGCAGATGCCGGCAGGAGGATCAGTGCGACCGTCCACCACAGCGCGGCGACCGGCACCACCAGCGCGACCCGCAGTCCCGTCCGGACCCAACGCCGGGTGGGGACGGGGGTGGTGAGCTCCCGGGCCGGATCGTCCAGGAGGAAGGTCAGACCCAGGGCGAAGACGAGCGCGGCCGCCCGGATGAGGGCGAGACCGAGCCACGCCTCGAGCGTCCCGGACAGCAGCCGCGGCAGACCGGCCACCAGCAGCCCCACGACCGCCCCGGCACCGACCGCCCGCCACGGCACGGTCCGTGCCACGGCCACCACCAGTGCCGAGCTCACACCTCGCGGGGTCCCCGGCCGGGCACCTCCGTCACTCCTCCGCACAGTCCTTCGCCCCCTTCGGCACCTCGGCACCCAGCACCCGCGCCACCTGGGCCGTCGAGACCCCGGACGCCGTCAGCTCGGTCCAGTGCCGCTTCACGGAAGCCGTCACCTCACCGCGCGGGCGTTCCAGCAACTCCCGCAGGACATCGGTCTGTCCGGCCGTCATGGACAGCCCGCTGGTCGGGGCGAGGACGTACGCCGACCCGGTGACACTGTCGTCGAGGCGGACGTTCGCGAGGTCGGTCATCGGGTGGGAGGCTCCGCCCAGCGCCAACCACATCGTCGTGACCACCCTCCCGTCGCACAGCTCGCCGCCCTTCGACTCGTCACCGGCGACCAGCACGGACGCGACGGCGACCGCGAACTCGGGGACCCGGTTGCCGCCCCAGCGCGTGCCGACGGTCACCTGGCCCGGCGCGGTCAGCGGATCGATCGCCCCGTCGCCGGTCAGTCCGTAACGGGCGTCGACCCGCTGCCGTACGACAAGGGGCTGCCGGGCGGCCGTACCGCCGGCCAGCGACTGGACGCGGTCCACGGCCCCCGCCCAGGTGCCCGCGCGGCCGGTCCACTCGGGGAAGGCGCAGTACGTCGAGCCTCCTCGCTTCACGCAGGTCTGGTCCCGCTGCGGGGACACCGTGGCCTGCTCGCGGGCGGCGGCCAACCCCGGTGACACGCCCCCGGACTGGCCCACCGCGCCGGCCAGCGTCAGCGCGAGCGCACCCGCCGCGCCGGCCTTCAGATACACCGTGCGCCCGCCGCTCGCCAGGACCGCGCAGACGGCCAGGAGCAGGACCAGCCCGGTCAGATACAGGGCGTGCCAGGCCGCGGGACGGCCGATGAGGTCCGACGGGAGGACCGTGTTGCCGCTGTTCTCGCCCACGATCGGGAACAGCCAGCGCGACCACTCCGCGCCGTCGGTGCCCGCGGAGATGAACACGCCGAAGACGAAGAGTCCGACCACGACGACCGGCGCCGCGAACGTGGAGGGGACCAGCCGGGCGAGCAGTACTCCGAACGCGCCGCACAGCAGCACGTACAGGGGGCCGACGGCCAGTTCGGCGAGTGAGCCGTGGCCCACCGCGCCGGACCGCAGGGCCTGCCGGGTGAACTCGCCGAGCACGACCAGCGCGGTGACGGCGGCGAAGGGCATCACCGACAGCACATGCGCGACCGTCCGCCGCCACGGTTCCATGACCAGCACGTCGAACTGCCGGTCGGTACCGCGCCTGCGGGAGCGCAGCGTGCACCGGTTGACGCACACGAACAGGGCGATCCCGAGCAGCAGGGGTCCGCTCTGGGTGTCGCGGTCGGTGTCCTGGAGGGCCGGGAAGGCGTCCATGCCCTCCTTCTCGTGGAACAGCGTCCAGGCGGTGTAGCCGACGTACAGCAGGAGCGTCGCCACGACCGGGATGTACCGCAGCAGGTCGCGTGCCTCGAAGCGGGCGAGGGCGAACACGGCCGCCCAGGAGCGCCGCGAGTCGTCTTGGGGTATGGCGGTGGACTCGGCCACCGTCTCCGTCGTCAGGCTCATGCGGCCGCCACCTGCGCGCCCGCGTCGTCCAGGGTGAGCAGGTAGCCGTCCTCCAGGGTGGGTTCGAGGAGGTCGGCGCCGGCGGGCGGATCACCGACGTTGCGGAAGGAGCCGGTGCCGGTGCGCCAGCCCGCCTTCGCGTCCGGGGCACGTTCCGTGCTGCTCCACACCCGGCCGGCGGCGCGGGCGGTCAGGTCGGCGGGGGTGCCCTCGAAGAGGATGCGGCCGCGGGCCATGACGAGGACGCGGTGGCAGAGCATCGCCACGTCCTCGGTCTGGTGGGTGGACAGGAGCACGGTCCGGCCCTCTCCGGCCTGGGCGATCAACTCCCGGAACCGCATGCGCTGTTCGGGGTCGAGGCCGACGGTCGGTTCGTCGAGGACGAGGAAGCCGGGGTCGCCGACGAGGGCGGCAGCCAGCGCGACCCGCTGCCGCATCCCGCCGGACAGCTTCTTGATGCGCTTGGCGCGTACGTCCCCGAGGTCGACCTCCTCCAGCACGCGTCGCACCTCGCGGTGGCGTGCGGTGCGGTCGGTGAGTTCCTTGAGGATCGCGACGTAGTCGACGAACTCGAAGGCGCTGAAGTCCGGGTGGAACCCCGGGGTCTGCGGCAGGTAGCCGAGCGAGCGGCGGACCTCCTGACGGCCGCGCGAGGTGCCGGGGTCGTGGCCGAGGACCGTGAAGGAGCCCCGGTCGGCGGGCACGGCGGTGGCGAGCACCCTCAACAGGGTGGTCTTTCCCGCCCCGTTGGGGCCGAGCAGCCCGGTCACGCCCGGCGTCAGACGCAGTGACACGTCGTCGAGGGCGTGGGTGCCGCCGTAGCGGAGATGGAGCCCGGAGGCGGAGACGGCGGTGGTCATTCGGCGCTCCCGTTGAAGAGGTCGAAGCGGTCACGGAGAAGGAAGAGCAGCCCGGCGGCGAGCGCGGCGACGGTCCCGGCCACGCCCTGCCCGGCCGCGGTGAAGGGCGCGAGTGGGTCGGCGGCCGTCTGCTGCGCGGCCTGCGCGGCGAGGAGTACGACGACCCAGGCACCGCCCACCAGGGACGGCGCGAGTACCGGGCCGAGCCGCGGGGTGAGCGCGAGGCCGGTCGCGGTGAGGGCGAGCGCGGGCAGCAGCCAGGCGAGGGCACGCAGGCCGTAGCCGGGCAGGGCGAGGGTGGCGAGCCCGTTGAGGCCGAGGCCCGCGACCAGCACGGCGAGCGTGCGGATCATCAGCAGCCGGAAGCCGTGGGTGGGCGCGACGACCGTCATCTCGTAGGTCGGGTCGAGCGCCGGGCCGTAGGACAGGGCCACGCCGACCAGCGGCAGCAGCGGGGCGAGGGCGAGGAACAGGGTCGGCGACTCGGTCGTGCGCACCGCGCCGACGGTCGTCAGCAGCAGGAACACGACGGCCGCCAGCCAGGAGCGCCTGAGTACCGGCGTGGCCGCGAGCAGCCGCGCGGTGTGGTCGGCGATCCCGGCCCGGGTCAGCAGCGACTCGAACCATCCCGGCCGGGGCGCGTCCAGCTCGGCGTCCAGCCGCTCCCACCCGGCGTCCAGCGCCACCGGGTCGGAGACGTCGGCGAGCAGCCCCCGGCACTCGGCGCAGGCCGCCAGGTGGGTGTCGGCGGACCAGAGCAGGGGGGCGGTCAACTCGCCCTGGGCATAAGCCCGCAGATCACCTTCGGCCACATGCCAGCTCACGCCGCCACCTCCTTCACTCGCACCGGCACGGGGCCCTGCACTCCGGCTCCGGTCATCGTCCGTACTCACGTCAGTGCCTCCCTCAGCTGCTTGCGGGCCCGCATCGCGCGGGTCTTGACCGTGCCGGGCGGGATGCCCAGCAGGACAGCGGCCTCGCGGGTGGTCAGGCCGTCGATGACCGTCGCCTGCAGGACCGCCCGCAGCTCCGGTGACAGCCGGACGAGGGCACCCGCGAGGTCCCCGTGCTCCACCCCCGCGAGCACGCGTTCCTCAGCGGACGCCTCGTCCCGGTGCCGCAGGCGGGACAGGGCCTGCCTGAGCCGCCCCCGCGCCCCGTCACCGCGCAGCGCGTCGATCAGCCGGCGCGAGCCGATCCGCCACAGCCACCCGGCTACGTCCCCCTCCTCGCGGTAGCGCGCGGTCCCCCGCCACACCGCGAGGAACGTCTCCTGCACGACGTCGTCGACCAGGGCCGCGTCCGCGCACCGCCCCCGCAGCCGCGCGAGCAGCCAGGGCGCGTACCGCCGGTACAGCTCCTCGAAGGCACGCCGGTCCCCGTCCGCCGCGATGGCCCGCAGCAGATCCCCGTCGCTTTTCGTTTCCCTCACGCCCCTTCATCGGACGACCCCCGCCGACCGGTTCACACCACCACGCTTGACTTTCACGACCACCTTCCACCACCCTTTCACTACTCAATTAGTGAAAGGGTGGTTGTCCGCGTGGTCGAGTACCGCATCGACCGGCGCTCCGGCGTCGCCACCTACGTGCAGATCGTCCAGCAGACCAAGCAGGCCCTACGACTGGGCCTCCTCGAACCCGGCGACAAGCTCCCCACCGCCCGCGAGGTCGTGGAGGCCACCGCCATCAATCCGAACACCGTGCTCAAGGCATACCGCGAACTCGAGCGCGAGGGCTTGGTCGAGGCCCGCCGAGGCCTCGGCACCTTCGTACGCAGGACGCTCGGCGCCCACGCCGCCGACACCCCCCTGCGCGCCGAGCTCGACGACTGGGCGAAGCGCGCCCGGTCCGCGGGCCTCGGCCGCGAGGACGTCGACGCGTTCTTCACCGCCGTACTCGATGAGCACTTCCCGAAGGGGGACCAGTGAGTTCCACCAGCTCCACCCCGGCCGTCGCCCTGGAGGCAACCGGCCTGGGCAAGCGGTACGGCAGGCGGGCCGCCGCCCTCGACGGCTGCTCCTTCCGGCTGCCCACGGGCCGCATCAGCGCGCTGGTCGGCCCCAACGGCGCCGGAAAGTCCACCCTCCTCGCAATAGCCGCCGGTCTGCTGCACCACACCGCCGGCACGCTCACCGTCCTCGGCGGGGCGCCCGGCGAGGCCCGCGACCGGGTCGCCTACCTCGCCCAGAACAAGCCGCTCTACCCCCAGCTGACCGTCGCCGAGACCCTGCGCATGGGCGCCGAGCTCAACCCGGCCCGCTGGGACGCCGCCTGCGCCGCCCGGATCGTAGAGCAGGGCGGCCTGGACCCGAAGTCCCGGATCCGCGGGCTCTCCGGCGGCCAGCGCACCCGGGTCGCGCTCGCCCTCGCGCTCGGCAAGCGGCCCGACCTGATGCTCCTCGACGAGCCGATGGCCGACCTCGACCCGCTCGCCCGGCACGAGCTGATGGGCACCCTCATGGCGGACGCCGCCGAGCGCGGCACCACCGTGCTGATGTCCTCGCACATCGTCGCCGAGCTCGCCGACGCCTGCGACCACCTGCTGCTCCTGGGCGGCGGCCGGGTCCGGCTCGGCGGCGGCATCGACGACCTGCTCGCCGCCCACACCCTGGTCACCGGCCGCGGCACACCCGCCGATCTGGCCCCGCACACCGTGATCGAGTCCCGTACCGCCGGCCGCGGTCTGACCGCCCTGATCCGCCGCGACGGCCCGGTCGGCGAGGGCTGGGCGACCGAGGAGCCCTCGCTGGAGGAACTGTTGCTGGCTCACCTCCGCGCCCCCGAGGCTCCGGCCCTGCTCACCCCGGGCACCACGGCACCCGCGGCGGTGACCGCATGAGCGCCGCCGCCGTCCTCGAAGCGCCCTCCGCTTCGGCGCGCACGCCACGCGGTCTGATCCACACCGTCCTGCGCCTGCACCGCGGCGCCCTGTGGATCTGGCTCGCCTTCGTGACCGCCACCGCGGGCTTCCTGCTCTGGCTCCTCGGCCCCGGCGCCGAGGCCGCACAGCACAAGCTGGCCGTCTACGGGTACGCCGGGCTGATCATGTCCGACGGCCCCGCGATCGAGTACAACGACCTCTTCTACTACCCGGACACCCTGCTCACCATGGCCTCCTTCGCCGTCGCCCTGTTCGCCGGCGGCCCGCTGATCGCCCGCGAACTGGAGAGCGGCACCGCACAGCTCGCCTGGACCCAGTCGGTCTCCCCGGCACGCTGGCTCGCCACCGCGCTCGCCGTCCCCGCGGCCTTCATCGTCCTCGGCACCACTCTGCTGACCGTGCTGTACCACCAGCTGTGGTCCACCCACAGCAACCTGCTCGTCGCCGGCATCGGCCCCCGCTCCCTCTACTTCTCCCTCGGCCCGGCCACCGTCGCCGCACCCCTGCTCGGTCTCGCCCTCGGCGCCCTGATCGGCCTCACCGCCCGCCGCACCCTGCCCGCCCTCGCCTTCAGCGGGGTCGCGTACTTCCTGGTCTATGCCTTCCGCGGCAACCACTGGCCCTTCCAGGGCCGCTACCAGCAGCCCGAGCTCAGCTCGCGCAGCCGGGCGTTCACGTCCGCCGGCACCGAGATCCGCGACCCGGGCTGCTACGACGACAAGGCCTGCCTCGCACAGCACGACGTCGTCCGCTTCACCCGCGAGTACCTGCCGTCCTCCGACTACTGGCCCCGCCAGCTCCTGGAGACCGGCGTCCTGCTCGCCCTCACCGCCGTGGCCGTCGCCCTCGCGTTCGGCCTCCTGCGCAGGCGGGCAGCCATCGGATGAGCGCGCCGACCCTCCACCGGCAGGGGCTCACCCGGACCGTGCTGCGGCTGCACCGCACGGCCCTGGTGGTGTGGGGCGTCTTCGTCCTCGCCTCCGTCGGCTACCTGCTCTGGCTGACCGAGGTCACCGCCGACTCGGTCCACGCGACCCTGGCCGCCTGCCGCGACGACGGCCCGGGCCGGTGCGGTATCGGGGCCTGGCGCGACTACTCCGAGCCCATGGGCTGGATCAGTACGTTCATGTACTACAGCTTCTGGGCCGTGGCCGCCTGGACGGGCGGCGCGCTGATCGGCCGTGAACTGGAGTCGGGCACCGCGCGACTGGCATGGACGCAGTCCTGCACGCCCACCCGCTGGCTGACCGTGAAGCTCGCCGTGCCCGCAGGGCTGATCGTCCTCTCCGGTGCCGTGTTCGTTCCCGTCTACCGCTGGGCCTGGTCGGCGCACCGGGACCTGATGGGCGACGACTGGTCCTTCCCCGATGTGTTCGCCGCTCGCGGCCCGGCCGTGGTGGCGTACGGCCTGTGCGCACTGGCGGTCGGCACGCTCGCCGCGCTGCTGCTACGACGCTCCCTGCCCGCCCTCGCGGTCGCGGTCACCGTGATGATCGTGCTCAACCGGTGTGTCGAGCGGTACCGCGAGGACTTCTGGCCGACGGCGGGCAACGGCGAGGCGTCCGCCGGCCTGTGGCAGACCCGCAGCGGCGGCTATCACCCCCCGTCGCATTTCTGGCCCCTGCACCTCGTCGAGACCGGCATCGTCCTCACCGTCACCGCGCTCGCGACCACCGCCGCCTTCTGGGTACTGCGCCGCCGTACCGCCTGAAAGCTCCCCTGAACCGCACGTCCCCCGGCAGCGGGAAGGACGTGCGGTTCAGGTGTGCGGACGCTCGGGAGCCGTCCCCCGATATCCCGAACGCCATGTCGCCGTAACCGTTGGTTCAGACGGGCTTGCGACCCTCACCGAATGAAGCCCGCCGTGCCAGAGCCTTCGCCGCCGCCCGAGGGATCCGCGGGGAACGGGGACGCCCCGGTCGCCGTCGTGCTCCCGCTCGCCGCCTCCGACGCGCCCGTTTCGCTTCCGGCGCGGAAGAATGGGTCCATGAGCCAGTCGAACACCCAGGCAGAGGTCCAGCACGTGCAGCCCTCCGTGGGCTCCATAGCCGCGCACCGCCCGCACACCGTGTCGGCCACCGTCTCCGATCTGGAGCCAGACCTCGACGCCGATCTCGACGCGTACGAGGAGATCCCGGTCGACGGGGCCGCCCAGCTTCCGCAGGGTCGTTTCCTCGACCGGGAGCGCAGCTGGCTCGCGTTCAACGAACGGGTCCTGGAACTCGCCGAGGACCCGAACACCCCCATGCTGGAGCGCGCGAACTTCCTCGCGATCTTCGCCAGCAACCTGGACGAGTTCTTCATGGTCCGGGTGGCCGGACTGAAGCGCCGTATCGCCACCGGCGTCGCCACCCGCTCCGCCTCCGGCCTCCAGCCGCGCGAGGTCCTGGAGATGATCTGGGCCCGCTCCCGCGAGCTCATGGCCCGGCACGCCGCCTGCTACCACGAGGACGTCGCCCCCGCACTCGCGGAGGAGGGCATCCACCTGGTCCGCTGGAGCGAACTCCAGGAGAAGGAGCAGGCCCGCCTCTTCACCCTGTTCCGGCACCAGATCTTCCCGGTCCTGACCCCCCTCGCGGTCGACCCGGCGCACCCCTTCCCGTACATCTCCGGCCTGTCGCTGAACCTGGCCGTGATCGTGCGCAACCCGGTCAACGGCAAGCGCCACTTCGCCCGGGTCAAGGTCCCGCCGCTGCTGTCCCGCTTCCTGGAGTCCTCCCCCGGCCGCTACGTCCCCATCGAGGACGTCATCGCGGCCCACCTGGAGGAGCTGTTCCCGGGCATGGAGGTGCTGGAGCACCACACCTTCCGGGTCACCCGCAACGAGGACCTGGAGGTCGAGGAGGACGACGCCGAGAACCTCCTCAAGGCCCTGGAGAAGGAGCTCATGCGGCGCCGTTTCGGCCCGCCGGTGCGTCTGGAGGTCGAGGAGTCCATCGATCGCGAGGTCCTCGACCTGCTGGTGCGCGAGCTGAAGATCTCCGAGGCGGAGGTCTACCCGCTCCCCGGCCCCCTCGACCTCACCGGCCTCTTCCGCATCGCGGGCCTCGACCGCCCCGAGCTGAAGTACCGCAAGTTCGTCGCCGGCGTCCACCGCGACCTGGCGGAGGTCGAGTCGGCGTCCGCGCCCGACATCTTCGCTTCCCTGCGCGCCCGCGACGTCCTGCTGCACCACCCGTACGACTCGTTCTCGACGTCGGTGCAGGCGTTCCTCCAGCAGGCGGCCGAGGACGACGACGTCCTCGCCATCAAGCAGACCCTGTACCGGACCTCGGGCGACTCCCCCATCGTCGACGCCCTCATCGACGCCGCCGAGGCCGGCAAGCAGGTACTCGTCCTGGTCGAGATCAAGGCCCGCTTCGACGAGCACGCCAACATCAAGTGGGCGCGCAAGCTGGAGGAGGCGGGCTGCCATGTCGTCTACGGCCTGGTCGGCCTGAAGACCCACTGCAAGCTGTCCCTGGTGGTCCGTCAGGAAGGCGACACGCTACGGCGGTACAGCCACGTCGGCACCGGCAACTACCACCCGAAGACCGCGCGCCTCTACGAGGACCTGGGCCTGCTCACCGCCGACCCGCAGGTGGGCGCGGACCTCTCCGACCTCTTCAACCGGCTGTCCGGCTACTCCCGTCGCGAGACCTACCGCCGCCTCCTCGTGGCGCCCAAGTCCCTTCGCGACGGCCTCATTTCCCGCGTGAACAAGGAAGTCCAGCACCACCGCGCAGGGCGTCCCGCCTTCATCCGCATCAAGGTCAACTCCATGGTGGACGAGGCGCTCATCGACTCGCTCTACCGGGCGTCCCAGGCGGGTGTGCCGGTCGACGTCTGGGTGCGCGGCATCTGCGCGATCCGCCCCGGCGTCGCCGGCATGTCCGAGAACATCCGGGTCCGCTCGATCCTCGGCCGGTTCCTCGAACACTCCCGGGTCTTCGGCTTCGGCAACGGCGGCGAGCCCGAGATGTGGATCGGCAGCGCCGACATGATGCACCGCAACCTCGACCGCCGGATAGAGGCCCTGGTCCGGGTCACCGACCCGGCCCATCGAGCGGCCCTCAACCGGCTGCTGGAGACCGGCATGTCCGACACCACCGCGTCCTGGCATCTCGGCCCGGACGGCGAGTGGACCCGGCACGCCACGGATGCGGACGGCCAGCCCCTGCGCAACGTCCAGGAGATGCTCATAGACGCCCGGAGGCGCCGGCGTGGCACAGCAACACCTTGAACCGACGGATCCCCTGGCCGGGCACGCCGGGAGGATCACCGGGGACGCCCTCGCGGCTTACCTGCGGTCCCAGGCCACGGAGTTCCTCCGCGCCCTGCGCCAGCACCGGGAGAACGGCGGTGCCTCGGCGGCGGGCGCGGAGGACCCCGTCGACGCGGCCCGGGCCCTGCGCCGCTCGGTCCGCCGCATCAGCGCCAGCCTCCACACCTTCCGCCCGCTCCTGGACCCCGGCTGGTCGGAGTCCCTCCGCCCCGAACTGGCCTGGCTGTCGGGAACCCTGGGCATGGAGCACGCGTACGAGTCCCGTCTGGAACGCCTGTTGCTGGCTCTGCACAGACTGTCGGGGGCGGTGTTCCCGACGCAGCCGGCGAGTGCGGCGGTGGGCACCGCCGGCTCCCCCACCCACCCGGTGCCCGCCCCGGACCGCGGCAACCTGACCGTGGGCGCCGCAAAAGCAGGCGCCCTCCTCGACCGCCAGCTCACCCTTGCCCGCACCCGAGCCCACAGCACCGCCCTCCAGGCCCTCGGCTCCTCCCGCTTCCACGCGGTCGCCGACAACATCGCCGTACTGGCGAGCGAAGTCCCCTTGACGAAAACGGCCGTCACCACCGACCTCCACCCCATGGCCACCGCGGCCCAGGAACGCCTCGAGGACGCGGTGACCGCCCTCCCCCTGGTCACCGCGGGTCATCCCTACAACGCCGAGGCCCTCATCCACGGCCTCTCCCCGGACCCCTCCCCCCACCCCCAGGACGCTCCCTGGCACCAGGTCCGCCTCCTCCTTCGCCTGCACAGATACGCGAGGGAAGTCGTCTGCGGCACCAACCCCCCGGTGGAGCTACGGCTCCTGACGGCAGGTGAGGCCCTGGACCGCCACCGGGACGCCTCGGAGGCCGCGGCCGCCTCCGCGGCAGCGGCCCGCACCCCCCGCATCGCCCCGGCCACCGCCTACGCCCTCGGCGTTCTGCACGCCGACCAGCGCCACGAGGTGGAGGCGGCCCGGTTCGCGTTCCAGCAGTGCTGGCAGAAACAGGCCGTCAGCACCTGAAGGAGGCAGCGACTCCAGTGACCGACACCCCGCAAACCCCCGTCCAGGCGGCCGGCTGCGTCCTGTGGCGCCGCTCCCCGATCGACGGCGAGCTGGAGGTCTGCCTGGTCCACAGGCCGAAATACGATGACTGGTCGCACCCCAAGGGCAAGCTGAAGCGGGGCGAGGACGCCCTCACCGGCGCGCTGCGCGAGGTGGAGGAGGAGACCGGGTACCGGGCCGCACCGGGCGCCCCGCTCTCCGCCGCGAAGTACTACGCCAACGGCCGCCCCAAGCAGGTCCGTTACTGGGCGGCCGAGGCCACCACCGGCGCCTTCGCCCCGAACGACGAGGTCGACCGCATCCTCTGGCTCTCCCCGACGGCCGCGAGGAACCGGCTGACCCAGCCCCGGGACAGGACACTCGTCGACGAGCTCCTGGTGCGGGTGCTCGAACACACGTAGGGCCTTGGGCGGGGGCGGATCTCAGACCGGTGCGTGCCCCTCCGCGTCCGCCCGCGCCTGGCTGCGGGCTCTGCGCGCCGGTCCGCGCCAGCCGCAGGTGCACCGGGCCAGGCAGAAGCGGCCTTGTTCGACCATCTGCGTGTGGTGGGCCGGTCGGTCGGAGGGAGGTGGGGGGATCCTGTCCTGCTGCGCCACGCCGACAACGTTACCCACCGCGGGTAAAGGCCTGGTATGCGCGTGACGACCCCCTCCTGCCCGTCGTTAGGCGAAACGACAGGGGGTCCTGACGGACGTATCGGCTGGGGGTAGCGGCGATGACGGAGCGGCAGCAGAGGCAGGCCGGCGGGTCGGTCGTCGTCGCGGCGGTGCTCATGGCGTGCGCCTGCGCCACCGGTTGCTCGGGCAGCGGCGCCACGCTCGACGACGCCCGCGCGGCCGACCCGGTCGGAACCCTGCGCCGGGCCGCCGACGCCCTTGAGGACGCGGGCAGTTCGAAGGCGAGCACGTCGATGGAGATGGCCACCGGCGGCACCCGGGTCACCATCCGCGGCGAGGGCGTGTACGACTTCCGCGAGCGGCTCGGCCGGCTGAAGGTGATGCTGCCGCAGGACCCGGCCGGCACCAGCGAGCACCGGCCGATCACCGAACTCCTCGCCCCCGGTGCCCTGTTCATGAAGAACCGGGGCGCGGGTGTGCCCGCCGACAAGTGGGTGCGCGTCGACACAGCGACCCTCTCCGACGGCAACCTCGTCACCGGCGGGGCCACCGATCCGCTCGCCGCCGCCGAGGTGCTGCGCGGGACCAGGAAGGCGACGTACGTCGGCACGACCGAGCTCGCGGGGACCGAGGTGCGGCACTACCGGGGCACGGCGGACCTCGCCGCCGCGGCGAAAGACGCCTCCGGTGCCAACAAGGGTGTCCTGGCAGCGGCGGCGAAAGGGTTCGCCACGGCCGCGGTGCCCTTCGACGTCTACCTCGACGACCAGGGCCGCATCCGCAAGATCCGCCACCGCTTCAGCTTCGTCAACGGACAGCGGCAGGGCACCGTCGCGGTCGCCTCGACGACCCTCCTGTACGACTTCGGGATCGCCACGGACGTACGTCTGCCGGCCGCCCGTGACATCTACGCCGGGGAGATCGCCGAGGGGTGAGCGGTCGTGACGGGCGTCAAGAACTAGCCCGTCCGTGCCATGCGCGGTGTGTGTGCCGCTCCCTACTCTAGGAAGTCGGTAACGGCAGAGAAGAGGTGATGCGCGTGGCTCCGGTCGGCGGTACGGCGGTTCAGGACCACGTGGCCCTCGCCGAGATCGAACTGTGCGGAGAGCTGATCATCGCGGCGTCGGCCGCGGACGACCGGCTCAGCCTGGAGAGCATCGACGAGGTGCTGAAAGTGGCCGAAGAACGCGCGAGCGCCCCCGGCAAGTGAGCCGGGGGCGCCCGTCCCGTCCTGGGACGCCCTGATCAGGTCCGCAGCAGCCGGCCGATGGCCTTCGTCGCCTCCTCGACCTTCGCGTCGATCTCGGCGCCGCCCTTGACGGCAGCGTCCGCGACGCAGTGCCGCAGGTGTTCCTCCAGGAGCTGCAGGGCGAAGGACTGCAGGGCCTTGGTGGAGGCGGAGACCTGCGTGAGTATGTCGATGCAGTAGACGTCCTCGTCGACCATCCGCTGCAGGCCCCGGATCTGGCCCTCGATCCGGCGCAGGCGCTTGAGGTGTTCGTCCTTCTGCTTGTGGTAGCCGTGCGTGACGTTTTCGGCCACAGGCTCGGAGGGCGCCGTGGCGCCGGTGTCGGTGGTCGTCATCGCGTCCTCCACAACAAGGGGCATTCCTATACCCCACCTGGGTATATCGTACCGAAGTTTCCCGGGTATAGGGCCTGCGGACGGCCCCCGTGCCAACCACTGTGCCTCATGGGCGACACTGGGGGACGGCCCATTAGCCGTGGCCGGATGATGCACTTAGCATCAGCCTGACCGAAACCGATGCACCCCGAGGACCCCTTGTGCGCTTTCGTCTGACCCCCAGGGAGACGAGCTTCTACGACATGTTCGCCGCCTCCGCGGACAACATCGTCACGGGCTCGAAGCTCCTGATGGAACTGCTCGGCGCGGACACCGCCGGCCGGGCCGAGATCGCAGAGCGTATGCGGGCCGCTGAACACGCCGGTGACGACGCCACTCACGCGATCTTCCACCAGTTGAACTCCTCCTTCATCACGCCGTTCGACCGCGAGGACATCTACAACCTGGCGTCCTCCCTCGACGACATCATGGACTTCATGGAAGAGGCCGTCGACCTGGTCGTCCTCTACAACGTCGAGGAGCTCCCCAAGGGCGTCGAGCAGCAGATCGAGGTGCTCGCGCGGGCCGCCGAGCTCACGGCCGAGGCCATGCCGAACCTGCGGACCATGGACAACCTCACCGAGTACTGGATCGAGGTCAACCGGCTGGAGAACCAGGCGGACCAGATCCACCGCAAGCTGCTCGCCATGCTCTTCAACGGCAAGTACGAGGCCATCGAGGTCCTCAAGCTCAAGCAGATCGTGGACGTCCTCGAAGAGGCCGCGGACGCGTTCGAGCATGTGGCGAACACGGTGGAGACCATCGCCGTCAAGGAGTCCTGACCTCTTCCATGGACACCTTCGCTCTGGTCGTGACCATCCTGGTCGCGCTCTTCTTCACGTACACCAACGGCTTCCACGACTCTGCGAACGCCATCGCGACCTCGGTGTCGACGCGGGCGCTGACCCCCCGGGCCGCGCTCGCCATGGCGGCGGTCATGAACCTGGCAGGAGCCTTTCTCGGCTCCGGGGTCGCCAAGACCGTCAGTGAGGGCCTGATCGAGACGCCGCAGGGCTCGAAGGGGATGGGGATCCTCTTCGCGGCACTGGTCGGCGCGATCGTGTGGAACCTCGTCACCTGGTACTTCGGGCTGCCCTCCTCGTCCTCGCACGCGCTGTTCGGGGGCATGGTGGGGGCCGCGCTGGCGGGCGGCACCGAGGTGATCTGGAACGGGGTGCTCGACAAGGTCGTCATCCCGATGTTCATCTCGCCGGTCGTCGGTCTGATCGCCGGTTACCTGGTGATGACCGCGATCATGTGGATCTTCCGGCGGGCCAATCCGCACAAGGCGAAGCGCGGTTTCCGGATCGCGCAGACCGTGTCCGCGGCCGGCATGGCCCTCGGTCACGGCCTCCAGGACGCCCAGAAGACCATGGGTGTCGTGGTGATGGCCCTGGTGATCTCCGGCAACGAGACGTACGGTGACCCGATCCCGGTCTGGGTGAAGATCGCCTGCGCGGTGATGCTGTCGCTGGGCACGTACGCGGGCGGCTGGCGCATCATGCGCACCCTGGGCCGGAAGATCATCGAGCTCGATCCGCCGCAGGGTTTCGCCGCGGAGACGACCGGTGCGGCGATCATGTTCACCACCGCCTACCTGTTCAAGGCGCCGGTCTCGACGACCCACGTCATCACCTCGGCGATCATGGGTGTCGGCGCCACCAAGCGCGTCAACGCGGTCCGCTGGGGCGTCGCCAAGAACATCATCCTCGGCTGGTTCATCACCATGCCGGCGGCGGCGATCGTGGCCGCCTGCGCCTTCTGGATCGTGGACCTGGCGTTTCTGTAGGAACCGTGCACGCAAACGGGCCCGCCCCCGGATTCCGGGGGCGGGCCCTCTGTGTCCTCGCGGTGGCACCGCCATGCAGCACCGCGAGGGGTCGGTGTCGGCTCAGCCGAAGCGGCCGGAGATGTAGTCCTCCGTGGCCTGGACCGAGGGGTTGGAGAAGATGCGCTCCGTCTCGTCGATCTCGATCAGCTTGCCGGGCTGGCCGACGGCGGCCAGGTTGAAGAAGGCCGTGCGGTCGGAGACACGCGCCGCCTGCTGCATGTTGTGCGTCACGATGACGATCGTGAAGCGCTCCTTCAGCTCACCGATCAGGTCCTCGATGGCGAGGGTGGAGATCGGGTCCAGGGCCGAGCAGGGCTCGTCCATGAGGAGGACCTTGGGCTCCACCGCGATCGCGCGGGCGATGCACAGGCGCTGCTGCTGACCACCGGAGAGACCCGAACCCGGCTTGTTCAGACGGTCCTTGACCTCGTTCCAGAGGTTCGCGCCCTTCAGGGACTTCTCGACGACCTCCGACAGCTCGCTCTTCTTGTACGAGCCGTTCAGGCGCAGGCCCGCCGCCACGTTGTCGAAGATCGACATCGTGGGGAACGGGTTCGGGCGCTGGAAGACCATTCCCACCTCACGGCGGACGGACACGGGGTCGATGCCCTGGCCGTACAGGTCCTCGTCGTCGAGGAGCACCTTGCCCTCGACCCGGCCGCCCGAGGTGACCTCGTGCATCCGGTTGAGCGTGCGCAGGAAGGTCGACTTGCCGCAGCCGGAGGGGCCGATGAAGGCCGTCACCGAGCGCGGCTCGACCGTCATCGAGATGTCCTCGATCGCCTTGTGGGAGCCGTAGTAGGCGGTGAGCCCGCTTACGTCGATTCGCTTGGCCATGACTACTTCACTTCCAGATCAGTCGCTGGGGGGTCGCGTCAGCGACCGGTCTTCGGGGCCTTCCAGCGGGCGATGCCGCGAGCCACCAGGTTGAGGATCATCACGAAGGCGATCAGCGTCAGGGACGCCGCCCACGCACGGTCGTACGCCGCACCGGACCCCGCGCTGTTCGCGTACTGCTGATAGATGTACAGCGGCAACGACTGCTGCGCACCCTCGAAGGGGTTGGAGTTGATGAGCGAGTTGCCCCAGACCAGCAGCAGCACCGGCGCGGTCTCACCCGCGATACGGGCGATCGCCAGCATGATGCCGGTGGTGATGCCGCCGAGGGAGGTCGGGATGACCACCTTCAGGATGGTGCGCCACTTCGGGATGCCGAGCGCCAGGGACGCCTCGCGCAGCTCGTTCGGGACGAGCTTGAGCATCTCCTCGGTGGAGCGGACCACGACCGGCATCATCAGGATGGCCAGGGCGAGCGAGCCGGCGAACCCGAAGGGCTGCATGTCGAACATCAGCATGATCGACAGGATGAACAGACCCGCGACGATCGACGGGATGCCCGTCATGACATCGACGAAGAACGTGACGGCCTTGGAAAGCTTCCCGCGCCCGTACTCGACCAGATAGATCGCGGTGAGCACACCGATCGGCGCCGCGATCAAGGTGGCGAGACCGACCTGCTCCAGGCTGCCGAGGATGGCGTGGTAGATACCGCCGCCCGGCTCGGAGTCGGCGACCAGACCCATCGAGTGGGTCAGGAAGTAGAAGTCGAGGACCTTGACCCCGCGCGAGACCGTCGACCACACCAGGGAGACCAGCGGGACGACGGCGAGCAGGAAGGCGACCCAGACCAGCGCGGTCGCGACCCGGTCCTTGGCCTGGCGGCGGCCCTCCACGCGGGCCGCGATGACATAGGTGCCGAGGACGAACAGGAGCCCGGCGATCAGCACCCACTGGATGCTGCTGTCCAGGCCGGCGGCCGCGCTGATACCGAGACCGAGGGCGACGGAGCCGGCGGCGATGGCGTACGGGCTCCACTTGGGAAGGCTGGCGCCGCGCAGGGTGCTGGGGCGCTTCCCGGTGATTGCGGTGCTCATGCGTTGGCCCCCGAGTACTCCTTGCGGCGGGCGATGATCATGCGCGCCGCGCCGTTGACCAGCAGGGTGATGACGAACAGCACCAGGCCGGAGGCGATCAGCGCGTCCCGGCCCGTCTCGCTGGCCTCACCGAACTTGCTGGCGATGTTCTGGGCGAAGGTGCCGCCGCCCGGGTCGAGCAGGCTGGCCTGGATGTCGAAGGTCGGCGAGAGCACGGTGGCCACGGCCATCGTCTCGCCGAGCGCGCGGCCGAGGCCGAGCATCGAGGCGGAGATCACGCCGGAGCGGCCGAAGGGGATCACCGCCATGCGGATGACCTCCCAGCGGGTGGCGCCGAGGGCGAGGGCAGCCTCTTCGATCATCTGCGGCGCCTGGCGGAAGACCTCGCGGCTCACGTTGGTGATGATCGGCAGAATCATGATCGCGAGCAGGATGCCGACGGTGAGCATCGAGCGGGGCGCGCCGCCCTGCCACTTGAAGATGCCGGTCCAGCCGAGGTAGTCGTCGAGCCAGCCATAGAGGCCGTTCATGTGCGGGACGAGGATCAGGGCGCCCCAGAGGCCGTAGACGATGGACGGCACGGCGGCGAGCAGGTCGATCACATAGGCGATGGGACCGCTCAGCCTGCGCGGGGCGTAGTGGGTGAGGAACAGGGCGATGGCGACCGCGATCGGGACCGCGATGGCCATGGCGATGATCGAGGAGACGATCGTGCCGAAGACGAGGACGGCGATGCCGAACTTCGGCGGAATGAGCTGGGTGTTCCACTCGAAGGTGGTGAAGAAGTTGGCGTCGTCCTTGCTGATCGCGATCGACGCGCGGTAGGTGAGGAAGCCGGCAATGGCGGCCATGATCACCAGCAGCAGGATGCCCGACCCACGGGAGAGACCGAGGAAGATCCGGTCACCGGGCCGGGTGGCGCCACGGGCCGCGCGCTTCTGCTCGGCCTCGGTCGGCTGGGGAGTGGGGGGCGGTGCGTCTGTTATCTGTGTGGTGTCCATCGGGTTCTCCGGTCTGCTGAGCCGCACATGTCGTACGGCTCCTGGCGGCGGTGCACCGGACGGTGTGGTCGGCTCAGGCCCTCGATGGTGGTGCGGACCTTGGCGATGATGTCCTCGGGGATCGGGGCGTAGTCGTTGTCCGCGAGGATCTTCTGGCCGTCCTCGGAGGCGGTGTAGCGCAGGAACGCCTTGGTGGCGGCCAGGGTGTCGGACTTGTTGCCCTTGTCGCAGACGATCTCGTACGTGACGAGGACCATCGGGTAGGCGCCGTCGGCCTTGGTCGCGTAGTTGAGCTGCAGCGACAGGTCGGAGCCGGTGCCGACGACCTTGGCGTCCGCGATGGCCTTGGTGGCGTTGTCGACGGTGGGCTCGACCGGGGCCGAGGCGCCGGTGTCGATGCTGACCGCCGTGATGCCGTCCTTGGCGTAGGAGAGCTCGAAGTAGCCGATGGCGCCGTTGGTCTGCTTCACCTGCTGGGCCACACCGGAGGACTGCGCGGCGGACTGGCCGCCCTTGGCCTGCCAGGTCTTGCCGCCGTCGTAGGGCCAGTCGCTCTTGGCGGTGGCGATCAGGTACTTGGTGAAGTTGTCCGTGGTGCCGGAGTCGTCCGAGCGGTGGAACGCCTGGATCTTCAGGTTCGGCAGGTTCACGCCCGGGTTCAGCGCCTTGATGGCCGGGTCGTTCCAGCTGGTGATCTTGGCGTTGAAGATCTTGGCGATGGTGGGAGCGTCCAGCGTGAGCTTGTCGACACCGGAGATGTTGATGCCGAGGGCGATCGGGCCGCCGACCATCGGGAGGTCGATGCCCTGGCCGCCGGAGCAGACCTTCTTGGAGGCCGTGACATCTTCGGGCTTCAGCGCGGAGTCCGAACCGGCGAAAGCGACCTGGCCGTTGGTGAACGCGGTCACACCGGCGCCGGAGCCGCCGCCCTTGTAGTTGATCTGCACACCACAGGCCTGCGTGAACTGCTTGACCCAGGCGTCGATCGCGTTCTTCTGCGCGGAGGAGCCGTCGGCGAGCAGCTGACCCTTGGCGTCGTCGCACTTGATGCTGCTGGCGTTGGCGGTCGAGGACGCGCTGCTGCCACCGCCGTCGCTGGTGTCGTCCGAGCCGCACGCCGTGAGGGCCAGGGCGCCGGAGACGGCGAGAGCACCGAAGGCGAGGGCCCGCCGGTTCTTGCGCTGAAGCTTCACTTGAGTTCCTTCCGGGAGCCGCCGTCCTGAATCCGGCGGCGTGCGCGAAGTCTGGGAGATACGGATGCGCGCTCGTGACGCACCACGCATCGCGTAAGGCCGAAATTAGGCAGATCAGGTGAAGGCGTTGATGGCCGGAAGTGAACTGCGGGTGAACCCCTGCAGAAGGTGCGGTGAGGTCACGGAACGCTTACGTCGAGGGCACAGTGTGATTCCGGAACCCTTCAGGGAACCCTCACCCCCTCAGCCCCGTCTCGTACCACGGAAGCCGACGAGGCGGACGAAAGGCGCGGACACATGGAACGGCGTACGTTCATCGGGGGCGGCGCAGCAGCGATCGCGGCGGTGGCCACGGCAGCGTGCGACGGCGGGGGAAGCGCCGGCGCGGCGCACAGCACCATCGGCCAGTCCCTCTCCTCCCGTACGCCCGCCGCGGCCGCCGCGAACTTGTCGGCCCTCGCCCGCGACCTGGACGGCTCCCTGGTCCGCCCCGGCGACGCCGACTGGGCGACGGCCCGGCAGCTCTACAACACCCGCTTCGACTCGCTGAAGCCCGCGGCCGTCGCGTACGTGGCGAACGCGGACGATATCCGCACTATTGTCGCTTATGCACGCGCCCACGGCATCCGCGTGGCGATCCGCAACGGCGGCCACTCCTACGCCGGCTGGTCCTCGGGAAACAACAGGCTGATCGTCGATGTCTCCCGGCTGAACCGCGTGCGCGCCTCGGGCGGCACCGCGGTGGTCGGCGCCGGCGCCAAGCTGATCGACGTCTACCGGGCCCTCACCGCCAAGGGCGTGACCATCCCGGGGGGCTCGTGCCCGACGGTCGGCGTCTCCGGTCTCACCCTGGGCGGCGGTCACGGTGTGGCCTCCCGGGCCTATGGACTGACCTGCGACAACCTCACCGGGGCGACGCTGATCACGGCCGACGGCAAGGAGCTGACCGCCGACGCGTCCACGAACAAGGACCTTTTCTGGGCGTTGCGCGGCGCGGGCAACGGCAACTTCGGCGTGGTGACCGAACTGCACTTCAGGACCCACCCCGCCCCGCAGGGCGTGACCGCGTACGCGACCTGGCCGTGGTCCAGGGCGGCCGCCGTGGTGAAGGCATGGCAGGAGTGGGGTCCCGCCCAGCCCGACGAGATCTGGTCCTCCTGCCACCTGGAGAACGGCGGCTCGCCCTCCGTGGCGGTCGCGGCGTTCTCCCTGGGCACCTACGGCGAGCTCCAGAACGCGCTCGACCGCCTGGCCGACAGGATCGGCTCACCGGCCCGCAGCGTCACCCTCAGGCGGCACTCCTACGAGAGCGCGATGGAGGCGTACGCGGGCTGCTCGTCCTTCTCCACGGACGCCAGGTGCCACCTGCCCGGCTCCACCCCGGGCCGCAACCCGCAGGGCGCACTCGGCCGCGAGACCTACGCGGCGCACTCGGACTTCTTCGACCGTTCGCTCTCGGCGGCCGGCATCCAGACCCTCCTGAGGCAGATCGCCTCGGTCCGGGGCGGCTCGGGCAGCATCGCCCTGATCGCCCTCGGCGGAGCGGTCAACCGCGTCTCCCCCACCGCGACGGCCTTCGTCCACCGCCGCTCCCGCCTGCTGGCCCAGTACATCGCGTCCTGGAAGGCGGGAACGACGGGCACGACGGCCCGGTCCTGGCTGACGGGAGCCCACGACGCGATGAGGCCGTACGCCTCGGGCGCGGCCTACCAGAACTACACGGACCCGACGCTGAAGGACTGGCGGAAGGCGTACTACGGCGACGCGGCGACCAAGCTGACCAAGGTGAAGAAGCAGTACGACCCGCAGGGGTTCTTCACCTACCCGCAGGCGCTGTAGCCGTCATGCGCTACGCGGCAAGATCCCTCTCGGAGGCCGCGGCCTCCTGCCGGGCCCCGGGAATCACCGAGGTCCCCCGCTCGACCCCTCGTGCGCGAACGATCCACGCCCCCTTCGAGGACCCCTCGACCGCCTTCATCACCGGCGTGAGAAGAGCCATCGCGAGCGGCGACAACAACAGAGTCACCGCCGTCCCGAGCGCGAACCCGCCGATGACATCCGTCGGATAGTGCACCCCCATGTACACCCGGCAGAACCCTTCGAGCAGCGCGAGCGCGATGCCGACGAGCCCGAACTTCCGGTTGGCCACGAACAACCCGGCTGCCATCGCCATGGTGATCGTCGCGTGGTCGCTCACAAAGGAGTAGTCGGTCTTCCCGGAAACCAGGACCTCGAGCCCCTCATGGGTCCGGAACGGCCGGGGCCGCTCGACGAACCCCCTTATGGGCACGTTCACCAGCACAGCCAGCGCGGCGGCGAGCGGCGCCCACACCAACGCGGCCACGGAGGAAGCCGCGTCCTCACCACCGCGCCGGCGGCCCGCCCACCAGCACCACAGGATGAGCAGCACCATCCCGAGCAGGATGCCGTACTCCCCGACGTACTCCATGACCCGGTCGAACCAGTGCGGGGCGTCCTTGGCCAGGCCGTTGATGTCGTAGAGCAGGTCGACGTCGGGGTTCGACCCGGATTCGGCGAGAACAGCCATGGTGCTGCGGCCCCTTCGTCGTCTTTCCCGGCGTACCCATGTGCGCTCGGCTACGCCCTCAGGAACGCATGGCTCCCGTTAATACGTTCCACACTCCACTGAATGATCACGCAGACGTTATCGAAGAGAGACACATCGCCGCAGCTCAGGGGGTGGGTTTCACGCTCGGTCACACCGTCGTGGGCAATGCTTTCGCGCCATCTTCGGTGACCCGGGTGGCACCGAAGTACTCAGAAGTGTCGATCGGGTCGAACCGGATCACAGCACCAGTTCTCGGTGCGTCGATCATGTACCCGCCGCCCACATAAATCCCCACATGGTGGATGGCACGCGAGTTGGTGGGGTCCTTGGAGAAGAACACCAGGTCCCCCGGCAACAGTTCACTTCTGGCCGGATGGGGGCCGGCGTTGTACTGATCGTTCGCGACGCGCGGCAGCGTGATGCCCACGCTCTCGTACGAGGCCTGCGTCAGCCCCGAACAGTCGAAGCGCCCTCCCTGCTCGGTGGTACCGGTCCCGCCCCACAGATAGGGCGTCCCGAGCTTCTTCTGCGCGTAGTAGATGGCCCCGGCGGCCTGCTTGGAGGGATCGACCCGGCTCACCGGCGCCGCGAAGCTCTCCTCCAGGGTCGTGATGGTCTTCACGTAGTTCTGGGTTTCCCTGTACGGCGGCACGCCCCCGTACTTGATGACCGCGTAGGCGCCCGCGTTGTAGGAGGCGAGCATGTTCTCGGTGAGGTTCCCCGGGACGTCCTTCACATAGGACGCGAGCGAGCAGTCGTAGGAAGCCGCCGAGGGAATCGCGTCATTGGGATCCCATACGTCCTTGTCGCCGTCGCCGTCCCCGTCGACCCCGTGCGTGGCCCAGGTCCCCGGAATGAACTGCGCTATTCCCTGCGCCGCCGCGGCGCTCTGGGCCCTCGGATTGAAGCCGCTCTCCTGGTAGAGCTGGGCGGCGAGCAGGGCCGGGTTGATGGCGGGGCAGAGGTTGCCCCACTTCTGCACGAGGTTCTGATAGGCGGCCGGAACAGCGCCCTTGGCCAGGGCTCTGGTGGCTCCGCCCACCCCGCCGGCGAGGTTGCCGGCGACGACGTAGACCCCCACGACGAGCAGCATCACGAAGCTGAGCCCCGTCCCGAGAACGGCGCCCGCCACGAGCCACGCCTTACGCACCGTCAACCGCCCCTCGCCCACTGGGAGTCCGCCCGCGTCAGTCTAGGAGCTTCCCCGCGGGAAACCGGGGTACTCGGCGGGGTCGGCGCGAAGATCAGCAGACCACGTCGCGGTAGAGCGCGGCGGCCTCCGCCCCGAGGACCACGCTGTACGACACGTCGGGCGTCGCCCCGCCCTGCTCGTGCCCGCCGAGCACCCCCACGACCTGCCCGTTCCCGTTCACCCAGGGACTGCCACTGGTCCCGCCGGTGAACTCGGGGCAGTCGATGCGCTGTTGCGTACTGCTGTGCGCGGTCGGCTTGTTGGTGCAGCTGATCGGCAGGTCACGGGAGGAGGGATACCCGGTGACGGTGACCGCGGTGGCCCCGGTGGCGGTGCCGGTCACGAACCGGTTCGCGCCGACGGCGTCCTGGATGTCCCCCTCGACCGTGGCGAAGGCGACATCGCTGTCCTCGTCCTGCGCCTCGGACCACCCGTCGGGCAGGTACCGCTTGAGCACCTTCCACTTCCCGTACGGCGCTCTGCCGTCCCGGTAGCCGGGCACGAACACGAGGTCGTCGTCGCTGTCGTCGAGACAGTGCGCGGCGGTGACGAGGAGGTCCCGGTGCGGGCTGCGGACGACGGAGGCGGTACAGAAGTGCTCCTTGCCAGCGAAGAGGGCCCCCACCCGGGCGTTCTGCGCGGTCGCCGCGGCGACCGCCGTCACCCCGAAGGGCCCCGCCCCGTCGTCGGCGACCGCCTCGGAGGCCGAGGTGACGGTGAGCAGGACGGCGGCGGCGTGGAGAGCGAGACGTGGCGTGCGCTTCACGGAGGGCAGCATTCCGCACGAAGGTGAGAAATACGTCAACGGGCGGGCACGGCCGTGGTCACCGTGTGGATCGCGCGCTCCAGGGCAGCCGGACTTCGACGACCGAACCCGGGAGGCCTGTGTGTTCGACGGTTTCGAGCTGACCCGGTGCGAGGGCGACGACGGGGTCCGGCTGCGGGTGCGGCACGGCGGCAGCGGCCCCGCCGTGCTGCTCCTGCACGGACATCCCCGTACGCACGCCACGTGGCACCGCGTCGCCCCGCTGCTGGCCGCGGCCGGTCACACCGTCGTCTGCCCCGATCTGCGCGGCTACGGCCGGTCCGACAAGCCCGCGACCGATCCGGAACACCGTCCGTACTCCAAGCGCGCCATGGCCGGCGACTGCCTCGCTGTCATGCGCCGCCTCGGGCACGAGCGGTTCGCGGTCGTCGGGCACGACCGGGGCGCGTACGTGGCCACCCGGCTCGCCCTCGACCACCCCGGGGCCGTGTCCGCCGTCAGCGTGCTGGACGCCGTCCCCATCGGGGAGGCCCTGCGCCGCTGCGACGCCGGCTTCGCCGCGAGCTGGTGGCACTGGTTCTTCCTCGGCCAGACGGACAAGCCCGCCGAGCGCGTCATCAACGCCGACCCCGACGCCTGGTACACGGCCACCGCCGAGCAGATGGGCGCCGAGGCGTACGAGGACTACCGGCACGCGATCCACGACCCGGCCACCGTGCACGCCATGTGCGAGGACTACCGGGCCGGCCTCGGTGTCGACCGGGAGCACGACGACGCCGACCGCCGGACCGGCCGGCGGATCAACAGCCCGCTCCAGATCCTGTGGGCCACCCGCGACGACATGAGGGACCTCTACGGCGACGTCCTGGACGTGTGGCGCGACTGGGCGGGCGACCGGCTGGAGGGCGGCCCGATCGACTCCGGACACCACATGGCCGAGGAGGCGCCGCAGGAACTCGCCGGCACGCTGCACGCCTTCTGGGCCAACACCGGGCACCTGACCGGGTCACCCTGAGGTCGGCGGGGCCCCGGGGCGAAGGGCTCAGCCCCGCGTCCCCACACCCTGTGGAAGGCGGCCCGATCGACTCCGGACACCACATGGCCGAGGAGGCGCCCCAGGAACTCGCCGGCACGCTGCACGCCTTCTGGGCGAACGCCGGGCACCTGACCGGGTCACCCTGAGGTCGGCGGGGCCCCGGGCGAATCGGCTCAGCCCCGTGTCCCCACACCCTGTGGATAACGCGTCCCCGTCAGCTCCTCCGACGCCGTCCACAGGCGCCGGGCGACGTCGGCGTCGCTCGCGGCCGTGCTCCGGCCCACCAGGGTCGGTGCGCCCCTCATCTCGCCGAGCCCGTCCGGACCGACATAGCTCGCCCCCGGCAGCTCCTGTGTCGCCGCGTACAGCGTGGGCAGCGCGCCCGCGCGGTCGTCCTGCGCCAGGAACCTGTTGCCGAACTTCATGAACACCCGGGCCGCCGAACTCGCCGCGTGGCTCTGCAGGTTGGTGGCCGAGTAGCCGGGGTGGGCCGCCAGGGCGCGGACCCCGGAGCCCGACTCCGTCAGCCGCCGCTGGAGTTCCAGCACGAACAGCAGGTTCGCCAGCTTCGACTGGCCGTAGACGCCCCTCGGGTCGTAGTCCGACGTCCTGTTCAGGTCGTCGAAGTGGATCCGCTGGTCGCCCCAGCGGTGCGCCCCCGAGGACACCGTCACGACCCGGTCGGTAACGTACGGCAACAGCAGGTTCGTCAGCGCGAAGTGGCCCAGATGGTTCGTGCCGAACTGCATCTCGAAGCCGTCCGCCGTCCGCTGCTGCGGGACCATCATCACGCCCGCGTTGTTGATCAGCAGATCCAGCGGACGGTCCCACCCCGCCGCGAACTCCCGCACCGACGACAGGTCCGCCAGATCCAGCCGCCGGACCTCCGTACTGCCGTTCACGGTCCGCGCCGCCGCCTCACCGCGCTCCGGGTCCCGTACGGCGAACACGACATGCGCGCCCGCCCCGGCCAGGGCCTGCGCGGCCCGGAGTCCGATTCCGCTGTTCGCCCCCGTGACCACCGCCGTGCGGCCGGTCTGGTCGGGGAGGCGGGTCGCGTTCCACTTCTGCTGCTTGTCGGTAGCCATACGCCCGAATGTAGACGCCGCCAACAATGCTGTCAATGACAACAATGCTGGCATCGACTACATCCGGATACGATGGCACCCATGCCAGCCGAGAAGCCCGAGACCCGCCCCTACCACCACGGAGACCTGCGCTCCGCCCTCCTCGCCGCCGCCGAACGCACCCTCCGCGACAAGGGCAGCGCCTCCCTCTCCCTGCGTGAACTCGCCCGCGACCTCGGCGTCAGCCACGCCGCCCCCGGCCGGCACTTCAAGGACAAGCAGGCCCTGCTCAACGCCCTCGCCCTGGTCGGATACGACCGCATGGCCGAGGCACTCGAAGCCGCCGACGAACCGGGGCTCCCCCTCCAGGACCGCCTCACCGTCCTGGCCCGGACCTACCTCGGCTTCGCCATCGACAACGCCGAGCTCCTCGAGCTGATGTACGCCCGCAAGCACGAGCCCGACGCCGCCGAGCAGATGGCCGCAGCGATCGACCGCACGGTCGGCGCCCTGGAGCGGGCCGTCGCCGCCGCCCAGCAGCACGGCGAGATCGTCGACGGCGACCCCGAGCAGCTCACCCTCGTCGTGGGCACCGCCCTCCACGGCCTCGCGTCCCTCGCCGTCACCGGCAAGTTCACCACCGAGGCCGCCATGGCCACCGTGTCGGGACTCGTCCATCACCTGATGTACGGCCTCAAGCCCCGCTGACCGGGAGCCTCGGCCCGCCGTCACGCATCCGGGAGTTGTGTGCGACGCGTGTAGATGGTCAAGCCGTGACCATCCCCCGCCCATCCGCCCGCCATTGATCAGCAATCCCCCAACACCCTTGGGTATGGCGGAAGTCAGGATTCCACCGCCTGTCTTGTTGTCACGTACTCAACAAGGCGATGGTCTACGCGGGTCGCCGCCCCCACCGGGAACCTCACCGGTGGTCCCCCACCGCAGGCCTCTGCAACCACTCTCAGGAGGCTGTACGTTGCGTACTTCCCGTTCCCCCCACACGTCCGGCAGATGGCGTCGGGCCGGCTCCACCGCCGTGGCCACCTCCGCCCTCGTCCTCGCCGGACTCGGCACCGCCGTCCACGCGACCGCGGCCACGCCCGACCACGTGAGCGCCAAAGCCGTCGCCACCGCCGTCGCCAAGGCCCATGTGCAGTACGAGAGCGCGTGTGACGCCACCCCCAAGAAGGGCTACGCCGCCTGCAACGCCCTGCGCGTCACCGGCGGCACCACCGCGTTCATGGAGAAGCAGGCCGCGCTGAAGGGCATGACCGCCAAGACGCTCAAGCCGAACGCCTCCTCCGCGAGCCCGACCGGCTACGGCCCGAGCGACCTCCAGTCGGCGTACGGCCTGACCTCCGCGTCCGCCTCCAACGGCTCCGGCGAGACCATCGCCATCGTCGACGCCTACGACGACCCCAACGCCGCCGCCGACCTGGCCACCTACCGCAGCTACTACGGCCTGCCGGCCTGCACCACCGCCAACGGCTGCTTCAAGAAGGTCTCCCAGACCGGCTCCACGACCTCCCTCCCCACTGCCGACAGCGGCTGGGCCGGTGAGATCTCCCTCGACCTCGACATGGTCTCCGCCATCGCCCCGAACGCCAAGATCCTGCTGGTCGAGGCGAGTTCGTCGAGCATGGCCAACCTGGGCAAGGCCGTGAACGAGGCCGTCACCCTGGGTGCCAAGTTCGTCTCCAACTCCTACGGCGGCTCCGAGTCCTCCTCGGACACCTCCTACGACTCCTCGTACTTCAACCACCCCGGTGTGGCGATCACCGTCTCCGCCGGCGACGAGGGCTACGGCGCCGAATACCCGGCCGCCTCCAAGTACGTCACCGCGGTCGGCGGCACCAAGCTGTCCACCTCCTCCACCTCCCGCGGCTGGACCGAGAGCGTCTGGAAGACCAGCTCCACCGAGGGCACGGGTTCGGGCTGCTCCTCGTACGACGCCAAGCCCTCCTGGCAGACCGACACCGGCTGCACCAAGCGCATGATCGCCGACGTCTCCGCCGTCGCCGACCCTGCCACCGGCGTCTCCGTCTACGACTCCTACGGCTCGGACGGCACGGGCTGGAACACCTACGGCGGCACCAGCGCCTCGTCCCCCATCATCGCGTCGGTGTACGCCCTCGCGGGCACCCCGGGCAGCAGCGACTACCCGGCCCAGTACCCCTACGAGGACACCACCGCCCTCAACGACGTGACCTCCGGCAACAACGGCACCTGCTCCACGAGCTACTTCTGCACCGCCAAGTCGGGCTACGACGGCCCGACCGGCCTGGGTACCCCGGCAGGCCTGGGCGCCTTCACCGGCTGATCCGGTCCATGAGTGTCCCCGTCGGGTCACGGGGGCGCCGCCCTCGAGAGGGGGACGTGGGGTCCCCTCGGCGGCACAACGGCAACGGGTCGCGACATCCGGTCGCGGCCCGTTCGCCGTGTCCACACGAGTCAAGTCACCACCGCCCGCAGTCCATCGAGCGGCCATGCACCAGTAAGCCCGGGACAACTTTCGGTATGGCGAAGGTCAGAATTCCAGCCATTCTCTGTTGTCGCGTACGGATCAAGGTGGACCGTGTCACAGGCCGCCGCCCGCCGCCGGGGAAACCGTACCGACGGCACGCACCCGCACCGCCCCTGTTCCCTCACCATCAGGAGGCTGCACCTTGCGTACCAACTTCCCCCACATACGCCTGAGATGGCACCGCGTCGGCTCCGCCACGGCCGTCACCGCCGCCCTCGTCCTCGCCGGCTTCGGCACCGCGGTCCACGCGGACGCGACGACCTCGTCCAAGGTCACCTGGGCCGCGACTCCCTGCGCCACCCCCAAGAAGACCGGCGAACTCGCCTGCAACTCCCTCCGCGTGACGGGCGGCACCACCGCCTTCCAGAAAGCCCGCGGCATCACCCCGAAGGCCGCCGACGCCGCCACCCCCTCCGGCTACGGCCCGAGCGACCTCCAGTCGGCGTACGGCCTGACCTCCGCGTCCGCCGCCAACGGCTCCGGCGAGACCATCGCCATCGTCGACGCCTACAACGACCCGAACGCCGAGGCGGACCTCGCCAAGTACCGCTCGTACTACGGCCTGCCGGCCTGCACCAGCGCGAGCGGCTGCTTCAAGAAGGTCAGTCAGACCGGCTCCACGACCTCCCTGCCCACCAGCGACGCCGGCTGGTCCGAGGAGATCTCCCTCGACCTCGACATGGTCTCCGCCATCGCCCCGAACGCCAAGATCCTCCTCGTCGAGGCCAAGTCCGCCACCATGGCCAACCTGGGCAAGGCCGTGAACGAGGCCGTCACCCTGGGCGCCAAGTTCGTCTCCAACTCCTACGGCGGCTCCGAGTCCTCCTCGGACACCTCCTACGACTCCTCGTACTTCAACCACCCCGGCGTCGCCATCACCGTCTCCGCCGGCGACGAGGGCTACGGCGCCGAATACCCGGCCGCCTCCAAGTACGTGACGTCGGTGGGCGGCACCGCGCTCTCCACCTCCTCCACCACCCGCGGCTGGACCGAGACCGTCTGGAAGACCAGCTCCACCGAGGGCACCGGTTCAGGCTGCTCGTCCTATGACGCCAAGCCGAGCTGGCAGACCGACACCGGCTGCACCAAGCGCATGATTTCGGACGTCTCCGCCGTCGCCGACCCGGCCACCGGCGTCTCCGTCTACGACTCCTACGGCGTCACCGCCGGCTGGTACACGTTCGGCGGCACCAGCGCCTCGTCCCCCATCATCGCGGCCGTCTACGCCCTCGCGGGCACCCCCGGCAGCAGTGACTACCCGGCGCAGTACCCCTACGCGCACACGTCCTCCCTCAACGACGTGACATCGGGCAACAACGGCAGCTGCTCGACGAGCTACTTCTGCACCGCCACCTCGGGCTACGACGGCCCGACCGGCCTGGGTACCCCCAAGGGAGTGAGCGCCTTCACCGGCTGACTCTCCGTCAACGAACGGGCCGCGGGCTCCCCTACCGCGGCCCGTTCGCCATGCCGGTAGCCCTCCGGGTTAGCCTTCACCCGCAGAACATCGGTGCCAGAAGCGCCGCAGGTCGTAGGAGGGGTCAACGACGGAACCACACGACAGGTTCCGCTCAGGCCTCATTGCCCGGCGTTACCTGCCGTGATACACAGAGTGACCAGACAGTCATTCGTACGAAACCCGCCAACCAATGCCGCCAAGTCGACATACGACGGCAGAATTGTCGGCGACAATGAGGCCTGACCTCTGCGCACACGCAGGGGAAACGGAACTACCCACCAGGGGCGGTGACTTACATGCTCTTTGCGGCCGACAAGGGAGACATCAACACCATCATCGGCGGGATCGCTCCGGACTGGGGCCCCTTCGGGGCGCTGGGGACCGAGGCGAAGACGATGATCCAGGTCGTCATGGCGGTCGCCATCCTGCTCTGCCTCGGCATCGCCATCTGGGGCGCCGCCAAACAGCGCATCGGAGCCACCGCACTGCGGGACACCTTCAGCGCGGAACAGGGCAAGGGCCTCATCATCGCGGGGCTGACGGGAGTCTTCATCATCGGCTCCCTGGGCACGCTCTTCACCATCGTGTACGGCATGGCCGTATAGCCGCCCCGTCCGGTACAGCCCCTCCACCCCACCCGTCCGCAGTGCCCACCGGCTGAGGTTGCGTTCCCTGATGTCGAGTCACCACACCGCACCCGCGCGGGAACCAGCGCGGCTACCGTCGTACTCCTACGCGTTTTCGTACGACGTCGAGGGGACGTGAGCGGCATGAGTCTCGGAGACGACCAAGAGGGCTCCGGCGGCTACGGCGGCACGGGCCAGACCCGCACCCGGTACCCGGAGGGCAGCAGCGACGTCTACGGCGGCGCCCGCCGGGGCAGCCGCTCGTCCTCCAGAAGCCTGGTCACCGTGGTCGGCGTCATCGTCCTCCTGATCGCCGCGATCGCCTTCGCGAACCGTGGGGGAGACGATTCCTCTTCTTCGGCAGAGGGGACGGCGGGACAGCCGAAGGCCTCGTCCACGGCACCGAGCGGAACCAAGCCGGTGCAGTCCACCCCGGGCGTCATCCCGACGGGGTACGCGCATGACGCACAGGGGGCACAGAGCGCGGCGGCGAACTATGCGACGGTCTTGGTCTCCGCCGATATCCTGAAGCCGGCCCGGAGAGCCGAGCTCGTCCAGCAGGTCTTCGTGACGGACAAGCAGGCCGCCCTGACCGCCAAGCTTGACAAGGCATACTCCGCGGAGTTCCTGAGCAAGCTCGGCCTCGACCAGAACGGTGACGCGGCCGCAGGCGATACCTATGTCTCTCGCACTGTCCCGATCGGCACCAAGGTCACGAGCGCATCGGCCACCTCAGCGGCCGTCGAGGTCTGGTGCACCGGCTTGTACGGCACGGCTGGCGCCGACTCGACCGACCCGGTGACAACCGACTGGTTCACCATGATCCTCCAAATGCGCTGGGCTGACAGCGACTGGAAGGTCGACAGCTTCTCCCAGAAGGACGGTCCCGCTCCCGTTCCTGGGGATGACAAGGCGTCGAGCGCTGACGAAATGGCAAAGGCCGTCCAGGAGTACGGAGGCTTCACTTATGCCCGGTAGCCAGCGCCTCGCACTCAAGGTCACCGCCGCAGTCGCCACCGTACAGACCGCCGTCGTGCTGCTCGCCGCCCGCGCCGCAGCCGCACCTACACCCACGCCGACCCCCACCGAGTCCGCCGACAACTGCAGCCTCCTGTCGGGCCAGGCCAAGCAGATCTGCGAAGGTGACTCCTCGGGCGGATCCTCCGGCGGATCCCCCTCCCTGGACCCCACCTCCACCCTCGACCCCATGTCCTCCCTGGCCAACAGCTGCGCAAAGGCCGCCGCCTGGACCATCGACAAGCTCAGCGAGGCCGTCAAGAACACCGCGAACGTCGACTTCACCAACCAGAAGTTCCTCCAGCAGTACGCGGTCGTCTTCGCGGCATCGACCATCCTCACCCTTCTCCTGTGGCTGCTGGCCGTAGCCAAGCGCGCGGTGCGAGGCGTCCCCCTCACCACCGCCATCAGCGAGGCGATCGGGTTCCTGTGGCTGACCGTGCTCGCGTCCGCCTTCACCCCCCTCATCCTCTACACCGTCGTCTCGGCCACCGACGGCGTCTCAGAGGTCCTCGCGAAGGCCACCGGCGACCAGACCGACACCTTCTTCGGCACCTTCTCCGGCGCCCTGGAGAAGGGCAACGACATCGGCGGCGGCCCCATCATGCTGATCGTCGTCTCCCTGGTCAGCATCCTCGCCGCCGGCGTCCTGTGGCTGGAGCTCGTCATCAGAGCCGCCCTCCTCTACGTCGGCGCCCTCCTCGGCACCGTCGTCTACGCCGGCCTCGTCGACAAGAACCTCTGGGGCCACGTCCGCCGCTGGGCCGGCATCATGATCGCCGTCATCCTGGTCAAACCGGTGATCGTCATCGTCCTCGGCCTCGCCGGCGCGCTCTCCTCCGACGACGGCCCCGACGCCTTCTCCGCCGTCGTCTCCGGCCTCGCCATCATCCTGCTCGCCATCTTCGCCAGCGCGATGATCTACCGTTTCGTCCCCGGCTTCGGCGACGAGATCGCCGGCTCCCGCAACAACCGCATCATGCAGAACGCCGAGGGCAAGGCCGCCGCGGTGATCAGCTCCCCGGCCACCCTGGTCGCCCAGGGCATCAAGACCCACAGCTCCCGGGCCGACAACAACGGTCAGGCCTCCGGAGGTTCGGGCGCCCGCCCGAGCAACCCGGCGTCCGGCGGAGTCGCCGCCCACAGCTCGCGCACCCCGAACGGAGGCGGCGGATCTGTCCCCTCCGCCGCTCCCGCTCCCCGCGCGGGCAACGCGGTGAACACCCCGCACGCCGGCAACCGCAACGCAGGCAGCAACAGCACAGGAGGTGACGGGCGTTGACGACCGAGTCCCACGTGTCGCATACGGTCACGCCCCGCCGTACATATCTGATCGGCCGCGCCCGGCCGAACGCGATCGTCGGCCGCAATCGCGAGACGGGCGAGATCGCGCTCATCATCGTGGGCGCGTTCCTCGGCATGATGTGCGGGCTCCTCGTCCCGGTGCTCTCCCTGCGCATCGTGCTGCTGATGGGCTTCCCGCTCGTCGCGCTCGCCGCGGTCTACGTTCCGTACAAGCGCCGCACGTTCTACAAGTGGTTCGAGATCAACCGCAGTTACAAGCGGAGCCTGCGCCAGGGCACGGCCTACCGCTCCTCCGTGATGGAGGCCGGCACCCACGTCGACGGCCGCGAGGTCGAGGTCGGCCCGCCCCCCGGCATCGGCCGGATCAACTGGCTCGCCGCCCCGTTCGGCCCCGACGAAATCGCCGTACTGCTCCACGCGGACCGCCGCACGGTGACGGCCGCGATCGAGATCGAGGGCCCCGGCGTCGGCCTGCGCGACTCCGAGGACCAGGAAGCCCTCGTCGACCGCTTCGGCACCCTCCTCAAGCACGTGGCCAACGGCGACGGCTTCGTCACCCGCATCCAGATGCTCGCCCGCACTCTCCCCGCCGACCCCGACGCCCACGCCAAGGACGTCGCGATGCGCGGGGACGACAGGGCACTGCCGTGGCTGCAGACGTCGTACGACCAACTCCAGTCGATGGTGTCGACCAGCAGCGAGCAGCACCGCGCGTACCTCGTCGCCTGCATGCACTTCAACCGCGAACTCGCCGCCGAGGCCCAGGCGATGGCCCGCGCGGCCCGCCCCCAGTCCGGCCGCAGGCTCGACCGGGACGCAGGGCTCGCCGTCGTCATGGCGCGTGAGCTGACCGACATCTGCTCCCGCCTCCAGGAGGCCGACATCCGCGTGCGCCAGCCGCTCGGCCAGGGCCGGCTGGCCTCACTGATCCACTCCATGTACGACCCCGACCACCCCATCGACCACATCCAGGCGATGACCAAGCGCAACGCCTGGCCGGCCGAACTCGACGCCATGGAACCGACGTTCCTCCAGGCGAAGACCCGGGAGTCCAGCACCCGCGCGCCCTGGTGCCACGCCACGGCCTGGGTGAAGGAGTGGCCGATGACCCCGGTGGGCGTCAACTTCCTGGCACCCCTGCTCGTCCACACCCCGGACGTCATCCGAACGGTCGCCGTGACGATGGATCTCGAGCCCACCGAGGTAGCCATCGAACGCATGTTGACCGAAAAGACCAACGACGAGGCCGAGGCCTCCCGCGCCGCCAAGATGAACCGCACCGTCGACCCCCGCGACGTCGCCTCCCACAACCGCCTGGACCAGCGCGGCGAGGACCTCGCGAGCGGCGCGGCCGGCGTCAACCTGGTCGGCTACATCACCGTCTCCTCCCGTAACCCCGAGGCCCTGGCCCGCGACAAGCGGACCATCCGGGCGTCGGCCGGAAAGTCGTACCTGAAACTGGAGTGGTGCGACCGCGAGCACCATCGCGCCTTCGTGAACACCCTTCCGTTCGCCACCGGCATTCGAAGGTAGGGGCTGCCGCATGCGGGATCCGATGTCCATCCTCACCGACGCCTTCACGTCCTTCCTTTTCGGAAAGGTCGAGACGACCCGCCTGCCGGTCCGCACCTCCACCGGCCAGGCGCAGGCGGTCTACCTCCCGACCGCAGCGCCGGGCCTCGGCGACTCGGGCGTGATCATCGGCCGCGAGGTCTACTCCGGAAAGGGCTACATCTACGACCCCTTCCAGCTCTACGGCCAGCAGCTCCCGGCACCTCACTGGCTGGTCCTGGGCGAGTCCGGCAACGGCAAGTCGGCGCTCGAGAAGACGTATGTCCTACGGCAGCTGCGCTTCCGTGACCGCCAGGTCGTCGTCCTGGACGCCCAGGGCGAGGACGGCGTCGGTGAATGGAACCTGATCGCGCAGGAGTTGGGGATAACTCCCATCCGCCTGGACCCGATGGCCGCCCTGGACATGGGGATCCGACTCAACCCGCTCGACCCCGCGATCACGACGACCGGCCAGCTCGCCCTGCTCCGGACCATCATCGAGGTCGCGATGGGCCACGGCCTCGACGAGCGCTCCGGCTTCGCGCTGAAGGTCGCGCACGCCTACGTCAACGAGACGATCGTCGACCGCCAGCCGATCCTCACGGACATCGTGGAGCAGCTACGGCACCCCGAGCCCGAGTCGGCCGAGGCGATGAACGTCGACATAGAGGACGTCCGCGCGTGGGGGCTCGATGTCGCCCTGGTCATCGACCGCCTGGTCGACGGTGACCTGCGGGGCATGTTCGACGGCCCGACAACGGTCGGCATCGACCTGGACGCGCCGCTGATCGTCTTCGATTTGTCCCACATCGACCGCAACTCCATCGCCATGCCCATCCTCATGGCGATCGTCGGAGTTTGGCTGGAACACACCTGGATCCGCCCCGACCGCAAGAAGCGCATCTTCCTGGTCGAGGAGGCCTGGCACATCATCGCCAGCCCCTTCGTGGCCCAGCTCTTCCAGCGGCTGCTGAAGTTCGGCCGGCGGCTCGGCCTGTCCTTCGTCGCGGTCGTCCACCACCTGTCCGACGTCGTGGACGGAGCGGCGGCGAAGGAGGCCGCGGCGATCCTGAAGATGGCGTCGACGAGGACGATCTACGCCCAGAAGGCGGACGAGGCGCGTGCGACGGGCCGAGTCCTGGGCCTGCCCCGTTGGGCGGTCGAGATCATCCCCTCCCTCACCCCCGGCATCGCCGTCTGGGACGTCAACGGCAATGTCCAGGTGGTCAAACACCTGGTCACCGAGACCGAACGCCCCCTGGTCTTCACCGACCGCGCGATGACGGAGTCCTCCAGCGACCTGACCGACGACGCCCTGCGCGCGGCGGAGTTGGAGGCGGAGGAGCGGGCGGCGGCCTTCGTGGAGCAGCACCTGGGCGACTCCGAGTCGACAGTGGCGTAGGAGGGGCGGGCAAGTGGTGAGACCTGACGACCGCCGACAAGGCGGTCAGGGAGGCCAGGGAGGCGTCCCGGACGGGCTGTTGGTCGGCATACTCGCCTTCCTCCTCGGCATGACCCTGCTGATCTGGACGGCGACGGGCCTCGCGGGCCTGTTCGCCCACGGCGACTGGCCCAAGAGCGTCACCTTCACCCGCACCCCCCAGGCCATGCGCCATCTCATCGGCCACCCCCAGGACATGTCCGGCGCCTGGCCCGACACCCCCGCCGGCGGGCTCTCCGGCTACGGCCTGGTCTGGGGCCTGTTCATCGGCCAGCTGCTGATCCTGGTCGTCCTGACGATCTTCGTGATGGGCACACTGGCCCGCTGGAGGGCGGTACGGGCGAGGACGAGAGCGGAGAAACTGGCCGCCCGGGAACGACGTTCGCAACCCGAACCGGTCCACGAGGTACCGATCCCGAGGCCGGCGCCAGAGCCGCAGCCACAACCGCAACCGGCCACGGCTCCCCTCCCCACCGAGCCACTCAAGATGCCCATTTCCCTGTCCCAGGGTGAACCGGCGGCCGGGTGGGAGACACCCCGCCCCGAAGGCGCGGTGCTCTACGCCCCGAGAGAATCCCGCCACCCCACCGCGACCCAGGCCATCAGGGACGCGGAAGGCCCCACCCTCGTCGTCACTTCGAACCCCGCGATCTGGCAGGACACCAAGGACGCCAAAGCCAAACTGGGCCCGGTCCACGTCTACGACCCCACCCACCTCTGCGACACCCCGGCCCGCCTCCACTGGTCCCCCACCACAGGCTGCGAGACCAAGGAAACAGCCAAGGCAAGGGCACAGGCCCTCCTCGCCCCCGTCCGCCCCACCGCAAGGATCGACCAGGCCGTGGCCGACGTGGCCGAAACACTCCTGCGCAGCTACCTCCACGCCGCGGCGATAGAAGCCCGCACCATCCGCCACGTCCACCGCTGGTGCCAGGGCGCCCAGATCCAGGACGCCGTGAGAACCCTCCGCACCAACCCCAAGGCGGCCCCAGGCTCCGCCGGCGAACTCGAAGCGGCCCTCACCGCGCACCCCGAACGCCGCGACATCGCCCAGGAGTTGACCAGCCGGGCCCTCTCCGCCCTCTTCACGGTCAACATCCGCGAGGCATGCACTCCCAACCGAAATGATGCCCTCGCCTTGGATTCCTTCGTCGACGAAGGGGGCACGCTTTATGTGGTGGGTGAATCCATCGAGGACCCCAGGACCAATCCGGGCGCGATGCCCCTTCTGACGGCCCTCATCTCAAGCGTGGTCGAGCGTGGCCGGCGCATGGCCGAACGGTCATCCTCCGGTCGCCTCGACCCACCACTGACGCTCGTCCTGGACGACGTCGCAGCCGTGGCTCCGCTTCCCCAGCTCCCGGAGCTGCTGGCCGCCGGAGCGGACCGGGGGCTACCGACCCTGGCCCTGCTCCGGTCCCGCGAACAGGCCCGCACCCGCTGGCCGGACGCGGACCTCCCGGCATAGAGCTCAGAAGTCGTACGCAGCCCAGTCGACGACCGGAACGTACCCGAGGCGCCGATAGAGGGCGTTGCTGGTGGGGTTGGCCGCGTCCGTGAACAGCACGACATCCTCGGCGCCCCCGGCCAGCGCGGCCCGGCTCACCTCGGCCGTCACCGCACCCGCGTATCCGCGACCGCGCAGAGGGGCCGGGGTGTACACGGGGTCCACCTGGACCAGCCCGGCGACCATGGGGTTCGCCCCCGCCATGGAGACGGGCGTACCGTCCGGAGCCTCCCAGAACGTGTAGCGCTTGTCCGCGAAGCGGGTGCCGGCCCAGGAGTCGGCGTCGATGGTGACGGCTTCCCCCACGTCCGCGGCGAACCCGCGGCACAGCCTCATGAGTTGCTCGAGGTCCTGCTCCCCCACGGCCCGGCCCCGTCCCGCCGGGAACGGCTCCGGCGGGACGAGCGTCCCGAGGCGGTGCAGACAGAGCCGGATGCGCACGCTCGGCGTCGCCCCGGTGTGCCGCTGCCAGGCCTCGGCGAAAGCGGCGGCGGTGGCGGCATCCGCGCTGACGGACGGAACGGAGTGCCCGAGGCCGACCAGACGGGCGGCGAGGGCGTCGGCCTGCTCAGCGGTGAGAGGAGTGAGGCTCAGGCCACGGCTGGGCGACAGGCGGTAGAAGGCGCCGTGCACCTCACCGGCCCGCTCCAACCAAGCGAAGACGGCGGCTTCGGCACCGTACGCGGCCGCCCCGCGCGCACGAAGTCTCGCGGTCCACGTCAGCGGCATGATGTGCGGGACAGGACGTGAGCGCAGGAACTCCCCGGCCCGAGCGAGAAAGTCGTCGATGTCTTCGGTGAGGTGCCAGTCGTCCGGGCGCATGCTTCATGATCCCTGATGAACGCACCTCAGTCGCGCTCCAGCACGAACTCCAGCTCTGACTCCCCCGCAACCTGCGGCAACGACACCCGTATCCCGCTCGGCACGAACCCCACCTTGCGATAGAGGCCCTGCGCCCGCCCGTTGTCCTCGTGCACGATGAGCCGCACCCGCTCGGCCCCGGCCCCCCAGGCCCACTCCAGACCCGCCGCGAACAGCGCCCTGGTCAGCTCGCCCCCACGCGCCTCGGGCTGTATGTACACCCCGACGATGTGCCCCTGCCGCCGTTCGACCGGAAACCCGGCCCAGTCCGTGGTCCCCGCCTCCTCCAGCAGTACGACCAACTGCCCGAGCCACCGACCGTCAGACCCCTCGGCGACGAAGTGCTGCGCCCCGGTCTCCCCTTCGGCGGCCCCGGCCGCCCTGTCCTCCCAGAAGGAGTCCGGGCGGGCGACGGCTTCTTCGTAGGTCTCCAGAAAGGCCAGGTGCGCCACCGGATCCCGCAGCGAGTCGAGCCTGAGCTCCTTCACCGCGGGCCACTCATCGGCCCGTATGGACCGGATCACGTAACCCATGCCGGCCACAGTAGTACCTGAAATGCAGAAAGGCCCACACCATAAGGTGTGGGCCTTTCTGTCTAAAAGGAGTTCGGCGGTGTCCTACTCTCCCACAGGGTCCCCCCTGCAGTACCATCGGCGCTGTAAGGCTTAGCTTCCG
>NZ_JAVREZ010000015.1:0-267945 GCF_031845645.1 Streptomyces doebereineriae
ACCGTGATGCAGGCCCTATCACCCCGAAGTGCCCGCGAACTGCGAAAGGTTGTCAGCCGGTCAGACGCCGTCTGGGACCGTCCATCCCCGCTCTATCACGCGGACGGTAGATAAAGAACAAGCTGAGAGCCTGTCTCTGAACCCCAGATCCGCAGAAGTTCGCCGTCGACCCTGGCACACAGCCCCCGGAGCGACGCCACAGTCCGTCTTGAGCCCTGGCGTTCGGGCGTGACAACGTCTGAACTTGTCAGGGAACTGGCCGAGGGAAGTCTGCGTCTCCTGTTCATGCCAAAGTGCATGAGGCGCATGCCGGAGTAGGCCAGGTCGGTCCCGAACGGAGGAGTGGTGACGGGTGGGGCACAGCCGGGGACAGTGATTGGCGAGCGGTACAGGCTGATCCGTCGGCTAGGTGAGGGTGGATTCGGTCAAGTGTGGAAGGCCCACGACGCGGCTCTGGGTGTGGACGTGGCGATCAAGCAGGTCCGCCTCGACGACTCGCTGCCGGATGAGATACGCGCGGAATTGTTGGCCCGGGCGGGGAGAGAGGCCCGCAACGCCGCACGGCTGCGCGATCACCCTCATATTGTCACCGTGTACGACGTGGTCGAGGTGGACGACACCCCCTGGATAGTCATGCAGTTGGTGGACGGTCACTCGCTTGCGGAGGAGCTGGAGGAACACGGCCCGCTGACGGTCGATCGGGCAGCCGCCGTCGCCGGTGGGGTGCTGCGCGCGTTGGAAGCGGCCCATCGGGCAGGCGTGGTGCACCGGGACGTAAAGCCAGCCAATGTGATGCTTGCGAAGAGCCGAGAGGTTCTGCTCGCGGACTTCGGGATCGCCGTTGGACACACTGATCCGCGCTTGACGGCCACCGCGCTGGTCATCGGCTCGCCAGGCTACATAGCCCCCGAGCGCCTTCAGGGCGCGCAAAGCGACGATCGGGCGGACCTCTTCTCACTCGGCGTGACGCTGTACAAAGCGGTAGAGGGCGTACTGCCGTTCCCAACGGACAATCCCATCGCAGCTCTCACCGAACCGCTCCGCACCCCTGCCAACGCCGGCCGACTGACTACTCTGATCACTGGGCTTCTAGAGAAGGATCCCACCCGACGCCCCGCCGTCGCCGAGGCGTTGGCAATGCTCGAGGCTTCCCCCGAACCCCCGGAGCCCCCTTCCAAGAAGGTGACGAATAATCCGGTTCCGGACAAGCCCGTCACGATTACCAACAGCACGCGGGAGCTCGTGAAGGCGTACGAAAAAGTTCCCTGGGGGGTAACGGGGAGGACCGTCAACTTTGGCTGCGCCGGAATTTTCATCGGCGGAATCGCCATGGACTTCGTCCTGAACCACTACTACGCACCCTTCAATGGTCCGGCCTGGGTGGTGACGCCCTTCCTCGTATGGATCTCGGTTGGCCTCCTCATCGGCTGCTACGCCATAGCCGAGGATTGGCTGAAGGCGATGTACACCCAATCCGATGTGGTCACCATCAACCGCCACGGCATCAGCATCAGCCGCTGGACGCCCCAGCGCAGGAGCTTTACGGTCCGATGGGACACATTGGAAGGCATCGCCGTCGATAACGGCTGTGTCATCGCATGGTTCAACAAGACGTTCGAGCCGACGGCCGAGTGGCAGGCTGCGAACGGTGTCAAGCCCCATCAGGGCGGCGGTTTCGACATATATACGCGCGCCGATAGCCCAGCTGCGGTCGATCCCAAACGGCTGCGTGACGGGCTAAAGAAGTTTGCTGGGCCCCGGTATAGCAACCCGAAGCGTGTGCCGGACCTCTGAGGTGGAGCCCTGGGCCGGTGGTCGCGCTACGGGCGCCTGTCGGCGGGTGCGGTCGGGCAGGCGATCGCCGGGAACGCCGCCGTATGGCCGCCCGCGGTGAACGTGATCGCGGCGGGGCGCTGGGCCCAGAAGGGGCAGACGTCGATGAGGTGGTCGCCGTGCTCACCGTTGAGGACGCGCAGCCACACCTCCGTGCTGGTGATGCTGGCGCGGTACGCGGTCACGTCCCACGGCTCGGTGGTGAACCCGCAGGTGTCAGCGCGGGCGATCACGGTGTCCGGGGCGTCGGCCGTGGACAGGTGCAGGCTGGCGCCGTCGTACACGAGCCGGATGCCGTCCTGCTCCAGGTCTCGTCGCCGGGGGGCCTGACGCAGGAGGTCGTACAGATCCCGGATCTTCAGCTGCGCCATGGCCTCGTCCTCTCGCCGCCCGTGGCATCGTGCCGACGGAGGTCAGTAGATCGGTTGCCGGTTGCGCTCATGAGGGGCTCAGGCCGTAGCGCCAGTGGTTGGTGAAGCGCTCCAGCGTCAGCTCGGCGTCGAGTTCTGTGTTCCATACCGCTGCAAGCCACATCGGGACGGTGTCCAGGCGCTCGCAGACCACGAGGCTCTCGGGCTGATGGGTGAGGTAGCAGCGGCTCTCGTCGGCGAAGGCCCCCAACTGCCCTGCGTAGCCGTCCTGCTGCTCGGCGCTGACGCACTTCAGGACGACTGTGAGGATCTCTTCCGACAGGTCGCGGTCGAAGCCGGTGTAGCCGGTGAGGGATACGAAGATGCTCTTGGCCGCCTCCAGCACCTGGTGCACCTGCCCCTCCCCCACGCTGTCGACTGGCGTCGGCAAGGGGTGTGGAGTCCGCCTCGGCGCGGGCGACGGTGTCTTAAGGGCAGCGGCCGTTGCCCGGGCCTGCTGGACGGTGCGGTCGGCGATGTGGGCGAGCCTGTCGGCGATCGCCTCGACAGCGCGAAACCAGCCGTCGTGGACCTGGGCGCTGCTGCCGGAGGGGGCCTGCATGTCCAGCTCGATGACTTCGCCCTGAGCGCTTTCCACGGCGCCGGCCTGGACGGCCGCGATGAGGGTGTGCACCTCAGCCGGGCTCGCGCCTGCGGCGCCGAGAAGCTCGGTCACACGCTGCTCGGCCTTCGCGGCCGTCGCTGCGTACACGGCGATCAGCGGTAACTTCCGGCGTTCTGGGTGGTGGCTCATGATGTGGAGTCCCTTGCTGCGGAGGGCGGTTCGGCTGCTGGTGCGCGCTGCTACCGGACTTCGACGGAGTACGAGGCGCCGGTGAACTCCCAGCCGTCGGTGCCTTCGCCGATGTCCTCGACGATGACGTCGTCGATGAAGTGGTCCTCGAACTCGTCGTCGGTGAGTTCACCGGCGAGCCAGAGTTCCTCGATCGCGTCCCAGTTGCCCCGGCTGCCGTCGATCCGCAGGGGGTTGGCGTCCCGGGTGCCGCGCGTACGTACGTCGTCGCCGGTTTTGACGACGCCGCTGATCTCGTACTGGCCGTCCGTGATGTGGTCGGGGAGCGGGTCGGCGGGGACGATGGCGACGTTCTCGTACGCGGTGTGGATGACGTCCAGGTAGCTGCGGCGGACGTTGTACTCGGCGTCGGACAGCCAGTTGAGGAGGGTCTTGGTCGTGACGTTCAGGCCGGCGTCCGCGAGGGCCTGCTGTCCGCGGTGGGTCGCGGTGAGCTGGCTGAGCTGGGCGTGCCAGTGCTTGGCGTTGTACGACGACAGCCGGTGGCGGGGGGTGACCTGGGAGCGCAGGAGGTCGTTGAGGGCGGCGCCCAGGGAGTCGCCGCGCCCGGTGGGGCCAGCCATCAGTCGTCACCCTCGGGGATCATCTGTCCGGGCTGGACGAACTTGGCCTTCACTTCCCCGAAGCCGGTCCCGATCCGGTACGTGTCGGGCGCGGTGCCGTCCGGCGCCCAGAAGACGGCCGCGTCGACGTTGCGCAGCGCGAGGAGCTGGTGACCTTCCTGGACGGCCCTGAAGGCCACCGACCAGTGGCGGACCGACGCTTCCGCGACCATGCTCATGCGCCAGTCCGGCCGCCAGAACGGGGACCGCTGGGAGGGGCGCTTGGGCCACAGCAGCCGCAGCGCGATGGACAGCCGGGTCTTGTACATCTTGTAGGGGTCTCCGCCGACCTGGACGAGCTCGGTCCGTGCCTTGCGGGTGGCCTCATAGAAGGGCTTGAAGAGGGACTCGTTGTACTTCCCGGTCCAGGAGTCGTAGATGGTCGGCATGGCGCCGAGATGCTTCTCCCGGACGAGCTTCTCCAGCTGCTTGATGTGGGGGGTGGTGACCCACACCCGGCCGTCCTCGTCGGGACGGTCGATGATCCGCCCCAGGGGGTGCGGCATGTCGGTGCGGGTCCACTCCGGGATGTCGATGAGATAGATGCCGGCCTTCGTCTTGTCGTACGCGTCGAGGGGGCCGGTGTGCAGAAGCTTGTTCGGGGCGAGGGGGACGCCTGAACAGGCTGAGGGGAAGGAGCCGTTACGGTCGATCAGGCACAGCACGCCCTCGCCGAACGAGTCGGGCACGTCGAACTGATCGCGCCGGACACGCTTGCCGTTCTCCCGGATGTGGGGAACACGGGTGACGGTGACGTCGGGGCGGACCCAGCGAGGCTCGCCGTCCATGTGCTCGCTGATCAGCGGCCACGGGCCGCTGTCACGCTCCTCCTTGCGGATAACGAGGATCGGGTGCATCTTCGAGCGGCCGACCGCATCCTTGAGGATCTTCAGAGCAGGGAACACGTGCCCCTCGGGCTCGTCAGCCTCGTCGCCCGGCTTCAGCCAGTCCTCGTCCTCGTCCTCGTCCTCCGCTACGTCGTCGGGGGCCTGTCCGCTGTCCGCCGGGACGTGGACAGGGGCACTGGCCGCAGGGTCCTTACCGGCGCTTGCGGCGGTGTCGGCGGACACGGGCGTGCCGTAGGGCCGCAGCGCGGCGGCGAGACGGTGCCCCTCATGGGTGTCCGGCCACTGGGAGACCGTGGCGGCGGCCTGGAGCAGCGACGGCAGGATCTCCTTCAGGGCGGCTTGGTCGCCGCCTGGGACTGCGGTCCGCCATGCCGCGAGCTCGTGGGTGAGGGCGGCGGGGATCCCCTGGTGTCCGCCGGATGTGTAGGGGAGGGCGGCTTCGGCCAGTTCCAGCGCCTGCGGTCCACCGGCGGACGCCGAGAGCCCCGGGCCCGCCGGGCTGTCGGCGCGGCCGAGGGGGGCGGCGCCGGCGTCGAGGAAGCGGGCGTGGATCAGGTCGGGCTGCAGGTACGCCGAGCCGATCGTGCCGAAGTCGCGCTCCGCGACGGTCACCTGGACCTTGGCGGGGTCCTCGGTCGGCGTGAGCGTCAAGGTGACGTCGGCGTCCAACAGGCCCAGGAGTGCGGGATCGTCGCTGTCCACGATGGCGAGCACTGGTACGTGCAGCGTGCGCGCGAGCGTGGCCAGGACCTGCGAGGCGTCCGGGAGACGGTCTCCGGACAGCGGCAGGCGGGCGCTGTGGGCGGCCTGCAGGCGGTCCACGACTACGAGGGCCAGGCCCTCCATGTGCGGTGCGGTCTCCCTGATGTCCTCGGCGGTCAGGTCACTGCCGTCATCGATCATCAGGAGGTCGCCGGCCTGGACGAGCTGGTGGGCGACTTTCTGCTCATGCTCGGTAAGGCGGCCCTGCTTGAGTCGCGCATATTCGCCGCCGGTCTCGGCGGAGATGATCCGGCGGAAGATGTCGTCCCGGTTCGGTCCCGAGGCCGCGTACAGGACCATGTCGTGGTCGACAAGTGCCGTCTTGCGTGCGGCCGCCAGACCCAGCAGGCTTCCGCCGACGCTCGGGCGGGCTGCCACGAGCGTCAGCTTGCCCCGCTGCAGACCGCCTGTCGCAGCGTCCAGGCCGGGCAGTCCGAAGGCAGGGCCGCCGGCAGGGCCGTCGGTGAGTACGGAACCGATGGCGTCGCCGAGCGTGGCGAGCCTGCGGGGCGTGCTGCCGCGGTCCTGGTTGCCTTGGCTGTTCACCGCACCTCCTGCGGTCGCCGCGCCGGGGTGTGCGGCTGTGTCGGACGAGAGGGCATCAGAAGGGGGATCGGCGGGGAGCAGTACCGCGACCGGCGTGGTGTTCCGCAGGAGCACCTGCGGCTGGCCCTTGGCCGCCAGCGTGACGAGGTCACCGAGGTCCTTCTGCGCCACGCTGAGCACATAGGCGGGGAAGGCATCCGTCTTTCGAGCAGCCGGGAACCGGTCCAGCGGCGCCAGCAGAGCGCGCACCTTGTGCTTGGTGATCACCGTGGTGCGCCCGTGATCCTCGGCGAGCTTCACCAGCGAATACAAGGTGTTCCGCGCCGTGGTCGCGTTGACCGCGCCCTCTTCCTGTGGCGACTGACTCACTCACCCTCCTAGGGAACTCTACCGCCCCTCATCATAGCAGAATTCACCCACTTCGCTTGAAGAAGTCACAATGTTCTATGACTTTCTCACTCACCATTGGTGACTCTATGGTGCGTGGATTGACGGGTGGGATCCTCCAGCCGTCAGCGGACAGCAAGGAGGCCGGGACCCCGGCCCCGGCCTCCGCTCCGCACGATCCGTGGTTCACACCTGCCGGACCGGCGGGTCAGCTCCCTGTCGGCGACTCCTTGTACGCGACGCGGCCGATGGCGGAGTAGGCCGTGCTCAGCCTGCCGTGGAGCGCACCCGCGAGGTCCTTCGCCGCGTCGGAGGACTCCGTGAAGCGCTGCAGGATGTCGTCGAGCGGTTCGCCCCGGTAGTCGCTCATCAGCTGGTCCTTGTCCTGCAGTTGCTGCACGGAGGCCTCGATCAACTCGATGGCGGTCCGCAACTCGCCGGCGCAGCGGGTGAGATAGCTGTGGACGCGGTGCGCCTCCCCCGGGTACTCAATACCGCGGTACTGAAGGGTACGGACGAGTTCGACGAGGGAGCGCGCCGCGCCCTCCGCATGCTGCTCGATGGATTCGGTCATTGATCCGGTTCTCCTAGGAGGGTGCTGGTCACGTGGTCGGGATGCGGGCGCCATGCCCAGTGCGGCTGGTCGGGCAGGAGGGTGGCGTCCAGGAACCGGACGATGGCGGGCCGGACGCTGGCCGCCTGATCGGTCTTCAACAGCGAGGCCGGAAGGGTCGGCCACCGTGCCGGGGACGGATGGTTCGGGATTCCCGCCCGGGACGGCGATAGCGGCCCGCGACGCGTCCTTCGTGCCGCTGTTATTGCCGTACAGGAGCCCGGTGGGCTTGGTGCCGTAGAACGTCCACATGCCCAGCGCCTCCTCCAGGAGCGCCGCCCGGTCTTCTGGGAGCAGCAGCTCGACGCAGCGGAGCATGATGTGTTCTTTGCCCGGCGCCGACGCCCGGACGACCAGGAGGAAGAACTGGGAGACGTCGGAGGTGAGGCCTCCTCCGTCCGGCTCGTGGGCCTCATGCAGGCTGTAGGCGGTTCCGGCCGTCACCGCGAGCACGATCGGGTCCTCGTCGAGGAGCTTCGCGGCCAGAGAGGCCTGGCACGGTGCGCACTGCTCGATGCGCGCGCCGATCAGTGCGGACGCGGTCCGCAGGTCCGGGGCCGCGTCGACTCCCCATCGGCCGGGGTCGTCCGGCTGGAGATCCTTGTCGGTCGGGCCGCTGGTGTGCTGGTGGAGTGTCCCGGCTTGGGCGGCGGTGTACGCGGCCCCCCGGCTCCGGCTTGTCTTCCGCGCCCGGCTCTTACGGCCGTGGCCCTTGGTCATGTCTCATCTTCCCGCGCCCGGCCCCATGATCCGATGCGCGCGTCGAAGAGCAGCATGCGGAAGGCTTCAACAGCTGGACAGCCGTCAAGAGTTGGTGTTCACCATCGCACTGATGCGCACAGTCCGGGCCCCTTGTACGGGACCCGCGGGCACCTCTGCCGTCATGCGACCCGGTCATGGGCCAGGCCGCTGGCTTGGGCCGATGCGACGGCCACTGCCACCTTACCGCCCTACGCTCGGACGCGGGACCCGATGACCGAAGTCGCCAAGGACTCTGTTCTTTAGCTGTTGTCCGTGGTCAGGGCCGTGGCCACGAGAGCCGACCCGGCAGGCGGTCCGGGGACGGGGTCGCCTGGTGTGGGCGCGGTCGGCGTGAATGTGGCGCCCCGGCCGCGTATCGGGACTCCCGTGAGTTCCTCGGCCTGCGGCACATCCTCCGGCCTCTCAAGCGCCGGCGGATCATCTTCAGCGACCCCACCACCCGGATCTTCTGCGGCATGCCGATCGCAACCGTCCCGCTGCCGGTCCAGGTCACCGCACTCCGAGATCTCCTTCAGGCCCAGGCGGCGCCGAAGGCCGCGATGTCAGCGCTGGTCATCTTCCATGCACTCACCTCCAAGGAATTACGAACCGTCATGACCACCGACCTGGGCGACGGCAGGCTGTTCCTTCCCACCCGCACGGTCCTGCTCGCCGCCCCGGTCCGCGACCGGATCGCGGCCTACCTGGACTACCGCAACAGCCGGTGGCCCCGCACCGCCAACCCCCACCTATTCCTCTCGCAGACCACCGCCTGCGGCGTGGAAACCGTCAGCAACGTCTGGATCAACAACATCCTCGGCATACCCGCCCGCCGACTCCGCGAGGATCGCCTACTCCACGAGGCCGAGGCCACCGCCGGCGATCCCCGCCGTATCTGCGACCTGTTCGGCCTCTCCGTTGGCGCAGCCCTCCGCTACAACTCCACCGTCGATCAGCCCGGCAACCTCCGCAACGCTGGCCCATCCCCGAGACCCCGCACGGACGGCTTCGACTGACACCGCCCCATTCGGCTCAACAAGACGCCCGTAGCAATCCCAATTGGGTGCCTCCGGAGTGCGGTGCTCGTGTGGCGTCCGCAGCGTGGGTTGTGACTTCTCCCCCAATCGTCTGATCCCGCCTGCGGCTGTGCCGTGCAGCGTGGGTCCAGGAAGGAAGACATGCCCATACGCAAGAGCTCGTCGGTCCGCGCAGTGGCAGCAGCCGCCATATGCGTCACCAGCCTCACCGCGCTCGGCGCAGGCCCGGCCTCAGCAGCGAGGGCCGACGGCCCCGCCCCCAGCGCCAGCCCGCAGCCGGAACGCACGAACGGCCAGTCCACAACACCGACACGGCAGCAGCCCGCCAAGCACACAGTTGTCCCCGGCGACACCCTGTGGGACATCGCCCAACAGACCCTCGGCAACCCCCTGCGGTGGGAAGAGATCTACACGCTCAACCAGCAGACCATCGAGGATGAGGCTCGCCGACACGGCTACGCCTCCAGCGACCGGGGCCACTGGATCTTCCCCGGAACCGTGCTGACGGTTCCCCCGAAGGAAGGCAGCGGGGTGGGGTCGCCCGCCGCTCGGGCCGCACTGGCGAAGCTCCAGAAAAGGATCATGGACTACGTCGCGAAGGGCACTACGCACACGTTCGCCAACTTCCTGGACGCCAGCACCGGGAGGATCGTCCTCGACACCGATGCCCCGGCGAACGTCCTGTCCCGACTCACCGATTTCTCCGGCGAGCCAGCGGGCGAAGCCCAGGTGATCCGCAACATGCAGGTGAACCGGGGAGTGACCACCAAATTCCTACAGTCCCGTCTAAGGGATGAGCCGCCATTCAAGGGTGGTGGCGGAATCCGCGTCGGCCTGGGCGGTTGCTCTGCGGGCTACGCCGTAAAGAAAGACGGAAAGGAGTTCATGGTCACCGCCGGTCACTGCTTCGAGGACGGCGACACAGTCCGCACCCAGCGCCTCGGGGGCCCCATATACGGCAAGGTCTCCGACCGGCTCTTCGGCGGATTCACCTTCCGGGACACCGAGCTCATCGGCGGGAAAGACTACGACGGGCAGATTTTCACCGGGCCCGTAGACAGCACCACCCACGCTCGGGTTGTTGGGGCCGAAGCTGTCACTTTGGACGGAGACTACTGCTTCAGCGGCGCCGCCAGCGGCGAAGTCTGTGGTGAGACGGTCCTGGACACCGGCAGCGGCTTTGGCGCCGGCCTCACGACCCTGGCATGCCCGGTGGACGTGGATTGGACCAAAACACCCCCGGAGGTCAAGCAGGCGAGTTGCGTCACAAACGTGATCGTCTTCGAGGGCCCAGCGCCGGACCACGGGGACTCTGGCGCCCCGTTCTACACCACGGATGGCGACGGCAACGCGATCATCCGTGGTCACATCAGCGGGTTCAATCGCATCCATTACATCGCCGAGTCGTGGACCACGGTGCAGCGTGAACTCGGTGTCGACATCCTCATCGGCGAGGTCGAGCACGGCGAGGTCGAGCACGGCCCGACCGCCTGAGTGTCGCGTCGCTTCGAAGCCCGTGCGTCGGTCCTCCGCACCGACGACGGCGGTACTTCCCTCCAGTTGGGCGGGTCCGGTAAACCCGGGCCCGCCAAAGTACAGTTATGGGCGTGCTACCCGTCGGTTCGGCTTCGAGCACCCCTCGGAAAACTCGAACCCACGGCCTTTAGACATCCGGATCAACACCTTTCGCGCGGACTCGCAGTCCCCGAGGGCACGGTGACGGCCGCCGAGCCGCAGCCATCGGAAGGAGCCGACCCAGTCCTTGTACGCCTCCATCAGGCAGAACCAGGAGTCCTCGGGTTCCAGGTGCATCGGCTTCTTCCCCGCCCGCCGGACGTCGCCGAGGACGACTCCCCTGTCGAAGCCGACGTTGTAGGCACAGATGGCCCTTCCCTTGGTGACTTGGCGCAGCCGCGGGAGGACCTTCTCGAAGGGCCGGGCGTCGGCCACCATCTCGTCGGTGATGCCGTGGACCCAACGGGCACCGTCGCTGATCGGCTCGGTCGGCCTGACCAGGGTGTCCAGCAACTTCTTGCCGGTAGCTGCGTCGATCACGGCGACCTCGACGATCTGCCCGGGCAGGTCGGTCGTCTCGGTGTCGATGATGACCGCGGCGTCCGGCTGAAGGAGTTCGCGCGCAATGCGGGTCACCTCGCCCCACGCCGGGCACAGGGTGATCTCGCTGGCGTACGGGGCGGCCACCGGGTCGGCGAGCAGCTCCTGCCGGACCTCATCCTCGGTCGGCCCGCCGTCGACGCGCTCCCAGTCCAGTTCCCAGTCCCCGGAGTACGGGGAGGACCAGGCCCACACCGTCGTATGGTGCCGGTCGGCCAACCCCTGCGCGAAGCCCTTCACCACGGCGGCCCGGGTGGGGGCGAGGGCCGCGTACTCGCGCAGCGGCGAGACTGCGCCCTTGGGCAGGCCCCGAGCGGCTTCCCAGTCCACGCCCGGCATGTCCCGCACGGCGCGCACGTCGCCGAGGCGGTACAGCGCGACGGTGACGGTGCGGTGCCGGCCGACCTCGCGCTCGTAGGTGTCCGCGGGCGTGATCCACCCGGCCGCCTCCACGTACTTCCAGTCGGCTGGGTGCCGGATCTCCAGCACGTCGGCGGCGGCCTGCGCGGTGATGTACTGCTCCCCGTCCGCCTCGGCGGCCAGCGTCTCCAGCTCGGTGATCAGGTAGCGGCCGCCCTTGCCCTGGGTGATGCGCCCCTCCTCGCCCATCCGCACGATGTCCCGCCAGTGCCAGCCGATCCGCGCGGCCGCCGCATCCCTCGGGACGCTCGCCGCCTCCCACGCGATCCGCTCGGCGACCACGCCGCGCACCAGGTGCTCGTCGAGGGCGAGCGCGGCGGCCGTCGCGTACATCGGCCTGCGCTTGAAGTAGTCGACGACCACTAGGTGCTCCTGGACGACGAGTTCGTCGATGTCGTCCATCGTCACCTCGACATCCAGCCGTTCGGACAGCAGGCCCGCGATCCGCCAGCCACCCAGCTCCTCCGGCAGCGCTGGCGACTCTTCGGCAGTCGTCTCGGTGGTCTGCGTGGTGACCTCGGTCATCAGCGCTCCCTCGTCGGTGCCGGGGCAGGGGTGGTGGTCAGCAATTGGCGCCGCTCGGGGGGCCAGATCAGGCTGAGGTACTGCATGGCGTGGGTCGCGTAGCTGATGTCGACGTTCGCGTCGGTCACCTTGTACGGCGTCTGTCCGGGGACGTCGATGCGGACGGTGGCTCTGGGCCAGGGGATGCCGTCGCGGCCCTCGGCGTCGATGTATCCGCCGAACTCCTCGTACCGGTCGCCGGGATTGGGCACGCGCAGGTCCGGGAGGTACACGGTGAGCGTCTGGCCGCCCGCAAAAACCAGGGTGGCGGGCTCGGCCGGGGTGGTCCGGGGTACCTTGTCGAGGGCGCGCAGCCACTGCTCGGCGGCCGCGCGGGAGAAGGTGGGACTTTCCTCGGTGCCGCCGACCGGCTTCGGGAAGTCGTCGTGCTTCCGGCGCCAGTTGGCGACGCAGGCGCGGCCGACTCCGGCCATCCGCCCGATCGTGGACAGGGTTACTTCCGTGTCGTTCATGGAGGCCCCCGTCACAGGAACGAGACGCGGGCGACGACGGCCAGGAGTTCGCCCGCGTCTCCCGCGGCCTGCAGCGCTCCTGGGTCCTCAGGCCTCGTGACCGGCCCGGCGACGAGCACGTGCTGGACGTGGTCGAACAGGTCCCACGCCGCTGCTGGCAGGCTGACGGACTGGGCGGCCCGCCACAGCTCGATGTCGTCCTCGCCGTCCGAGCCGACGTGCACCAGTCCCGACAGGGAACGGTTGGCGATGTTCGCGCGCAGCCGCCAGCTCGGATCCATGCCCGGCATCCCGTGCAGACCCCAGTGCTCCCAATCGGTTCGTCGCTTGAGGTCCTCGATCCCGGCTTCCTCGGTCTCCGGGTAGAGCACCAGCATCGGCATCGACCGCCCGTCAGGCGTGGTCGTCTGCATCAGCGTCACGCCGTAGTTCGGGGCCAGGTGGTAGGGGTCGACGTCATCGCCCAAGTCAAGGTCGTCCAGGGTGAAGACCTTGATCCCGGCCTCGCGGAGGGCGTCCATCGAGTCGGCGGGCCGCTGACGCGGGGGCGCTTCCATGGACCCGGCGAGCCCGACCCCGGCCCGCGCCGCCCCGGAGCTGGCCCAGACATCGAGCGCCTCGCCCAACAGGTCCGCGGCGGCGTCCTCACTCAGCTCGCCGACAGACCGCAGGATTGCTCCGGCTGCGCTGGTCTGGAACGCGCCGTGCGCCTGCTCGATCCACGCCCGGGCGGCCGAACCGGCGGCGGGAGTCTCCCAGACGGAGTCGTGCGGCGGAGTCAGGAAGACGGCGCCGGCGAGTCCGGCGAGGGTGGCCCGGTCGGCGACGACCGCCGGGATCAGCCTGCTCTGGCAGGGCGCGCATCCGGCCCAGACCGCGCCGACCATCCTGGTTGCCAGGTCGTGGTCGGTCTCCCAGCCCGGCACGTACGGCAGCATCCCCTCCATCAGCCCGGTGTCCGGCTCGGTGTGGAGGTGCCCGGCCCCGTCCAACCCGCCGGCCTTGAGCACGTCGGCGATCCGCTCGGGCGTCGCCCCTGCCAGCGCCCAATGGTCGAGCGCGTCCTGGAGGAGTTCGCCAGCGTGCGCTGCCTCCATCGTCTCGACGACCGCCGCTGCTTCGGTGACATCGCCTGAGACGGCGGCCGCGCGGGCGATCGGCACCCACGACCTGGTCGTGGCCGACACCAACGACGAGTGCGCGGCCCCCTCGTTGAGCGGCAGTCCGTACGGGACGCCGGCGAGCGCGGCCAGCAGCAGACGGTGCCTGCTCACGACCTTGTTGGCGAGGGTCTCCTGGCACGGGCCGCACTTCGCCCGGGACGCGCCGACCAGCCGCGCCGCGACCTCCAGCTCCACTGTCCCGAGCTCGTACCGGGTTTCTTTAAGGATCGACACGTCGGACGGCGGATGCCGGTGCACCGTGCCCGTCGACACGGAGGCCCTGGAGGCCCCCGTGCGCTCGGCGGCCCGCTTATTCCGCTGCTTCTTCCGCTGGTGCTTGACCATGGCAGTCAGCCTTTTCCTCGCGTGCGCGGACCCATGACCCGATGCACGCGCGACTGAGACGACTGCGGTGATCGGCAACAGCACGCCACAACGGCGACGTGAACTTCGCACTGATGCGCACGGACCCGAGGTCCCGCGTACCTTCGCCTCAACCGCCAACAGTCATGGGCCGAGGCGGGCTTGGGCCGGTGCGCGGCCCGTGTTAAGACCATAGCGGTCCCCACTGACAACCAGTGCACGAACGCCTGTCGATGGTCCCTCGCCATGCAGCACCAGGCCCGGGTCGGACGCCCATCTGCGTCGCCGGCGCACTCATACCAGCACCTGGGGATGGCAGAGCCTGGATTCCCGTAACCCGTCGCACGTCAGGGTGACAGTTCGGCAAGAACCCTGTTGCGAGAGAACCGCTTGCAGATACTGGCGTCCATGGCGATGAGTCTGGGCCTGGAGCCGAAGGTGCTAAAGGCAGCCCTGGAGGGCGTGATGCCCTGGCTGACGCCAACAGATCTTGCGTCGGAGGCGTTGGAGAAGCTGGACCGACCGCTGCTGGCCTGGATGCAGGATCCCAAGGTCCACATGTTCGACTCGGCGGCGCACTACGCCGAGTACGCAGACGAGCCAGGTGGCCTGTCCCGGCTGGAGCGGGAGATCGCGAAGCTGTCACCCCGCCCGGAATGGGAGATGGAACGGGTGTGGTCTCCGGACGAGGAAACCGACGAAGCCTATGACGCCGCCTACGAGGAGGCGTGTGTGACGATCGGTGGCCACCGGCTGCATCCGCGCGATCTCGACGCTTACACGTCTATCGCCTACGAACTCGCCGACCTGGCTGACCAGGACGAGGAGTTCGACCCGAATGACGTGGAGAGCAAAGACGATCTCGTCCGTGGTGACCTGGACGCCGGGTTGGGCTGGGCTGCCGCCGGGGTCTGCGTTCTGCAGCAGTCGCTCCCCTACCCCTTCCGCGACGTCCTGCCGTATGGCTGCCTCGACAACCGGCCCGCTCACCGCCTGGTGTACGCCTATGCGAGCCTGCTGCAGTTGAAGCATCCACGCAAGGCCGCCGTCTGGTTCACTGCGATGGTCTACTTCAGCCCGATGGACAACATGGGCGCCCGCTTCCTCGCCCCGGGAGGGCCGTCAAGCGGAATCTGACTCCCCCAGCGGTAACGGCCGGGAGCCATCGAGCCGCGACCACAAGTGCGGACACGTGACTTCTAGCCGCCGTTGGCCCGGTCGCCCTCGCCCGCCTGGCGGACAGGCCCGGCCAGCGCTTCGGTTTCCTGCAAGAGACGGTCCGTGGGAGTGAAGTCCCCCAGTTCGATCGCGAGTGCGGCGCGCACGAACGCGGCGATGGTGATGCCCTCGGTGATCACCTCGAAGATGCGCAGCGCGTTGTCCTCGTACTCCGGGTGGTGTCGACAACCTGCCTGCACGCAGTGGGCTTTGACGGCCAGGGCGAGCCGCGTGTAGGCGGCGTTCTTCTCGTCTGTGAGCTGGGCAGGACGGCCCCAGTGATCCAGGGTGACCAGGATGTGGGCGCGCTTTTCGATCGGGCGGGTGATCGGGCGGATGATCTGGAGCCGTCCGCCGCCGGGGGTGATGTAGAGAGCGCGCGTGGGCTCCACCGGAATCGGGGCGTACGGATGGATCCGCGGCAGACCGCTCTCCCCCGCTAGCAGCGCAGGTAGTCCGTCGTACTCGGTGTCGGGGCCTGCAGCGTCGTGGTACTCGGTCGTCATGCGGTCCTCTCTATCAGTCGGGGGGAGCGAGCTCAGGTCCGCAGTCATGCGCGGGTGCCGGGTGCGTTCCGCGGTAGTGCGGCGGTCATCGCCACAAGCGTCCCCGCCTCGGCCCGGTCGTACTTGAAAGTCTTGGCATCGCCTCAGCGTCCCCTGCATGAACCGCCGGCCTCAGCCGACTGTGGAATCCCGTCCGGCCCACGCTTCCGCTTCTGTCCTCCGATCCGAATCGCATCGGTCGTCAGCCGTACAGCCACTGCTCCCAGGCTTTGCGGCCGGTCAAGGCTGCGGTGGGGATGCCTAGTTCGGTCAGTGCGCGGGGTATACGCGTTCGTAGGCCGCGTTGTAGGCGCTGGCGAGGGCGGCGTCGCCGAGCAGCCACGGCGCGGGCGTGTGGTCGAGGTCGAGCACGGCGAAGGCGCCTTCGTAGCGGATGTGGCCGTGGAGGAGGCCGCGCTCGAGCAGGGTGTGCCAGCCGCGCCCGACTCTCTCGATTTCGGTCATGCCCTTGGCGGTGTCGATGACGGAAGCGACGTCGAACCGGCGGGGCGGGATGCGGGCATAGAGCTTCGCGATCAACCAGGGCAGGCCCAAGATCCGAAAGAGGTGGGTGCGATGAGCGCCGCCGGAGGAGACGTTGTAGAGCGGTCCAGCCGGTCCGTTGATGACTCCGAGGGAGATTTCGGGTTCCTCGGCGAGGTGGTGGCGGACGAACGCGGCGAGTTGCTCGGGCTCGGTGGTGAGTAGTTCGTGGGTAGCCCGGGGTATCCAGCTGGGGCCGCGCGAGGCCTCGGACCGGTCGAAGTCACCCCAGACCTCATCAACGGCCTGCACGATGGCGTCGGTCCGCACCCAGGCGGCGCTCTCGCTGAATGCCCAGGCGTGCTCCCGCTGGGGGTTATAGAGGTTGAAATACGGCGACTGCGGCGCATCGGCCTGAAGCTGGGTGGTGGCCGCGCGCACCCGATCGCTGATCTCGTGCTCGGGCCAGGTCTGCTGGAGTTCGGTGATGGCGGCGACGGTGGCCTCGAGCGCGGCACGGTCGGCATCGAAAGCGCGTAGGACATCCGCCCGACCGATGCCGGATACGTAACTCTCCGCGGCGGGGGCTTCCGGCCTTTCACCGTGCAAGGTCAGGGTGATCTGTGGCCGGTGCCGGCTGGTGGCCTCGAACGACTGCAGGGCTTGCCCGACGGCGTCGGGCGTGGCGCTCCACCCGCGCACAGAAAGACCGTCGTCGCGGTCCGCGGTCAGGGCGCCGTCGCTGTGCCACGTCGCTGCCCAGGTGCCGCCCGGCCGGTCGAGGTGCACGGGACGGCGCGCGAGGTCGGCTTCAAGTCGCTGAAGGTCGCCGCGGCGCCGGGCCCGGGCGAGCAGGCTCGGCGCGGGACGCAGCACACCCGCCAGGAGCGCTTCGTCGAGCGGATACTCTGCGCGCTCGCCGTGCCATTCGCGCAGGAGGTCTCGTGCCTGGGCGATGCGGTGGGCCGCCTGCTGGGCTGCGTCGCGAAGTTCGTCGCCGTCGAGGTGGCCCGCGACGGCGGCCGCCGCATGCTGGCCGGCCTCGGCCACCACCTGGTCCCACTGGTACAGCTCCTCGGTGGCCTGGTGCCACAGGTAGCCCTTGCGGACGGACGTGTCCGACTCCTGGGCCGCGGTGAGGGACCGTACGATCTGGGCGCGTTCGACGGGCGGCTGGCTGCGGGCGCGGCGAACGGCCAACTGCAGCAGGATCGAAGTGAGGCGGCGAGCGAGGTGCGTGGGCCGGGAGCGGCCGGTCTTCCTAATGCATGTCGTCGTGCGCGAAGCCGCGCATGTGGGGCATGTCCAGTCCAGTGCGTCCCAGCCGGCCGCCACGCATTCGTCCTCTCGTCGGCGATGTTGGGCGAACTCGCTCTCCGTTTGACCACGGAGCCTGCGCGCGGGGCGGGCAGATCACCGTGTTGCGGGGCGATCTCTATGGCTCTTCTGTTCCCAGAGCTTGCCGTGCGGCTTGCTGGAAGGCACGGTCTGGTGCGCGTTTTGCCTGCCACGCTTCCTTGAAGCGCTCGGCGTATTCGGGGAGTTGGCCGTGGCCTTCCCGCAGGGCCGCCGACAACCAGTCCAACCCGGCCATCTCCCAGTCGTACATCGCCACGCGCAGTTCCTCAGCCGCCTCCGCTGCGGCCACCGGGCCGGCCACAGCTACGGCTGCGACCGCGGTGCTGAACTGGACCCACGTCTCATGCGACTCGGCGGAGGAGGCCCTCCACTGCTCAGGCGTGGACTGCTCGTCCCAGACCAGGTCCGAAAAGCGCCACCATGACGCCGACAGCAGCTTCGTGCTCGCGATGAGCGCCCCATACGCCTCCCGTCGCGCATCTTCGCGCCGGTACGCCCGCTCAGCATGCAACTGCCGCTGCTGCTGACGCCCTTGACCAACGACCGAGACCCAGCCGCCGGCCACCGCTCCGAGCACGCCGATCGCCGCGCCCACTACACCCGCCACGCTCGCGTCCATCACCGCGCATTAGATACCGAGGCCGCAGCACAGGCCAGAGCGCCTATCGCCGGACAAGCCTGCACGTGGGCTCGGCCCTGCCCCTGCCCCTTCGTGTACGGCGGGAGGCGCAGGGGGCTGTCACTGTTCAGGGTGAGCCGGGTCCCGGCACGGGCTCAGCGTCCCGGCCTGCTGTTCGAACGGAAGTACTGTTAGGGCGTGGCGCAGAAGGACGAGACGACGTATGACTTCCCGAAGGACCTCATCGAGGCCCAGGGCGAGCTTGAGGAGGTTCGAGGCGAGCTGAAGATCCTTCTCAAGCGGCAGCCCTGGTCCGTCGAGCCGCTGGCCGCGTGGACGGCCCACGAGAACCACTGGCGCCCGTCTTCCCGCCCTGATTCCCCGGGCTGGGACCCTGAGGACCAGCAGCGGATCGGCACGTTGCGCACGCGCAAACTCGAGCTCGCTACTCTGATCGTCGGCCACCCATTCTGGAAAGAGATCGCCGCTGAGGAACGAGCGGATGCCCGCACCAAGCTCAAGCACCGCCGTCAGAAGCTGTGAACGAACTGCCACACTGACGGCATCTGTGGCCACCGAACAGTTCCGGTCGTTCAGGAGTCGCGAGGAAACGCGGTCGAACGGAGAGCCCTCACCGTCCGGTCTGGACTGGCGAGGTTTTGGTCCGCTCTGGTGACCATGGGGATGCGGGCGAACCCTCGGAAGGGCAGGCGGTCTGGTGTCCTTCGCGGCGAGAGGCCTCGATCCGGTCCGCGGAGTAGGTGATCGGCCATGCTCGGAACGATCGGGAGTGTAGACAGCGGACGGTTCGATGAACTGGTTGCTACCTCACTGGACCTGGTCGAAGTGGACGCTCGAGCCCAGTTCGGCATCGGTGACGCGGCGCTGGAGATAGAACCCCTTCGCAGCCACGGCGGGCACCAACCGATAGACGATGATGATCAGTTGAGCGTGGAGGCGTCGCTGCGACTGTTCGCCGACCGGCTCGGGCTCTCCTTCTATACCGTGCGTACGCAGCGGTGGGTGGCCGCCCAGTGGCCAGCCGAACACCGGCAGAAGGGCGTGTCGTACGAGGTGCACCGGATCCTGGCGTCCTGGCCGGAGCGGTTCGAGCTGATCAGGAACCCGCCGCTGAACGAGCGCACCGGCCTGAGGCAGTGGACCGGCGAGGCGGCGAAGAAGGCAGTGGGCTGGAAGACCGAGAACCCGGCCACCGCGCAGGAGAAGGTCGCCGCGGTCCATGAGCTGGTCCAGGGCGACGAAACTGTCGCCGCACAGGTGGCCTGCGACTTCCTGCGCCTGCCTGAGGTTGCCTTCCGCGCGATGCGCGATGCGCAGGCCAGGGAGATGGTCAACGAGGCCCAGTTCGAGCAGGCCGAGCTCCTGGACGAGGACGAGTTCGAGGAGGACTACGACAACACCTTCGGTGCCTACGAGGAGAGCGACCGGTTCGATGATCCGGTGAGGATGGTCCGCAGCTGGCACAAGGCGATGGAGTTCTCCGACCTGGTCGCCGTCTGTCAGGGCTTTATCGCCGGTGCCGCCCGGCTGGTGCCCAAACTCCGCGCGCACGATCTGACACAGCCCCAGGCCGAGACGATCGGGCGTCAGGTGGAGAAGATCCGCGCGACGGCCGATTGGATCGAATCAGCTGTGGCCACGGGCAAGTTCGACCTAGACGAACAACTCGCCCAACTCCTTCGGGACCAGTAGTGAAGCGGGCGGGATTGCCCGCCCACGTCCACGGCAGCGCAGTGCGCAAGGCCCTGCAAGAGGCTCGGCCGGCTGGGTTGTCGCTGGCGCAGCTGTGCCGGGCGACCAAGCGGACGCCGGCGCAGGTGTGGGCAGGGCTGCGGTACTTGAGGAGGGTCGCGGTGAAGGAAGGGCTTCCGCCCGTCACCTATGACCGTCGGGACGGCTTCCAGTTGTCGAACGCGAGTGAGGTCTGGATCGCGTACGAGCGGGCGGTGTTCCGCTCCGAGTTGCACCGGGTCACCAACTTCATCACCGGGATCGTCGCACCGCATTCCAAGAAGACGCCCGAGGACGAGTGGATCCGCCTGGTCCTCGAACAACTCGGCGGGGTCAAAGCCACGCTCGAAGTCCTCACCCGCATGGAACGTTGAGAGAGGCCAGATCAGATGCGGGAACCCTGCTATCCCACGGACATGACTGACGCGGAGTGGGAGCTCATCGAGCCGCTGCTTCCGCCGCCGGCCTGCACCCAGCCGAGCGGTGGGCGGCCCGAGAAGTACGACCGGCGCACCGTCATCGACGCAATCAGATACCTCGTCGACAACGGGATCAAGTGGAGGGCCCTTCCCACCGACTTCGGCATCCCGTGGCGCAGCCTCTACGCCTACTTCCAACGCTGGGCAGCAGCCGGGTTGGTTACACACATCCGCGACCAGCTCCACCAGCAGGTCCGCGTGCGCGAGAGCAAGAACCCGCGGACGGTGACGGTGATCCTCGACGCCCAGAGCGTCAAGGGTGCTGAAACTGTGGGGGCAGCAACGCGAGGCTACGACGCGGGCAAGAAGATCAATGGACGCAAGCGCCACCTCGCGGTTGATACCCGTGGTCTTCCCATGTTCGTCATGGTCACCACCGCTGGCATCAACGACGGTCCGCTTGGCCGTGACATGCTCCTCCGACTCCGCCTCGCCCACCCCGAAGTGACCCTGGCCTGGGCCGACTCGGCCTACCTACCGCTGGTGGACTGGGCCAACACCTTCCTCGGAATCACCCTCCAGACCGTGTCGAGACCACGAGGACAGAAGGGCTTCGTAGTGCTACCGAAGCGCTGGGTCGTCGAGAGGGCCATCAGCTGGATCATGAGAGCCCGCCGTAACGTCCGGGACTACGAGCGCCTTCCCCAACACAGCGAGGCCCACATCTCGTGGACCCTGATCACTCTGATGACGCGGCGGCTGACCAAGTCGCTGAGGAAGCAGTCGACCGCCCCACCTGCGGCGGCTCCAGAAATGCCTCGCCCGGTACGAATCCGCGCCAGCTCCGATGCGATCCGGCTGGCCCCGGCGCCATTGCGTTGAGTCAGCACGCTCGATTCAAGCGGTTGTCGTGGCCTCCGCTGTGAGAGCCCAGCGCTCGTGGTCCCTCCATGCGCCGTTGATGAACTGGAAGGCGGCCGAGTAGCCCTCGCGCTGGAACCCGAGCCGCTTGGCCAAGTTGAGGGAGGGGACGTTGTCAGGCTGAATATTCGCCTCCAGACGGTGCAGTTCCAACTTGCCGAAAGCGTGCTCGATGAGGAGCCGGAGCCCTTCTGTCATGTAACCGTGCCCTGCCGTGGAGGCATAAGCGGTGTATCCCAGGGTTCCGCTCTGGAGCGTGCCCCGGACGATGTTATTGATGTTGACTCCGCCGACGATTGCGCCGGTGCTGCGCAGGCAGATCACAAAGCCTTCGTGCGTGGGCTGCTCAAACCGCTCGAGGTAGGTGTGGAACGCTTCCTCCGTCTGCTCGCGGGCTCCTAGCCAGCGCTGCAGCATCTCGGCGCTGTCGTGCGCCAACGCCGTCAACTCTTCGTAGTCCTCGCGGAACACGTGGCGAAGAGCCACGCGTGGTCCTTGCAGGAGGTAATCGGTTATTGCCATCCGGGGATCCTACGCAGATGGCTCTGTACACCGGATCGCCCACGCAAGGGGGTTCGTTCACAGCCTCTCAGTCGACGGAGAAGGCCACCGCCTAGTCTTCTGAGTCGGCCTTGCGTAAAAGAAGGCTCACCCGGCGTCATCTTGAAGCGGTCGAGAGATCCGTTCAGCCGATGGTGAAGCGCTGGTTCTGGGCGCCTCGGTCACAGCGGCCCGTGCGGTAGTAGCCGTCGTCCTGCTGGTAGAGACAGCGGCCCGTGCCGACGCTTTGGAGCATGATGGCGCTGCGGGCGGCAGGCTGGACGGTGCGCCACTTCTGGTATGACCCGCCGTTACAGCGCAGGGGGTAGACGTCACCCCGGTCATTACTGTCGAGGCAGCGGCCCCAAGTGTAGTTCTTAAGAGTCGTGCTGGTGTTGAGGCGGCCGTTCCAATGCCACAGGATGCTGCCGCGTCCGCTGGTGCAGCGGTCGCCCTTGAGGCCGGTTTCGTCCGTCTCGCGCAGGCAGTCACCGTAGCGGTAGTTCGCGAAGCGGCCGGTGGAGGTAGCAGCCGAGGCGGGTGTGGGGGTGAGGAGGGGGAGGGCGAGGCCGGCTGCGGCGATGAGGGCGGCGAAGGCCTTCCGGGTCGGGCGGCGCACTGGGGTCTCCTTACAGTGATTTCAGAGGTACCTCGACAGGATCCTTGAACACCACCGCCTACGCCTGAAAAAGGGGGAAAACCACCACATCGAGCCACTCATGCCGACCGATCCGGTCCGCGGACAGCGCTGGGCCAATCACCGCGGCACGCTCGAGGCCACCGCGTGGAAGTACCGCACCAACTCGCCCTGGCGGGACCTCCCCGAGGAGCTCGGTCCGATCAACTGACCAACCCCTCAAAGAGACGCTCGAGACCTCGCTGTCCCTGACAGTCGTCGCATGACGGCGAGCCGGTGCGCGAGCGGGCTCTGGTACTACGCTCGGGCCCGCCACGACGATCGGGCCCAGGCGGAGTCACGCCGTGGAGAACGCGCACTTTCGCCGCCCCTATGCGTGTAGGAACGGCCTCAGACGCGCCCCCGGCTGTTACTGCGAGACGGGCGCCTCACCGGAGACGGTCACGCCTGCCTGGCGGAAGTCCTCCAGAGTCGATGCTGTGGTGTCCGGGGCGACGCCGACCGAGTAGTCCAGGAGCACGCGGGCGCGGAACCCGGCCTTGACGGCATCCAGCGCGGTCGCGCGCACGCAGTGGTCGGTGGCGATGCCCACCACGTCGACTTCTTCCACCTCCCGCGAACGAAGCCAGTCCGCCAGGGGTGTGCCGTGTTCGTCGGCGCCCTCGAAACCGCTCTTGGAGGCGCTGTGGGCTCCCTTGAAGAAGACGGCGTCCACCTTGCCCCCCGCGGCCGTGGGAGCGAAGTTCGGGTGGGCCTCGCCGCCCCCTTCCCCGACCACGCAGTGGACGGGGAAGCTTTCCTTGAAGTCGGGGTTCTCGGAGAAGTGGCTGCCCGGATCGATGTGGTGGTCCCGGGTGGCCACCACGTACTGATAGTCAGACCCGGCGCTGCGTTCCACCAGATCGGCGACAGCGGTCGCGATCCGCGCCCCGCCCTTAACCGGGACACTGCCTCCCTCACAAAAGTCGTTCTGCACATCCACGACAATCAACCCTCGGCCCACGACAACACACCTTTCAGAAAACGGATGAACAGGAAAAAGCGCCGCTCCGGAGAGCCCTGGGCTTCTGAGGGGTCGGCGCTGCGGAGCGGGGACGGCGGTTACGGGGCGGGGGTGTACGACACGACGCTGTCCTCGCAGGGACCATCGGCGAACACCTTCAGCGCCTCGAGTTCGGCAGTGTCGGCGGTCAGTTGCCAGCGCAGCTTGGTGGCGACCCACTCCCCCACGTACCGGCACTGCGCATCTGGTGCCGGCGGCATCCACTGGGCCGGGTCCTGGTCTGACTTCTGGCGGTTCGTACGGGCCGTCACCGCGACCAGCGACGCCGGCGCGCCCTGGTCGTTGGCGTAGGCCTCACGCCGGGCGGGCGTCCAGGCGGAGGCGCCCGAATCCCAGGCCTCGGCGAGGGGCACCATGTGGTCGATGTCCAGGGCGCCTGGGTCGGTGACCTCCTGGCCGTCGTAGTAGGAGAACCAGAGACCGCCGGTCAGCCGGCAGCCGGGGCCCACCTCCGGAGCCCTGACGGCCTCGGCCAGCAGGACCTCGTTACGGGTGCTGCACCCGTCGGTGGCGATGTCGCCGGCGTTCCAGTGCCGGAACGACGAGCGGGTGTAGCCGGAACGGTCCTCATCATCGAGGCGCACCCGGTCGATCGCGTCAGTGAGCGTCGTGACCTGCGCGGCCCGCGCTCTGGCAGGAGCCTGGGCGGCTTGTACGGGACCGGAAGCGATGAGCGGGACCACCGCAAGCGTCAGCACGCCGAAGCCCCGCAGAAAGTTCTTGAACACCCCCGCGTTCTACAGGCCAACCCACCCCCAGCAGACGCCCAACCGGCTCTCTCTCACCCTCACGGGCGGACACATTCACCGCAAAAACGATTCACGGGCGGGCTGCGTCGCACATCGAATGTGCAGGTCGCCAGCTCGATGCCTGTCCCAACATCCACCGCGACCTGAGGCGTGTGGCGGTGCGCGACAGCGTCGGTGCGTGCATGCGTTTGGTGGCTCGGCCTTAGGAAGCGCGGCGGGTTATCGGGTTCACACGGTGGCGTGCACCGGACGGCCGGCTGGCGCACTGCCCCGCTTGGGCGCGCGGTCACGCGGCCGTCTTCTTGCCTCGGCGCCCGGTGCGGGCGAGGGCGTCGATCAGCTGCTCGCGGCTCATCTTCGACCGGCCAGGAATGTCCTGGGCGGTTACCTGCTGATAGAGCTCCGCCTTGCTCAACTGCCGTAGCTCGCTCTTCCCGGCGCCGCGGCTGCGCGAGGACGACGCACGCGCCTGCTTCGGCGGCGCCTTTTTCGTCTTGCTCGCTGCTGTCTTCCGCGCCGGCGTGCGGGCCGCTGCCTTCTTCCGGGATGCCGCCGGCTTCTTGCCGCCCGCGGAGCGGGTCCGCTCCAGGCTGCCTTGCAGGGCCTCCATCAGGTCGACGACGTTGGTGGCCTGGGGCGCCTCTTCGGCGACGGCTACCTCCTGGCCCTCAGCCTTCGCCTGCACCAGCTCGCGCACCTTGTCCTGGTAGGTGTCGTGATACCGGGCCGGATTCCATGGGCCGCTGAGGGCGTCGACCAGCTGGAGAGCCATGTCCAGCTCCTTGCCCTTGCCGGCCCGGCCGGAGGGCAGCTCCGGCAGTTCCTTGCGCGGGTCACGGACCTCATCGGCCCAGTGGAGGGTCTGCAGGACCAGGACTTCCGCGCGGAGCGCGGTCAGGTACTGCTTGCCCCGCATGACGAAGGAGGCGATCCCCACCTTGTTGGCATCCGCGAGGGCGGCGCGCAGCAGGTCGTACACCTTGAGGTATTCCTTGCCGCGCGGCGCGAGGTAGTAGGTGCGGTCGAAGTAGACGGGCTCGATGGCGTCCAGGTCGACGAAGTCGCTGATGTCGATGGTCTGGGAGCGGCCGGGCGCGATCTCGTCGAGTTCGTCGGGCTCGACGATGACGTACTCCCCCTCGCCGACCTCGAAGCCCTTGATGATGTCGTCGCTGTCCACTTCGTCGCCGGTGCGTTCGTTGACGCGCCGGTTGCGGATGCGGTCCGAGGTGCCGCGCTGCAGCTGATGGAAGTGGACCGTGTGGTCCTCCGTTGCCGTGAACAGGCCGACCGGCACGCTGACCAGCCCGAACGTGATCACGCCTGTCCAGATCGCGCGTGCCATGACGCCCACTCCGTCCCATCCGCCCAGCGGGCGCACCCGGTGAAGGTGCGTGTGATCTCCACGCTGACACTGCTCGTTTCCCTGCGCGCGGCGGGTATGGCAGGCGGAGCACACCGCCAGGTCCGCATCCTTCACCCTGCGGCCAGCCGGACTGTTCATGCGCTCTGGCATCAGCGCCGACGCCTGTGCCAGGGCATTCACGTGGGGACTCCGGTCAGTGTTCCTGCCCGAAGAGGGGAATCTCGGAGGGTGCGAGATCAGTGCGCACGCGCAGGAGCCGGACCGGGTGCCTCCACCGCCCCGACGCGTCCAAGGCCACGTCGACGGCGACTTCCGCGACGATGACCGGTTCCACCAGCCGCACGTGGAGCTCCTGCCGTGAGCCCCACCCGGCTGAGAAGGTCCACCCGGTCCAGGGATGGCCGGGGCGGCCGGGCTGGAGCTCGTCGGCGAGGGCCTGGCGGGCGGCTGCGTTCAGCACGGTGGTGCGGCCGGTGTACTGAAGTCGGCCGGTTGCGTCGAAGCGTCCAAGGAAGGCTGTGGCCGGGGCGGCCAGGGTGCCGGTGACCGCGCCGATCAGGGCCTCGGTGCTGTGCCGGGAACGGTACTTCCGCCATCCTCTCCAGCCGGGCACGTAACTTTGATCAAGGCGTTTGAACACGAGGCCTTCCATGCCCACCGAGGACCACTGCAGCCATGCGGCGGCCTGCTGCGGATCGGTGGTGGACGGGCACAACGTCCATGGGGGTTGAAGCTGCTGGCTGGTGAAGAGCTTTTCCAGCGCCCTGCGGCGTTCTTGGTAGGGCTGACCGGTCCGGTCGGTGCCCAGGCGCAGCAGGTCGAAGGCGACGAAGTGGGCCGGCCATTGCGCGGCCGCCTGGGCGGCGGCTCCTGCTCTGCGGTGCCGCCGTTGCTGCAGCCGTTCGAAGGCGAGCTGGTCGTTCTCCCATACCACCAGTTCCCCGTCGAGTGCGATGTCGTCGGGCAAGTCGGCGGCTGCGGCAACAATCTCGGGAAACGCCCCGGTCAGGTCGCCTCCGGCGCGGGAGCGGATCAGTACCCGGCCGCCGGACCAGCGGCCCACCAGTGCCCGGTAGCCATCCCACTTCGGCTCTCCCGCCCACCCCGGCAGCAGCACAGGGTCGGGCGCAGAGGCGGCGAGCATCGGTTCCGGAAGCATCCACGTCACAGCCCCATGCCGTCACTCAGACCGCCCTTCCGCAATCCGAGTGACGGCGCACACGACCACAGGCCCGACCATGGCCTTGGGCACCCCGCCTATGGGGCCGACCACGGCAGGTCAGCGCGCCGGCGTGCCGTTGGTGGTGACGGGCCACCCGCCGCGGGGGTGCCTGGTGCCGGTGGTGCTTTTAGGCTGGGAGAGCTCGGGGCGTACTGGGAGGTCTGCCATGCCCCGAACGATCTGGTCCGGCGCGATCAGCTTCGGTCTCGTGAGCATCCCGATCCGCGTCGCGTCCGCGACCGAGAACCACTCGATCCAGTTCCACCAGTACCACCTGGAGGACATGGGCCGGGTACGGGTGCGGAAATTCTGCGAGCTTGAGGATCGCGAGATCGCCCAGTCGGAGATCGGCAAGGGCTATGAGTACGCCAAGAACCAGGTGGTGGCGATCTCGGATGCGGAGCTGCAAGAGCTGCCGCTGCCCACGGCGAAGGCGATTGAGATCCAGGCCTTCGTGCCCCTGGAGTCCATCGATCCGATCCGCATCGCGGAGGGTTACTACCTCGTGCCGGACGGGCAGGTGGCGGCGAAGCCGTACAAGCTGCTGCGCCAAGCACTGGGGAGGTCGTCGAAGGTGGCGATCGCCAAGTACGCCTGGAGCGGCCGGGAGCGTTTGGGACTGCTGCGGCTGCGCGACGATGCGATCGTGTTGCATGCGATGCGCTGGCCGGACGAAGTGCGCGATCCGGCCGCCGTCGACCCGCCGCACGAGACGGTGTCGGAAAAGGAGATCGAGCAGGCGCTCGCGCTCATCGACCGCATGACCCAGGACGACCTCGATGGCCCCGAGTTCACCGACACCTACACCGACGCCCTGGCAAAGATCATCGAGGCGAAGCGGGAAGAGAAGCCCCTTCCCCAAGCCCCGGAGCCCGAGCAGCCGGGCCGAGTCCTCGACCTCATGGCCGCACTCAACGAGTCCGTCCAGCAGGCCAAGGCCTCCCGCGGCGGGGACGCCGACGTCCACGAGATGCCGAAGAAGCAGCCGGCCAAGAAGACGGCAGCGAAGAAGACCACGAAGAAGCCGGCAGCGCGCCGATCACGCAGCGCCTGATCGGTTGCCGCGCACAGGGGTGCCGGGTCGGGCTTCCGCCCGGGGTCCACGACTGCATCCGTTGCGCTCGATGTTCGACCGTGTCCCGCTGCTTGTATTGCCTCGGCGTCGAAAGCGGGCGGGCGCGCCAGGACTCACGCGTACCCGCGAAGTGCCTTGTGGGCGCCGTAGGCCTCGATGAACCCCTGGACCGCCTCCAGATCAAAGCCGGAGCGCCATTTCGACTTGCTGCCGTCGAGGTAGCGCAGGTCGACCCAGGTGGAGACGGCACGCGACGAATCGGAACTGGCCACTTGCAGCTTCATGCTGGCCAGATCCTGGAAGACGACGATCGTCAGCGGCTTGCGTTCGCTGATGTACTCGACGGAGCCGTCCAGCGTAATCACCAGCAGCGGGTCTGGATCGTTCGACGTCCCGCGGAAGAAGCCGGACAGCGCGCCCCGCCTCTTGGTGAACACGCGCCACTGCGGCGGCACGGGACCTTGGCGCGCCTGCCACAGGATCGTTCGTGGATCCGTCATGGCACCTCGCACAGGTCATGGCCGGTCGGCTCCGGCCGTCTACTTTTCGACGAAGATGATCTCTTCGGGCTGGTGGGTCATCCTCACGGTGTTGCCGTTGGTGATCTCAATGGCGTGTTGCAGGCCGGTGATCTCCTTGGAGGTCGGCGGCATGTGGAACTTGTCGGCGCCTCCGCCCAGGTAGGCGGGGAGGCAGGCAAGGGAGGGGCTTGTGGGGTCGAGGTCCAGGTATTCCTTCAGTCGGCGGAACAACTTCGGGAGGATGACCGCTCCGTCGTCGGCCGTGAGCGAGGCCATTCCGGTGATCTTCACTCCGGACTGCGTGACGTCCTTGGCCCACACGCCCAGCGGCGGTGTGGAGAGGCGGGCCTGCTGGGCGGCGGTGGCGAGGACGTTGCGCAGGGAGACGGGAAAGCCGGTGTAGAAGGTCGGGTAGGCCAGGCCGAGCTCGAGCAGGTGGTGGTTGGCGGTCTTCTTCAGCAGGGCATCACTGACGTTGATCTCGTAGCCGCTGCACCCGGGCGGGGTGCCCCGGCCGACCAGGGCCACGCAGCGGCCGTAGACGTCGGAGCCTCGGGTGAGGATGAAGCCGGGCACGCTGGCGGGGGTGAGGGTGACGGTCTCGTCCGGCTTACGGACGATGCTGGTGAAGCCGAGGAACGTCAGCAGTTCGTCCGCGGCCTGGTGGGCGAGGTCGATCGGCTGGTGCTGGTCCGGTCCGTAGCTGCCCGCGTAGTGGGTCTCCAGCGCGTCGATGCCTTCGAGCCGGATGTTGGCGTGGCCGTCGGCGGCGGGCAGGATCGGTTTGCACCCGGGGACGAGCTTCCAGTCGGCCACGTTGTCCGGGATGAACGAGATGGTGTCGCCGTCCGGCTTGGCCTTCTCCGACACCTTGAACGAGCCCTTGATGAGCAGCATAGGCATGGCGACTCCCTTAACGAACATCACTCTGTGTGTTCGATGATGACACAGAGTGCTTGACTTGTCGCGTGCAGATCATCTCGCCCTGGACCCCGCCCCCACGCTCACCGGAGCCCCGGCAGGCAGGGAAGACCCCGGAAGGTGAGCGCGGATCCGGCGCCACCCGGGCGACACGTGGAGAACGCCACGCCACACATTCGAACAAGTTTTCGGTTTTCGGTTATGGTGGAGACCTGGAGGGACACGCGTCAGGGGAGGGGCGAACGAGAGGCAGGAGGTGCGCAGCAATGGATTTACTCATCTGCACGTCGCCTCCGGCTATTCAGCCCGCTACGGCGCATCGCTCCCCGGCGCTCTGGTCCAGCGCGCTGCCGAGCGCGGGATGACGACGCTCGCACTGACCGACCGGGATACCGTCGCGGGCACGGTCCGCTTCGCCACCGCCGCTGCGGCCGCCGGAATCCGCCCCGTTTTCGGCGTCGACGTCGCTGTCGCCCCGCTCAACTCGCCCGACCCTGCTGCCGGACGCCCGCGTACGCCCGCGCGCGGCGGCGCGCACGTGATCGAACCGCCGCTGCGGATCACCCTGCTCGCGCAAAACGCGGCCGGATGGGCACGGTTGTGCCGCCTGGTGTCCGCCGCACACGCCGTGGCCGACGGCACGGCGCCAGTCGTGTCGTGGGCGACCTTGCGCGCGTACGCCGATGACGATCTGGTGGTGCTGCTCGGCCCGGCCTCCGAGCCGGTGCGGGCCCTGTCCGCCGGCCGTCCGGACGTGGCCGAGCAGCTGCTGGTGCCATGGCGGGAGCTGGCCGGAGAGCGGCTGCGGCTGGAGGCCGTGCACCTGGGCCGGCAGGGCACCGGCGCGGGCTCGCTGCGGCTGGCCGCGCGCACTGTGGGCCTGGCCGACCAGCTCGGTGTGCCTGCGGTGCTGTCGAACGCGGTCCGCTACGCCGATCCCGACCAGCACCGGCTGGCCGACGTGCTCGACGCGGCCCGGCTGCTGCGGCCCGTCGACCGTCGGCACTTGGACGGCGGGCAGCGCTGGCTGAAGGGTGTCGATGTCATGGCGGCGGCCGCCGAGCGGATCGCCCAGGCCGTCGGTGACGACCCCGCGCGGACCGTCCGCCTGCTGGCCGAGACCGAGGCCACAGGCCAGTCCTGCACCCTCACGCCGGCCGATCTCGGGCTCGGACGTCCCCACTTCCCCGAACCGTCCGTCGTGGGCGCGGGTCCCGAGCGAGGTTCGGCCATGCGGCTGCTGAGGCAGCGGTGTGAGGCCGGGATGGCCGCCCGGGGACTAGACACGGACGAGCCTGCGATGCGGCAGCTCGACTACGAGCTGGAGGTGATCGGCCGGCTGGGCTTTGAGGGGTACTTCCTGGCCGTGGCCCAAGTCGTCGCGGACACCCGGGCGCTGGGGATCCGGGTCGCCGCGCGAGGCTCCGGCGCCGGCTCCATGGTCAACCACGCGCTGTTCGTCGCCACGGCCAACCCGCTCGAACACCGGCTCCTCTTCGAACGCTTCCTCTCAGAGCGCCGAACGTCGCTGCCGGACATCGACCTCGACGTGGAGTCCGAGCGGCGCCTGGAGGTGTACGACGCGATCATCGAACGGTTCGGGAAGGAGCGGACCGCGGTCACCGGCATGCCCGAGACCTACCGCGCCCGTCACGCCGTGCGCGACACCGGCCTTGCTCTCGGGATCCCGCCGCAGGTCATCGGCGATATCGCCAAGAGCTTCCCGCACATCCGGGCCCGGGACATCCGCGGCGCCCTGGCCGAGTTGCCGGAGCTGCGACAACTCGCCGCACAGGCAGAGAAGTTCGGGCCGCTGTGGGAGCTCGCCGAGGGCCTGGATGCGCTGCCGCGCGGCTACGCGATGCACCCGTGCGGGGTGATCCTGTCGAACGCGGCGCTGCTGGACCGGCTTCCGGTGCAGCCGACCCCGGCCGGCTACCCGATGGTCATGGCTGACAAGGAGGACGTCGAGGATCTCGGTCTTCTGAAGCTCGACGTGCTGGGCGTGCGCATGCAGTCTGCGATGGCGTACGCGGTCGCCGAGATCCGCCGCACGACCGGACGCGCGCTCGATCTGGACAATCCCGATCACGTCAGCCTGAATGACCAGCGGGCCTTCGAGATGATCCGCGCCTCGGACACCGTCGGCCTCTTCCAGCTCGAAAGTCCTGGTCAGCAGGATTTGGTGGGCCGTCTGCAGCCGCGGCACATGCAGGACGTCGTCGCGGATATCAGCCTCTTCAGGCCTGGCCCGGTCAGTGGCGGCATGCCGGCTCTCTTCATTGCGGCTCGCCACGGTGCGGCGCCGAGGTACGCGCACCCGGACTTGGAGCCGATCTTGTCCGATACATACGGCGTGGTGATCTGGCATGAGCAGATCATCGCCATCTTGTCCCGGATGACCGGCTGCGACCGGGCCGCCGGCGACGTCGCCCGCCGCGCCCTGGCCGACGTCGACCGGCTGCCGAGGGTCGAGGGCTGGTTCCGTCGTACGGCCGGGGAGCGCGGCTACGCCAAGGACGTGCTGGACGAGGTGTGGGAGACCGTGTCCTCTTTCGGCGCGTACGGCTTCTGCCGCGCGCACGCGGTGGCCTTCGCCGTCCCCGCTCTGCAGTCCGCGTATCTGAAGGCGCACTTCCCGGCGTACTTGTATGCGGGGCTGCTGGAGCACGATCCGGGGATGTGGCCGCGCCGGGTCATCGTCGCCGACGCCCGCCGCCACGGCGTGCCGGTGCTGCCCGTCGACGTCAACCATTCCCGCGGGCAGCACAGTGTGGAGCAGACCGGAAAGGGCTGGGGGGTGCGCCTGGCGTTCTCCACTATCAAGGGCATCAGTGAGGCGGAGACCGCGCGTCTGGTGGCCGGTCAGCCTTACACCGGCCTGCAGGATGTGTGGCTGCCGGCCCGCCCGTCCCTGCCGCTGGCGCAGCGTCTGATCCGCATCGGCGCCTTCGATGCCCTCTCCCCCGGCCTGACCCGGCGGGACCTGCTGCTGCAGGCCACCGAACTGCACCGGCAGTCCCGCAACCGCACCGCCACCGACGGGCAGCTGCCGCTGGGGGGCGAACTGGTGACCGCAGCCCCGAGCGGGCTGCCGGAGATGACCAGTCGCGACCAGCTCGGCGCCGAACTCGACACCCTCTCCATCGATGTGAGCCGGCATCTGATGGAGCACCACCACCGGCTGCTGCGCGAGCTCGGCGCGACCGACGCCGCCCACTTGCGCGCTCTGGTGCCCGGACAGAAGGTCCTGGTCGCCGGGGTACGGGCCTCCACACAGACGCCGCCGATCCCGTCCGGCAAGCGCGTCATCTTCTGCACCCTGGAGGACGGCTCCGGCCTGGTCGACATCGCCTTCTTCGAGGACTCCCACGAAAACGTCGCACACACCGTGTTCCACTCCGGACTGCTGCTCGTACGCGGCACCGTCACCGCCCGCGGCCCGCGCCGCACGGTCGTCGGCGAAATGGCCTGGGACCTGGACGAGGTGGCCGCCGCCCGCCGCGACCACGGCCCCCAGGCCGCCCTCGACCTCCTCGGCCGCACCGGCCCGGCCCCCACCCCCGCACAGCCGGCCCCACCCCAGCGCACGCTCGCCGACGGCACGGCCGGGGCCCGGCTCCACCCCTATGCCGATCTCCAGCCCGCCGGCACCCGCTCCGCGGACCTGAAACGGCTCGGGCACCGAAGCCAGGGAAGCGCAGGGTGATCATGAGCCGCAGCATCCTCCGTCTCTCCTTCGACCTGCCGCCCGATGCCGACGTCGAACTCCCGGAACGGCTGCGCCGCTTGCTGGAGGACTTCACGCCGCGCGTACAGATGCTCGAGGGCGGTGCCCTCCTCGACCTCACCGGGGCAACGCGCTGGTGGCAGCGCGATGCCCGCGGCATCACCGAACTCGTCCAGCTCCGCGCACTCGCCCTCTTCGGGGTGCGCAGCGCGGCGGGCGTGGCCGGCACCCCGATGCTCGCCACCATGGCCTGCGCCCTCACCCCCTTCGGGCGGCGCACCGTCATCGACGACTCCCCCGAAGCGATCTCAGCCTTCCTGCGGCCCCGGCCCGTACGGGAATTGCCCGGCGTCGGCGGGAAGACCGCGACGCTGCTGGGCGAGTACGGCCTGCACACCGTCGGCGACGTCGCCGACGTCCCCCAGCACACCCTGCAGCGCCTCCTTGGCGCCCGCGCTGGCCGCGCCCTCCACGAGCACGCCCACGGCCGCGACACCCAGGTCGTCGATCCCACCCCGGCTCCGGCGAGCCTCAGCACGGAACACCGCTTTGCCCGGGACGAACTCGACCCGGCCGCCCACCGGCGCACCCTCCTCGCCCTCGCCGACGACCTCGGTGCCCGCCTGCGCGCCACCGACCAGATCGCCACCGGCGTGACCTTGACGGTCCGCTACGCCGACGGCAGCGCCACCCGCCGCAGCCGCACCCTGCCCGAAGCCACCCAGCACACCCTCCTTCTGGCCCGGACCGCGTACGCGGTGTACGAATCCCTCGGGCTCCAGCGCGCCCGAGTGCGCTGCATCGCGCTGCGCGCCGACGCGCTTCGGCCCGCCGCCCGGGCCACCCGGCAGCTCACCCTCGATGCGGGGGACGACAAACCCTTCGCGATCGAAGCCGTCGCCGATCGCGCGCGGGCTCGATACGGGCACAACGTGATCTATCCCGCCGCTCTCGCGATCACCTCGTCGCCTTCCGCCCCTAAGAACGGCCAACGCCGATGAGGGCAGCTGCCCGGCTGCCGCGGCCCGCCGATGTACGGCAGGATGCCCGCGAGGCCAACGTGGCGCCGTCAGCCCGGAAGGCCGCCTACGCGGATGGGATCCAGGTGTACGACGTGGGCTGGGCCGGCTAGCCCGCTATGCCGCGCACGGCTGAATCCTGGCAACCTCGCCTCCCGGTAGCGGCCGAAGTGCGAGGGACCGAGGGCCGGTTCACGATGAGGGGATGAGTACTCCTTCGGAAGGCCGCCGCAACAAGGAACTGCGGCTGGCCGTCGCCATGCGGGGCGGGGTCAGTCTGGCCGTTTGGATGGGCGGAGCCTGCTGCGAACTGGCCCGCCTACGGGCTGCGGCTCCCAGCAGCCCCGGGGAGGGCGACCCCACCACCGCCGTCTACAGCGCCGTCCTCGAACAGTGCGAGTACGAGGACGTCGACATCGACGTCCTCGCCGGGACCAGCGCCGGCGGCCTCAACGGGGTGCTGCTCGCCTGCCACCTCGTCTACGGCATGCCCTTCGGCCCCGATGTACGCCGGCTGTGGCTGGAGCTCGGCGACCTCGAAGGGCTACTCAACCACTCGACCCCCTTACACACGCCGCCCAGCTCCCTGATGCGGGGCGACAAGGTGTTCTACGGCCAGCTGCGCGCCGCACTCGATGACCTCCTCGCACAGCCCCCCGACCCCGGCTGGCACCCCGCCCGCTCGCTGCGACTGATCCTCACCGCGACCCGGCTGCGCCCCCGCCGGGACTGGGTGCGGCCGAACCTCGGTCAGCTGCTGCTCGTGGGCCGTTCCCACGCCTACTTCCGCTTTCGCCACCGCCCAGGCCTGACCGACTTCCCCGCCGACCTACTGGCCCGGGAACTGGCCCTGGACCGGCTCGCATACGCCGCCCGGACGTCGTCGTCCTTCCCGGGCGCCTTCGAACCGGCCCGGATGTACGTGGGCAACGAACCGCCCCCGCCCGATGCCCCGCCCCGCGTGAACATGCGCGGGGTGAGCAGCGAGACCGGGTACCCGGACGACAACCTCGGCGGTTGCACCGAGATGATTGACGGCGGTCTGCTGGACAATATCCCTGTCGCCTGGGCTGTCCGCGCCGTCGGCGGAGCACCCGTCGAACGCCCTGCCGACCGGTGGCTGCTCTTCCTGCAGCCTGTCCCGCCCTTCCCGCCGAAGCCGGAGAGGGGCACCGACGAGCGCGTCACCCGGCTGGTGCGAACCGCCGCCGCCTCCTTCGCCGTGAAATCGGGTTCGGAGTCCCTGCGCGACGACGCCCTCGAACTGCGCGCCGCCGCAGCTGCCCAGCAGCCGGAGGCGGTTGCGGGGGTGCTGCCGCGCAGCCTGATCGGCCTGATCCAGGCCGGAACTTCGGGGCTGGGCTCGTACCTGCGGACCGTCGGTCTGGCGGAGGCCGGGCGGCTGGTGCGGTTGCTGGAGGACCCGGCGGAGGTGACCGGCCCCGACGCGCTGCCGCTGCCGTCCGGGCCGGGCCCGCTGAGGGCCCTGGACGAGAGTGCCGGGCCGGGGTCGGTGGAGCTTTTCACCCAGCTGCGCTTGGGCTACGGCACGCTGCTGCCCACCCCGCACGCCTCCCCGCTCGCCCTGGCCCGGGCCGTACGGCTGCTCCTGGACTGGGTCCGGGCCCGCGAGGGCAGCTCGGCGCCGCCTCCTGCGGCAACGTCCGCCGCCTGCCGCCGGAGGCTGCACACATACCGTTCCGCGGTCGCCACGCTGATCGCCGCCCGGGACCGGCTGCTGCTGCGCTGCTATGCGGACGCCCTCGCCGGCGGCGCGCTCCCCGAGAACGCCTGCTCCGCGCACCGGGACGCCACACGCCTGCTGCAGTTGCTGACACCCGCTCTCCCGGCCTGGGACGCGGCGCCGGAGGCCTGGCAGGACTGGTCGGCGCTGCTGGCCGCGGCCGTCGCCGGCCCCGGCGCGGACCTGGGCGTCCCCGGCGCCGACCCGGAGGCGCTCGAGAACCCGTACGCCCCGTGGTGGGACCACCTCGCCGCCCTCGGCTGCTCCATCGGCCTGAGTCTGGGCCCCGGCCCCGACGACGCCTACCTGGCCTTTCGTCAAGCCGCCACGGCACCGGCCGGAGCCGGCCCGGGCATGCCGGAGGCGCTCACCGCCGCCGAGGTGCTGACCGGGCCGCTGCGCCCGGACCCGCTCGCCGAGGCGAACGACCTGTCCTTCCACACCATCTCGGCCGCCAACGCCAGCTGGGCCACCCGCGAGGTGTTCGGGGCGGGCGCGCCGCTCACTCCCCAGGACCTCGTCGCTGCCAAGCTGAGCGGCAACCAGCTCAGCAACTTCGCCGCTTTCCTCAGCGCCCGCTGGCGGATCAGTGACTGGACCTGGGGCCGCCTCGACGCGGCCTCCTCCCTCATCTCCGTAGTCGCCACCGATGAGCGGCTCGCGGCCCGGTTCGGCGCGGCGGCAGACGACACCGCCCTGGGCGTGCAGGTGGCGGCCGCCATGCCACCCGGCTCGCCCTTCGCACTGCTGTGGGCCAACGACCTGGCCGAGAACCCCGACGTGCCTCGCTGGGACCGGGTGCGGGGCGTGCTCACTGCCGTGCGTCAGCGCGAGATCCTCGACGAGGAACTGCCGATGATCGCCCACCTGCAGGCCGAGAGCATCAACCTGCCCGCCCTTCCGCCTGACCCCTCACCCCTGCCCGACGAGGCCTTCGCCCAGGCCCTGGACGACTTCCGGGCCATCGGCGCGGAGAAAGTCTCCGAGCTGGTCAGGGCCCGCGATCCGCGCCGGGCCGCCCTGCGGGCCGGGCTCCTCGCCTGGCCCGCGATCCAGCCGTCCGGCAGAGGACGGGCCCGTGTCGCCCGGAATGCGCTGGCCTTGCTGAAGCCCCTGCTTGTCACCATGCCCCTGCTGTCCATCCTCGCACCGGCCACGGCCTTCGCGGCGGTGGCCCTGATGTGGACCGGGGCGGCCTTCGGCGCGGGCCGCTGGAGTTCCATGCCGGCCCACGTCCCCCTCTGCCTCTTCGCCACGGCTGCCCTCGTGGCCGCGGCGTGCCGGCTGCGTGGGCCAGCAGCCGTGCGGTGGCCCGTGCGGGTCGCCGCGTTCCTGGCGCCTGCCGCGGCCTTCGCGTTCGCCACCTGCCACGGCCTGCGCACCCCTGACCTCGGCACGCCCGCCCGCTCCGTGACCGTCGGCCTCGCCTACGCCCTGGCTGCGGCCCTACTGCTCCAGGTGGGGTCGGTCCGCCCCAAAGCCCTGGCGGCCTGCGCGGCGGGCGCGGGCGTGATCGCGGCGGCAGTCCAAGCCGTCGGTGGCGTGCTCGGCTCCTCCGCCGCCCTGGGCAGCTGGTGGGTGGCCCTGGTGCTCTACGGGGTCCTCGGCTGGATCACCACCGCGTTCCCCTGGCTGTACCCCCGAAGCGGCGCAGCCGACGCACCCCTCGCCTGACGGTGGGCGTGGGATGGGGCCCGGCCCAGTGCGTCCGACTCGGACGGAGGGCTGTCACCATCGGCCGCTATGACCTTTCTCGGGGAGCCGGACCACTTCATAGGGTCAGGGACGCGCAGGTCCCGATATCCGTCCTGAATCTTCAGCGCTCCTTGCTCGAAGTCCTCATCCGGCGCGGTCTCCTCAGGGCAGAGGCAGCTGACCGAGCGGCCGACCGTGGTCGGCCTGTGCCTCCAGTAGAGCGGCCACGTCCGGCCCCCTCGTGAAGACGGGGCCTGCCCAGCCCTCTGGAACGGGCGCAGGTTCAAGACGCACCTGGGTGCCATGGGCGCTGGCGGCGGCGAGGAGAGCCTGCAGCACGTTCAGTCCCTCCAGATCGAGGGCGCCAAGGCGCGCCTGCCAGGTCTTCGTGGTGTCGTGGAACGATGCGATCGTGCGGAGCCGGTTCAGCTGCGCTTTCCATTGCGGATCGGCGGCTGACGCCGCCCAGATGGTGACCTGTAACACCCATGCTTGGTCAGGGGAGTTCGGCGAACTGGTCATGCCCTGACGGTAGATGCTGCCACTGACAGAGCCCCGGTCGGGTGAATCCGCGCTCGGCGCACAACCTCCGCCGTTCCGAGCACGTACTGACAGATATGGACCCGATCCGAGAAGCTCACCTGTCCGAACCGGGCCTGCTCGTCATCGACGTGGCAGGTCTCGACGATGCCACCGTTCTCGCCTTCCATGCGGCGATCGCCCGCATCTGGGCAACGACGGCCGCCGAGCCCACCACCCGGGATGCCGGACAGCCAGGTGTGCGGCTGCGGATGTACGCCGACCTGCGCCAGGTGTCCGAGGAAGGCTTCTCACCGGGGCGGGCGCGCGGGAGCGGAGAGTGAGGCTGGCTCCGTCGCTACGGGGGAAAGCGACGGAGCCAGCCTGCGTCCACGGTGCCACACCCGCCTCCACCGCGCTCGTTATCGGCGCGAACTCGCCTGAACCGCGGCGCGCAAGGGCCGGCAGGTGTCACGCGGGGTGTTCGTCGAGGAGCTGGGGCCCGTTGTTGCGGACGTTGTTGACGGCGGTGGAGACGGGCCGGGCCTTCAGGTGGCCTTCGGCCGGCTGGTCGAGCAGCGCCCGCAGCTCGTCAGGGTCCTGGTGGGTGGGGTCGAGCCAGGCGTCGTAGTGGTCGGGGGTGAGGGCGAGCGGCATGCGGGGGTGCACCCGGCCGGCCACGTCGGTGGCTTCGGTGGTGATGATGGTGCAGGTCATCAGCCAGGCGGCTGGGTCGTCGTCCTGCTTCACGGCCGGGTCGCGCCAGTACTCGTACAGACCGGCCAGGGCCATCACTTGCTCGTCCTGGGGGTGGATGAAGTACGGCTGCTTGCGGGGCTTGCCGGTGGCCGGGTCCTTGATCTGTTCCCACTCGTAGAAGCCGTCGGCGGGCAACAGGCAGCGGCGCCGCGCGAAGGCGCGGCGGTAGGCGGGCTTTTCGTGCACCGTCTCGACCCGCGCGTTGATCATCCGGGCGCCGATCTTCACGTCCTTCGCCCACGACGGGACCAGGCCCCAGCGCAGCGGCCGCAGTTCCCGCTGCACTGCCGCAATGTCGTCCTTGTCGCGGGGAGCGCGCTCGAGGACTGCCCACACGTCGTTGGTTGGGGCGACGTTCCAGTTCGGCGCGAGCGTCTCCTTCGCGGGGACGTCGGGCACCTGGAAGAGCGGCGCCAACTCCTGCGGGCTACGAGTGGATGCGTATCGACCACACATACCGCCACTCTCGCACCCCCGCAGGGCTGGGCAACCGTGCGACCCGGGTCTACAGCACGCGCAGGACGCCGACGACTTTGCCGAGGATGCGTACGTCGTCGCCGGGGATGGGTTCGAAGGACGGGTTGCGCGGCATCAGCCACACCTGCTCGTTCTGCCGCCTCAACACTTTCACCGTGGCCTCGTCGTCCAGGAGCGCGGCGACGATGTCGCCGTGGTCGGCGCTGTCTTGCCGCCGTACGGTCACGACATCGCCGTCACAGATCGCCGCGTCGATCATGGAGTCGCCGGACACTGTCAGGGCGAACAGGTCACCCTCGCCCACGACCTGCCGGGGCAGCGAGTAGACGTCCTCGACCATCTCCTCGGCCAGCAGGGGCGCCCCGGCCGCGATCCGGCCGACGAGCGGCACGTCGACAGGGACCACGCCCCGGCTTCCCAGGTCCGGTGCCCACGACGGTCGCACGCGGTAGGCGCGGGGGGTGTGTGGGTCGCGGTAAAGGACGCCCTTGCCCTCGAGGGCCGTCAGTTGGTAGGCGACCGAGGATGTACTGGCGAGCTCCACGGCATGGCCGATCTCCCGCATCGACGGCGGGTAGCCCTGCCGCAGAACCGCCTCGGTGATGCAGCGGACGATCGCTGCCTGCCGGTCCGTCAGCTCCCCCTCGGCCGTCCGGATGCCCGGGGGCCGGCCTCGCCGTGCAGGGTTCTCCATCCGGGGCGCCTCCGTACAAGATCTCTCAGAACGCGACGATAACCCGTCACCCTGCATAAATGGAACACTGTTTCGACTGCCCTGATGCGCAGAGGCGTGTTCGGAGAGTGTGGGGCCTCGCGCGGTCGCGCCGGGAGGCGAGCGGCGGGTCGGGAAACGGATGCGGGCCCCGACCGGTTGACTCCGTCGGGGCCCACGCCAGAGGCAGGCGGATCAGGCGATGCGGCATCCGCTCTGGCCCTCGGGCCACTGAGCGGGTCAGATCTCCGGCTGGCCTTAACACGTGAGGGCACCCGCCTTGCGGCCGCGTCCGCTATGCGCGATGCGATGTCACGAGCTCAGTCGTCGATGAACATGTCCGCCCGGAGCCAGCCGTACGTGCCCGCGGGCAAGCCGCCCTGCGACTTCTTCAGCAGCTTGGTGTAGTACCAGAGCTTGCCGCCCCTCGACGTGAGGCAGTACTCGCGGACTCGGTCGCCCTTGTAGACCAGGCCCTTGGACGAATAGCTCGTCCCGGGACCCGAGCGGTAGTTGACGCCGTTCGTGGAGACAGTCCCGTTGTCGTCGGGGAAGTTGACGGTGCAGGCGGAGGAGCCCACGGCCGACGCGCTGGGCGCGAGGGCTACGGCGGCACCGGTGAGGAGACTGACAGACAGGGCAAAAGTTGCTATTCGCCGACGAAGTGGCATGCGTTGTTTTCCTTCGGAGATTGGTTGGGTGAAAGAAGCCCCCGGCGCGGGGTCGGCCGCGGCCTGGTCAGCACGCCGGAGAATCTCGGTGGTGATCCGGATCAGCGAGATGGGCACCGCCCATTCGTGCGCGACGCGCAAGCCAGGCCGACACCACGTTCTGCCTCGACTGGAGCGAGGCTGGGGCAGAGCTACTCGCTTCTGCTCTGTGAGTTCTCTTTGCTGGTGACAGGGGTCTGGGAGGTGCTCGCCGGTCTGCGGAGGGGCGCGCGCTGGGGGCTGGCGCATCAGGCGAGCGAGGCCAGCGCCGTGCTGAGGAGCCAGATCACTCCGGCCAAGGGGATGAGGACGACGTAGGCCAGAGGCCGCTGGAGGACTGGCTTGCCGGGGTCTGGCCGGGGTCGGCCGGGCAGCGGGACGGGCGGTGGCAGACGACGCAGTCGGCGATAGGCGGCCGCGTTGGCGACCAGCGCGGCGGGGGCCGCGGCGGCCAGCGACAGGGGGTTCCACCAGCCCAGGCACAGCGTTCGGACCGTGAGTTTGCGGATGAGGGCGGTGCCGCAGGGTCCGCAGAAGGGGCCGTCGATAGCCTGCCAGCGCATCCACACCAGCAGGCCCTGGTGGGAGCGCACGGTGACCGCGGCGACCTCGGCTGCGGCACACATGCGGCACCGGGTGGTGAGATCGAGTGCGGGGTTGTCGACGCTGTGCCAGGCGACGGCGGGCGTGGCGTCGGTGCACTGCGGAGTGTTGTTCGCGTACCAGTCCGGGAGCGTGTACTGGGCGACGAAGCCGACGTCGAGGTTGGTGCGCGGCTGGTGAGGGAGGCTCACTAAGGGATCTCCGAGTCGCTTCGAGGAGGTGGGGGTCAGGCCGCGGGCCGGCGGGCCTGGCGCACGGCCTGGGCGAAGTCGCGGCATGCGGCTGCGGCGGCCGTTGCCGGGGCGTCGGGTTCGGTCTGCATGCGGCGGATGACGGCGGAGCCGATCACCACGGCGTCCGAGAAGCACGACACTTGGGCGGCCTGCTGGGGTGAGCTGATGCCGACTCCGGTGGCGACCGGTAGGCCGGTGGCCTCGCGCAGACGGCGTACCAGGCGCGGCAGATGCGGGCTGAGGGGGAGCCGGGTGCCGGTCAGACCCGGGGTCGCGGGGGCGTAGAGCATGCCGGTGGTCGTCTCGCCGAGCTCGGCGAGACGGGCGGAGGATGCGTGCCGCGGGGCCAGGGCCACCGTGTACAGCCCGGCCTCGGCGGCGGTCTCGCGCCACAGGGGCGCTGCGTGCGGGGGGAGGTCGGGTACGAGCACCCCTGCCCCGCCGGCGGCGGCCAGCTCGCGTGTGAAAGCCGTGGCGCCGTAGGAGCGGATCGGCTCCCAATACGACATGGCCACCAGGGCAGTTCTGGTGCGGGCGGTCAACTCGACGGCGGCTGCGAACAGGTCGCGCATCTGGAAGCCGTCCGAGCCGGCGAGGGCCTGCGTGGCGGCCTGCCGGATCACCGGGCCGTCCATCGGGCAGCTGTGGTGCGGGACGCCGAGCTCCAGCACGTCGGCGTGCTCGGCGGCGCGCAGCAGTGCCTCGCGGCTGGCCGCGCGGTTCGGGTAGTTGACGGGCAGGTAGATGGCGAGCGGGGCACGCTGCTCTTCGCGGCTGGTCGCGAGGGCGTAGTCCAGACGGGCAGCGGACCAGGAGGGAGGAGAAGTGCGCATAACGGCCTCTCGGGTCGGCCAGACCTGGTTGGGCAGCTGTGGCGATCCGGGCATGACGAGGAAGTGGCTCTCCGGGCCGGCAAGGGTCCGGCCGTGCGGCCGGGCCCTTGCCGATGGGCCTGCGCCGCCCGGGGGAAGACGGGCCGACCCGCGGCTGTTGGGTTCACGGAAGGTGCGGTGATCCCAAGAGCCGAGCCGGATGGCCGGTTGGACCGCCGGGCGGGGCAGCCGCAGTCATGGCTGCTCAGGTATTCGGCGAGGCGGGGAAGCCCCACGACTTGTAGCCGCCGCAGCACTGGTGCCAGTCCAGGAGGAGCGTGCCGTCGGCGTACGCCTTGGTGGAGTTGACCTTGGCCTTGATCGTGCCGGTCGTGTACGAGCCGGAGTTGGCGCTGGTCTCCAGCTTCCCCTCGAGGTTGAAGTCCTTCTTCGCCACGGTCGGGTCGGTGCCGCGCACCGACTTCTTCACCACCAGGCGGTACTTGGCGCCGTCGAAGATGTTGGGGTGGGTGTTGTTGAACGTCGGCCCATCCCACTTGATGGTGGCCTTGCCGTAGACGTAGGCGCCGCTGCGTGCGGAGCAGTTCTTGACGGTGACCTTCCAGTTGTCAGGCCACGGTCCCGCGTAGTTGGCCGTGTCGATGGTGTGGGAGCCCTTGGAGCAGTGCCAGCTCAGGGCGGATGCCGGGGCGGCGGACAGCATCGTCGCGGTGCCGGCTACGGCTGCGACGGCGAGGAGTCCTGATCCTGCGCGGCGGGTCACGCGGTGGTGCGTCAAGGGATGGCGCACAGCAACCTCCTGTTGAGGGTGCTGGGGCTCCAGCCCAGGAGGTTGCGCCCAGTCCTGCTGTGAGCAGGACCGGTGCGGCTATCCTGGTGCGAGGCGTGCGACAACACGCCTGCTGTGGCACCCCAGCGGGTTCATGGATTCGAGCTCTGGGTGCGGGCGGCTCTCGCGAGCCGCCACTGGTGGCCGTGTTCTGCGACAACAGGACACGGCCACATTCAGTTGTTGACGGAGCTGACTCGACACGGGTCGAGGGCCGGGGCGTGCCTCTCCCGCGACAACAGGAGAGGCATGTCCCTGCCAGCCATCCAGATGTGCGGCGCTCGGGCCTCGCGGCCCGCGGGGTGTCCGGGCTCACACGCCCTGGATTGCGTGAGTCTCGGAGACGTTCGCCGCCCGCCCAACCCGCAAAAACAAGGTCGGACACCTGGTTTGGTTACAGGGACTCAACCATGTGCGGTGCGAAAGAATCAACGTCGGCGTAGTGGGCGCAGTGATAATGCGACTAACCTCATCGCTTACTGTCCGCACACAGAAGACCAGCACTCGCGGTGAGTGGTCTGCGTCGGTCCGGGCCCCTTGGTGTCCGGCGCCGGGCAGTGACCGGTTTGGATTTCAGGAGGCACGGTGGCACGGCAGCCAGTTCAGGCGCGAGCTCGGGCGAAGTACGACGCGATCTTCAAAGCTGCCGCGGAGCTGTTCGACGAGCAGGGCTTCGCCAAGACGACGGTGGACCAGATCCTGGAGAGGGCGGGCAGCCTCTCCCGGGGCTCCCTGTACAACCTGTGGCGGGACAAGGACGAGCTCGCCTACAGCGTGGTCCAAGAGTCGCTGATCATGGATTCGATCACGCTGGGCACGCCTCGTCTGCAGAGCGTTGTCGACGCGTCGATCCTTCTGGCGGTGTTGACGCCGCATGTGACGGTGATCAGGGCCGCGAACCGCCTGGCGACGGAGCAGGGCAAGCCCTTCTTCGGATACCTGTGGCGGACCTACACCCCTGTGATCGCTGAACTGATGAAGGACGCCCGGGACTTGGGCGAACTCCAGCCGGGGCTGGAGCCCGCCGACTGGGCGGCGCTGTGGGTCGACGCGTGGGTCGGCCTGGACCTGCGTTTCCGGGAGAATTACGGCGAGCTCGCGGTCGCGGTTGACCGGCTGAACCAGCAGATGGTTCACGCCGTGGCCACCGCGGAGACGGCGGCGAAGTTGCAGGTCTCCGTCGGGCGCGGCCATGAGCTGGTCCATACCTCTCAGCATGCTGACGCCTACTACACCTCCGTGCAGGGGCAGTTGAAGGAGAAGCGCGGTTCCGCAGACACGCCCGCTGCCACGGACTGAACGGCAGGGCGCGAAGGGGGCGCGGTCGACGATGACGCTCCTTGCTTCGCGCCCTGCGGTGCGTCAGGCCAGGCGGATGGGGATCTCCGTGAACCCGTTGGCGATGAAGGAGTGCGGCTGGGGCAGCCGTGCGGCGTCGACTGCCAGGCGGGCGTCGGGGAAGGCTTCCAGCCAGCGGGAGACGGCGATGACCACTTCGCGTCGGGCCAGCGGAGCGCCGGGGCACACGTGCGGTCCGTGCCCGAACGCGAGGTGCTTGCGGCGGGTCGGGCGGCGGACGTTGTAGACGCCGGGCGCGGTGTGGACATCCGGGTCTGTCCCGGCGGCCGCGGCGTGAATCAAGATCGGTTCCCCCTTCCGGAACACCTGGCCGCTTTCGGCATCTTCGAAATCGCGGACGGCGAAGCGCAGCGGAACGCTGGCGGCCGGCGGCTGTAGCCGCAGGCTCTCCTCCAGAGCGTCGTCCAAGGAGACCTCCCCGCCGAGGACGAGGGCGCGCTGCGCGGGATGCGTCAGCAGGTGCACGATCAGGGTGCCGATGGCGTGCACCGTGGTCTCGGTGGCGGCGATGACGACCAGCATCAGCTGGGCCAGGAGGTCCTCGTCGGACAGCGGGCTGTCGGTCTGCTCGGCGGCGCGGATCAGGTCACTCACCAGGTCGTCCCCGAGGTGGTCACGCCTGGCGGCCACCATCTCTCCCAGTAGTTCCAGCACGGTGTCCATGGAGCGCTGCATGTCCGCCGGGCCTGCGGAGGTGTCGAACAGTCCCGTTGCCGCCTGGCCGAACTGTCCCATGAGGGCGGACGGTACGCCCATCAGGCGGGTGATGACCTGCTGCGGGATCCGCAGGGCGAACGCGGGCACCAGGTCCACGACGCCGGAGGCGTCCGCAAGAGCTTCCAGGTCCTCGAGGGCCTCCTCGACGATGGCCTCGATCACCGGCGTCATCTCCCGTACCCGGCGAGGCGTGAGGCCGGCCTGGATCGGGGCGCGCAGCCGCGCGTGTTCCTCGCCCTCGGCGTTGAGTGCGTTGCGGGGGCCGGCCCACTGGCGGAGCACGCCGTCAACGGCAAGGCTGCCGTCCCGGAAGCCGGGCCAGTGGTCGGCGTTACGGCTGACGTCGCGGCCCGCGGTCAGGCGCTGTGCCAGGTCGTAGGCGACGATGACCCGGGCCTGAACGCCGCCGGGCAGCTCGACCAGTGGGGCGGGTCCGTAGTGCTGCAGGGTGCGGCCCTCGACACCATTGCTGGACCCGGGGACTGATCCCTTCAGCTGGAAAGGGCATCCGCCTGCAACGGCGGAGGGCGGCATCGGTGGCCGCGCTTCGGGGCGGTGGATCCTGAGTGCCGCCGGGGTGCCGGACGTGGTGTCGGCGCCCTCCGGATTCTGGATGAGGGTCACGGGTTGAGCTCCTGACTTTGCTACGCAGAGTGACGATCACGCGATGCCTTCCGTCCGGCACCAGCAGGGCGGAAAGAACATATGCGCTAAGTGGGGTGATCTTTGCAATTGCATGCATAGGTGACACCTGTCCGGAGCGATGTCCATGAACCGTTCCGAACTAGGTGAGTCACATGATTTGATTTGCGTTCCATCGTCAGGGCCGGTGAGCCGGTTAGCAACGGCCCGCATGCCGGGCGCAGTCTGACTGCGAACGCATATCAACAACGCTCGACAGCACGGGAGAAGCGAGTGAGGAGCCGAAAGCCCGAGCACGACTACGAGCACGTGTGGCAGTGGCTGCTGCGGTACTACCGCGGCAGGTTGACGCGACCGGATGCCGGGCTGCCCCCGCTGGTGAGCCGACGGGGCGGGCCGCGCTCCCCGGGCTTACGACAGGTCGACGTGGATGTCCTCCTCGGAGGCGGAGCCGGCGTCTACGCGAAGGTCGAGAACAACGACTTCCGGCCCCAGCCCGAGCTGTTCCTGCGCATCACCGAGCTGCTCAGATTCAGCCCGTACCACCTGCGGATCGCCTACCTGGACCTGTACGGGGCCGAACCGGTGCTGCCGGTGGAACAGCCCTCCCCGCACTGGCGCAAAGTCCTCAGCGGACAGAGCGAGATGGCGTGCGCACTCATGCCCGACGGCCACCTGGTCGCGGCGAACGGCGCCTTCGCGGAGCTGTTCGCAACGGGCAGGCCGCCGACGAACTTCTGGCGGTGGGCCCTGTGGTCCGAGGAGGCCCAAGCAGTCCTCGTCGACCGGGAGAAGTGGGTCGCGCGCCTGGTGACCGAGCTGCGGCTGGCCCAGCACCGCTACCCCGACGACCGTGCGGTGCAGACGATCTGCGCGGACCTGGAGCGCGATCCCCGGCTGCAGCAGCTCACCGAGTCGCTCGTCGGCCTGGACAACGAAGAACTGCCGCTGCGCCACCGGACGCGAGGGCCGGGCACGGCGCGGTTCATGGCGTCACACACACCGGCCGGACTCAGCGTCTGGACGGTCCTTTTCGAGGCCGCCGCCTAGGAAGCCCGGCCACCGCAGTCGATGGGAGGAGACCGACCGATGTACGTGTTAGTGCCGGACGACATGGAGTTCCTGGTCCGGTTCAACGAGATCGAAAGCCCTCTGCTGACCAGCCTGCGCGACTACACGCTCATGGAGCTGTATGTGGAAGAGGCCGAACTCATCCGCGACGCGCACAAGGCCTGGAGCGACATCCACCGGCAACTTCCCGCCGTGCTCCAGTGGAAGGATCTCCCGGAAGACGGGGCAGCACCGGACCAGGGCGGATACCTGCTGCACAGCCCCCGTGGCCGGCAGCTGACCAGCCTGTACGCCGTGGAAGTAAGTCCCCGCCACCTGGAGACCCTGCGGGCCTGCCACACCATGCTGGCCGAGGCGGAGCAGACGGGCTACGGCCCGCTGGCGAACGCCCTCTTCGCCATCCAGCGCGCCGCGGACAACCAGCGCAAACGTCTCCTCGACGGCTACCGCCGGGTGGTGGAGGTCCTCGAACTCAAGGCCCCCTACAACCTGGTCGAGTCCCTGCGGCGGGCGACCCCGACCGGGCCCGAGGCGCCGGCGGTCGGCATCACCCTCAACGGCGAGGAGTACGCCTCCTACCAGAAGCTGGGCAAGGACATGGTGGCCGTGCTGAGCGTGGGCGACAGTTTCGCCTACCTCCAGCACGCCCGGATGTACGCCTGACCTGGCTACGGCGATGTCATTTGGGACCACCGAGGCGTCTCGAAGCGGCCCCGATCCGTGAAGATCGCCTCCTGTGAAGGTGGCCTGGAATGGCTCCACTTGGTTCTTCTGGCTCGTCACTCAGGGGGCCAGTTCAGATCGTCGCGGTACAGGCTTCACCAATTGGGCCCGCGGAGGCGCCTTGGTGGAGCCGGAAGAGCACGCCGCAGCCAATACAGCGCGACGGACAAGGTTCTGGTGAAGGTGGCGTGGTGTGTACGCCCAGCGCTGTCCCGCTCCAGACCACGCCGACGCAACGCTGGTCAGCGGCCCTAGCGGCGCGGCAGCAGACGGCGCCAGGTGAAGCGCGGCCACCGCTTGAGGCCTGACCCTCGCTCAGCCCCCGAAGAGCGCTGCCACCGACGCGATGATGGCCAGCGCGGGTTGCGCGATGTCCGCGCTGCCGGCCATCAGCTCACGGAGGCGGTCCATGCGGGTGCGGACGGCGGGCACGTCCGGTTCGGGTTCGCTGGTCAGGCGAGCCAGGTCGTGTACCGTGCCGGCCGCCTCGTCGCGCTGGTCGTCGGACAAGGTTCTGCTGGACAGAACCAGTTCGAGGAGCCGGGTCAGATCATCACTGCCCGCGCTCGGCCCGTACGTGTTCTGGAAGTCGCGAACCACCGTGTCCTTCGGGCGGTTGATGAACGTGGTCTTCTCGCCCTGGAAGTAGAAGTTCTCCGACACCGCTGCTCCTGATGTGACGACGACTCGGCAGTTGATGAACGTATGGGTGTGATCCGTGCTGGACGACTGCACGGTGCTCAACCGGCCCTTGATAGCATCCGCCGCCGCGCGTACGCGTGCGAACGCCTCGGCGTCGGCGGCCCGTCCCGTGGTGGCGAGGATACTCAGTACGGCCTGGGGCGATGGCTTGGGCCTGGCCGGCAGCGGCTGCTTGCGCCACCACTCGGGATCCTGTCGCCGGATTTCGGCGAACCATTCCTTATACCGCTCGTGAGCCATGGCCTCCTCTTCCCACATCTCCGCCTGGAGGCTGGTGACAGATGTGTCGCGCATGGCGCCGAGAGCTGTCGCGATACCGCCGAACAGAGAGCGGAAGGAGCCGACCGAGACGTCCTCGATGCGGAACACGACCTTCTCCGCCTCGGCCGGTGACCCTCCGGTCGGCTGGAAGAACACCAGACACGGCAGGAGCGCGCGGTCGAGCCCCATGAAGTCGGCGATCTCGTACGCGCCTTGGCGGTCGTAGGGCCGCCAGTTCAACCACCTCATCATGGACAACGTCCGGTACAGCTCCGGTTCCAGGTGCCCCCGCCAGTACCTCTTGGCCGTACGCCAGTCAGTGGGCCGCTCGACGACGAACACCCGGGTCGCCGGGCCGGAGAGGGCGTTCAGATCGTCGAAATGCGTACGGACGTAGGCCGCGAGTTCCGTGTCGGCATCGGTGTACAGCAACACGCCCCACAGACGCGGGCCACCGTCCGGGGGGAGCACCCCCTCGGCGAGCTCAAGCCTGCGGATCAGCGCAGCCGAGTCTTCGATGGGGGCGAGCGCGTACATCCCCGGAGGATGCTTGACGTACAGCACCAGCGGGTCGTCCTCGGCCAGGTCGAGGTCGGCGATTCGCTGGTCGGCCGGTAGTTTCTCCCTGGTCACGGCATCGGCGAGCCACATCTCCAGCGGCGGCCAGCGTGTGACCGTCGCTGCACGCGCTTGGGCGAAGGCCGCATCCATGAGCGCGCCGACCGTCGCGCTCTCCGGCACGGAAACGTCGATCATCATCCCGTCAACGTGCCGGCCAAGGGCCCGCCAGCGTTCTGTACCCGGCTCGGCGAACGGCCCGTCATTTGCGAACAGTCTTTTGGCCGCCTTGTCGCCCGGTAGCGGTCGATGACTGGCAAGGTCTCCCTCGGCAACATAGATCTTCAAGCGCAACGGCCGCCCCCTCAACACCAGTTCCTCCTACCGAGTATGGCCAACGCGGGCCCCGCGGCAGCGACTGTCAACCGATCGGGGGAGGAGGAGTTCGTCAAGCTTCCGGCGCGCAGTGCGCACCGCCGCCCGCTGCCGGGGAGCTCCCGGAGCTTGGCTGCGGCGTGCTCTTCCGGCTCTACCAAGGCGCCTCCAGGGCCCAGTTTGTGAAGCCTGTACCGCGACGATCTCAACTGGCCCCCTGAGTGACGAGCCAGAAGGGCCAAGTGGAGCCATTCCAGGCCACCTTCACGGGAGACGATCTTCACAGATCGGGGCCGCTTCGAGACGCCTCGGTGGTCCCAAATGGCGTCGCCGTAGCCACGCCTGACCTGCGCGCCCGCGCCGCAGGCCGGCGTGGACGGGGTCACGCGACGAGGGGCACCGGCGGGTCGAGGCGCAGCATGGGGTGGTCGTCCAGGAGCTCGCCGGGCACGGCGAAGGCCTCGCTGAGGATCAGGGTGTGCGGGGCCAGGGTCGCGATGGCGGCTTCCACCGCATCGGGCAGCGCACGGACTTGCTCGGCGGTCAGCCGTTCGTGCGCGAGCAGCTCGCCGCTGTGCGCGGTCACGTAGCGCAGGGCGAACAGCCTATGCAGGTCGTGCAGAAGGCGGCCGGCCAGCGGGTTGTCGGCCTGTGGGGCTTCGGTGAGGAGTTCCTGCGCAGCCAGCCAGTGGACGTGTGCGTCGACCAGGGACAGGGCCGGGCCTGAGGCGCCGTTCCAGCGGTCCATGGGTGAGCCGACGCGACGGGCGCGCAGCCGGGCGCGGGCCTGCCCGTGCCGTATGCGCTCCAGGTCCGCCAGCAGGTCGTTCAGGTGCACGGGGTCGTGCAGCGTCCGGGTGACAGGGGCTTTCTCACCAGGGGGTTGCGGGGTGAAGCCGCCCAGCAGCATCTCCCCCGCGGCCTTGATCCAGATGACGAGGTTGTCGCCCTCGGCGGTGATGGTGCCCTCGTTGGCGGCCAGTTGGCCGGCGATCCCGTTCGCCAGGACCAGCCCGTGTCCCCCGCACCGCTCCCGGCATTGCGTCATGACCTGCCGGGCCTGCCAGGTGACCCATCCCTTGGTGATGGCCACCAGACGCTCGGCGTCGGCGCGCTCGCTCTCCACGGCCTCGGTCCACCGTCGCACGGCGACCCGGTGCAGCAGTGTGGCCGCATAGGTGGTGGCCATGGCCTCGATCAGCGGCCCGTGGTGGCTCCGGTGGGCCATCAAGGGCACTCTCTGTTTCTTGGTCATCCCGGAGGTGATCCGCTGGTGGCCATGGCGCACGGCGACGGCCAGGGCGTGCCGCGTCACCCCCAGGCTGGAGGCGCTCATGCACAGCTTGCCCATGGTGACGCGGCCGATGGAGCGCAGGAACCGCCTTCGGGGGCTGCCGAGGGTGCTGGTGAACGTCCCGTCGGGGCTGAGCCGGCCGTGGTCGGCCTGGAGTAACGCGGTGAGCGGCAGGCGCACGCCGTGGAAGGAGGTGGCGCAGTGGTCGACGGGGCTGCTGGCCGTCTGGGGCAGCAACTCCACCTCCACGCCCGGCAGGTGACGGCCCTTCGCGTCGGTCAGCGGGGTCAGGAAGAGGAAGACTCCCTCGTTCTTCCCGTCGATCATCAGGCGTGCGGCCACCAGAGCGTCCTTCGGGCCGCCGGCCGAGGACGTGTTGGGCATCCACTTGCGTGCCCCCCGCGTCGGGGTGGTCAGCACGAATCCGCCCGTGGCCCGATCGAAGGTCGCGGTGGTCTCCAACTGGGGGGCGTCGTTGCCGTGCGCCTGCTCGGTGCACAGGAAGGTGCCGATCCGCTCCATCCGGAAGTACGGGCCGAGGTCGCGGTCAGCGTGGTCGTGGTCCAGCAGGCTTCCGAGGAAGAGGTTGAAGTGGATGCTGGCGATGGTGCCCGTACCGGCGTCGGCGGCTCCCACCCACTCGTGCAGGGCCGTCAGCGCGCTCGCGTCGGTGACCAGAGCACGTGGATCGGCGATCGCCTCGTTCACGATGCGGAGCCGCTGATAGGACAGTTCGGTGCGTTCCTGGTGCGTCAGCCCCTCCTGGAAGGAGAAGAGGGTGGAGCTGAACAGGTCTTTCCAGGGCCCGTGGTTCTGCTCCGCGCGGGAGCCGAAAAGGGCGAGTCTGAGTGAGGCCAGGGAGTCGGGGGCTTCAGACAGAGGGGAGGGGGTCACAGGGGGCAACGTAGCCCGAGAGCCTGCTCACCACAGCATGATCATCAACACGATTGAACGGCCTGTGCGGTGGTAGATACCCGCTCAACCGACCGTTAAATAACCTATGTTGGGGTTCGGTGACAGCACATTACCGGCTCCGCTCGAAAGCCGTGCCTTGCCAGCGGCCCGGCAGGTCCCCGCTTCGTGAGCGGGCTGCAGAAGCGGTGACTACGCGGCCGCCGACGTGTACCGCCAACGGCATGGTCCAGTCCACCTCTGTCGTGCCCGAAACTGCGCGCAGCTGCTCGCTGCGCAGTGCCGCCGCCCACCGCAAGAGCTGGTCGACGTCACGCTGTGGGTCCGAGGAGCGTTGCCCGATGTAGAGCCGGGGGTCGGTCTCGACCGCCCAGCGTGCGGGCACGTGCGGGGAGGCGGGCTGGGGTGCGACTGCGGCATCGAGCGACATGGGACTCCTCGGGAAGACCGACCCCGTCCGGCCGACGTGCGGTCGCCAGCAACCTAGCCACCCGTTGCCGGACCGCCGAAGGCTGTAATCCACCCCCTGGGCTCCTTATGTCCGGGTGTGAGCAGTTGGGGTACAGGAACGGCCTTGGGGAGCAGGAAGCGGCTGGCCTTGTCCGCGGGGCGTCAGTCGGCTGGTCGGCCGGAGTGCGGGAGCTGCGGAGCCGGGCGAGAGCGGCGCTGTACGGGATCTGTTCCCGGGCGGCGAGCTCGCGGGCGCGGCGCTTGAGGTCGTTGCTGACGTGCCGTGACATATAAATCTCCGAGGCAGGCCCCACGCCGCAGGTGTCAGGGCCTTGCTCGCGCTCCGTCAGTTTTCTGGCGTACCGATCGCCCGGCGGCTCATTCGGTTGCGCAGGCGTGCCCACCGAGACGGGCGGGGTTCGGTTACCGCCACGACGACTCGCCCGAAGGCTGATAGTGCCGCGTCGAGCTTGGCGCTGTCCTTGACGTCCCCAACGGCTTCCAGCAGGTCATTCGTCGCCTCGACAACGCGCCCATCCGCGTGCCGCAGGAACGGGGCTGCTACTTCGTAAACGCGGGCCATGGGCTCACGCAGAGCGGCCACGGCGGTCTTGCTGGCGTACGACTCGCGCAGGCTCAGCCGTGCAGCCTCGCCCATGCCGACCGCGAACATGTCCCGGTTGGTACCGCCCAGGGCGCGTACGCGGGCGGCCTCACCACCGCCCGCGCAGGCCACCATGAATACCAGCCGCAACACCTCAATGGGGTGCTCCCACAGGCGGCGGCTCATGGCGGCGGAGGCCTTGACGTGGGTAACAGCGACGATCAGGGCGTCAGCCCGCTCGCGGAAGGCGGCCAGTTCGGCTTGGTGGTCGGCGCGGTCACGCGACCAGTTCGTCAGGTACCAGATCACCAAACCACTGGCGAGGGCGATGACACCGTTGACGATGGTGTCCATCTGGCCTGCGAGGGCTTCGAGGAGCGTGTTCACGGCGGCAGCTTCCCGGGAGGCTGATCAGCCGGGGAGGGCTGTTGCCCGATGCGGACGGAACCCGGACCGTCCTGTTGCGATCAGTGTCAGCCGGCGTGGTCGTGCTGGATCCGGTCCTCGCGGGCGGCGAGCGGATCGTTGGCCGCTGCGAGGACCGCGCCCCGCATGAAGTCGTCGACGTCCTTCCCCGCGGCCTCTGCAGCACGGTGCACCTGATCCTGCTCGGCGACCGTCAGAGACACTGCGATAGCCGAAACGCGGGCAACATACATGCGGGGACCGTACCAGCGCAGACCTTCGCGCTCCTCCACCAGTGGCCTGCGCCCTCTGCTGGAGGCGGCTGACGGCGTGGACTGCGGAGTTGATCGGATACGGTCGCAACGACGCCGGCGTGGCCGCATCCGGCCGGCAGGAAGGGGCGGATCCGATGACCACCGATGCTGGGCTCCCCTCTGTCAGAGAGTCCCTCCAGCTCGCGCTCCTGGCGGAACCCGAAGGCAGCCCGCTCGTGGACGAACTCGCCGAAGCCGCCGCCGACCACTACCAGCTCAACTACAGCAAGCACCCCGTCCCGGTGCTGTTCCAGGAGGTCCGCGCGGCCCGCACCCTGCTGGCCAGGCTGCTCGCTGCCGGCACGGACGGCACCGAGCTGCACCGCCAGGTCGGCCGCCTGTCGGGACTGCTGGGCAACCTGGCCTTCCACCTCGACGATCCGGCTGGCGCACGCACCCACCTGGGCACCGCCGTGTCGTACGCCAACCGGTGCGGTGACACGGCGCTGGCGGCGTGGGCGTACGGGGCACAGAGCATGGTGGCCCGCCACACCGGCAACCTCACCGCCGCGCTCGCGTACGCCGAGCGCGGCGCGGCCGCGGCCCCCGCCGGCCTGGTCCGTGCCCAGCTTCACGCCTGGGTGCTGCTGCCCACCCTCGCCCAGCAGGGCCGCGACCAGGAGGCGAGCGCCGCCCTCGACGTGGCGCTGACAGAACTCGAGGCCGACCCGGCCGGACAGGCCCCGGGGCGTTTCGGCTTCGACGAGCCTGAACTTGCCCTGCACCAAGCCGAGGCGCACCTCACGCTGGGCCGCACCGAACAAGCCCGCGCCCGCGCCGAGGCCTCCGCGGCCGCATGCACCACCGGCACCCCCGGATGGGCCGCCGCCACCCTGGTCCTCGCTCAGTCCGAGGCCTCCGACCAACCTTCTGATGCCGCCCAGCGCGCCCTGGACGTTCTTGAGCGGGTGCCGCCGAGCCGCTTGCGTGCCACCGCCCGCACCCGGCTGGAGCGCCTGGAAGGGCTGCTCGCCGCCCGTCCCGCCGAGCATGTGGCAGATCTGCGCGAACGCCTGCGCACTCTGCCGCCGCCCGTGGACGCATCCGGAGCAGCGTCCGCGTGACGGAGGAGGTCTGCCGGTCACTGCGCGGCGTCAACTCTTCCTGTTGCCGGGGCCCTGTGGCGCTCTCGATGGACGGGAATGCGGTGCTCCTTGCGTAGCCGGGTGAGGGTGTTGGGAGCCACCTTGAGTTTCGCGTAGGTCGCGCGCTGGGAGGCCCCGGCCAGCAGCATCGCCACGGCCTGCGCTTCGAGCTTTTTGCGCTGGGCGGGCGTGCGTCTGGCCCGGCCGGGCGGCAGGGGGATGCGGTGAGCGCGCCGGACGCGGCTGATGGCCCTGTCGCTGGTCTTCAGGCTTTCCTTGACCTGGGCGTAGGTCGCTCCGGCACGCAGAAGGGTGGCGATCTTGAGGTCGCGCTGGTTGCGCTGGTCGCGCGGGCTCGTCACCGCGGCCTCCTGGACGGCCGAGCGCCGTGACGTCCGCGGCCCCGTGGCGTGGGCACCGGGGGCCTGGACTCGGGGGGTTGCGTCTGCGCTGCCTCGTCGAGGTCGCGGGCCATGTTGGTGAAGGTCACGGACCAGGTCCGGGTGAGGGTGCGGGAAATCTGCAACGCCGTGAAGCAGCCCACGAGGGTGGGAACGAGGATCGTGGCCACGGGGGCGATCCAGACGGTACTCATGCGTCTCCGTGAGTGGCTGGGCGGAGCCCTGCTGCCGGGCCGAAGCCAACCGGCCCGGCAGCAGGCGGGTCCGTGCGCGGCTGATGCACGGGAGAAGCCGCGCACGGACGTTTCTTTGCCGGGATCGACAGCTGGCTGGCGCTACGCGGGATGCGGTCAGGCTGCAGAGGGTCCGAGGCGGACGGGCAGGCGGGTGTGCCCGTTCGTGATGATGCTCGGCAGGGGCTCCAACTGGTCGGGCTCGACGGCCAGGCTCAGGTGCGGGAAGCGTGCGAACAGTTCCTCGAGCGCGGTGCGGATCTCGATGCGGGCCAGCTCCATACCCACGCACAAGTGCGCGCCGTGGCCGAACGCGAGATGCTCGCGAGTGGTGGGCCGGGTGACGTCGAATTCGTCGGCGCTGTCGCCGTGCACCTTCCGGTCGCGGCCGACCGCCGCGTAGTTGATGGCGATGGCGTCACCGCGGGCGAAGGTGATGCCGCTCTCTTCGTCGGTCACGTCCTCGGCCGCGAACCTGAGGATGATCGTGGCGACGGGCGCCTGATGGCGCAGGCACTCATCGACGACCTGGTTCCACGGCACGGTTCCGCTCGTGGCCAGAGCCAACTGGTCGGGGTGGGTGACCAGGTTGACCACCGCGTGGTCGATCGCGTTGACGGTCGTCTCGTGGCCGGCACCGATCAGCAAGATGAAACTGTCGGCAAGCTCCTTGTCGTTGATCTCGCCGTTGTCGCGTGCGGCGATGAGCTGGGACGTGATGTCGTCCGCCGGGTTGCGCCGCTTGTAGCCGATCAGCTTGGCGATGAGCTCGTAGATGCGGACCATCGCGGCCTGGCCCTCTTCGGGGCTGGTCGTGGTGATGAACAGCGCGCCGACCGAGTCCCGGAAGTCGTCGTGGAACTCGTCCGGGACGCCGAGTATCAGGTTGACCGACAGGAGGGGCAGCCGCCACGCGAACCGGGCCCGCAGGTCCACCACGTCGTCGGGGCCCACGACAGCGAGCTCGTCGAGCAGGGCGCGGGTGATCTCGGCGATCTGGGAGGCCAGGGCGCGCACGCGGCGCGCACTGAACGCGGACGCCAGGGGGCGGCGCAGCCGCTTGTGTTCCTCCCCGTACGCCGTCAGGGCGTTGCGGACGTCGACCCAGATCCGCAGCGGCCAGTCAGCGGGAATCTCGTGGTTGAAGTAGGCCGGCCAGTGCTGGTAGGCGTCTTTGCTGATCTTGGGGTGAGAGAGGAGACGCCGGATGAGGTCGGGATCAGTGACCGTCCAGGCGGGGATGCCGCCGGGCAGGATGACGCGGGCGGCGGGCCCGGCCTCGCGCAGGGCGGCGGTCTCGCCATGGATGTCGCGTCCGGTCGGGTCGAGCACGTAGTGCCAGCGATCGGAGACGGTGGGAGTGGTGGGGGTGGTCATGCTGCGGTCCTTCCGGATCGGGCGGGGTGGGGGATCCCGCGCTGGAAACTCACGGGCAGCGCGGCGGGACCGGCGATGAACGTGCCGGGCATCTGGGGGACCTGGTCGGCTGGGACGGCCAGAGCGAGGCCGGGCAGACGGTCAAGTGCCCGCTCTACCGCGGTCTCGCAGATGATCCGGGCCAGGTCGGGGGCGGCGCAGGCGTGCGCCCCGGCAGAGAAACTGAGGTGTCCGCGGTTGCCGGTGCGGGCCTCGGGCGGCAGGCCGAGGGTGAGGGCCGGGTCCGCGTTGGCTGCGGCGAAACTGATCAGGATCGGGAAGCCGGGCTGAAGCTGCACGCCTTCGACCTCCTGGACGCCTTGGGCGTACAGGGGGCAGTAGTTCGGGACGGGCGGCTCGTGCCACAGCACGTCGTCGAGGGCAGCGGCCACGGGCCGCACTCCGGTGTGGACGTCGCCCGCGAACCGGTCATCGGTGATGATCCGGCGCAGCCCGGACGCGATCAGCTTGGCGGGGGGTGGGCCTGCCGCACCGAACAGCAGGATGAGGCTGGGGATCATCTCGTCGTCGGTCAGCCCTGCGGCGATCAGCGAGCTGACCACGTCCCGGCCCGGACGGGCCCGCTTGTAGCGGGTCAGCTCCAGGCACGCACTCTCCAGCGCGGTGTTGGCCTCGGCCGCGTCGGGGCCGGCGAGGAACAGGCGGGTGACCGTGTGGATGATCTCCTCGCCGAGCGCGGGCGGGGAGCCGTACAGCGAGTTGACCGTCAGCATGGGGAGCGGGTCGCAGTACTGGGCCACCAGATCGGCTGTGCCGACGGACGCGAATGCGTCGATGAGCCGGTCGGCGATCTCGGTGACGGTGTGGGCGAGTTGGTGGGTGTCGATCTGTCCCAGCGCCCCGGTGAGGGCCGCGCGCAGCCGCAGGTGCTCGGGTCCGTCCTTCCACAGCGCGTTGTCACGTGGGGCCATCATCATCAGGGCCGCGCTGTTGGGCGGGACCTGCCCGCGGCGCAGAGCCTCCCAGTGGTGGGGGTCCTTCCGGAACCTGCCGGGGTTGTTGCGAAGGAGGTACTGGGCGGCGCGGAAGGTGACGGCGAGGTATCCCCACTGGCCGGGGTCGAACTCGACGGCGGGCACCGGGGATTGGGCCCGCAGCAGCTCGTATGTGCGATGGGGGTTGGCGCTGAAGTCCGGTCCGAAGATCCTCAGCGGGCGGGCGGGGTCGGGTGTGTGTGCCGGGCACTGCCCGGCATCTTGCTGGGCGTGGTGGGTCATCGCACGGGCTCCGGGAGGGTGGTCAGGAGGTGCTGGACGAGGACGATCAGCGCATCGCGGGTGCTTCCGCGCTGGCGGGCGTCGCAGGACACGAGCGGGGTGGAGGGATCGAGGCCCATGACTTCGCGCAGGCGGGCCTCGGTGTAGCGGGGGGCGTCGTCGAACTCGTTGACGGCGATCACGTAGGGCAGGCCGAGGGCCTCGACGACTTCGAGGATCGGATAGGTCTCGGCCAGATGGCGCGGGTCGCACAGCACGAGCGCGCCCAGCGCACCGCGGGCCAGGTCTTCGAGGATGTCGAAGAAGCGTGCCTGGCCGGGGGCTCCGAACAGGTAGAGGACGAGGTCGGCGCTCAGGTGCACGCGGCCGAAGTCCATGGCCACGGTCGTGGTCGTCTTGTCGGGGAGGTCAGCGCGGTCGATGTGGGTGCCCGCGTCCGTCATCGCCTCTTCGGTCTTGACGGGTTCGATCTCGGAGATCGAGTCGACCATGGTCGTTTTCCCGGCGCCCATGTGGCCGACGACCAGGGCCTTCACAGTGCGCTCGTCCCCGCGCAGCCCCGGTCCGGGGTCGGGGTCAGAGCCGATGTAGTCCGGCAAGGACTGCCTCCAGCAGTGTTCGATCGGGCACGTCATCCGGGGCGTCGAGGATGCGCCGCCCGGTCGTGATGTGGCCGGATTCCATGAGGTCGGCGAGCAGAATGCGGACCACGCTGACCGGAAGCCGCAGCAGCGCTCCGAGTTCGGCGACGGACTGCGCACTGCGCGCGAGGAGGTCGAGCATCGCGTTCTGCTCGTGGTTGAGGTCGCCTCGGCTGAGGTGAGCAGCCGAAGGGGACAGGCTGATCAGCAGAATGTGATCGAACGTGTTGCGGCTGGGCGATGACCGGCCGCCGGTGACCACGTAGGTTCTGACTAGCCGGTCATCGCCCTGATGGGGGCCTGTCATCCCTGCGGCGAGTGCTCGCGTGGTGCCACGGCCAGTGCCTCGGGCAGGCGCTTGACGATGTCGGCCATCCGGTACGAGAAACCTGCAATGTCCACGTCGGCACCGGCCGACGCCACCAGGTGGGCGCCGGAGCCTGCGGCGATGACGAACAGGTAGCCGGCCCCGTACTGCACCATGGTCTGCTGCCATGTGGTGTTCTCGTCGCTGACGAAGAGGCCGCCGCTGCGGCTGAGGGCTTGAAGGCCGGATACGGTCGCCGCGATCTTGTCGGCGAGGTCCGTGTGACAGCCGTCGGAGTGTGCGACCGGCAGGCCGTCGGCAGACAGCAGCAGCGCGTGCCGGGCGTGGGGTGCGTTGACCAGGCCGTTGAGGATCCAGGCCAGGTCGGGGCGGGACGCAGTCATCGGGGGGACTCCTCACTCGTGGGGGAAGGGGTAGAAATCTGCGGGCTGTCCGTTTGGGCGGCGCGCGTGCCCTGGACGAACGCGGCAAGGCCTCGCCCGGAGCCGGGCGGCGGGGGCTCGGAGTCGGCCAGCGGGCGTCGGGCCGGGCGTTCTGCTGGACGGGGGCCTGCCCGGCGGGCGCCGCGCACGGCGAGCCCGTCGGGGGCGATCTCGTACTCGCCCGCGGTAGCGGTCGCGCTGGTGTCGATGTGCGGTGCGGGAGCCGCGTACGCGGTCTGCTCTTCTGAGGCTGCGGACGGCTCCGTGCGGGCCGGGGGCTTGCTCAGCAGCGCGTGGGGCAGGAACACCACCGCGCGCACTCCGCCGTGGAGGGAGTGGTCCTCATCGAGTTGGACGCGGAATCCGTATTGCCGGGCGAGCTCGCCGACGCCGAGGTGCCCGAATGAGGGCGGGTTGCGCAACTCGGTCAGCCGGACCGGGGTCTGCCCGGAAAGGCGTCGTGCGGCCTCCTGCCTCGCTTCGAGGGACATGCCGGCCCCGGCGTCGTGGATCTCGACGCTTACGCCCTGATGGGCTTCGACGAACTTGACCTCTACCGGCGTGGACGGGGGGCTGTGGCGGGCCGCGTTGTCGAGGAGCTCGGCCAGGGCCAGGACGACGGGTTCGACGAACCGTCCGGCCACGTAGTGCCGCGATTCCCGGGGGGTCCGCACGCGGGTGTAGTCGCGGATGCGGGACATGGCGCCCCTGGCCGCGTCCAGCAGGGCGACGTCGTCCCGCTGTCGTCCGGGCCACATGCCTGCGATCACGCCGAGGATCTGCAAGCGGCGCGCGAGCTGGCTGGCGGTGTGGTCGATGGGCTGGACCAGGGCCAGGATCTTCGGGTCGTGCTCGGTATCCAGCAGGCGGGTGATTGAGCCCTGCTGCTCGTACACCAGGGACTGGACGGAGCGGACGCAGGCGAGTACCGCGGACCGGGTGGCTGCCTCCGCCCGCCGGGATGTGTCGTCCAGCAGCTGAGCGACCTGGTTGAGGACCGATTCGTAGGCGGCAGCGGTCTCGGTGTTGGCCAGGCTCGGGTGCAACAGCATGCCGTGCGAGGGCGGGGTGCCGTTCTGCAACGCGAACACCAGGCCCGGGAGCCGCGACTGGGCGAGGTTGCGGGCCTCCTCGTCTCGCGCGGCGGCCCGCTGGGCGGCCTCGGCAGCCCGGGTGTCGACAGCTCGCCATCGGGCCCGGTAGAACAGCGCGGCCGCGCCGGTAGCGGCGCAACCAGCAGACGTCGCCCACAACAGCGCGTCGGGTATCAGGGTCATCAGATCCTCGTGACGGAAGGACGGCAGATGGATGGGGGGATGAGGGCGTCACCCGAGGAGCGGCAGGAGGGGATGCACCATCAGGGGAGCGGTGTAGAACCGGCCGCCTCGCCCGGCGTTGCCCAGGCGGGTCCACCGCAGGTCGTCGCAGGCCGTGAGGACGGGCGGGACCTGGAGCGTGCCGCTGTCGTAGTGGGTGGCGGGCCTGCGCCAGTGCGTGCCGAGCCCGGAGCGGGGCGGAAGGAATAGCACCCACTCCCCCGGCCGGGACACTGCCGCGCCGACGGGGTGAGGGCGACAGTGCGCGAGCAGGTCGACGGTCCGCCGGGCCTGCTCCTCGGGCAGTACAACGATGTCGAACTCCGTCCCGACCTCCACGTCCACGGGGCGTGAGGCCAGGTGCGCGGCCGGAAGCATGTCGGGCAGGGTGGGGGGCTGCCCGTGGGCACCGCGCGGCTGCCCGGCCGGGCCGGTCACGCGCGTCCAGGGGGCCGCCCCCGCGTGCTCAATGGCTATGTGGGGCATCAGGGGATTCCTCGGTGGGGGCAGCGGCAACGGTGCCTTCGGGGGTGTGGACCTGGTCGGCTGTGCATGCGGGCAGCGGGATGCATGCCGCTACGGCCGTGCCTGGGCCGCAGGGGGTGACCGTGTAGCGGCTGGCCAGCGCGTCGACGAGGAGCAGCCCTCGCCCGTGTTCGTGGTCCGTATCCATGTGGCCGGGGTGCATAGGCCTGCGTGGGCCCTGATCAGCGCAGAAGACCCATGTGCTGTCGGCCGTAAGGGTCAGGCCCACGGTTACGTGTTCGCCTGGCGCGTGCAGGACCGAGTTGGTCGTGAGCTCCGAGACGATCAGCCTCAGGTCTTCCGTGACCAGGCGCGGGATGCGCCACACACGGCAGGTTTCTGTCAGCAGGCGTCGGGCCCTGGCGGGGGTGGCGTCCGTTCGTCCCGGCAGTTGCCAGACCACGCTGAAGTACGGCCGTGTCTTCGGCCTGTCCGGTGCGGGCGGCAGCGAGGGCTTCGATTGGAGCCGGTGGGGCGGAACGCGTCGCAACGTGGTCCAGTGCACGGGCAGCATCTCCCGCACGGTCCAGGTGTCTGGCGTGTGGTGCACGCTCATGTGATGGATTCCTGACAGGTTTCCCGGGAGGTCTTATCGGGAGGGTGGGCAGCATGTGCGGGGCGATCTGCTGGTCGCGGGTGGGTGGGGATGATGAAAGGGGCGACCGGCACTGTGTTCGGGAGACGGGGATGCCCGCTCGTGCCGGCTGTGCGCGAGGCCGGTCATCCGAGGCCCTCCCCTGGTGAGAGGACGGCGCGGACCGTCTTACTGAGGCCGTCGGAGGCGAGGAAGTGCCTCAGCTCTGCGCCGAAGGCCAGGGCGTCGCGCAGGCCGCGACCTCGCTCTCCGTTCAGGGCCGCCTGCGCGTCAGGGAAGGAGGGGTTGGGGTCCTCGACGTCCATAAGCAGGTCTCCCTCATCGGTGAGGGAGAGGTGGACGTGCATCTGGGCCGGGGCCCTGCTGACGGGCTGGGCGTGTGCAACAGCGTTGAAGGCGAGACGGGCGAGGACCTCGACGGCGGAGTCGACATCGCCAGGCCACCGCCGCAGCGACAGATGCAGGCGGGCCGTCACTTTCAGCTGGCGCACGCTGTCCGGAACAAGGTCGTAGGTGCCGGACCATACGGCGGCGGGCCCTGCGAGTGAGGGCGCACCGGTGTACACGGCGAACGCCTCGAGGTCGGTGATCCAGGTGCGCAGCGAGGCGCGGTCTGCGGGGCGGCTGGCGATTTCCTGCTCGGTCTGGGCGACGAGCCCTGTGGCGCTGCCGTCGGTCAGAGCGCGTTCGATCGTGCGCCAGCCGGTCCGGCCGCGGCGTTGGGTCGTGAGCGGGGCCAGGTCGTGCGCCTCGTGGACGGCCGTCCAGCCCTGGGCGGCGGCGAAGGTGTGCAGGGCGGCCAGCGTTCGGGTGGCGGACTCTGTGTCGCCGGCGCAGGTGTAGAGCGCGACGTGGGCCTCGCGGGTGGGGCGGCCGACGATGCTGCAAGCGGGCGGGAGGGCGATCCGCTGGACCTGGTCCTCGGTGTCGATCTCAGCCCATATGACTGATGCGCCATCTTTTTGGAGGTCGTGGCCGTAGCGGTCCGATGCGTGCTGGAGAAGGCGGAAGAGGTCCGCCAGGAGGTCTTCGCTGATGGTGGACGGCACCTGGGCCTCGATCCGGGCGCAGCTGTCCGTCCGGTTCTCCACCGGACTTGCGCCGAGCGCCCTGAGCATCGAAACGATGGCGGTGGCCTGGGCGTTCGGCGACTTCACGGAGTTCCCCCGCGTACGATTGACTACGTAGCGTAGATTTAATGCATTAGCTTGGACCTGATGCATTAACTTGTCAATCGAGTCGCCCGAACCCGGGCATCTGGGAGCCGCTGACCAGTACGGAGTCCTTGCATGGGCCACGAGGAGCCGCCGCAGCACGAGGCCGTCGCCAACGCCCTGCGCCGCCGACTCGACAGCGGCGAATGGCGTATTGGAGAAAGACTCCCTTCCCGCGCACGGCTCGCCGAGGAGTACGACGTCGGCCCCAACGTCATGCAGAAGGCCGTGGAACGCCTCATCGCCGAGGGACGCCTGCAGGGCCGCGCCGGATCCGGCACCTTCGTCGCCGAACCACGCGAGCGCCGCCGCATGATCCGCTCCCGGCACCGCGAACGCCGCCGCGGCAGCCCCTTCCGCGCGGACATGGCCGAACTCGGGCGCGCAGGAACCTGGGAGGCCCACTCCGAAGCCCGCACACCCGCCCCGAACGACATCGCCCAACGGCTCGGCATCGAGCCCGGCGACCCCTGCGTCCGCACCAGCTACGAGTTCCTCGCCGACACACAGCCCGCACAGCTCTCCGTGTCCTGGGAGCCGATGGCGATCACAGGCGACACTCCCATCCTGCTGCCCGAGATGGGCCCTCTCGCCGGCAAGGGCGTCGTCGAGCGGATGCGATCCATCGGCGTCGACATCGTCACCGCACTCGAAGTCCCCCGCCCCGGCCGGGCCACACAGGAGCAGGCCAACCTGCTCGGCATCGGCCGCGGGGACTTGGTCCTCGTGATCGAGCGGACCTACTACGACGGCGACGGCCGCGCAGTGGAGACCGCCGACATCACCGTCCCCGACGCCCGCTGGGAAGTCGCCTACGAATTCGGAGTGGACGCCCAGTAGCGCCGTACGGGGCGCCACGATCTCACCAGCCCCTGCCACGGGGGAACCGGTCCTGTCCGGAAGCCGCAGAGCGCGCACCGTGCGGAACCCACAACTCGCGCACCAGAGCGGCAGATCCCGCCCCCCGCTCGGGCCATCGACGCGCCACAGCCTCCAGCGCCGCCCGCAGTGCGGCCACGGACGTCAGCCCCTGCGATCGCTCAATCAGCCAATAGGGCCCGGGCGGCGCCTCCTTGCCGTCCGGTGGCAACACCACCTCCATGGAGGATCCGCGAGCGCCAGGGTGGGACGGCCGCCAGCGGGCGGCACCCGCGGGGACGAGAAAGGACAAGGAGGGAGCGCCCGGCAATGGGTTCACGCTGACCGCGCCCGGCGCAGTCAGCCGCTCCAGCGCCTGCAGCGCGAAGAACTGGCAGACGGTGATGACGCCGACCTCCTCGGTCGCAGCCGTGTCACGCCCGCTCGCCCGAGCCGTCCCGTCGCAGCCCATACGGTTGCCTCCTCCACCCGCGGCTCACGTGAAGGTAGAGCCGGGAAGGGAGCCGTGGGCGAACTGACAGTTCGCAAAATCGCGGACTCCCTCTCCCCCACTACGGGCATCGGTGATGGTTGGTCGATCCCTTGCGATTGCATGTCCAGGCGACACAGAGCATGAGGCGCCGCCCATAGCCCCGTTCCAAACTAGGTGACTCACACGGTTTGGATCGCGTCCATCGTTACGGCCGGTGAGCCGATTAGCAACGGCCCGCCTACTGGGCGCAGTGTCACTGCGAACGCGTTACCCGCGTCGAGAATCCGGAAGGCGCCGACGCCACATCCGGCACACCAGAGTCAAGGCCGGCGGTCGCGTTCTGGCGCAGCGGACTGCCTCGGTTTCGGCACAGCCAGACCCGGGCTCGCTGGTCCCCTCCATCGGTCTGCGCCGTCCTCAGGCGAGCTGGAGGCGGCCGGCGAGGGCGTCGACCTTGCGGCGGAATGCGGGGCGTACCCGCAGCTGCAGGTCCTGGACCATGGTCCGGGCCGCGGGGCTGCGGGAGAGGTCCTCGGGGGCGAGGTCTTCCAGGCTGAACAGGTGCACCAGGACGGCCGCGTCGTCGCGGCGCAGGTGGTAGCAGCGGGCGACCTCGAGCCCGAAGGTGAACTGCCGCTCCCGGCTGGGCAGTCGGCTGGTGTCGACCTGGTCGGCCAGCCGTAGTCCTTCGGCCGCCTCACCGGCGAGCATCTCGATGCTCATCGCGTGCAGCGCCACGTTGGTGGGGCCGAACACCGTCCACTGGATATTGCCCTCCCCCGCGGTCCGGGCGAGCGGGAGGGCCCGCTGTTCCAGGCGCCGGCGGGCTTGCGGCCAGTCGCAGCGCCGGGCGTCGGAGACGACAGCGACCAGTTCGAGAGCTCCTTCGACGGCCTGGGACGCAGTGCTTGCCGGGAGGGTGCGCAGATGCGCGACGGCCTGGAGCGCGATCTCCTTGGCTTCCTCCACCGCGTCAGGGTCGTTGTGGGAGAGCAGGACGTGGCCCAGGTTCCACGACGCTGCGGCCCGGCGCACGGGATCGTCGGCCTCCTCGGCGGCCTGCATGGCCCGGTCGGCGACCAGGAGGGCGAGGTCGAGCCGGCCGACCCTGCGGCAGTACGAACGCAGCAGCCCGTACAGATCGGCGGCCACGCGCAGTACCTCGCGCCGTGCCTGTGGATCGTGGCCGTACCGGTGGCGTCGTACGGCGTCCTCCACGTCCGTGATCAACCCCGGTAAGTGGCCGGCCGCCTGGGTGAAGCGGTCCTTCGAGGTCTGCCAGGAATGCCAGGCCCACTCGACACGATCCCGCAACCGCGCCGCATCACCGCACCGAGCCCAGGCTCACGGGTGGATCCCAGCAACGCCCGGGCAACTGCCGGCGCCGCACTGACGGGGGTCAAGGGGTGGTCGATCGGTTCCCCGGCCAGCAGCGCGGCCAGGGGAACGCCCAGCACTGCGGCGATCCGGTCCAGCACGTCCACCGACGGGACCTTCTTCCCCTCCTCGATCATGTGCAGATAGCGCGGAGTGATCCCACACAGCCCAGCGACTGAAGCGACCGACCGGTCGCCCTTCTGCTGCCGGTAGCGCCGGATGGTGGGACCCACGGACAGGTTCGGCGAAGGTGACGTCATCTCCGTCGCCCCCTTTCCCGGTCCGTCCTTGTGGCGTCAGCGTAGAGGCTGGGACAGGGCCGGCGCCTACGGCCCGCTCATATCCGTGTGACACGCTGTAACCCAGCGATGGCTGGGCAGTTGGGGAGGCGCCGAATGACCGGACTGGTCCTGTGGGACGTCGACCACGCCCTGATTGACACACGCGGTGTGGGCCGCGAACTGTCGGCCTCCGCGTTCCTGCAGACAACGGGTCAACGCATGCGCCAGCAGGCGCGCATCGACGGCATCACCGAGCCGGTGATCTTCCGTGAGACGGCGAAGCTCCACGGACTGACCACAGACCGCGCGGACTTCGAGCGGTTCGCCCGCGCCCTCACCGCCGCGCACCTGGAGGGCGCCGCCGAGCTCCGCGAGCGCGGCCATGCGCTGCCAGGCGCGGCCGCGGCCCTCAACGAGCTCGCCGACGCAGGCGTACGGCAGACCGTGGTCTCGGGGAACATCCGCGCCGTTGCCCAGCTCAAGCTGCAGGTCTTCGGCCTGGACACCCCGATCCTGTGGGAGTTGGGCGCCTACGGGGAAGACCACGACGTGCGCGCCGAGCTCGTCCGCCTGTCCATGGAGCGCGCCCACACGACCGCGGACGCCGCCGTCCTGATCGGGGACACGCCAGCCGACATCGAGGGTGCCCACGCCAACGGAGTGCGCGCGATCGCCGTCGCCACCGGCCGAAGCGACGAAGCTGTACTCCGCGACGCCGGCGCAGAGGTGGTCCTGCCTGATCTGCGGGACACCGAACTGCTGGTCAAGCTCGTACACAACGGCATCTGAAACAGGTACGGCGTCGAGTTGATCAACTGGCGGCGGAGCCGAGAAGCACGCCGACGCAGCCCTTGTGAGGAGAAACGGTCCGGGTGGGGGTGGGCCGGCTTACGGCCAGCCCGGCTCGAGATCTACGCGTCGCCGTCGGCGCAGCGGGCCCGCCTGAACCATCTGTTTCCGCCGCCGAAGAAGGCGTGTCCGGCGGGACACGCGGCGCGCCACGGCTCTTCGAGCGGAACGGAAAGCCGGTGTGTAGCGCGCAGAATGAGCAGGGCCAGTGGCGGACCCGGTCCGAAGGGCGGGTCTGGCCGAGTTAGGGTCCGTCTTCAAACGTCGTCCGATGGCCCCATGGTTGCGGGGCCGTTCCGCTGTGCGCCCCAAGCTCAGGGAGAGTGTCTGGTCGTGGGGCAGCGGGCGAAAAGGGCTGACGCTTCCGGTCCGGCGATCGCGGGCAGAAGGCGTTCGAGCCCAGCGGCTTGCTGCCGGAGCCGCTTGAACATTGCCCGTCCCGACTGCACCGAGCCGGGTACGTCCTGGGCGGGGCCACATCCAGCTGCGATATATAGACATTCCAGCCATGCCGCTTCTCGGGTGCCGTCTCCGGTGAAGCGCTCGACGAGCGTGGAGACCTCCGACTCGCGTCCGAGGTGGAGCCAGATTTGGATGTGGAGGCCGGGACGGCGGTAGATGTGGCCAAGTTGGGTCGCTTCCGGCCCGACGAAGCCCTCGGCATGGAGGAAATCGAAGGCCGCTGCGAGAACTTCGTCGTACGTCGGCTGCCCGGCGCGGATACGGCGGCTCATGGGTTGAGGCTGCCGCGGGCCTGTCGAGCCTTCAAGGGTGAGGCCCACTTATCTTGACCTGTCCTCACGCACAGTCCGGCGGTGAACGTCGTAACTGCGGGCCAGAGCCCTGATCAACAGCCCCTCGCTCCGCGAGTCCCCTCGGATGGCAGCGAACAGATCGACGCTAGTGGGGGCGTACGTCGGCGATGAGCTAAGGCCACTGGCTGGCTCGGTTGTGGGCCTCTATTCAGTGCGCTGGGCGGGCGAACTCAATCTGTCTCGCGGTTCGGAAGAGCTCGGCGCAGGTCCAACCGGGTGGGAACCGCTCGACCACCCGGTGATGTACGTGTTGGCGGTATCCCACCTCGGCCAGTTTCCGGAAGACCTGCATGTCAAGTTGCCGCTGGGAGGCGAAGCACTTCAGGGCGGCTTCCTTTGAGTCCAGGAGCTCGTGGGTCCCCACGAAGACGTTGGTGGGTTCGAAGTTGCGGCTGTAGGGGGAACGGAAGTAGGTGAGATTGTTGGCTTCGCGCAGGGCGACCGTGGTCACCTCCTGCGCGGTGATGTTGTGGTCGAGGTGCTGGTCGTCGGGGAAATGGGTGTAGACGATGTCTGGGCGTGCCTCGCGGAAGACGCTGAACAACTCGGTGTTGGTCTCCCCGCGGTGTTCGACGAACCGGGTGTCGGGGATGTCGGAGAAGGTGTACTCGTCCACGCCCAGGATGGCGCCGGCAGCCAGGGCCTCCTCCCGTCGCGGCGACGTGCCGTTCGGGCCCGCGACCCCGGCGGTCAGGCAGTGCACCCGGACCCGGGCACCGTTGATGGCGTACCAGCGCATGCGCATGGCCATGGCGATCTCAGGGTCGTCGGGATGGGCTCCCACGACGAGGACGGTCGTCACCTCGTTCCTCCCGGGCGGCGGCTGACGGCGAAGGCGCTGCGCAGGACCCGGCCGTCCAGGCCCTGCCAGCGGAAGAGCTGGCCTGCACTGCGGGGCCATCGGAGGTAGTGCATGCTGCCGGCCACTTCGGTCGTGCCTGCGCTGATGAAGGCGAGTTTCGAAGAAGCCCCGCCGTCCAGGTGGTAGACGTGTCGGGGATCGAGTCCCTCGCGCGCGCAGAGCTCGGCGGTCTCCGCGGGGGTGACGCCGCGGAAGTTGTCCGACAGCGGGGCGCCGTCGAGTACGTGGAACCACAGCTCCCGTCCGCGCAGGCCGATCAGGGTCCGTGCGTGGCGCGTGTCGCGGAACGGGTCAGTGCCCAGGCACTGATCGTATCCCGGGCAGGGGCCGGCCGCGGCGTCGGCGACGCTGGGCCCGAGCGAGAGGCCGCCGCCGAGGGAGTGCACGTCCAGCCCGTCGACCTGCGTGATCTCGACGCGCGATTGCAGCCGGCCGTGTTCGGCTTGCGTCCGCGCGGCGCGCAGCACGAAGTTCTCGGCGAACAGGTCGGCGCCTCCGCCCAGGTGGACTCCGGTCACCCGGTGGCCGCGCTCCGGTGTCCAGGACACGACGAAGTCGACAGCCGTGGGATCTGGTGGCGTGATGTTGGTGGCCGAGTCCACATCGCGTCGGAAACCGGTGCGTGGATCGTCGGTGTAGCGGACGCGGCAGTTCGCGGCGCCGAAGACGGTGAGAACGTCGGGCTCGTGCGGTGGCTGGCTCTGTTCTTTTGAGCCGACCCACCGGTAGGGGCGTTCTTGGATGCGCAGCTTCCCGGAGGCTTTCAGGATGCCGATCACGGCTTGGCCGTGGTGGGTGAGGAAGGCGGGCTTGGAGGCTGTGGGCAGGCTTGTCACCTGGCCGGTACGGCAGCAGAAGTCGAGATTGGGTTCGGCCGGCTGGTAGGAGAGGTCGTCGGAGATGAAGGAGAACGAGCCGCTGACGGCTGCGACCGCGGCGTCCGCGGCGAGCAGGTCACGCAGGTGGAGTCCGTTCGGGCGGGTGACGGCCTGGACCTGGGCCTGTTCCAGGTCAAGACGGAGTGTGAAGGCGTTGGTGAAGCAGCCCTCCCCCAGTTCCACGGCCGTGGCGTGGAAGCGGATGCCGGGGGCAATCGTGATCTGGCGTTCCGGGACGGGAATGGCGAAAGCCCGCTGGTTCCTGGCAAGGGACTGGATGTCCTCAACGCGATAGCCAAGGGCGCGCAGGACAGTCACGGCCTGCTGGTCTTCGTCACTGGGGAGTTCGGACACGAGCGCGTTCATGACGCTGCCCTCTGGGGGGCTTCTGCGGCCCGCACCAGGTCCTGCACGGTGAACGCGCCGCTGTCCAGGAGTCCCAGGACCCGTTCGCGGAACGGGCCGGTCAGGACGGTCTGCCCTGGCAGGGGGTAGGGCACGGTTTCGTCCAGCCGGTACAGGATCACCCCGGCCGCGACCTTGGCCATGAGCAGTGCCTCCGTGGGGGTCAGGTGTTGCGGTGGCGGGGCATCGACGTAGGCGGTAAGCAGGGCGGGCACGAGTGTCCGCAGGTGCTTGCTCTGGCCGAGGTGATGGATCAGCAGGTGGGCCAGGAAGTAGGCGATGTCGTACGGCGGCCAGCCGCGGTGGACGTTGTCGAGATCGCAGATGGCCACGCCATCGCCTGCGAGGCTTACGTTCTTGGGGGCGAGGTCGCCGAGGACCAACTGGTGGGGGCGGGCGGCGAGTTCCTCGCACGTCTGCGTGAGCAGGTGATGGCCGGTGGCGCGCAGGCAGAAGAGGAACGAGCGTTCCTGGAAGTAGCGGTTGCTGTGGGTCCGGAATTCGGTGTCGGTGTGCTGGGTGGCGTGGTGGATGCGGCGCACTGCCCTGCCCAGGCGGGTCATCTCTTCGGCGGTGGCCGGACGTTCGGCGAGGTGCTCGTCGTAGTTGCGGCCGTCGGGGAAGACATCGGTGAGGATCATGGTGTGGGTCTCGGCGTGGTAGCCGAGGACCTGAGGGAAGAGGGCCGGCTCGATCCGCCCGTAGGCCTCTAGGGCCCGGCGTTCGTCGTCGATGAGGCTCGGGTCGGTCGGCAGGGTGGGCATGCGGGCGTAGTGGTCGCCGCGGATCTTGAGGATCACGGTGGTGTGCCTGCCGTGGACCCGGAAGACGTGGCTGACGTTGCCGCCGTGGACGCGTTCGGTCTTGGTGATCAGCCCGGTATGCCGTCTGCAGGCGCTGAGAACGTCGGGCAGGGCAGGACCCAGGAGGGCAGGCAGGCTGGGCATCGGCACGCGGAGGCTCACAGCACCGCCTCCACCTGTCCTTGGGCCGGTGCCGACGCGGGCTCCGGTGCGGCGCGGAAGTCCAGCGTGGCCACGGGGGAGGCGCCGGTCCATTGCTGAGCCATCGACAGATAGGCGCCTGCCATCAGCGTTGCTCCCCTGCGATGGCCTGTGAGCTCGGAGGACATCCCCTCGCGGGTGCGCCGGCCGTCCAGGTACTCAAGGAACTCCCACGTCGCGCGCCGCCGGGAGGACTCCTGTGTCGGCAGCGCGACTTCGGACTCGGAGGTCGCGGCCAGCGTGCCGAAGTCGAATCCGGCGTACTTGACCCAGTCGGGCCGGAACGTGCGGTTGCGGAAGACGTGCACTTCGACATGGCGTTCGTTGCCCGGCGCGTGCGGATCCGCGCTGGGCGTGCCGTCGTTGAGGGTCTGCAGGGAGTGCAGATGGATGGCCTGGAAGGGGCCCTGCTCGATGATGTGGGTCTCGTGCCGTACCCGTCCGTTGCCTTTGTAGAGGCTGGCGTGGGCCGGAGTCAGGCTCCCGCGCTGTGAGAACCCGTTGTGCACCAGGTTGATGCTGCCCAGAGTCATGGTGCGCCCGCGGCTCTGGTAGGCCATGGATATGAAGGCGTCGACTTCCCCGAACAGCCGTGTCGCCGATCGTAGTTCGGGCTCGGTGTACGGATTGCGTGCCGCGAAGGCAGGGAAGAGCCGTTCGTAGTCGCGGACTCCCATCTGGGCCAGGAGGTCGCCTGGCCGGGTGATGTGGGCATGGACTGCGACGGCGTCGAGTTCTTTGCCGCTCGTCTCGCCGGCGGCCAGAAGCCACGGCACGATGTCGAAGAAGTGGAAGCCGCTGTGGGCGGCCTTGCCGTACCCCCGGTCGAAGCCGTGGTAGGAGAGGTCGATCATCTCGTCCGGCATCCGCCACTGGCCGTCGCTGTGGAAGGACTGGATGGAGGTCACCGGGCAGCTGGTCTCGGCCGCGACCTCAGCGATGCACTCCCGTATCCGCCAGAACGCCGGGTGGTAGCGGCGCTGGCTCTGCACCGTGACCATGAGCTGCGGGAATGTGTGCCGGGTCTGACGGTAGCACTCCATGATGTCGTCGAAGTCGGTGAGGATGGCGCCCGCCTGCCTCGGGTCGGTCGAGGCGTCGGCGTGCACGCTCAGCGGCTTGTCCAGCAGCACGCTCAGCCCGCGTTCCAGCGCCCACCGCGTGTAGACCATGTGGTAGGCGGGCTCGGTGGATACCACGACGGCGTGAATGGAGCGGCGCTCCACCACCGTGTCCAGGGCGTGGCGGACCCTGTCGGGCAGTGCCTGGAGACGGGAGTCGAACGGCTCGATCAGTGTGACCGGCAGCGACCGGGGCCCGTCGTCGGCGTCGTAGGGAACCAGCACGTCGGTGGCCCCCAGGAGGTCGACGCCGCACATGGTGCCGACGAGGCCGGACGCCTGTCCGGCTGCCAGCGCCGGCAGGTGGGTGCGGCGGGCGTGGGGACCGACGCCCACCACCAGGAAGTTCTTCATGTCGTCCTCTCGCGCGTGGCCGGTGCGGGATGCGTGCCGGCGGATGGGGGTCACCGGTCCTTCGGTCCTGTCAGGCCGCGTCGGCGCAGCTCGGGCAGGACGCCCTCGCCGACCATGTACGCCTCCTCCAGGTGCGGGAATCCGGACAGAATGAACTCCTCGATGCCGAGCGCCGCATATTCGGCGATGCGGTCGGCGACCTCCGTGTGGCTGCCGACCAGGGCGGTGCCGGCGCCGCCACGCAGTAGCCCCACCCCGGCCCAGACGTTGGGGTAGATCTCCAGGTCGGAGGGGTTCCAGCCGTCACGGAAGCGTTCGTGCAGCGCGCTCATCCGGGCCTGGCCAGTCGATTCGCTGGCCGTCAGGACACGCTGGACCCGGCGGACGTGGGCCGGTTCGATGCCCTGGATGAGGCGCTCGGCCGCCGCCCAGGCTTCTGCGGCTGTGTCCCGGGCCACGACGTGGAAGCGGATCCCGAACCGCATGTTCCTGCCGTGCTGTTGGGCGAGTGCGCGTATCCACGCGAGTTTCTGCGCGACCTGCTCGGGCGGCTCACCCCAGGTGAGGTAGGTGTCCGCGTGTCGGGCCGCGACCGGGCCCGCCTCCGGGGAGGATCCGCCGAAGTACAGCGGGGGCAGCGGATCGGGCGGGGCCAGGACGGTCGCGCCGCGGACGTCGTAGTGCTCGCTGTGGAAGTCGAACGGCTCGCCGCTCCAGGAACCGCGCAGCACGGTGAGGAAATCGTCGGTGCGGGCGTAGCGGTCGGCTTTGGCCAGGTGGTCGCCGAAGCGGGCCTGCTCGTCGCGTTCGCCGCCGGTCACCACGTTGAGGAGCAGGCGGCCGCCGGACAGCCGCTGGAAGGTGCTGGCCTGCTGTGCGGCCAGGGTCGGGGAGATGAGGCCCGGCCGGAAGGCGACCAGGAACTTCAGTCGGTCGGTCTCCCGCGCGAGTGCGGCGCAGGTCAGCCAGGCGTCCTCGCACCAGGTGCCGGTCGGGGTGAGCACGGCGTCGAAACCGGCCTCCTCGGCGGCCTGCGCGATTTGTGTCAGGTAGCGGATGGTCGGCGCCCGGAACTGGTCCGCGGTGGGGGTGAGTGATGCGGCGGCTTCGGCTTGTGGGCCGTGCGTGCCCCGGGTGCCCACGGTCAGGGACCGGCCGTCGGCTGCGGTGGGAAGGAACCAGTGAATCTGCATGCCGTACTCCGTCCGGGAGGTGTCGTTGTGGCAGTCAGTCGGAAGCGAAGTCGCCAGCAGCACGCGCCTGCAGGCGGCGGAACACGGCGTCGTCCAGCTCGACCGTGCCGGTGGCCAGAGCATGGTCCGCGCGCTCTTTGCTGGCCTGTCCGGGCAGGCGCATGGGGGCGCCGTCCCGCGTCACCGCGCTCCTGATCGCATCGGCGAACTGGGTGTTGTGCTCGGGAAACCCCGTGACCTGCCCGCCGAAGGACGGGTCCAGGGCGAGGAACGTGTAGCCGGTGCTCCAGGTGGACTTCACCGCGGCGCCCATGGGGAAGGCGAAGAGCGATCCGGTGAGGATCTGCAGGAGCAGGGAGAGGGCCAACCCGCGGTGCTCGCCGAACACCACCGCCGAGGTCGCGGCGTGGGGATCGTCGGTCGGGTTCCCGTGTTCGTCCACGAAGCAGCCGGGTGGGAGCGGGCCGCCGGTGCGCCGGGCCTCCCACAGGACTCCCATGGGCGCCAGGGTGGTGGACATGTCCGCGACGATCGGCTCGTCGAGCGTGGGGATGGCGAAGGAGAGCGGGTTGACCCCGAGGACGGGGGTACGCCCGCGATGGACTGTCGCCTCGGCCCGGGAGGTGTTCATCACGATGCCGAGATAGCCGTGTTCGGCGATCCGCTCGCTCCACTGCGCGAGGATGCCGTACCGCTGCGTGTTGATCATGCCGATGATGCCGGCGCCGAGGTCTGCCGCCTTGCCCACCGCGACGTCGACGGCGTAGGCCGCGCTGATCGGTCCGATCTCGCGGCGGGCGTCGATGACCGCCAGAGCTCCCTGGTCCCGGACGATCTGCGGGGACCCTTCGCGCTGCGGGAAGAACCGGGACTCGAAGCAGAATTTGGCGATGCCGTGCGATGTCCTGCCCCGCAGCTCGCCGGCAAGGTAGTGCTCGACGACGAACGCGGCCTTGTCCTTGGGAACGGATGCTGCCTGGCAGGCGTCGCCCATGAGGTCCCGCAGGGATCCGATGGTCGCCCTCACCGGCCACCCTCCGGGCTCTGGGCAACGAGGGCAGCCTCCGTGTCCGTGAGGGCTGTGCGCGTCAGGGGCGGCCGCCACTGACACGGGTTCGTGGTCAGAGCGTGGACGATGCTGCGGTGCATGGGCATGCTGCTCTCCTGTCGTGGAGAAGAGTGATGCGCTCGGGCTGCGCGGGAGGCCGGCGGGTACGCCGACGGGACGCGTCTCGCGGGTGGTGTCGACGCGTAGATCACCGGGTGGGGCCGGGCCACCGCTCAGCGGCTGCAGCCCGGTTATGGCATGGCCGGCTTGGACCGCGACCGGTACTCGTGAGTCATGCGCGTGAGGATGAGGTGGCCGCGCTCGACGAGGTGCGGCTGCTCCTTGGTGAGGCCGGAGTCCAGGTAGGAGACGCCGAGCCGCGTGGTCAGCAGGCGCAGAACTCGCTCCTCGTCCTCGGACAGGGGACGGCCGTAGCCGGAGAAGTAGGCGGCTTTGAGGTCGGGGCGCACCACCCAGACCGCGCCGCACAGCCACACGAACTCCTCGACGGCGATGCCGGGGGCGGCCATCTCGAAGTCGATCACTCCGTGGCCGTGTTCCGGGTGCCACATCCAGTTGCGGGTGGAGTAGTCACCGTGCCGGTACACGGCAGGAACAGCCCCGGCCAGCTGCGGCAGTTCCCGGGCCACGCACTGCACCAAGGCTTGCTGCTGTTTGTCGAGGTGCCCGGCGGTGCTCTCCAGACAGGCGGCGGCTTCCTCGGCCTGGTTTGCCATGGATGCGCGGATGTTCTCGCGGTCCTGCTCCGAGGCGGGCTCGGAGTGATCGTGCCAGCGCCGGAGCAGGTGGCCGGCGAGTTCATGCACGCGCCGCTCCTCCCCCACGTCCAGGGGCAGGCCGCGCACGACGCCGCCCGGCTGCCGAGACGTCATGATCGCTTGGAGGTCGCGGTCCGAGGCAAGGAGGCGGGGCGCCTCGTGAGCGGCCAGTGCACGCGCCGCATACGCGTAGCCGCCGATCTCCCGCTCGTAGTCCCTCGCGGTCGGACTCTGCTTCACGAAGACGGCGTCCGCGCCCGAACCGAACCGCCAGACCCTGGAGCTGCCCCGGGGCCAGGACACATCCGTGACCTGCTCCGCACCGGGCAGGTGACTGGATACCCATCGCCGCAGGTCAGATGGGATGGGAGCGTTCTGGGTCATGAAGGGTTCTTCTCCGAATCGCGTGGGAACAGCGGGAGCCCGCAGGGGCTGCGTGATGGCCGCGGCGACGCCTTGACTGTACTCACCGGAAAGCGGGCGGCGCAGGGAACGTGACAGCGCCCGCATGCCCGGTGTGCCAGGTTCCCGAGCAGGCGCCGCCGGTGCACGCTCTGGTCTCGGCTGGGTGGTGGTGGACAATGCCGGTCTCCTCTCGGTGGTCTGATCTCTTAACGCTTCGGTGCTCACGGCCGGAACGGAATCTGTTGTCCGCGGGCGATGCGATGGGGCGAAAAAAAGGGGTCAGAAGTAGTCCGCCAGCCACGGTTCGCGGTCCGTGGTCGCCTGCAGCAGCTGGGCGAGCGCCCGTGGAGCTCCGCTCACTCCCGCCAGTTGGGCGGCAGCCGCACTGCGGTATCCGCCGGCGTACCAGGCTGCGATCTGTCCCTGGGTCAGGGTGAGTTGCCCCTCGCGCGTCGTGGGCTCCAGGTCGCCCTCCCCGCCCGAGATGCGGAGGAGGAACCGGTCCGTGGCCCTGCTGTCCTCGGCGACGACTTCGATCGGGAGGGTGAGATCCACCTCGTCGGGCCAGCCGCGCAGTTGTATCGCCTTCCGCAGGTCCAGGATCCGCAGCATCCACGAGTGCCAGGCCCGTGCAGTGAGGGAGCCGGTACGGCGCAGGTGGTGCATCAGCAGGGGTGCGGGTGGCAGACTGGTCCGCTCGAAGGCGATGGTGGAGAGGCGGCTGTTGTGCCGGCCGAGGAAGGAGAGCATGGCGGCGGCCACCGCCTGGTCCGCGGCCCAGAAGTCGTAGACCACCAGGCGCTGTCCTTGGCTCGGGTGGCGTTCGCCGGCCACGGACAGGACGCCGCCCGGCTCCTGGCCGGGCAGGCTGAAGGCGTACGTGGCCATCTCGGGGTGCTGCCGTTCCTGCCAGGTCGCCCACCAGTCCGGGCGCTGCCAGGGTCCGTTCCACCGTGCGGCGAGGTCATTGCACAGCGGGCGGTACTGCCAAGTTGCCGCGTGAGTGATCTGGAAATCGGACTCGCGGAAGCTGTGCCGCAGCTCATCGGCGGGGACGGTCCAGGAGAACACCTGCGTCGGCGCCTCCCACCCAAGACGGCGGACGTAGCCGCTGGAGGCGGTCCACAGCGTGGCCACAACGGCGCCCTGCTTCCGCAGGGGCCTCAGCCTCTCGGCGATCAGTGCGGCCGCGAGGTGAGACCCGCGTTCCTCCGGGGCCACGCATCCGCAGGCCATGCTGGCGCCGGGCACCGGCCGGCCGCCGAAGAACTGCGGGATCGCAAGACCCAGGCCGCCGGCGATGACCTTCCCGTCGCGGACGGCGACCCGGCGGTCGGCGTGCGCGCCCAGGCGCTGGATGTCCTCCACTTGGTGGCCGTACGCGCGGCGGGCCAGGGTGTCGTACGTCCGCCACAGCTCGTCGTCGGCTTCCACAATGCTCAGCGCGGGGGTGGGCATGCCGTGCCTTCCTCTCGCTTCTAGTAGTCGGTCACCTCGCGCACGACGCTCGCGTCGGCGGGGACGAGGAAGGTACGGGTGCAGCTGAAGACTCGCTGGCCGTGCTGGTTGTAGCCCCCGATCCGGCACGAGACGATCCCGTCCCCGGGCCGGCTCTTGGAGCGGCTGGCGGTCAGGACCTCGCTCTGCGCACGCAGGGTGTCACCGACGTACACGGGCTGCTCGAAGCGCACGTCGTCCAGAGCGAGGTTCGCGCTGGTCAAGGCGCTGGTGGTGCGGACGGTGAGGCCCAGGATGATGTTCATGGTGAGGATTCCGCAGACCAGCACCTGGTCACGGCCGGTCTGCTTGCAGAACTCGACGTCCGAGTGGACCGGTGCCTCGTTTCCGGTGAGCGCCAGGATCTGGACGTGTTCCGTCTCCGTCACGGTCCGGGCCGGCCGGTGTTCGATCACCGTGCCTACGATGCCGACGAAATCCTCAAGACCCAGACCGACCGATTCACGCATCCGGTCCTCACTGATGCGGCGAAAGCCCTGCGGGACCCTACTCACTGCGTGCCTCCATTAGCGTGGTGGATGCGGTGATGGCACCCGCTCGGGCGGTCAGAGCGCGGGCCGCGGCGATGAGCGGCGGCCCCACCATGTGGCCGTCAACGGTGGTGATCTCTCCGTCGGCGGCATCAGCGGCGGCCACCACGGCTCGCGCCGTGGCGAGTTCCTGGGCAGTCGGCCGGAACGACTCCTCGATGACGGGGAGTTGCCGCGGGTGGATAGCCACCTTGCCGAGGTATCCGAGTTCCGCGGCTTCGTCGGCCTCGCGCTTGAGCCCATCGGCATCCAGCAGGTCGAAGTAGGGAGAATCGATCGCGGGCAGGCCTGCGGCGGCCGCTCCGGCGGCCAAAACTGAGCGTGGGTGCCACAGGGCCCGGCTGTTGAGGCGGCACTGGGCGGCGGCCGCGTAGTCGGCGGCCCCGAACAACACCCCCGCCAGGACCGGGGTCTGCAGGATGGCGTTCAGCCGCTGGATGCCCAGCGGCGTCTCGATCAGCGCCCACACGCGGCGCTGCCCGTCGCCGGCATCGATGATCTTCGCAACGATTTCCACGTCCCGCGCAGATTCGACCTTGGGCACGACCAGCACGGCGGGCCGCGCACCGGACTCGGCTATCGCCACGAGGTCCCTCAGACCATGCACCGTTGCCGGAGCGTTGAGCCGCACGCCCAGCACCGTGTCGCCGGAGCCCACGCTCCCCCCGCTCTGGGACAGACAGCCGATCACCGCTGCGCGTGCCGCGTTCTTGCCGTCAGCCGGAACAGAGTCCTCCAGGTCCAGCAGGGCGACGTCCGAGCCCGACGCAGCCGCCGCTTCGAACCGGCCAGGTGCCGATGCCGGAGTGACCAGCCACGTGCTGCGGCGTTGGCCGGGAGTACTGGAGATGTTGCCGGGGAGAGATTGGGAGCACTGCACGCCGCCTCCTGGGACTCTTCTGTCACCCCATCTGCTGTGACTCCACGAGAATGGGCTCAACTGTTCGACGCCGTCGACCAGTTGAAGGGGGTCCCGAGGGGGTCCCGCATCCGCCAATCAGTTATCGACCGGGTGCGCTGAGTGATTGGATGGAGACGTGGAAGAGACCCCCCGGCATCCGCTCGTTGTGGCACGTCTCGCGTGTGGCATGACGATGGAGGAGCTTGTCTGCGGCATCCGTGCCGCGGCCGCCAGGCGCGGTCTGCGCTCAGGCACCGACGACGCGCGGGTACGCAAATGGCACCGCGGCATCGAGCCCAACGAGGAATCCCAGATCTACATCGCCGAAGCACTCGGCTGGCCCGCTGACATCGTCCGTGCCGACGACTGGCCGAACTGGCTGCCGCTCTCCGCCAACGGGGTGGTCCCCCTCGGCCCCCACAGCTCCGTGCCCGCCCTGAGAGAGGCCCAGCGAACAGCGATGGAACGCCGCACCTTCCTGACCGTCTCCGGCGCCGCCCTGTCCGCCCTGGCCGCGGAATGGGCCGGCGGCCCCGCAGACGCGCTCGCCCAGGCCCACGACGGCAAACCCGTCGGCGAAGACCTCGTCGCCTTCCTGGAGAAATCCACCCAGCATCTCGTCGGCCTGTCCACCGAGCAGCAACAGCACACCCCCGCGCTCTTGGAGGCCCACCTCGCCACGGTGACCGACCTGCTCGAAAACGGCCGCTACACGCCCGCCCTCGGGCTGCGCCTGCACACCCTGGCCGCCTCCCTCTCCCAGACCGTCGCCTGGCACGCCTTCGACCTGCGCCGCCACACCCACGCAAGCCAGAGCTGGGTCGCGGGCCTGCACAACGCCCACGCTGCAAGGGACCGCGACATGGGCGCCGGGCTTCTGGGGGACCTCGCCTACCAGGCTGCCTGGCGCCGCGATCACACCACCGCGACCAGCATCCTCAACTACGCCCTGACCCGCGTCGAGAATCCTGCCGCCCGCTGCCTGCTCCAGTTGCGCCTGGCCCGCACCCTCGCCGCACGCGGCGACCGCAGTGAACGCGGCGCCGTGCTGCGCGCCCTCGCCGCCGCCGAGCACCACCTCAACGACGCCGGCACCGACCGGCCCGCCTGGTGTGCCTGGGTATCCGAGGCCGATCTCGCCGTCGACTCGGGACAAGCCCTCCTCGACCTCGGGGACACCAGCCGCGCCCACCAGCTCATCAGCGAAGGCGAACGCCTGCTGCCGCCCGCTCGGGACAAAACCAAGGGCGTCTTCCTCGCCTACCGCGCCGCGAGCTACCTCGACCTGAAGGAACCCGAACCCGCAGCGGCCGCCGCAACCCAGTCCCTGCTCCTGGCCCGCCGCATCGGAGTACCCCGCTGCGCCCGCCTCGTCGACGAGCTACTCCCCCGCTTTGCGCACTACGCCCGCGCGCAAGGCGTACCGGAACTCCTCCACCTCTCCGCCGCCTAGACCGAGATCCAAGTCGGCTCGTAGGGTCACAGGGTGCGGGAGCCCAAGAGGATCCCGACGAACGCTCCGGCCAGGAGAAACGGGCCGAACGGGATCGCCGTCTTCCGTCCGGCCCGACGCGAGAGGATCAGACCGACGCCGTACAGCGCGCCGAGCAGAAACCCAGCGAAGGTGCCGATCAAAAGGGTTCCCCAGCTGTACCAGCCCAGGACGGCCCCGAGCGCGGGGGCGAGTTTCACATCGCCGAAGCCGAAGCCCCTGGGGTTGATCAGGAACAGCACGAAGTAGCAGGCGCCGAGCGTGAGGGAGCCGAGCAGCGCGGTCCTCCAACTGCCGCCGGCATTGGGCAGCAGTGCTGCCCCTCCGAGCCCGACGATGGCGGTCCCGGCGAGCGGTATGGCCACGACGTCGGGAAGACGGTGCACTGCGAAGTCGACCGTGGAGAGCAGCACAGCGATCGGGGCGAGCAGCAGCCACACCAGTAACTCGGGGCGGGGCCCAGTGGTGGCTGCCAGGACGGCGCAGACCACGGTCATCACCAGGGTGATGATGGGCATGCTCGGCCCGAACGTATCCCCGGCGGTGCAGCGGGCCCGCCCCAGCCACCCGTTCCCGATCCCGTCGAGCCGGTGCCCGGCCGGGCAGGCCGTGCGCCACGGCTCCTCCGGCGGCACAGAGAGCCGGTGCGCGGCGCGCGGTATGCCCAGGCTCGTGCCGGCACCCCACAGGACGGCCATCGCGGTGATCCAGAACGTCTCCACCGCAAGCAGCCTAAGCTCAGCTCCGTCCGGATGCCGCGGACGGTCCGTACCGTAAGGAGCACGTACATGCTGCTGAGGCCAGGCATGGCATGCGATGAGGCCATCAAGCTGTTGGAACGTATGACTCAGCAAGGGCTCACCAACGTGCAGAACGCGGTGCCGCATGTAAGAGGCCCCATGCTGAGCGACGACGGCTGGAACAACTTCGCACAGGCGCGGCGTACGTACGACGAGTGGACGCTTGAGGCCGGGACTGAGCTGCTGGGGGTGTTCGCGGACCGGTCGGTGGCAGGCCGCCTTCGAGGCGACCGCTACGACGCGATCATGCACCGTCAGTTCAGTGCAGACCGGCACGCCAACCTGATGCATACCGAGCTGCAGGAACTCCGCACCTATTTCATGGAGTTGGCCAACGAACTGCGCCGGATTCAGGAGAGCTTCAGCCGCCACCGTGTGCGGACGGTGGTGCTGGACACCAACGATCTGTTGCACTACATGCGCTTCGACAAGATCCCGTGGCAGCGGATCTACGGCGCCGGCACCTCCGTGATGATCCCGCACGTCGTGATCGACGAGATCGACAAGAAGTCGTACGACACCCACGACACCGGCGTCCGGAAGCGGGCACGCGCCGTCTTCGCACTCCTGGAACGGGTACTCACCCAGATCGAGAAGGATGGGCAAGCAGTCGTCAACAACGGGGAGACCGACGTGGACGTCCTGCGGGACGAGCCCGGACACGTACGGCTGCCGAACAACGACGACGAGATCGTCGCGCGCGCCTGCTATCTGCAGCAGGCCATCGCCCCGGCCCCGGTCACGGTGGTCACCGGGGACAACGGGATGCGGGCCCGCGCGCTGTCCTGGGGACTCAAAGCCCGTGTTCTGGACGAGAAGTACAGGATCGAGCGGCTGAGTGCCGCGGAGAAGGCGGCCAACGAGCAAGCCATCACCTTCGAAGTGCCTGCCGACGGGGACGGATAGCCCCCGGATGGGGCCGGCGCGTCAGCCGGTGGACCAGGCGCGCAGCTGCGCGGCGACCTCCTGGACACGGGCGCCTTTGTGCTTGGCACGCATGACGAGCGCGAGGGCCTCCTCCGGCTCGTAGTTCAGCGTGACTCCGTTGGTGTTGAGGAACGTCTCGGCGACCAGCCAAGCGAAGAACTCGTTCTTCGCCTCCAAGGGTTCGTGTAGAGCGAGGCTCTCCAACATGGCAGCGCCCTTGAGCCAGTCGCTGGCGTACACGTCGCGGCCCATGTAGTGGGCCTGGGCCCGGGCGCAGACGGCGTCCAACACACCCAGGTCGAGACAGGCCGGGTCGCCGGGGAGGGTCTGCGCGATCTGTAGAAGCTCTAGTGGGCTGAGGAACCGCGTCACGCGGCGTGACCGTGCTGCTGGATCTCGCGCAGGTCGCGGCTGCCCAGGGGAGCCGGGTCAGGCCACGCAGCGCTGGTGTCGGCGGCCTGGGTGTCCTGCGTGGCGAAGACCTCGGCGAGCTGTGGAACGCGGTCGCGGGTCTTACCAAGGGCCTTGAGGAACGGGTCGTCGGCGGCCTTGAGCGCCGCGTCGCGGACGAAGTCCTCGGGTGACTTGCCGGCGAGGTCGGCCGCCGCCTCGACTCGCGCGTACTCCTCCGGCGCGAAGGGCGGAACCTGGCGTCCGTTCTGGTCCATACGAGCGACGGTACCAGCGGGCACGGCACAGGCCGAAGGTGTTCAGGAAAGAAGGAAGCGGAAGCGGCTTCGTCTGCATGTGACGCGTTCGGAGCAGTCCCCTTCGGGTGAGCGCCCCGCAGAACGGCGTCCCGTGATGCCCGGGCGGTTCTACGATCACGCCAATGGCTTCCTATGCGAAGGACCCGCGCTGCATCGCCATGGCCGAGGCCGCCCTGGTCCCGTTGCTGCGCCGGTCCTGTCCCGAGGACGCCAGCGGCTTCGGCGGCTCCTTCCAGGTGAACTTGGACGACGAGGAAGCCGTAGGGCTCGGCGGAGTCGAACTGATCAGGGCCGCGATGCGCAAGGCGGCCCGGCAGCTCGGCTGGAAGGTCGAGACGATCGGGTGGATCGGCACTCGATTCGGCACGATGATTGCCGTTCGGGACACCCGGCAGGTCCCCGGAGAGCATCGGACCGTCGTCGACGCCGTGATGTACGAGCGCATGAGTGCCGCGGTGGCCAGACCTCGTCTTCCGAGCCCCGGGAGGTTCCCGTTCAGCGCGGCTCTGTCGCCCTGATGACCCAGAAGTTCCGTGCGGCTGTCGCTGAAACGAATGCCTGACCAGACGGGCCCACAGGCCTGGTCCGGCGAGTCTATTCAGGACCTGCCGTTGTGATGTCGACTCCCCCGTTCGCGGCCGTGTACCGGCAGACGTTGGTCAGCGCCCCCCTGAGATCGGTCTACCGTTTCACTGCATGACCACTTTGATCATTGGTGGCAGCGGCTTCCTGGGCGCCGAGCTGGTTCGGCAGGTGACCGCAGCGGAGCAGCCCCCGGCAGCGACGTACGCCACCAGGCCCGGCGACGAGGCCCAGGCCGTCTGGTACCCCCTCGATCTGCGGGACGCCGCCCGCATGGACGCCGTCATGAGCGAGGTGCACCCGCGTCTCGTCATCAACGCTTCGAGCGGCGGGGCTGACTGGGGCGTGACGGCGCAGGCTCCCATCCGGCTCGCAATGACTGCGGCAAGACAAGGTGTCCGCCTCGTCCACGTGTCCAGTGATGCCGTGTTCTCCGGGGCCCGGGTCCACTACGACGAGTCCAGCCTGCCTGACCCCATTACCCCGTACGGGGCGGCGAAGGCGGCGGCGGAGACGGGGGTCCTCGCCGTGTACCCGGAAGCTGTGGTCGCCCGCACGTCGCTGATCATCGGCGGGGGGTCAGCCCATGAGCGCCTCGTACACGAACTCGCCGCCGGCACCCGCGACGGCGCCCTGTTTACCGACGACATCCGCTGCCCAGTGCACGTCGCCGACCTGGCCGCCGCCCTCTTGGAGCTGGCTTCGGGCAACAGCTCCGGCATCCACCACGTCGCCGGGCCCGACGCGGTGAGCCGCCACGAACTCGGCATCCTCATCGCCGGGCGGGACGGCCTCGACGCCTCCCGACTCCCGACCGGCCTGCGAAGCGACAGCCCGATGCCCGGTGCCTTGGACGTGCGCCTCGACAGCCGGGCGACCCAGCGCAAACTGAGCACCACGCTTCGCGGAGCTCGGGCAGTACTGCACGGCGTCATCGCTGGCCCACCACGCGCCAACTGAGCGAGCGGTCAGGTCCCGCGGCCCCTACGCCAAGGCCGCCCCGAGGGAAGAACTTCATGCCGTCGGCAGGCTGCCAGCGCCCTGACATCCGGCCTGGATGAGTTCCTCACCCGCACCGAGAACGGCACGACTCAGGTCCACCTCACCGACGTTCTGGGCACCGTCGTCGGCCTGGCGAACCCGGACGGCACCATCGCCACCAGCTACGCCTACGACCCGGGCGGCACACCCACCGCCTTCGGCGCGGCCTCGTCGAACCCGTACACCTTCACCGGCCGCGAGGATGACAACACCGGCCTGCTCTACTACCGCGACCGCTACTACGACCCGCAAACCAGCCGCTTCATCTCCCAGGACCCCATCGGACAGGCCGACAGCACCAACCTCTACCAGTACGCCCTGTCCTCCCCCACCACCTACACCGACCCCACCGGCAACAACCCCCTGATCGCCGGCTGCGTCGTCGGCGGCCTCATGGACGGCGGCCTGGACTGGCTCACCCAGCGCCTGTCCGGCCGCAAGGTCAACTGGGGCCAGGTCGGCCAGGCCGCCGCCATCGGCTGCCTCAGCGGCATGCTCGGCGCCGGCCTCGGCGCCAAAGCCGGAACACGGGCGACGAACTGCAACAGCTTCACCGCCGACACCCCCGTCGTGATGGCCGACGGCACCCGCAAACCCATCCAGGACGTCCAGATCGGGGACAGCGTCCTCGCCACCGACCCCGAAACCGGCGACACCGGCCCCCGCAAAGTCACCACGCTGATCACCGGCAGCGGCGACAAACAGCTCGTCGACCTCACCGTCGACACAGACGGCACCGCCGGCGCCAAAACCGCCACGATCAACGCTACGGACGATCATCCCTTCTGGGTCCCCGACCTCCACCAGTGGATCGACGCCGGCGATCTCACCGCCGGGCAGTGGCTGCGCACCAGCGCCGGAACCTGGGTCCAGATCACCGCCCTCGACCACCGCACCCAGCCGGCCTCGGTCTACAACCTCACCGTCGACGACCTCCACACCTACTACATCGCCGCAGGCAGCCAAGACCTCCTCGTCCACAACTCCACCTGCCTCCTTGGTACATCCAGAGACATCAAGCGCCACATAGCCAAGCCACCAGGCGACTTCGACGCCGACTTCCTCAACATTCCGGCAATGAGAGGACCAGGCAGATGGAACTGGACTCGCAATAAGCGCTTCATCGATGAAGCGCTGGCCAGTGGGAAGCCGATCCATCTGGTGACCGATCCCACCAAGCCGCTCTACACCAAGGGCAACGTCTACCAGCGAGAACTGAAGTACCTCCAAGACAAGGGATACGGCTGGCGCACAGTGGACGGCTTGGGAGGTCGTCAGAATCCGCCCTTAGCAGGGCCGACGACAGCAAGGACGAGAGGCACCCATGGTTCCATCAGCAAAATCGTTCTTCGAGGAAGTACAGGCTGCCTACGCGGATGTAGTAGCAGCCCTGGGGCTGTTGGGGCCGGCCGAGACTGAACTGGTCCTACCGGTCTCTGCCTACAGGGGCGGTGCAGTCGTGTATGAAGTCTCTCTCGACGCCAGGGACGGCTCGGTCGAGTGCAGCGTCAGCGCTGAGGCGCAACCCGTGACGCTCAACGTGGACATCGAAACGCTGGCCATCGCTGCTGGAGTCGTGGACAAACGCGGCGGCATCTCCTACAGCGCTCGCAACCTGAACCAGCTGCGGAAATCCCTCCAGGGACAGGCCAACTACCTCCAGCTCGTGCATCCGTACTACACTGACGCCACCACAGCCGAAAGCCTCATGCGCCAAGCCGGCGCCCGTGTGTGGCGCAAGGGGGCTTCGTGATCCACAACCGCCAACGAAAACGTGTCGCCCCCAAGCGACTCAAATGCCGCCAGGCCAGAGGACCTACACCCGCAGCTCGCCGCCTCATGGCCTGGCCTCCGGGGAGGGGCTCTGTGACCCGGCGCAGCAGGCGGGACATCCTGCGCGCCACTGCTGCCACTGCCGTCGGGGTCGGTGCGCTGTCGGCCGTCGGCGCCACCGCGTTCGATGGGTCTTCCTCGCCGAAGGACATACCGACTCATCTGCGCGGAGCGGCACCTTTGCCGTACGCCGAGGTCGTCTCCCTCGATCTCGCTGCTGCTCAGCGCGCCGACGCGCTGCGCGCGGCCCATCGCGCCATCACAGCAAGCAACCAGGGCAGGACCATCTCCTGGCTGGCCCTGGGGGAAAGCGTGCTTCCTCACGCGGTGAGCCGACCGCGGTACTTGAAGCTGATGCCGTCGTTCGCCGGTGATGTGCTGGATCCCGCGCGCTCGCATGGAGACCTGCTGCTGCAGATCACCGGGCCCTCGGCCACGGCAGTCCAGGAAGCAAGTGAGCAGGCCCTGCGCACGCTCAAGCAATGGCAGGTGCGCTGGCGACTGGACGGCCAAGGACTCTCGCGCAACCCGTTCCACTTCACCGAAGGCTACGGAAACCCCGCCAGCACGGCCGAAGCCGGCGAACGGGCCCTCGTCAAAGACGGCCAAGGCGAACCGTCCTGGGGCATAGGCGGCAGCTACCCGGTCATACGGATCATCCGGCTCGCCACCGACTTCTGGGACCGCGACACGATCGACGCACAGGAGCGCATCATCGGCCGCCGCAGGGACGGCCGATGGCTGGACGCCACCCCCACGAACGAGCAGCCCGTCTTTCTGCCGACGCCTCGGGCAAGATCACACCACTGGACGCACATGTCCGCAGGGCCGCCCCAGACCGCCGCAAGCCCCCTCCACTCGTCCGACGCGGCTACACCTACCAGCGAGGAGGCAGCGACCGCGGCCTGCTCTTCTCCTGCTTCCAACACGACCTGGAAGAGGGCTTTGAAGCGGTGCAGCGCCGACTTGAAGGTGAGGCCATGGCCAAGTACACCCTCACCATCGGAGGCGGCTACTACTTCATCCCACCGCCAGGAACAACGTGGCTTGAGACGCTGACGAGCGCATGAACTGCGTTCATCGATGGGCGCCGCCTGTTCGGCGACGCTCTGCACGGTGAGGAAGACCGGAGTTCGTGACACTCGCGATCAGTATGATCGGTGATCTTGCTGTGGCGGTGTGCTCCTACTTCGTTCGCGACGACCGTGTGCACAAGCCTTGATGTGCCGTACACCTCAGTAGGGTTGTGCGCCGAACAGAGGAGCGCTGCGCATGAGCTATCGCCTGAAGGCGATACCCGCGAGGAACATCTGGCCTTCGTCACGGCCCGGCCCTCGATGAGCCACATGCAGGTCCCCTCATGGGGGGATGTGAAGCCGGACTGGCGGGCGCAGGGTCTGGGCTGGTTCGATAATCTCACCGCGCCTGCACGCTCCATCCGAAGCCTCAACGGCGGGCCACGGCGGGAGGGCAAGCCTCGTGAGGGACCTGGCAGACCTGGAACTGGCGCACCGCCTGGCCGATCAGGCCGATGCCATCGCCCGAGGCCACTTCTCGACCGCGACCGTCGAGTCCGCGACCAAGAGCGATGGCAGCCCAGTCACTGAAGCCGACCGGGAGATCGAAATCGTCCTTCGCTCCCTGATCCGCCAGGAGCATCCCGACGACGCGTTCGTCGGTGAGGAGTTCGGCGCCCATGGACACGGCAGGCGGCGCTGGATCATCGACGCCATCGACGGCACCGCGAGCTTCCTCGCCGGCGAACCTGAGTGGAGCACATTGATCGCTGTCGAGGAGGACGGCCGCATCACCCTGGGCATGGTCTCCGCCCCTGCCCTGGGCCGCCGGTGGTGGGCAAATCCGGACTCGGGCTCCTGGACAGGGTCATATCCCTCCACTCCAGACACTACGGCGCACCGGTTGGCCCTCAGTAAGGGTGGAAGCGCCCAGAACGCAGCCATCGGCATCTGGCCGCCTCCGCCCAGACTGAACCAGCAGGAACGCGCCGTGGCCGCACGACTGGCCCGCAGCGTCAACCAAGTGCGACCGGCGCTCGACTGGACTGCAGCAGAACCCACCGCGCCAGCACCCCGCAAACCGTCCACCGGGTCCGGCACCTGCCACGGCGCACTCCTGGTCGCTACCGGTCAACTGGACGCCTTCCTCCTTCTGGGAGCCGGCCCCTGGGACATCGCACCGCTGATCCCCATCGTCCAAGAAGCCGGTGGCACCTTCAGCGACCTCACCGGCCAGCACCGAACCGACACCGGAGCCGCACTGTTCGCCCGCCCCGGACTCCACCAACAACTCCTGGACATCGCCGCCACCGCCAACTGAGCAGCACCCGCCCTCGGATACGTTGCCTCGCCCTGCACGGTGGTTTCGGGACAAGTCTTAGATCAGCGCATGTTGCTGGACCGCGGAAGGCAAACTCGGCTGAACACGTGGCACTATTTTCGAAGTGCCGCGACTAGCGCTCCTATGGCGCCAGCAGCTGGCACTAGGGCAAAGTAAAACTCTCCGCTACCTGCACCAGCAATGATGGCAGCTAATGCTACGCCGATCAGGACGATGCCTGCGACGCTGAGCGTCGCAGCTGTAGTCGCGCGATTGTTCGGTCCCGGGTCATGATCCATAGATGTCAACCCCCGTCGTGACTGCGACCAGCAGGATTGTCACACCTGCCGCGTTGGCCAGGATGACGTAGGGCCATCCTTTGATTTTTCCAGTGCCGTCGTAGCAGAAATACCGAATGAGTAGCGGCAGTAGGAGCATGCCCACTCCGAAGACGAATAGAAGTCCGATCACTTTGTCTGTGTCGTCTGCCACGCCTCCGGATGCTCCTCCTGCCCCAGCGGCGACCTGCTGCCCGATGTGCTTAGACGATGACAGCAGAGAGAGGGATAGGGCAACCGCAGCGGTGACGACCCAGTCGACCCAGAACAATGCATCTTCAATGGCGAGGGGGATCTTTTTGCCTGGTGGAGGCTCCCTCGACATGACCTTCATGATGATCTGCATTGCGGCCACAGTGGCGAGAAGGATCAGTGTGATGAGCCAGGCTGGCATGGTTCTTTCCCCCGAGCGGCTGTGCGGAACAGCAGGCTGTCAGCGTTGGGGTGGGATCATGATTCCACCTCCCGCAAACCCTCCGTTCGGGCGAATTTTCCTCTGTTTGGGTTGCGAGACGCGAATGGGGGCGTGCACCCTGTTTTTCTCGCGGCTGTCAAGAGCGAACAGCGCCTGGGCTTCGAAGAGCGCGGCCGCCTACAAGGCCTCGCCAAACAGGGCGGACGACCCAACCATCTTCTACGGGCCGAGCAGCGCCAGGTCGCAGCCAGAAGGTTGTAAACGCCCAGGCACAGACCCACCTCCTCATGCGCGGATGCCTGCGGGAGGAGCTGGTTGCGCGCGAGCGTTGCGGGGCACTTCGGCTTGAGAACGATTTCAACAGTGGAGAACCGCAGCACGGCAAGTAGCTTGGGCAAGAACTGTCGCGTATCGACGAGCGTGATCAGTCAGGCGGAGGGCCTATGGCTGAGCTATCGAGCACGTGGTGCGACGCGGTTCTGTGCTCACGTGTCCGCAACGATGGCCATCTGCCACTACTGCGGTAAGGGCGGGCCGTCTGCCTGACCCTCCGAAACGGCTTGCGCCATCTACGGCAAGGAGAACAGTGGGTGGCCAAGCCCACCCGAGGTTGAGCAAGCCGAGCACGGCACGGAACCAGACGCGCCGACGCCGGCCCTCCACACGCAGCCCGATCGCTGGAGTGCCGTACCTCTGGGGTATTCATGCCAGGCACTGAGTGTCACGACGTCTTGGGCGGTTCCCGTAGTACTGGAAGCCGTGACGATGGCGTCGTCAGCCTGCCGCTCGCCCTCGACGCGTCAACGGGTGCTCGCGAGGCCCGCAGCCGAAGACTGTGTCACACCTCGCCCACGGGCGACACGCCAACCCGATGATGTTGTAGGAATCGATGTGCAGGCGGGGCGGGTGGGGGCGTGACGTGGTGAGCTTTGGCCAACACTACGGAGGGCGTAGGGGGCAGCAATTCCCCAGTGGCCCTTACGCAGTTCAACGACGTGCCTGAGGCGAGCAGGCCGCCCTATCCGGTTTCGGTGCCGCCGCGAACCGAACTTCAGTCTCCTCGTTCTGCGGCTTACTGCCGGCCTCGCGGATCGCTGCGGGGATGCGACCGCGGTCGGGGACGTCGTAGCCGGTGGCACGGGCCCACTCGCGGATGGTGTTGGTGTCGACCGAGCGGCTCGCGGGGGGCGTGAGCGGCGCTGCGTCGTCTCGGCGGGAAGGCGTGAAGGTGGCGCCCTCGTGGAGGATGTCCGGGGGGAAGAGGGGGATGTGGAGTTCGCCGCTGAGGAGATCGGTGAGGAGGTCGGTGAGGGTGCCGTCGAAGGTGTACCAGTCGTGGCCGCGGGCTTCGTTGATGGCGATGCGCCACGTGTCGGGCTCGGACTCGGGTTCAGTGAGCTTCTTCAGCGTTGCCGCTCCAGGGTGAGGACGGCTTTGGCGATTGACGTCATGCGGTTCGGACTGCAGCGGGCTCTGCGGAAGATCCGCCAGGACTTCAGGCGGGCGACGCCTCGTTCGACCGGTGCCCGTGCCGCGGCCAGGGCCCGGTTGACGGTCTTCTCGGTGGGGGTGAGTTCCTGCAGGGGCCTGCGTTTGATGCCCGTGGTCAGCCAGGGGCCACCGCCCTGGTAGGCAAGATCCGCCAGGATGGGAACGCCCTGGCGCTCGCAGATCCGGATGATCCGGTGCGTGCGGGCGGCAGTCAGGTCATGGGTGCGGCCCGGCAGGGCGGGCGAGAGCCACAGCAGCCGGCCGCCGGGGTCAGTGACCACCTGCACGTTCACACCGTGGCGCCGGTGCTTGTGGGAGTAGTCGGCCCGGCCGTCGCCGACCCGGTCGCACTCCGCCAGGGTGCCGTCGAGCAGGACGAAGTCGGGTTCGTGCTCGCGCAGCGTCTTCAGCAGGTCCGGTGCACGTTCGGCGAGCAGGTCGACGACCGCGCTGGTGTAGGCGTGGGCAGTGGACTCGCTGATCCCGAATCCAGCGGCGATCTTCGCGAGAGTGGTGTGTTCGCGCAGGTACACCAGTGCCACCATCGCACGCTGGGACGGGCGGAGCTTGCAGCGTCGGTCGCCCTCACGGGTGACGATCAGCATGGTGACCCACTCCACGAGTGCATGCGGAAGGTCGAGTGCGGCAGGATGGATGACCAACGAGGCCCCCGAGCAACGTGATTGAGACGTCAGACATCTCGATCAACAGCCCGGGGGCCTCGCTCGTTGCGCTTCACGGCCCATCACCCGATCAGTGGCCAACTCGAAGAAGCTCAGTGATCCACAAGAGGTAGTTGCCGTTGTCGGTCACTCCCGCGACGAGGAGGCGCCGGGGGTCGTGGGGCACGGGGAAGGTGCCCTGGTCCCGGTCGCGCTGGAGTTGTTCCTGAACGCTTGAGGCCAGGGGGCCAGTGAGACTGCCGGAGGGGTGGTAGACGTGGAGGAAGTTGCAGAAGCTGCCCGGCCCGTAGGTGGCGGCGAGCTCTTTGTAGTCCCAGGGCAGTGAGCGGCCGACGGTGTTTTCTGTGGCCGTCCAGTCGATCGCGGGTGGGACTGCGGGGGGCGGGCAGAGCCGGATGAGGTCGTCGATGGTGCTCACAGAAGTCCTCGGCGGTGTCGCGGTTGCTGCTCCTGGCGCAAACAGCCCGAGCTCAATTGGCAGAGCAGCGGGTTCCTGATCCGTTGGGCGGGGTTCGCGTCGCACAGTACCTGGCCGTCGCGGGAAACGTACTTGTTCTCCTGCCTGCGGTACGGCGCCCGGAGTGCTGGTCGGCTCGGGCGCCGTTTGGTCACAGCATCGTGGGCTGCTCAGACGGCTGTCAGCTGCCGGTATTCGTGCGTGGTGAGCGGGAAGCGGGAGGAGAGCACGTCGGAGTGAACGTCGCCGGTGAGAGCGGCGAGGAGGAATTCGGTGCAGGTCATCGGGTAGTGCTCCCAGCGGTCGCCGCGGGCCTCGTTCACCATGACGGTCCACTGATCGGGGTTGTGGCCCGGTTTGACGAGCCAGTAGAAGCACTCGCCGTTGTCGGTGGTGGCCCAGGGGATGACCTGGCTGCCCGTGTCCGTGAGTTCGTCGGGCTTTTTCTCGAACTCCCAGAGTCCTTCGAGTGCCTCGGTCTGCTGGTCTTCCCACTCGATGAGGTCGTAGTTGTCGTTGGGGCAGCCTGGTTCGAGGAGGTAAAGGTAGTCGTCCCAGTTGCTTCCGCCGTAGGCGTGGATGAGTTCCTTGTAGTCGGTGGGGAGGGTGACGCCGAGCTGCTCCTGTACTGCGTCCCAGTCCGTGGTCCTGGGCTCGGAGGGCGGTGGGATCAGCTGGGTGAGGCGGGCGAGTGCGGCGTTCATGGGGGTCTCCCTCCGTGGATGTGCTTGTCCTGCTCTATCACGTACGCGTGACGGGCGGGCTGCGGGTCAGGTGCCGCGTTTCTTGTTGGGGATGAAGACCGAGTTGGTGGGCTCGGTGTTGCCGGTGCTTCGGTGTTCGGTGAACTGGAAGCCGTTGTTGCCGTGGGCCTCGAACCGCACACCATGGGGGACCTTGTTGGCGCCGTCGTAGACGGGAGTCACGCTGTACTGGATGATCTCTCCCTTCGTGACGGCGGCGCGTACCTGGTTCTCGATGTGCCGCATGACGGGGGAGTTTGCGTAGGAGTGCATGGTGACGAAGTTGCGGGGGTCGTAGTTCGATCCGCCGAGCTGGGCGCCGAGCAGGTGGGCGCGGTTGTAGCCCTTGTCCTTCTCCCAGCCGGGCGGGTCGCCGTGTGGGTCGGTGGGGTTGGCGCCCATCATGTCCAGGCCGAGCGTGGCGTGCATCGCTCCGGGGCGGCCCCCGTCGCGGCTGTAGACGACCCGGCCGCCCCAGGAAGGGTCTTCTGGTTCGTTCTTGCGGCACGACTGCGGCGCGAGCCCGAGCGGATCGATCCAGGTGAGCGGGTTGGCGACGTAGGCGAACGGGTTAGGTGCCGGGGCCAGGCCGAGGGGATCCGGGGTGAGGTAGCGGGCCACTTCCGGGTCGTAGTGGCGGAAGTAGTTGTAGTGCAGCTGGGTCTCGGGGTCGAAGTACTGGCCCGGAAAGCGCAGCGGGGTGTACGCGGTGGCCCCGCTCTCCCAGCCGGTGATCCCCCACAGGGTGCTGCGGGCCCGCCAGGCGGTGTGGCCCTCGTCGTCGACGAGTTCGGTCGGGGTGCCGACGAGGTCGGTGATGATCGCGAAGAAGCGCTGGTCGACGGCCTCTTGTGGGGCGTCGGCGTGGAGTTTGCGTTCCGCCTGCGCGACCGGAGCCTGTCCGTCGTGCTCCCAAGTGAGGCAGATCGCCTCGGGGGTGCCGCGGGTGTGGGTGGTCTGCTCGACGAGCGTAGTGCCGTCCCAGGTGAACCGGGTCTCCTCAACGACCGTGGTGTGGTCGGCGGCCATGCGCTGCTTGGCCAAGCGGCGGCCGAGCGGGTCGTACAGGTAACGCCACAGGGTGCCGTCGGGAGTGGTGACGGAGGTGAGGCGGTCCTCCGCGTCCCACGTGTAGCGCCAGGTGTCCGGCTTGCGTGACAGGCGGATCTTCTGGCGCAGGACTATGCGGCCCGAGGAGTCGTACTCGTAGCGGATGTTGCCGGCACGGGTGACGCGCATGCCCTGTATGCGCGCTCGCCACCTGCCTCCTGGCGGTGGCCGGTGCCGGGCCACTGGGCGGCGCTCTGGTTGCCGGCCTCATCGTAGGCGTAGGTCTCGCTCCAGGTCGCCGCCGTTACGGAGGTCACCCGGCCGACGGCGTCGAGGTCCAGACGCAGCCGCCCGTCGCGGGCGTCGTCGATCGCCGTGACGTGTCCGTCAGGGCGATAGGTGTAGGCGCGCTGCCACAGCTGCTCGCCACCAGCGTCGTGCAGAGACTGCGTGGCGATACGGCCGAGCTCGTCGTAGGCAGTACCAAGGGCGAGTCGGGAACTGATGTGCCGGGCGATCTCCCGTCCCGCACCGTCGTGTGCGGAGGTGATGGTCTGGCCGAAGGCGGAGACCGAGGTGCGGTTGCCGGCCGCGTCGTAGCGGTGCTGGCTGACGGCACGGTTGGGCGTGGTGCGCTGGGTGCGGCGGCCCAGCGCGTCGTACTGGAAGGTGAGCGCGCGGCCGTCGACGGATTCGGCGACGACACGGCCCGCGGCGTCGCGCTGGAAGGTGACGGTGCAGTCGGCGCTGGCGGCTTGGGCGAGTTCGCCCAGGGTGTCGTAGGCGTATATGACGCTGCGGTCATCGGCGCTCTTGCGGACCGTGCGGCCCAGGATGTCGCGCTCGTAGCCGATGACGGCGCCGGAGGGCAGGGTGCGGGCGGTGAGCTGCCCGCCCGCGTCCAGGGCGTAGGAGAGGGTGTGGCCGTCGAAGTCGGTTTCCGCGGTGAGCCGTCCTGCCGCGTCGTACTGGTAGGTCCAGGTCAGCCCTTGCGGGTTGGTCACCTTGTGCAGCCGCTGTTTTGCGTCGTACTCGAAGGCGTGGCGCACCCCATCCGGGCCGGTGCGTGCTGCGACCACGTCGAAGTGCGTGTACTCGAAGCGGGTGGTGGCGCCGGCCGGATCGGTGTGGGCGGTGCAGTTGCCCTCGCCGTCGTACGTCCAGGACTCTGTGCTGGCGTCGGGGTGGGCGCGGTTGAGCAGCTTGCCTTCGGCGTTCCATTCCAGGCGGGTGGTCTGCCCGTCGGGTCCAAGAATCGCGACGGGCCGGCCGAAGGCGTCCCGTTCGTAGCGGGTGGCAACGCCCAGGGGGTCGACGAGTTCCATGGGCAGGCCGGCACGGTCGCAGCGGATCGTGACGGTCTCGCCGAGGGTGTTGGTTATCGCCGTGACGCCGCCGGATGCGTCGTGGACGTAGTGCATGCCCAGGCCGGCCGGGTTGGTGACGGCGGTGCGGTTGCCCCGCTCGTCGTAGGCGTATTCCAGGCGGGCGCCACCGGGCTCGATGATGGTGAGTGGCTGGTGGAGGTCGTTGTAGGTGACGTGCGTGCGCCGGCCGTCGGCGTGCTCGACCGTGACGAGGTTGCCGTGCTCGTCCCACTCGAAGCCGGTCGTGCGTCCGAGCGGATCCGTGCGCGCGAGCAACTGGTCGCGGTCGTCGAAGCGCTGCACGGTGGTGTGTCCGAGGGGGTCCGTCTCGGCGATGATCTGGCCGCGCTCGCTGAGCCGGAATTGGGTGACCGCCCCCAGCGCGTTGGTCCAGCGCGTCGTCCGATGCTCGGTGTCGTAGACGAAGGTGCTCGACTGGAATCCGTCTGGTCCCATGGTCTGCACGACCCGGCCGGCCGTGTCGTAGACGTAGCGGTAGGTGGAGTCGTTGCGGTCGGTCCACGACGTGATGCGGCCCTGCGTGTCGTAGGTGAAGCGCAGCGGCGTGCAGGAAGAGTTGATGACCTCGGTGAGGGTCACCGTCTTCGTCGTAGCCGAACTGGACGACCGGCAGGGCGGATTCGTCGCCGTCGCCGGCGCGGAGGGAGAGTGCGGTGACGCGCCCCCGGCCGTGGTCGCCGGTGACCTTGATGTCGTAGCCGCCGCTGTGGGTGATGTCGAGGGGGCGGCCGGTGGCGTCGCGGTGGATGTCGATCTGGTTGCCGTTGCGGTCCTCCAGGGTGGTCAGCCACAGCTGCCAGCCCTTGCCGCCCGGCTTGGTGAAGTAGCGGGTCCAGCCGGTGCGCGGGTCGGTCGCGGCGAACTCCAGATTCTGGGCGCCCATCTCGGAGATCCGCCGCAGCGCGATACGCGGACCCTCCAGCGGCATCACCTCCGGCGTCTGCGGGCTGGGCAGTTGCTCGTAGATGAGCACCGTGCCGTCCTCACGCGCCCACATCGCCTGGTTGCGGACGTCGATCTCGATACGCTCGTCCAGGGTCGAGGCCCAGGAGCGGCCGAACCACATGCCGTAGGTGTAGTCGGACAGGTGCGTGCGCTTGAGGACCAGCGGCAGTACCCCGGGAAGATCCAGGTCGGTCTGCTCCAGCAGCATCTGGCCGCTGGCCACATCAACCGGGTCGGTACGGCAGACCCGCTTGCCGGGCTCCACACCGTGATGACGCGGATCATCACGGGCGCCGTTCAGCGGGTCGGGACCCTTGCCACCCCGCCCGCCGCTGTTACCGGCGCCGGGCACCCGGGGGGTGTTCGACTCGCCCTTCGTGAGCGCCTTGAGCCGGTCGGAGATGTCGCTGTCGTTTTGGCGATGCGTGCGCGAGGTGGCGCGCAGCCCGCCGGGCACGTCCTCCGTGAGGTGCTTGCCGACCTTCTTCAGCGCCTTCTCCGCGCCGTTGAGCGCACCGTGCAGAACGGAGTCGAACGCCTGGGTGAAGGGGTCGCGGCCCCGGGCGGCCGAAGGCACCCTTGGCCCGGCCCAGCGAACCGAGCGAGTCGGTGCTCATGGCCTCGCCGTGGCGGGCCAGCTTGCCCGCACCGTTCTCATACTCCTCATGGTCGATGAAGACTCGGCCGCCACCTCCCCCGCCGCCACCTGCGGACGAGCCGCCTGCGGAGGCGAGGTTCATCCCGGTGTGGCTGCCGCCGTGACCCCCCTCCCCCGCGCCCGCGCCTCCGGTGGCGGGCGGGAGCTTGATGAGGTTGTCGGTGAGATCCAGGACGGTGTCCTCGACCATCTGCTCCAGCCGGCCGGTGATCGGCTCGGTGACCCGGGCCAGGAGTTCGTCGACGATCTGGTCGGCCGCCTCGTCGATGATCCGCTTGATCAGCTGGCGCATCGCGGCCGTCTCCGCCGCACCCACTATCGCGGACAGGCCGCCGGTGACGACCGCGAGACCCAGGCTGACACCGATCGAGGCGGCCATCACCCCGAGTTCGATCTCGGCCTTGGTCTTCATCCCGTAGATGATGTCCGCCACCACGTCACAGGCGTCCGAGAACAGCCGCGCGATATCAGGCACCTTCTCCAGATGCCCGGACTTCACCAGGTCCCAGTGCTCCTGCAGGGCATCGACCGCGGCACCCTCACTGGAAGCCAGGATGCGGCTGACCGCCGCATGCGCCTGTGCGCCGTGCCCCTCGAACTGCTCGGCGAACTCCCGCATGGCATCAGCCATTTCACGGTAGTCGTCCTCGTCAACGTTCGGCCAGTTGATCCCGATGAAGTCCAGGATCTCGTCCATCCAACCAGGCAGGACGTAGCCCATCCCCCGTGAACCCCCCTCAAACTACGGCCACTTCACGCACACCACAGCGATGCCCGCACCCCCGTCACCCTAACCGGAGGCACCTCCTGCGGATCACCCCCTCCACACCGCACTGCGACCAGGCGCGGGCGTCCGCTTTCCCTTGGAACGCGCAACAGGTCCCTCAACGGCATCCGAGGCTGCTGCACGGCGGTGGGGTGGGAAGCCGATGCCTCATGGGCAGCAGCGGGCACGCACGGCTTACGTCCTCCAGTTCGTCGGATGCGCCACCACGACGGTTCGCACCGAATCAAGCGCCCGCGGCGGGACATCACGGCAGCAATTGCACCCTCCCCCCCTTCCTGGAATGTGGTGTTGAGAGAACGAAAGCGCCCCCGTGCGGCGTCGGCACCCTTGGCAGACGTGGTCAAGCGTTGTGCGGAACCGTCTGTTTCGTAGGGGTCGGCTGGAGTGGGGCGGCTTGTGGTGCGGGTACCTGATGGGCGGCTTCCGCCCGGCGGGACAGGGGCGCGACGCAGGCCGTTGCCACGGAGTAGATCAGGCCGATCACCAGCCAGCCGGTGGCGTTCAGGGCGGAGAGGGCCAGGGTGACCAGGAACGGGCCGCAGGAGCGGACGAGTTGGGTTCCCACGCTCCAGGCGCCCTGGTATTCACCGAGGCGTGCGGTGTCGGCGAGATCGTAGGACAGGCCCCATGATCCGGCCGACTGGAGGAGTTCGGTGAGGGTGAGCAGGACGACGGCGACGAAGAGGGCGGTCGCGCACAGCAGGGGGTTGAGGGTTCCGGTCAGGGCGAAGACGGCGGAGGCTGACAGGAGACAGTAGCCGCCGCGGCGCATGGCGCGAGCTGCCGCGTTCACGTCGGTGACGGTGCGCCCGACGCGCATCTGGAAGCCGATGGCCACCAGGACGTTGGTGAACAGGAGTGCGGACGTGGTCCATGCCGGAGCCTGGGTGTGGTTCATGACCCAGAGCGGCATTCCTACCTCGAGGAGTTCCATGTGCATGATGAGTACGCCGTTGAGGAGGGAGAGTGCGAGGTAGGGGCGGTCACGGAGGACTCCGCTCCACTTGCCCTTCGTCGGTCCCGCCGCGTCGGGAAGGGGCTGGCTGGGGGCGGTGGTTTCCGGCAGTCGGGTGGCGACGATTGCTACGATCAGGACGCTGACCGCGCCGATGCCGATGAGGCAGCGGAACGCCACGGGGCTGTCCAGGGCCAGGGCGACGCCGAGGGCGGGGGTACTGAGGATGGCGCCGATGTTGCGTACGACGCGGTTGAAGGCGAGCGTCTCGACGCGGTTGTCCGGTGTGGTGATGGTGCCGAGGTGGGCCTGGCGCACCGGTGCGACGGCACTTTCGGCCAGGCCCGCGAGGCAGGCGACGGCCAGGAACGTCGGGTAGGAGCTGACCAGTTGGTACCCGGCGAGGATGAGGCCGCGCAGCACGCTGATGCCGATGAGCAGGCGGCGGTGTCCGATGCGGTCTCCGAGCTGGCCGGCTGGGACGGCGACGGCGATTCCGGCGAGCGCGGCGAGGGACAGGCCGCTGCCGACCTGTACGGCGCCCAGGTGGGCGACCTTGGTGAAGAAGAGGACACCTCCCGCGAGCATGATGCCGGGCACCAGAGAGTCGAAGAAGGTCAGGGTCGCGTAGACCCGCAGGGGGCCGCGTGCAGGTAACTTCATGGCCTTTACTGAAGCCGCCGCGCGCGGGCGGGTGACAGAGATTTAGACTGCAGCTAAATCCATGCACCCGGGGGCGGCGTGATCGAGATCGAGCTCAGCGTAGACGACCTGACACGTGTGCGCTTCGCCATCTCGCCGTTGCAGGAGACGTGTCACAGTCTGTGGGCGCTGCGCGATCCCGGCGACTTCCCGCTGCACATGCGGTGGCTGCGCGTTGTACGGGATCACCTGCCCTCACTGGATGGCGAGTTGCTGCTGGCACTGGTCAGCGAGCGGCGGTGGCTGCCGGACTTCATCACACCCCGTCCCCGGTCCCGGGTGCCGGAGATGGCCGAGGAGCTGGCGGTCGTCAGGTGCACGGATCCGGCCGTCGTAGGCCGGGACATCGAAACGGCGTACCGGGATCAGCGCAAGCCAACTGTGCTGTGCGGTGATCCGGCCGGCCTGCGGGACCGGATCGCCGACGCGCTGGAGGCGTACTGGCATCTCGCGCTGGAGCCGCACTGGCGCCGGATGCGGGCCGTACTGGAAGCCGACATCCTCTACCGGGCACAGTTGCTCGCCGACACTGGCGCGGCGGCGCTCTTCGCCAGCCTGCACCCCAACGTGCAGTGGGATTCGGGGATTCTGCGGCTGCATCCGATGGGGACCCACAGCCGGGTGCCAGCCGGCAGCGGACTGACCTTGTGCCCGACCCTGTTCGGGCGCAAGGCGACAGCGCCCATCGGTGAAGTGCCGCGCGTGGACTATCCGGCCCGGGGCGTGGCCACACTGTGGGAAGCGGTGGCAGCGCCGCCCCCGGACGCGCTCGCTACGCTGATCGGACGGCCCAAAGCGGCCCTACTCGCGGCACTCGACGCCCCCGACACCACCGCGTCGCTCGCCCGCACGCTCGGAGTCACACCCAGCGCCGTGTCCCAGCATCTCTCGGTGCTGGCGGCGTGCGGCCTGGTCGCCCGGGCACGGGCCGGGCGGACAGTGCTGTACGCACGCAGCGAGCTCGGAGAACGGCTCACCACGCGCCAAGGGTCCGTCGTCTGACAGTCAAGACGCCGCGGCACCGCTGGTCGACCTGGCGTACGGCAATCTTCCCGAGGCCACTGGGCCAAGAGCGAGCGCCTGCTGTATGCCGAACGCTGGCCCGCGGCCCAGGCGCTGGCCTGTGCATCGCCGACGGCGTCGCGGACGCGCTGCAGTGTGACGCTCCGTGACAAGAAGGCCAGGGGCGGCAGGCCATGCACTTGGCCATACAGCTGGATGGCCAAGTGGCCCTTCAACGCTTACGGATCCGCGGTGCGCGGGACGGAACCCGGCGGGCTACCGGCTCCTGCTGGCCGGACCACGTCAGCCACAACTGCGTGGGCACCGGGTGCACCATGTCCCCCGCCATCATGAATGGCCGGGCCTCACCACAGGCGAGCTCCCAACCCACCGGCCGTTCGGACCCTGAAGGCCAATCACGCTCGGCGACCGTCACAGCGAGGGCAGGAGCACATCCTGCGTTACGCAGCGCTCATGTATCCCCGCTGACGTACTCGACACGAACGGGCGAGGCCGCTCGGCCTCAAGCCTCGCTCGACGTTCCTCCTCTGCCGCTCGCCGCTGATCAGCCAGCGGCCTCAGCGGCATCTGCAGAGCGGACCGCTGCATCAGCCGACTTAGCTGATGCATCCGCTGAACGCCGCCCGTCCTGGCGAGCCTTGACACCACGAAAGCATCAGCCGACAGCACCAACGCCACCCATGCCGGGACGTCTCCCCATTCCATGCCGGGACCGTACTCCGGGCAGCCCCACCCCAGCCAAACGGACCCGGAAGTCCCCCTCACTTCGGAGGTATCCGCCGACGGCCAACCCCTGCTCCAACCGAAACACCGCCAGCTAGGTCGGGGGCCCGACCGGTAGACTCCAGCCGCCGACCCGGCGGACCCGCCTCCGTAGCATGGAGCTCACCCCCCTGACCAGGGCATACTCCACATCCGCTATAGCAGTCGGTGCGAGAATGACGGGCTGACCCACAGCCGCACTGCCGTCTCGGTCAGATCGAAGCCCTTGGCCATCTGGCCGACCGAGCGGTCACCGCGCCGGCACAGCTCGACGATCTCGGCGTTGAACTCCGGCGTGAACGAGCGGCGAGGGCGTGGCTTATTCTTCCCCATGCTCTCCATGATGGACACCCTCCCGGAGCAGAACCCCTGATCTCGGATGTCCGTCAAAGCGGATCAAACCCACCCCTGTCAGCGCCAATCAGCAGGCCACAGAGCCTGGGCCACTGACACCCAAATGACGAGATCCGACTGACACTCCCCCGCAGACAAGCACCGAGAAGATCGCCACCAGCAAACGCGGCCTCCCCGTCGCGGCGGCCGACAGCACTGTGAGCGCGTACCTCGCGTACTGGCTGGATGGCGTCGCCGTTCACCACCTGCGGGAGAACACCCACACCCGCTACGCGGCCTCCATCCGCCTCCACCTCAATCCCAGCCTCGGGGCCAAGAAGCTCGCCCGCTGTTTGAACTCGCCCTGCGCACCGGACTCCGCAAGGGCGAACTCCTCGGCCTCCACTGGGAAGACCTCGACCTCGACGGCGGCACCGCCACCATCCACCGCTCCCTCCAGCGCACCCGCAGCCAGGGTCTGACCGTCCTGAACACCAAGACCCTGGCCTCTGAGCGGCGCATCGCCCTCCCCACCGAATGCCTCAGCTCCCTCAAGATCCACCAGGAACAGCAGCAGGAAGAGCGCCAGACGGCCGGAACGAGCTGGGCGGACACTGGCCTCGTCTTCACCACCCCTAACGGCAAACCGCTCGATCCCGCCAACGCAACCCGCCGCTTCCACAACCTCCGACACTCGACCGCGACCCTGCTCCTGGAACAGGGTGTCGACCTCGTCGTCATCAAGGAACTCCTCGGCCACGCGCACATAGGCGTCATGGCCGGCGTCTACGCCCACGTTCGACTCCGCCTCCAGCGCCAGGCCATCGACACCCGCGGCGGCGTCCTCGGCCCGACCGACGCCCCGGACGACCCGCCCACCCCAGCCGTCGTCCGCTGACGTTGCCGTCAAGCACCACAGAAGCCCCACCAGAAACAAACTCTGGGTGAGGCTTCTGCATTCAAGGTCATTGCCTCAGATGACTGACCGGCTGCTGGCCCGGATCGTCAATCCTCCGGACCAACGATTCTTACCGAATCCGGAAGTTCACCAAGCAAGCCTGAATCGCCTGCCACGACCCTGGTTCCCCTAAGCCGAAGGTCACGCAGGGAACCCATACTGAGAAGCGGAGCCACCGATCGCACCTCCCCCCCGTACGTAACCCTGAGCTCTTCCAGGTTATTTAGAGCCGACACAGCGTTGAAGTCCAGCGGCTCAGGCTGAATTGACTCCCCTCCGCCAATAAGCCAGCACCGGCGTAGATCTTGGAGGCCTCGAAGGGGGGCAAGGCTTTCAACCCGCGCCTCAAGAATCTCCAGGTCGTCGAGTTTCATGCAGTCCTCCAACCCGCGAAGATCCACAATCTGCCCGACGCCTTCCATCTTGAATGACGAGATCCAGGGCGCACTCCTCAGGAATCTCAAATCACTCCTGCCGGATGACCAAAGCGTCAATCTCGCCAGGGCGGGAAACCCTGCGAGGTCAATTGCGCCCGCGCGATCGTCTACCGCCAGCGTCGTCAGAGATGCGTTCCGGACTGCAGGGATCGCCACTTGTCCCCTCGTGAGGAGCACCAGTTCGCGGAGTCCAGCGATTCCAAAAGCCTGCGAGTCGTCGGTAACACGGCCTTCAATCTCCAGATACTTGAGATCCGGCAAGCTGGACAGGAAATCAAGGCTGCCCGGCCGCGCGCTTCCGCTCACACGGAGGAACAATCCGTTGGATTCCCCGGAATGATACTGCCGGGCGAGTTCACGCTCATCGATCGAGTCGTCGGCTCGCCAATTCAGGACACTATAGTCCGCCCGCATTAAGGAACCTCATTTCGGCGATTCAAAAGCGTACCGCCACCCACGCCGCCGTATTGATCCATTACCGACTGCTCTTGCTCCCTGATCGCCTTCCAGGAATGACCAGACATATCGTTCACCGATATGTTGGAAATATCGCTCGTCGTATAACCCGCCGACTTCACGGCCGCCTTGTCTGAATTGAAAGCGGCATGCAGGCGACTATGTATGTTAGTTGAACTGGACCCAACATACACCTTGCCATCCTTCATCGTGATGGTGTAAACCCCGGGCACGGTCGGAGCATCCCTGAATCCGAACGTGCTACACGACGAGTTATGCACCAGCACCGGCGTATTCCCCGCCAGCACATAGTACGTGTGCAGCCCCTCGATCGTGAGGTTGTACGTCCTGGCATGATGCGCGAACGACCTGTTGTCTGTGACGATGGCGGTTCGGCGGTCGTCGGTGAGGAGCGTCATGCCGGGGGCGAGCTCGTGAGCCTCGACCCAGCGCTGTTCCGATGGTGACCAGAATGGGTGCTCGTAGGTCGCGGTGAGCTTCTCGATGCCCTGGCCAGTCGCGACGGAGAGCTCGTTGAACTTCTTGTCGTTCTCGGTGCTGATGAGGCGCGTTACTTCACCGGCCTTTGTTTCGCCGGTCTCGGGGTCGGTGGCCCATACTTCGTCGCCGACCTTGACGTCCTCGATGTCCTTCGTCGTGCCGTCCGCCATGAGGACGTCCGTCCCGGCGAGGAAGCACTGGCAGCCCGTGCTTTTCTTCTTCGGGGATGGGAGTCGGCCTAGCCCGGACGAGCCGCTCGATATTCCACCCTCGCTGATTCCTGCGACTACGTTTTCGGCGAAGTAATTGAAGAAGAATTTCTTTTCCGATGGGCATCCCGTTTCGTTGCAGGAGTCCAACAGGGCTTGGCTTATGTCGTGCTTGGCGAGAGGTTCGTCTGGGTGGTCGAGGTGGAGGCTGAGTCCGTAGTAGGACAGTTCGTCCAACCGGGCGTAGAAGAGGCTGGCGAACTCGGCGGTCCCGTGCCACTCGGCGGGAATGTGGACGCCGGGGAGCAGGGTGATGTATCCGTCGCCATTCACATCCTCGTTTCGAGGCCCCTCTTCCGCCCAAGTGACGTTCGTGTTCGGGAAGTCTCTGTCTTTGGACCCAGGATTCTTGACGCCGTCGCCGTTGGTGTCGTTCTGGGGGCACGGAACGTCGAAGCCCTTGCCGCACGTGATGAACATGCCGCTGGGGTCCGTATGGGTGGCCGGGTTCTGCATGCCGTAGCTGTAACCGTTCACCGTCTGGTGCAGGTCCAGTTGGAGCAGGGGGTCGACGCTGATGAACTGACCGGTGCTGGGGTCGTACTCACGAGCTCCGATGTGCGTCAGTCCGGTGCCGGCGTCGGCGCTCATGCCGAGGAAGCCTTTGTCGTCGGGCCAAACGCCGGTCGTCGCGCCGCGGCCAGCGCCGAAGGGTGTGCTGTAGCGCTTGGTCAGGGCCTGGGTCGTGTCGCTGGTGACGGATACGGTGTTGGTGCCGTGCTGGTCACCGGCGAGGAAGCTCAGTTTCTCGGTGCCGGATTCGTTGGTGCGCAGGGCGATGGTGGCGCCGGCCGCCTGGTAGTAGCGGTTGGCCCACTTCTTGCCGGTCTTGAGGTGGACTTCGGTGTTGCCGAGGTAGAGGACGGTCTCACCGCTGGAGGCATTGTCGCGTCGGATGAGCAGCTCACCGTCGGCGTCGTAGAGATAGTTCGTGGAGGTGGCCGACGCGTCGTCGGTCAGGCGGCTGAGTCTGCCTTCTTGGTTCCAGGCGAGGGTTTGGGCGGTGGTGGCGCCGGCGTTCTTGACGCGTGTCGTCGTGTTGCCGGTGTCGTCGTAGGTGTACTGCTTGGCGACTCCGGTGCAGGAGCCCGTGGTCGTGGTGGCGGTCAGGGCGTGCGTGCGTGCGGAGTCGTAGCAGTACGTACTGGTGACTGGGGTGGCTGTGTTTTTCTTCTCGGTCTTGCGCTGACCGGAAGCGGTGTAGGTGTAGCTGGTCCAGTAGGGGGCCGGCCCGCCGAGATTCGTCGTGGTGCGGCCTGAGGTCGAGCAGTCGGCTGTTTTGGGAGTCCAGGCTTCGCTGAGGCGGCCGTAGGTGTCGTAGGTGAAGCACTGGTTGTCGGCGCCGGTTCCGATGTTGGCGCTGTCGGAGATGCCCGTGACGTTGCCGGCGAGGTCGTAGGTGTAGGTGAGGTCCTGGACGGCGCCCCGGGTCTGGTCGTCGGCTGCGCCTTTCAGCAGGCGACGCGTGCCCTTCTCATAGGTGTTGGTGAGGAAGACGCGCTTGACACCTTCGATGTCGGAGGTACCCAGCTGGAGTTGGCCGACCTGACCGAGCGCCGTGTAGTCGGCGGCGAGCAGATAGCTGGATTTGCCAGATAGTCCGGTCTGCAGGCCGGCACTGTTGTAGACGTTAGTGAGCGATTCGGAGGGGAGACCGGCGGCGGCGGGCTCTTTGAAGCTCGAGACCGAACCGTCCAGGTAGTAATCCGTCTCGGAGGTGACCGGATTGAGCACCGCCCCGGACTTCACCAGAGGGTCCTCGGACGGCAGGGTGAGGCTGGTGACAGTGGGCCGGTAACGGTTGTCGTACGCCGTGACTTCCTTGGTGTACTTCTCGCCGTTGTCGTACCGGATGGACGCGGTGGGCTGCCCCTTGAGGACGGTGTCGTAGGTCCAGGCGGACAGCCTGTTGGCGTCGGTTCGGCTGGTGTGCCACAGGCCGGTCTTCCGGCCGAGTTCGTCATAGGAGTAGAGGAGCGTGCGGTCCTCGTCGTCCTTGGTCGTGTCGACCTGGTCCAGGTCCGTATACGTGGTGGTCGTCGTGCCCTTGTCCGGGTCTACGGTCTTCACCGTGCGGCCGAACAGGTCGTACGTGTAGGACCAGGTGGCGTTGTCGGGTCCGGTGACGGTGCTGGGCTTGCCGTCTCGGGTCGGGGTGTGGCGGACGCTTGTGTAGGACGTGCCGGAAGCGGAGCCGTAGGCGGTGTCGTTGGGCTGCGTGCCCGCGTAGGTGCGGGTTTCGGTGGTGCGGCCGAGAGCGTCGGTGATGGTCCGGGTGGCGTTGCCGCCGGCGGGGGCGGAGGTGGCGGTCGAGTCGCCGGTGTACGACGTGGTGGTCTCCCACTTCTTCACGCCGTCAACGAGGAAGGTCGCCGTGGTGGGCCGGGCGGCGCCGTCGAACTGAGTCTGGGTCTGGGCTCCGCCTCCGTACGGCGCCTGTGCGTAGGCTCCACTGGGGCTGTTGGCACTGTCGTAGATGTCGGCGTAGGTCTCATAGGCCAGGCCTCGGCTGTTGTAGCGGGTGTCGGTCAGCACGCGTCCGCCGAGGGCTGATGGTGACTGGACCTGCAAGGCACGCAGCTGCGAGTCGAAGAGGGTGAATGTGGTGTCGTACGTTGTGCCATCTGCTTTGAGCGTGGCCACCGACGACCAGGGCGCCTTGTTCCGGGCGATGCTGTAGCCGAATTTGGCGCTGGGAGAATCGGCGGTCTTGGACCGGCCGGGCAGCCAGGTAGCGGTGAGGCGGCCGAGGGCGTCGTAGCTGTGCTCGGTGCGCTTGAGGTTGGCGTCCTGGGTGTAGTTGACCGTGCCGCGGGACGGGTTGTAGCTGGTGCTGGTCTGGTGGGCCTGGCCGTTGGAGGCGAGCTTGGGCGCGGTGACGACCTGCGTGGCCAACGGGCCTGCGGCTGCCGGGTAATAGGCGGTCGTGGTCGTGCGGCCCTTGGCGTCCGTGGTGGTGAGGGGGCGGCCCAGTTTTGCGGCGGCGGTGTCGTAGGTGGTGGTGGTGACGGTCTGCCAGCCGGTGGCGGCCGGAGGGTTGCGGTCACTGGTGCCGGAGGCGGCCGGATAGGCCTTGGCGCGGCCGGTCCAGGTCGGCAGACCCAGAGCGGGGACCTGGCCGGCCGTCCATCCGGTGGCGCCGGCGATGTCGTAGACGACCGCGGCGTCGGACAGGACGTCACCGCGGGTGTCGGCGTTGGTGGGCAGGCTGAGGGTGTCGTCGGTCTTGGCGCACGATTTGGCGACGGTACGGGTTCGCGAGACCAGGTCGGTCAGGCCCTTGGTGTCGTTGCGGGCGTACCAGGTGCGGGTGCAGGTCTCGTCACCGGCTGCCGCCCGGTCGCCTTCGTCCTCGACCTTCGTCGTCATGCCGTACTTGGTGTCGTAGGCGTACGAGGTGCCGGTGGCGCGCCACTTCTTCGCTGCCGTCAGGTAGGTGTGGTTGTAGGTGCGAGCCGTTCTGACGAAGTGGGCGGTGATGTCGGCGTACGACTTCTTCTGGCTGGCCGTCTGCTGCGCCCAGAAGTCGTGGACGGTGGTGGTGATCGCGGTGGCGCCGTTGTACGAGATCTCCTGGCGAAGCTGGCCGGAGTACCGGTCGTCGTCGGTCACATCAGCGATGTCGAGGTCGTCCGTCGTCACCGCGGCGTCGTTGCTCAGGTCGATGCCCTTGACCGTGGCGGAGCGGGTGGTGCCGTTCTTGCGCGTGTCGCCGTTCATGCCCTGCATGAACAGCTTCACGTTCTTCGAGCGGGTGGTACCGGGGTCACCGGCGTAGGAGGTGACCTTCTGGTAACCCCGCCAGACGGACCAGGTGCGTTCCGTGTTCTTGGTGAACGGGTCGTCGTTGTAGTGCCAGGCCGGGCCGGAGTAGTCGTAGGAGAGCTGGGTGCCTGGGCTGCCCGCGGCGGGGTCGTTGGTGGTGATGGAGGTGACCCGGTACTTGTGGAACCAGTCCAGCTGGGTGTCGCCGCCGTTGATCGCCCAGTAGACCGGGTAGCAGGACAGGCTGTTGTCATCCTCCGCTGCCGGCATGTTGCTGCCGCGGACGCACTCCGGTTCCGAGAAGGTCACGGAGGTGATCGCGCCGGTCTCGGTGGTGATCGTGCCGATACGGGGACGGGTCAGAGGCAGGATGTTGCCGCCGCCCGGCTGGGTACCTCCCGCCACGCGGTTGGGCCGCTGCTGGTAGGTGAACTCGATCGGTGGCGTCGATACGGCGGTGCCGTCCTTGCCGGTGCGGGTGAGCGAGATGAGGCTGAGGGACTGGTCGGAGCTGTTGTCGATGTCCGCCCCGTTGTAGAACTTCTGGCCCAGAGCGTAGGAGTCGACTGGCATGAAGGCGTCCGGCTCTGCCGCCCGGGACCAGAAGTAGGTGTCGATGCCGGTCAGGCGCTTGCGGGTGAAGAACGTCGGCCCGGTGGCCTCGCAGTCGGTTTCGCTCGCCGAGCAGATGGCGTCGAAGGGGACGTCCGGCCAGTCGTCGGCGGTGTCGGCGGTCAGAGACGAGCAACTGGAGGCGAAACAGCGCTCCTTGTAGGAGAAGACGACCTTGTCCGAAGCCGGTGCCGTGAACAGTGTGTCGCCGCGCTGGCCGTAGCGGATCTCGTCGAGGTATCCGCCGCGGGTGTAGGGCTTCGGTGCCGCTTTGTCCCCGTTCTTGGCGTAGTGGTTGTCCTCCGCGGTGTACCAGTACGTGGAGGCGTTGCCGTGGACATCCTGGACCAGGTCGAGGTTCCAGCGCCATGCCTGGACCTCGGAACGGGCCTTGAACTCGCTGCCCTTGTCGTAGCCCTCCTCCCCGCTGTCGTCACCGAAGACGGGGACGGTCCACGCCGACTTCGTCCGCTCGGTTCCGGCCCCGGGCAGTTTGTTCAGGCCGAAGGTGTACGTGGTTCCGTTGCTGGTGGTGAGCTGCCAGTACTCGCCGTCCTCGTCGTTGTTGTCCGCGCCGGTGAGGCGGACCACCTTGGAGGCGTCGTCGTCCTTGAGATGCCACTCGTCTTTGGTGTTGGCGTCGTCCTTGACAAGTTCGGTGGCCTGGCCGTTCAGGACGAGCGAGGCGTTGTCGTACTTCCAGCACAGGTCGCTTTTGTCGGTCTGGCCGTCGTCTTCGCACGAGCCGTAGGTCCGCTCGATGTATGAGGAGGTGATGTCGAAGCCCTCACCGATGAGGGACCCCTGGTTGTTGGTGTTCGCGGTCCGTCCGTCGGTGCGGCCGGAGTCGTACGACAGGGCCAGGGACGGAGAAGGTCCCGCGGCCGCCGGTGGTGTGGTGATCGGGTACGACCACGTGAATGAGCCGGAGGAGTTGCCCGCCTGCCAGGTCGAGGACGCCGCCAGCGGACTCGCCTTGAAGTCCCCCGCTCCCGCGGTGGACTCTGCTGCGGCAGTAGCCATGAGCGCCATGACTGTGGGCGCATTGTCCGAGGTGCCCGCGATCGGGGCGCGGGCGGTGAGGGTCTCGGCGTCCATGCTGTTGGCGGAGGCCGGTTCGCCTGTCGGGGTGCGGCACTCTTTCTTGTCGGGCGTGGTCAGTACGCAGGCCGGCAGCGTGACCAGGCCTATCCGCGAGGACCAGTTGCCGCCGACGGCTGAGGCGAAGGCGCTGTAGTCGACGGAGATCTCGGCCTCTCCAGCCGTCTCCGCCTCGATGGTGAAGAGCACGCCGGTCACTCCGGCGCGGCGAGCCGCCTTCTGGTCCAGGACGACGACCTCGGCATCACCACTGGCACGCCTCCGCCCCGACGGACCACCAGCTTTGATGGAGCTCACCGTGACGACAGCGCCCTCTTTGCGAGTACCGGACAGGCTCTGCTCGGTCGTAGAAGGTTTGGGCCACGCGCTACGCCGCTCGGCACGCGCCGAGTCGAACAGGCGCTGGTTGGCCTTCCGTTGCCGAGCCACCTTGCTGCGAGCCGCTGCGGCCTTGGGTGAGGTCACCTCCACCACCCGGGTGGGCTTGACCTGGGGTACATCCGGGCGCCCCGGCAACTCGGCAGCCACAGCAAGCGGGGTGAGAGGCGCTGGTACCGACATGACGGCGGCGAGCAGCACAGTCAGCGCCGTGCGCCGGCCACGAAGGCGGAGACGGAACAGAGCAGAGGACACAGCAAGCACTCCATGGGAAAGGGACGGCCGGTGCGCGTGGTGGGAGCAAGACGGTGAAGGCAGGGTCAGAAAACGACGCTCTCCACCTGGTCGACGTCCTTCACCGCGCCCGCCCACAGGCGGATATCGGTGATCCGGCCGGACAAGTAGTGATTCCAGGCGCTGTTCGTCCAGCCCTTGCCCGCGGCGAACTCACCGCTGCCGACGGAGGCTGTGTAGGCCTTAGGGGGACTCTGGGCATCGCTCCCGACGTAGAGAGTGATGGTGCGCGTCTGCGCGTCGTAGGCCCCGACGAGATCCACCTCGGAGTTCAGGACGGCATCTTCCTTGCTGACCACGGATGTGCCAGAGCCGTCTGTCGTCAGGCGCCCGAAGTGCCAGCGGGCCGTCGGCTCGGCCTTGGTCACCGGATTGCCCTCGTCGTCGTAGACCGGGTTGCCCTCGTCATCGACCACTGGTTCGGAGACCATTCCGGTCTTCTCCACCCAAAGGCTCCAGGATGAGCCGCTCGCCGTCCGCTGTCCGAGCACCTGAGCCCGGTAGCCGTCGGGCTTGCCGAGCAAATCCTTCGTTGAGACAGCCACCTTTGTCGCCGCGGTGAACGAGCCGGTGTCGGCCACGACAGGACGGGAGAGGGTCGCCGCCCCCGTGCCGTCCAGGACGAGGGCCTCACCGTCCAGCGAGGCTCCAGAGGACAGGCTGAGCGTGTTGCCGTACCCACTCAGGTCTGACAGGGACGTGCCATCGGCGCCGTCAGGGGCGTAGTGCGCCACCAGTTCCATGAACGCCTTGTCGTCGGCGTCCTTGAGAGCCGCCTCCTTCGCGAGCTGGCCCTCGTTCTTGACCTCCTGCCACACCTTCACCTCGTCGATGTCGCCGGCGAAGTACTCGGCGAAGGCTCCCTTCGACTTCACCCGGCCGATCTGGAGGGCGCCGTCTGCCGACCATCCGCCTGTGGTGAGGGCGTCACTGCCCTGCTTGATGCCGTTGACGTACAGCGTGAGCGACTTCCCGCCGGCACTCGGGTCGACGACGGCCGCCAGGTGGGTCCACACCTTGGTCTGCGGTGCCTCCAGGGAATCGACGCGCTGGTTGTCCAGCGCGGCCGTAGAGGTGTCGGCATCCGCCAGACGCAGGCACCAACGGTTGGTTCCCGCGCAGTACCCGAGGAAGAAGGGGCTGCTGGTGACACCGTTCTGGCCCAGCACGGTCTGCGTGGTCCCCGTGGCCGCGAGCCGCACCCATGCGGCCACCGTGTACGACGCCTGGGTCTCCAGCAGCTTCCCGGCCGTCGCGGCGTAGCCCTGGCCGCCCAGATTCAGCGCCTTGTCCTCGCCTGTTGCCCCGTTCTCCGTGACAACTCCACGACGACCGGTGGTCACTCGCGTGCCTGCGCTGATCGTCGCGTCGTCCCGGTAGACCGCAGCGGATGCGGAGACATCCACGGCGGCGCCCGACGCCTCGTTGAACGTCCACCAGCCGATCGGGCCGTCACTCTCACCGACCAGGAAACGAACGGCGTTTTCACCGCCGGGTCGGCTCGCCGCGTCCCGCGCCTGAACGGTCAAAGTGATGGTGCCGGAGTCGACTGGGCTGATCGACTCAGTGCGCGTTGTTCCGCTCTGCCAGGCACGCCACGTGCTGTCTGTAGACAGCTTGTACCGGTAGGCGGCGTTCACGTCACCGCCCTCCGGCCCGAACGTGACCTTGCCCGCGACATTCGGCTTGCCCGCAACGGTGCAGGAACCCGGCAGACACGGACTGTAGACGGAATCGAATTTGATGGTCGGTGGCTTGGGCGCCGTGCTGTCCACCGTGAAGTAGCAGTACTCCGTCCAGGCGCTGCTCAGCTTGGAAGCCCCTTTGTTGTAGTAGGTGCTGGTCGCGGCCCGGTAGCGATACTGCTTTTTGTCCGCCAGCGTGGCGTCCCAGTCCTTGTTCTGGGCGGCCCCGTCCCGGGTGTAGCCGGTCGGCGGACTCTCCGAGCCGGTGGTCGGCTCCTTGGCGTCCGACCAGGTGCCGTCGGCGTTGAACACATCCACGTCGAAGTACACCCGCAGCGACTGGTCGGCCTCCCCACCAGATGCCGTCTGCGCGGTGGCGGTGAGGTTCGGTGTCGGGTCTGCCCACATCGTGGGCGGCGCAGACTCCTTCGCGCAGATCTCAGCCGATCCGGTGTCCAGCCCGTATGCGGTGGGGGTGGCCGGCTTGCCGACGTAGGTGACCTGGATCGTCGCGTCGTCGTCGAACCGCTTCCACGCGATCGGGTCCGACTCGTCCTTCGCCATCAGCATCAGGGTGAGGGTGGAGAACTTGCCGTCCGCGAACGCCTTGACGGTCGGGGTGAGGTTCTCGTCCGGCTCCTCCTTGGTGTTGTCGGCGAAGATGATCGGTGCTCGCGGTTGTGACGGGTCGCAGTTCCCGCCGCGGCCTGCGGACACATACCGGTCGGACATTTGGTCCCAGGAGTTGTCGGACTTCGGTCCGCGGGGGCCCGGCCACTTTGAGGATGAGGAGATGCCGTTGGTGCGTTCCAGGTCCACCCAGCGCGGGTCGCACGAGAACGACCACGTCTCGGTGATCTCGAACTGCGCCGACAGGACGTGCTTGCCCTTCAGCTTGCCCGGCGCAAACTCGAAGTACATGCGGTTGGTGTACGCGCTGCCGGAGGTGCAGGAGTAGAGGTAACCGCCGATCACTGCTGAGCCGCAGCGGCCCACGCTCATCCCGTTGTCGCCGCCGGAGAAGTTGTAGAACGCGTCGCCGTCGGAGGACAGAACGGTGCGCTCGGATTCGCCCAGGTCAACGGAAGGGTCGATGTAGAGCGGGAGTTCGGCTGCGGTCGTGCTGGCGATCAGTCCAGTGTCCGGGGTGACGACCACCGAGGAAGCGGTGACGTCGACATCCATGACTGCCGCTTCGTCCCCCATGCCGGGACCGGTCAGCGGATCGCCTTCGTCGATAGGACCGGCGGGGCGTTCTTCCCCGGCGGACGAAGCCTGAATCGGCGTCACTGATTCGGTCTGCGGGCTGATTCCCTCTTCCTCCGTGGCGGCCATTTGGGCGCCTGCGGAGTTCCACATTCGTGCCGATGGTGAGCGGAACACGACCTGGCCGTTGCCATCCATCGCTTCCATGCTGCCAGCCGCGCCCTCACGGACATTCAGTCCGTCGGCGGCCATCGAGTACTCGAGCGAGGCCAGCTCAGGACCCTTCGCTGCCTGAAGGGTCTCGACCTCCAGAACCTGCCTGAAGCCCTCCACCGTGGCCGTCAGGATCAGGTTCACATCCGGGAGCACGTTCTCGTAGACGGCCCGCTGTCCCTCCAGACGGGGCTCGGGCAACGGACTTGGCCACCCCAGAGTGACCGACTGGCCAGCCTGGCCGATCGTCACCAGGTCTTCGCCATCACCACCGGGAGAGAAGGACAGGTCGACCGCGGCGGCTTTGGGCCCCACGGACCCGTCCCCACGTTTGACCAGCGTCGCGTCTGGTTCCACCCAGCCGCTCCCAGGCTTTTCCACCCGCACCGGAACGATCGACTTGTCCAACGTGAACGTTTCGCCATCGGGGTTGGCGAAGACCGTCTCCCGCTCGGTCCGTTCACCAACCACCTCGACCGGCTCACCGGACTCCTTCGCGTCCAGCTGTGCCTGCTCGTTCTCCGAGAATGCGCTGCGCTCGACCGCTGCGGCCGGCGGGGCAGCAAGGGGCGGCGCCAGACCGGGGGTTGTCACCAGCGCGGCGAGCGCCGTCAGCCAGATGATCCTGGCACGCCTCCGTCTGACGGCATGCGGCCGCCACACTCCCCCGTTGCCCATTCCCCACCCCTTGTTCACACACTTCACACAGGTGGCAAATCAGATGTCATGAACTGGTAAGTGTCAAGTAAATAGCGGTAGCTGAAAATCCATCACCGGACTGTCTGGCGGGATCCGACGATTTATCATGTAAGGGGGCAAAGAAGCGGGCTACCTGCCGGTGTAATGCTTGCCGTCAAGGCCGAGAAGGGCACATTTTGAGACGTAGTTCAGCACGTTTTCCTGCCTTCGCAGGCCACCGCCCGTCGCATGCCGTTGTGCAAAGGCCTGGTCCTCACCCAGGACCAGCAGCATCGCGCAAGTGCCGCCGGATAGCAGCGCGAAGCGCCCATGCACCTGTGGCAGATACTGGACCTGGCAGGCGGGATGCCACTTGGCCGAGGCGTTGAGCACACACACTGCGGAGCGCCGCAAAGTGTTTTGAAGGCCCTCATGTGAGGACACCGCGGGAAGAACCTCCTCCGGCCCTGTGCCCGGTAACGCAAGCAGGGATGTCTTGCGGAGGGAGTCCTCGACAGCGAACGACTCCATGAGCCCCGGAAGGCATGCCCCTCCCATGCGCGAGCCTTCCCCGGAGCCCAGTACCTTCGGGCCCGCATCGCGCTACACCAAACACCCAAGGAACACACTGTCCGGAGAGTCCCACGCCCCAGCACAGACACGGCCAGCGTCACGTGTGACGAGCCCAGCCCGTCTCGGTACAGAAGCCCTGCAAGTAGGCTCCCGCACTGTGGCCGGTGTAAGGGCCATTACCCTGGCGGCATGCACGATCAGAGACCATCGACGGCCAGCGACACCTCCCCACAATTCCCATGCACGGCACCGACTTTGTATCTCTGACCAGTGCAAACTCCGCACTCGCTATAGCAGTCGGCATAAGAATGACCTGGTCTTTCGTCATCCGTGTCAGCACCAGGTGAGCACCATGCAAGACCGCCTACGTCGACACCCTCGCCGACCTCGGCGTCACCAAGGAGCTCACGGACGTGGAGTTCCTGGCGGCGATGGAGCGGCACAAGGACGCCGACCCGGCGATGGCGGCCGTCCTGGCCGCCATCAAGGCGACCGTGAAGGGCGGCATCGGCAAGCTCCGCGAACGCCCGCAGGGCAAGAAGTACCAGGAGGGCGAGCGGTGGCCGGCCCTTCAGCGGCCGACCTGGCGCCCTGACATCCGCGCCGCCGTCATCTCCAAGGCCCGCATCAACATGCACCGCAAACTGCGCAACATGGCCACCATGACGGGCCTGTACCCGCTCGCCGTACTCTCCGACTGCGTCGTCTACCCCTCACCAGGCGACTCGCCGCTGGACTTCCTACCCTACGCCGCCAGCGGCAAACCCCAGCCGGGCGGGTTCCGCCTCGGCCCCACACCCGGCCTGGCCAAGCTCGAAGGCGTCCAGTCCATGCTCTGGGCGGTCGACCTGATGGAACAGGGCTACAACCCCGCCCGGCACATCAAGGGCGGCGACGCCGTCCTCGACGAAGGAGAGTAGGCCAGTGCCCGACACCGGCCCCACGCACAACACCCGGTTCCCGCCGGCCGACACCGGCGGCCAGGACCCCACCGCCGAGAAGAGCTGAGCCGTGCCAGAGATCGAGGACGCCATCGAGCGAGCCGACCGGGAAGCCTTCACCCGCCAGCCCCCCAAGACACTCAAAGGGCAGATCGGCTACCTGATCCGGCAGTTGGGCAGCGCGAAGGCCGTCGCACGCGAGATCGGCGTCACCGCCGACTCCGTCAACCGTTACGGCGCGGCGCCCGCAAACACGCCCGCCCCGACGTCGCCGCGGAGATCGACGACGCCGTGCGCGCCCGCTGGCAGCCCCAAGTGCGCAAGCGCCGGCAGCAACAAGCCGCCACCACGACCGGGATCTCCGTGGAGACGTGGGCCCGGTTCGGCTACACCGCACCGGTCGGCACGACCGACGACGGACGCTTCCGCCGCCTGACGGTGCACCTCCCCCCGGCGTACGCGCAGCGCCTGTTCAACGCCCGCAACACCGGAGCTGGCGACCAGCAGAGGCGCCAGATCATCGCCGAAGGACTCAAAGAGATCTACTTCCAAGACAGCGGAGCCCGCGCTCTGGGACTCTCCGACGTCACCCTCAACGACATCGACTACCTCGACCTCGACTACTACCCCAGACCCGGCCGGGTGCACAGCACCCTGAGCCGAGTCAGGCTTGTTGGCACCGTGAGTGGCCGTTGAGAGCGAAGCGACGCCAAGTTTCTCTGGCTAAGTGACGGGGCGGGCGGTCAGGCTGCGGGGCAGATTCGGCCCCCCGGTTGCCCGTCGCAACGCGGCTTCCAGCCGGTCGCGGGCCTGGGTCTGGGCGGCGATCCGTTGGTTGAGGACCGCCAGCCGTTCCAGCGCGACCCGCAGACCCTGGTCCGAGGTCGGTGCGGCAGCCACATCGCCATCCAGACAGGGCAGGAACACCCGCACGTCGTCCAGGGTGAGCCCGGCGGCCAGCAGGTGGCGGATGTTGCGGACTCGCACCACGGTCCGCTCGTCGTAGACGCGGTATCCGTTGGAGGCCCGTTCGGAAGAGATCAGTCCGGCCTGCTCGTAGTGCCGCAGCGCACGAGCGGTCGTTCCAGTTGCCGTGGCCAGTTCACCGATCCGCACCCGTCCCACCTCCCCGGCCACTCTTATCACGCCACGACCGCTCCGCCGTCGACCGGGAGTACCACTCCGGTGACGAACGATGCGTCCGGGGCCGCAAGCTGAGTGATCGCCCACGCCACCTCCTCGGGGCGACCGATCCGGGCCAGCGGGGTGTGCGCCAGCTGCCACTCCCGCACGGCTGCCATGCGCTCCAACGTCAGGCCCTGGTGCTCGCCGATGGGGGTGTCGATCGCGCCGGGGGCGACTGCCACCACCCGGACCCCGCGGGGTGCCAGCTCGACGGCCCAACTGCGGGTCAGCAGCTCCAGAGCGGTCTTGGTCGCCGCATAGACCGAGCTACCCGGCCAGGCCCGCTGCCCCACCGACGTACTCACATTGACGATCACCCCGCCCGACGCCTCCAGGAGCGGCAGCGCGGCCTGAGCCAGCAGGGTAGGGGCCACGAGGTTGGTCGCAAGCTGAATCTCGATCATCTCTGGCGTCAGCGTGCCGAGGGCGCCACTGCGCACCATGCCGGCGTTGTTGACCAGCACATCCAGCCGACCGTGCCTCTCCAGCACGGCCTGAAGAATCCGGGAAGGCTCGCCCTCAGCGGTGATATCGGCGGTCAGCGCTGTGATCCGGTCGTTCTCGGCAGCGGCCTCCATGAGCGGCTCGGCTCGCCGCCCGATCGCGACCACATGGGCGCCCTCGGCAGCGAAGGCGCGGGCGGTCGCCCGGCCGATCCCGGTGCCGGCTCCGGTGACGGCAACGATCCTGCTGCTCCGCGGTGCGGCGTTGTTGTTCATGCCGGTCATCGTTCAACCCTGCCGCCAGCGACAAGGTCAAGCAGCGCCTGGCGAGCGGTAGTCACCGCCGATGGCCGCCGCGAACGCAGTGACGCCACGTTCTTCCAGCCTCGGCACCGAGACCCGCCTCACGGTGACAGAAAGACTGCTGAATGAGCGCCTGTGACAAGCCGGATGCCTCGTTGGTGACGACCACGCTGCTTCGACCGTCCCCATCCAGCTCAGCCGGTCCCGCTGGTGACAACTCCTGAGCTTCGGCTCAGCAGTTCAGTACGCCCTTTCGTCCGGGCTCGAGTTCCCGTCGGCGGGCGTTGCCGGAGTGTGGCGCGGTCCTCTCGGCGGGAGCCGGGGCTGGTCGGCGCGTTCATCGACCGCTGCGGCCGCTACCGGGCACCAGTAACGCTCGTTCGCCGTGCACCGGAACCGGGCGGCCGGTGCCCCGTGGGTACTGCGGGACACCGTCTGGTCGGGTGGCGAGCGGGAGGCGGTTCGGTGGAGGCAGTCCTGCAGGTGGTGCCCGTGGTGGGTGAGACGACGTGGTCATTTGTGCATCGGGTGGCGGCCGCGTACGGGCTGGACGCCGCGGATCTGACCGGAGAGTGGCAGTCGGCGAACTGGACGCAGCACAAAGACCGCGGATGCGCGGGCGGTGAGGTGCTGCTCGACGAGGTGGCGCAGGAGCAGTTGGCCCGGTGGTGCCGCGTGCCGGCGGGGTATCTGGCGCGGGCGCTGCCGTCGTGGGCGGCCGGGCCGCAGGCGCTGGCCGGCCGGGGCGGGGACGGGCGGGGGTGGATGCGGTGGCGTACGGGGGTGCTGGAGTGGGGGTCGGTGGTGTTCGGGTGCGGGCTGTGTGCGGCCCAGCGCGGGGGTGGTGGACGGCGGGTGTGGGTGTACGGGCCGCAGTGGCAGCGGCTGTGGGTGCGCCATGGCCGGTGGCTGCTGGAGCCGGGCGGAGGTCATCCGCTGCGGTGGGTCGAGGTCGCCAGCCTGGCGCAAGAGTTGGGGCGGGCGCAGCGTCGGTGGGCTCGGGTGACGCGGGCCGCCAAGGAGGGCGGTGTGGCGCCGCGGGAGGTGAACTCGTGGCCGTTGACACCCTTCGCGCAGTGAATGTGCGGTCACCATTACGACCCGCCGCCAGAACCATGGGTTGTATCAGAAACCTCTCTGAAGGACACACCGAAGCGGCTTCATGACCAGGCCTCGCGCGGGCATCCCTCATTTCGCCCCGGAGTCATCCCGTGTACGGCGTCCACGCGCTAACCGCCGAGGGCACTGTTGATCGCCACCGAGCCGGCCTCACGCAGCCACTGACTGGCGGTCGAATCCGGAGCCCTCCCCAGGACACCCATGACCGCGTCGTACGCCCGTCGCAGGGCTGTCGGATTCGGCTGCTGAGCCGACGCCTCGCCGTGCAGGGCCGCCGCTTCCTCGACGAGTTCCGCTTCGGCGATGTCGTCGAGCCCGAGTTCGGGAAGCCGTGCCAGCACGTCCCTCGCGAATCGCAGCAGCGAGTCCGGCTTCACGCCCCAGGTGTTGTTCATGGTGTTCTGCCGACCTCCGATCTGGAAGCCCTGGGCTCCGGACTCGACCGTCGTGTTGTACGTGTCGCCCGTCGACGCAGGCCTGGGGTAGAGGAATTCTGACACTGTCATCCCACTTTCTGCGCAGTCGAGCCCGAGGCGGGTCAGGGAAATGCGGTGCGCCGTATGGACCTCCCGATAGCCGGGGTCCGTCCAGTGCGTCTTGTGGAACAGCTCCATCAGGTTTCGTTCAACCAGATACTGTGCGGCCTCGCGCAGGTCTTCGAGCGTCAGGGGAACGCTTTCGAACGAGGCGTCAGGAGACCCCATGAAGTCGCCGCAGACCGGCATGCGGTCACCTGCTCGGTACAACTGATGCGCCCAGCCCAGAAGCGCGTTACGCGTATGGACGGCACGGGCGGTCGGATCCTGAGCCGCCCTGGCCATGCGCAAGGCCTCACGCTCCGCAGCGACGGCCGTCATCTTGCCGCCAAGCCCTCGGAAAACACGGCGAAGTCCAGTCGCCGGCCGCTCATCGGGACGATCCGTACTCAACGACCCCCTCCTCCCCCTCGACGCCCCTCACCTCGGACCGAACCGCAACGCGGGGAACCGTAACCTTGCTTTACCCCTGAACGAGCATCTTTTCCCTGATCCCACGCAGAGCGGTCCTTTTGTGCTAGAGATCTTTAATAGCTGGGTTACGACGGTTGGAGGTCGAGTCCGGTCTTGGCGATGAGCATCGATGAGGTGGGGTCGGTACTGCATCCGTTTCAGCCGCGTCTTCACCAGCGCGGTGAGCTGGTCGAGGCTATGTTTGGTGAGGTTGGCCAGGGACCTCTTCAGGTGCGACCACACGCCCTCGACAGCTACTTGCCGCCGCAGATCGCCGCGCTGGCCCGGAAGGTCGCCGACGCCCTGGAAGTACCCCGGCCGGCCACCACATGACACCGTCATGGTGCAGTCGCTGAGCAGTGCTGAGCATCCGCGCCTGCCGGAGATGCCGGGGCGTGTCCGACCCAGGCTTGGTGCTGGGGCGCCACGTGCAGGCCCTCGCGCCGCCGGCCTAGTAGGACACCGCCTCGTGTTCTGCCCTCCAGGACCTGAAGGCCGCCGGCATCTCCCTGGTTCCCGTCGAAACGCAACAGGCTGAATGACCGAGCTTCTTGTAGCGCCCGCCCCGAGGATCTGCCTGATCCCCTGGGGCGGGCCTGTCGGGTTTCCCGCGCCAGGCCAGGTCGGCTATGAGTGCGTCGTGAGGACGGTCGTGGACGCATCGCTTGAGGTCGCCGACGGGTTGACCCTTGTCACCAGCCGCGAACGAGCGACCAGCGGTGTCGGCGTACATCAGAACGCGGCCAGCGAGGTACAGAGAAACGTCCCCGGCATGAAGAGGGTCAGGTGCAGGCTGGAGAGCCGGTCCCTGTGACCGATGTCCCGACGCGGGGGCCGGTAGGCACTTGGCCGTCGATATACCACTCCACCAAGGGCAGACCCGAGGCGATGGCTGTTCGAACACGTCTCTCGGCCCTATGGTCGATGGCGTGACTGTGCTGGAGACGGTGGGCGCTTTACAAGTCATCTCAATTGGCGCTCAGTGACGGGGGAATGCGTTGGCCGGGCTGGTGCAGCAACGGTTGAATGCCGCCGTGGAGAACACCTGGACACCGGCCCATCAAGCGGTGGAGAACGAGGACGCAGAGACCCTGGCTCAGCTACTAGGGGGCCGACCCCGACGAGGTGTGCGACAACATGACCCTCCTGACGCACGCCATTGACGCCGAAGGCGATGGCGCCTTGCAGAGCGGCGGCCCACTGACTGTGCATACCACCGCTGTGCTCCTGGCCTTCGGTGCTGACCCGCAACTCCCGGGGCCCGACGGGCAAACGCCCATGGACCTGGCCCTTCACTATGGCCACGACCTGGCAGTCAGGTTGTTGCAACGGCACATCAGCTAGTGAGGCGGCGCAGACAGATGAGGGTGCAGGCGATGCTGGTGAAGGCCAGGAAGTGTTCTGCCTTGCGTTCGTAGCGGCGATGAAGGCGGCGGCAGCCGGCCAGCCACGAGACGGTCCGTTCAACGACCCAACGGTGGCGGCCCAGCCGCAGGGAGCTGTCCCTTCCCTTGCGGGCGATCCGGTGCCGGATGCCGCGTGCCGATAACCATCGCCGCAGGTGGGCGTAGTCGTATCCCTTGTCGGCGTGAAGCTTTGCCGGTCTGCGCCGCCGAGGTCCGCGACGGGACCGAACCGGCGGGATGCCCTGCACGAGCGGAACCAGGGCCTGGCTGTCATGGACGTTGGCCGCGGAGATTCCGACAGACAGGGGCAGACCGTTCCGGTCGGTGATCAGGTGGATCTTCGAGCCATATTTGCCCCGGTCGACAGGATTCGGACCTGTCAGATCCCCCTTTTCAGGGCCCGCATGTTGACCGAATCGATCGCGCAGTGGGACCAGTCAAGCTCGCCGCGGGAGCCGAGTTCGTCGAGGACCAGGCGGTGCAGCTTGGCCCACACCCTGGCTTGCGTCCACTCGGTGAACCGGCGGTGAGCCGTCGCTCCCGACGGTCCGAACGAAGCGGTGGGCAGTTGCTGCCACGTGCAGCCCGACGTCGACACGAACACGATCGCGGCCAGTACCTCACGGTCACCGTGCCGGCGCCGACCGCCGCCCTGAGGCCGAGTCGGCGCCTCCGGCACCACCCGCTGGAACAGTTCCCACAGCTCGTCCGGCACCAGCCGCTCAACGATCCCCACCACAGGCCACAGCCTACCCAGCCAATTGAGATGACTTGTAAGCACCGTTACCGCCGTTGCCTTGATCATCTGGCTTTGGACTTGAGGTCATCTCACAACGCAAGGGGACGGTAAGCCAGGAAGGCTGCCGGGCGGACAGCGCGGAGCACGGTGGGGCGAGCGGAGGCGGCCGAGTCGATGACCGAGATGTCAGCAAGGACACGATCTACACGTGCGTACCGGAGCTGATGGGCAGCGGCCCAGTCGCGCGGCCCGAGTACGAGCTCGCGATCCAGCGGCCCTGAACGAGGGATGGCTCGGAGCGGCTGCGGTGAGCCGGTCCGAGCCATCGTCGTTCCTGCTACTCGTTGCGTGCCGTTTCGGGTCCCGTGATGCGTCTGAGCAGCGGCATCGTGGACGCGATGACCGCAAGCGAGGCGGCGAGCCCGGCGAGCACGATCGCGTAGTACTGGATTCCCGGTGCCCGGATCGAGTACCTGAACTGTGCCTGTACGAACAACTGGGCAGCCAGGAAGCCCATCCCGATCGCCACGACGGCGACCACCAGGAGCGGGACCGCGCTCTCCAGAAGCACCACCCTCCGCAGCACCCCGAGCTGTGTGCCGGTCAGCCGCAGCAGGCTGAAGGGGCGCTTGCGGTCGCGCAGTCCCCCGGCCACGCTCACCGCCAAGCTGCAGCCGGCGATGGGGAAACTGACCAGGATGACGACGTTGGCCAGTTGTTGGTATCCGGCGAGCTGTGCGCCACTTTGGGCATGCTCCTCGCGGACGGTCCAAGGGACGTCTCGGTCGGGATACGTGTTCGCGAGGATGGTGCGCGCGCGTTCGATTGCCGACGTCGACCCGTCGGTGGCCACGACGATCTCCTGGACCGGGAGGCGGGCCAGTCGCTGGGCGGAGATGTCGGCGGCGGGCCATGCCGTGGGCCAGTGCTGCCAGTAGTACGTGCCGAGGCTGCCGTAGTTCTGGGTGACCGATGCCGCTTGGGCTCCGGAGGCGCACGCGCTGTGGGCCGGCATCTTCGCGAGTTCCGTACACGAGGCCAGGCCGGCGATCGGCGGGGTCCCGGCGCCTCGGGGGCCTTGATAGGCCGGGTCCGTGGTGCCGAGCGGGTTCGTGTGGATCATCAGCACGCCGTTGACGCCCGGTACGGAGTTCAGGTCACCGAGCGCGGCCTTCGAGAGCGGGGGCACGCTGCCGATCTGACGCCCGGTAGCTGAGTTGAAGCCTTGGACGTAGTTGGCGTCCAAGGCGCTGGCGACCGCCCGGTCGGCCTGCGGGATGCTGCGCTCGGCGTTCAGCGAGCCGATGATCCCGACGGCCGCGCTGGTGACGCACAGGGCGAGGACCAGCCCGCTGACCGCGCGGAAGCCGGCCTTCGGGTCGTCCGCGAGGCGCCGGCCCGCGACGAGCAGCGCGGGGCGGCTGGTCTGCCGGGCCAGGAGGCGGGCTCCGGCCATGGTCAGCCAGGGGCCGGCGATGACGAGTCCGGTCAGGACCAGCAGGATTCCCGGGACGAAGACCCAGATCTGGCCGTTGGTGTTCCTGGGCACCCGGCCGATGGTGTACGAGAGTTCGGCGATGCCGGCGGCCAGTGGGATCAGCCGATAGGCCCGCGGCGGGCGTGGCGTGATGCGCAGGGTGACCCCGAGCGGGGAGACCTGCACGCGGCGCAGGGCGATCCGGGCGGCGATGGCGGCCCCCACCGGGACGGTGACGGCGACGAGCAGGATGTCACCGGTCCGCAGCGTGAGATCGCCGGCGAAGTACGGCGTACTCGTGAGGTCGACCGCCGCCAACTGCGTACGCGACAAGTAGAAGAGGCCGAAGCCGACGGCCGTGCCGAGGACCGCGGCGAGGGTCGATTCGACGGCCGAAATCATGGAGATCTGCCGCGGTGTGGCGCCGACCAGGCGCATCGCGGCGAAGCGCTGCTCGCGGCGGGCGGCTGCCAGGCGGGTGGCCGTGCCGATGAGGATGAGCACGGGGAAGATCAGGGCGGTGCCGGCGACGGAGAGGATGAGCTTGATGCCTCTGTCGTCGATGCCCGCCCTGACCGTGCAGTTGGTGCCGTTGCAGCTGCTGGGGGCCACGGTGGTGATCGAGGTGACCCGGGTGGCGTCGTGCTGCTTCGCGAGCTGGTCGGGACGGTGGCCAACGACGACGACCAGGGAGTCGGGGCCCGGGAGCGCCGCCTTGCCGACCGTGCCGACCTGGTGGCCGGGGTAGCGGTCGGCGAGTTCGGCGGCCGGGGTGGAATGCAGGAGCCTGCTGAGGGCCGGTGAGGCGTAGAACTCGCCCGGTCCGGGAAGGCGTGAAAGGCCCGGTGGGACGGGGGAGTTCGGGCCAGTGGCGGCGACGTCGACGCGGCCGATGGTTTTGCCGTCGAAGTGGTCCGCCCGAAGCAGCCACCACAGCGGGTCGGTCTCCGCCTCGGCGGCCGACCGGCTCGATGTCACTGTGCCGGAGCCGGTGTTGAGCCAGGCGTTGCGGCTGTTCTGGGTGGCGGTGGCGTTGATGGCCGCCAGGATGCTCAGCAGCAATCCGACGCCGAGTGCGACGGCGGCCGCGATGACGGCCAGGCGGGCGGCGGCCTCCTTGCCGCCGCTCACGGTGAGGCGCAGGCCGAGGCGGATCACGAGGTGAGCCGTTCGACGAACAGCGGCGTCACCTTGCCGTCGCGGACGATGACTTCGCGCTTCGCGAAGGCGGCCACCCGCGGCTCGTGGGTCACGAGGACGACGGTGGTGCCCTCCTCCCGTGCGGAGGCGACCAGGAGGTCCATCACGTGCTCGCCGGTGAGTGAGTCGAGCGAACCGGTCGGTTCGTCGGCGAACAGCACCTTGGGCCGGGAGACCAGGGCGCGGGCAAGGGCGACACGCTGTGCCTGTCCGCCGGAGAGCTCGCCGGACCGGCGCCCCTCGAGGCCGTCCAGACCGAGCCGCCCGAACCACGAGCGGGCCTCGGCCAGCGCACTCGCCCTGCGGGACTTGGCGAGCAGGAGCGGCAACGCGACATTCTCCTCGGCGGTCAGTTCGGGGACGAGCTGACCGAACTGGAAGACGAAACCGAACCGGTCCCGGCGCAGCGTGCTGCGTTCGGGCTCACCCTGGGTGTCGACGCGGCGGCCATCGAACCAGATCTCGCCGGAATCGGGGACGAGGATCCCGGCCAGGCAGTGCAACAGGGTGGACTTGCCGGAGCCGCTCGGGCCGGTGACGGCAAGGATCTCACCAGCACGGGCGCAGAGGTTCGCACCCTGCAGTGCGGGTGTCTTCCCGAACGACAGGACAACATCCCGCGCTTCCACCAGGAAGCCATCGTCCGAACTCATGAACGCACCTCCGCTGTCAGAGCGGCGAGCCGCGCCACGGTCTGGTCCATCCACCGCAGATCGGCCTCCAGGTGGAACACGCCGTGATCGGCCAGCAGCGAGTCGATCGTGCTGCCGGTCCGGCGCAGTTCGGTCAGCTCCCTCATCCGCTCCATATGGGCAGCGCGCTGGATGTCGAGGTACACGCGGGGGTCACGCTCCAGCAGCACCGCCAGTACGACCTTGGTGAACAGCACCGTCTGCAGGTGCGGTTCACCCGCGACCGGCTCGGTCAGCCAACTCTCGACCTGCGTGACCCCAAGCTCGGTGATCACGTAGCGCTTGCGGTCCGGCCCCGAACCGGGCCCGGTCTCACCGACCTCGACCTTCCCGTCACGGGCCAGGCGCCCCAGGGTCGAGTAGACCTGCCCGGCGGGCAACGGTTTACCCCGGCCGAAATAGGTGTCGTAGTCGCGCTTGAGGTCGTAGCCGTGACTCGACTCCCGTTCAAGGAGTCCGAGAAGTGCCAGAGGAACAGTCATACCTCAGTATCTACACTCAGTATCTAGCTGGCGTCAACGGACGGCCGGCGGCCGACCCGCCCGACGTCCTCCTGATAGTCGCCGCAGGAACCCGTCATCGGGGAGACAGGGCCTAGCTGGCCCCGCCCCGGCATGTGACGTCCTCAACCGCCGCAGTCATGCCGCTGGTGACGTGACCGGCCGTCACGTGCGTGATCGAGAACGCTCTCCGGCCGACTCCGGTCCCGCTTTGAACGCGTTCAACTCTTTGGTCTAGGCTCACCCGGGACGAAGGAGGGGTAGCCGATGAAGATTGTGATTCCCGGGGGCACCGGACAATCGGCGCGGTCCTGAAGCGCGCACTCGACGCCGCAGGCCACGAGGTCGTGATTCTCACCAGACGCCCCAGGCGCGAGGGCGAGGTCGAATGGGACGGTCAGACCCTGGGGCCATGGACGGCGGCGGTGGACGGCAGCGATATCGTCATCAATCTGGCCGGACGCACTGTGAGTTGCCGATACACGGCGGCCAATCTGCAGGAAATGATGGACTCCCGGGTCGACTCCACCCGGGTCGTGGGCGCCGCGATCGCGGGCGCTGCCCAACCGCCCCGGGTCTGGCTGCAGATGAGCACCGCCACGGTATACGCGCACCGCATCGACGCCCCCAACGACGAGGCCACCGGTGTGATCGGCGGTACCGAACCGGGCATGCCGGACTACTGGGCGTACAGCGTCGAGATCGCCAAGGCCTGGGAGCAGGCTCAGCAGGAGGCCGAAACGCCGGTTACGCGCAAGGTCGCTCTTCGCTCGGCCATGGTGATGAGCCCAGACCCCGGCGGGGTCTTCGCCGTCCTGCTGGGACTGGCCCGCCTGGGTCTCGGGGGACCGGTCGCCGGTGGGGCACAGTACATGTCGTGGATCCACGAACACGACTTCGTGCGCGCGGTGGAATTCTTGATCGACAAGGAGGACATCGCAGGGCCGGTGAACCTGGCGGCTCCCCATCCCCTGCCGCAGCGCGCATTCATGCGCACCCTGCGCTCCGCGTGGGGTGTACCGGTGGGTCTCCCTGCGACCAAGTGGATGGCCGAGGCCGGCGCGTTCGCTCTGCGTTCCGACACCGAACTGCTGCTGAAGAGCCGCCGTGTCGTCCCAGGCCGCCTGACCCAGGCAGGCTTCGACTTTCAGTACGCACAGTGGCCGCAGGCCGCGAATGAGCTGGTGCGCCGGGTACGCAAACGGATCGACGGCGGTTCCGCGGCACGCCGATGAACGGATCCGGGACGGCGGCCGATCCGGCCGCCCCCGTCGTCCCTGGCCAGCCTGTGCGCTACACCAGCGCCCTGGCCAGCCTCGGTAGCGAGTGCTGGTGAGCCACGTCGCCCTCCGGCTCTGGGAGGGCGCCTACATGCAGGCGGACAACACGTCGTTCGCGGCCGCGACCGGCGATCCGGATGTGGCCTACGACGCGGCGGTCTTCCAGCCGACCACGACCGCGGCCACCGGTCCCTGTTTCACCGGTTCCTGATCCCACCCGGCACTGCGCACACCGCCTGGAACCCACCGGGCCGTGGACGCTTCTCGTCCCCCCCCTCTCACGGAGTCCCACCATGCATTTCCCGACCCACCGTCCCCGGTACGCCGCCGTGCTGGTCGTCGCCGCGCTGGCCCTGACCGGCCGTTCGGCCGGCCACGGCACCGACCGCGCTCATTCGTCCGCGTCTTCGGGGACGACCCCCGCCGCGGACGCCTCTCCGAGCGCGGCCGCCGCTGCCGTCGGCCCACAGCCCCGCCCGACGGGCATCGACAACTGGCCGACGTACCCGGCTGCCAAGCAGGACGTGCCCACTGGCGGCTGCGGCGGAAGTCGTCCGCGGCGGCGCGCACATCGCGCGCGCCTCTGCCGCCCACCCGGGCAGCAGAGCCGGGTCCGGCTCCTGACGCCGGCGGCGGTCAGGTAGGGACCGGCCCGCCGGACGCACTGGGCGTTGGCGGGGCGCTGCGCGCAAGGCAGTGAAGCCGACGGGAGCGCAGGCTGTTACTGGGGGCGGCGGCCAGCGACGTGCCCGCCCAGGTCGTCGGGCAGGGCAATGCGGGCGGTGATGCGTTTGCCGACCGGCTCCCGCTGGGCCTCGAAGCCCTGCGCGACGGCCATGACGATCTCCAGACCGTGCTGCCCGACCCTGCCCGCGTCAGCGGCCCGGGCCACCGGCAGGACGGGATCGCTGTCCCACACGACCACTTCCACGACGGCGCCGGAAACGCGCAGTTCCATCAGCACCGGGCCTGGGGCGTACTTGCGGGCGTTGGTGACCAGCTCGCTGACCACCAGCTGGGTCAGGTCCATCGCGCATGCGGACACCGGCAGGCCGTGCTCGGCCTGGACGCGGGTGAGGAAGTCCACCGCGCGGTGGCGTGCCTCGGCGATGCAGGATCCGTCGCCGTCCAGGGCGACGGTGTCCTGGATCGGAGGGGCGCCAGGCATGACGCTGTCATCGCCCTCGGGGACTGATTCAGCCGGATCCACCCTTTTCCCCCGTTCATCCGCCCGCACATACCCCGGACTCTGCCTCACATGCCGTGAGCTCGGTTACGCAGAGGACCGAACAGCTGTTCACCGTAGTATCGGGGCAGGCTGCCAACACACACCGTGTCGGGGCCCGAGCCCCCATCAGCGAGCGCAGTCGAGGAAACGGTGACAGACACCCACGGAGCAGCCCGGCCCGGCCTGTCCATCGACCACACTGCCGTCGACGGCATCCGTGTGATCACCGTGCGCGGAGAGATCGACCACGCCGTCAAGGACACGCTCAGCCAGGCCCTGCTGTCCTTCGACGGCGCGACGGCGCCGCGGACCGTGGTGGACCTCAGCGGCGTGACCTTCATGGACTCCACCGGCATCAACGTCCTCGTCGCCGCCGACCAGGGCATGAGCGACGCTCAGGGATGGCTGCGCATCGCCGGCGCCCAGGAGCCGGTGCTGCGGGTCCTGGAACTCGTCGGCCTCGACCAGGTCATCGGCTGCCATCCCACCGTCGAACAGGCCCTGGCCCCCTGACCGACGCCGTGCCCGTCTCCGGCGCTCTACCCGGCTTCCGCGTCCGGGGCATTCCGCTGGCCTGAGCGCCGCTGCACGGCCGCGTCCAGCTCCCGCCCCACCGACTCCGGCAGCGGCTGCCCCAGCGCCCAGGCGATCACGGTCCCAGCCACCGTGTGCAGTTTGGTGTTGGTGTGCTGGGAGACCTCACGCAGCACGTCGAATCCGGCGGCTGGCGCGAGCTGGTGGATCGCGGTGAGGACACCGATGGCCTGATCCACCGTCGCGTGGGAATCGACGGCGTGCCGCAGTTGCTCGTTCTCCTGCTCCAGGCGGTCGTTCGTGGCGTCGTCACGTGTGCCGTCGCGCGAGGGCCGCGGCACGCGGGAGGTCGTCATGCTGGTCTCCGTACAGGGGCAAGGCTTTGTGTACGCCTGCCCCCTCCGGCGACAGCAAGACACCCTCACTACGGCAGCGAAAGTCACACAGCGTGGGATGGAGAGCTACGCCCTCTCCCGTCCCGGGTCGCGCTCCCTTTGCCACTCACACCTGATCCCGCAGCCGGTGGCCAGTCCGCGAAGGCCACTGCGAGGTGCTCCCTGGCCGCCCCGGCGACTGCACAGCGCCAAGCCCCGACCTCTACCCCGCAGACGTCTCCCGCATTTCGTCGCCCGCAGTGACGGCGGCGCGGAGCGGCGGCCCCGGCTGACGCGTAATCGTCGGGGTCGACGCCGTCATCGACTGCCGCAGCCCTCCGCCAAGCCCTCAGTAACTGGCCGCTCCCCGTGTCGGTCATGCGCTGCCCGGCTCAGAGCTGATGGTGATCGCGCTTGGACAGGTAGAGAGGACTGAGCTGACGCCAGTAGCCGTGCACGAGGTCTTCGGCCTCCTGCACCGCCCGCTGAACGCATGGCGCGTCCGTCGGCATGCGTTGCCCGGCCTGGGCCACGGCGTATCCCGTGCGCCGGACCTCCCTCCACCCCGCCCAGCGCGAGGCACGGCGAGAAACGGCAGCAGGGCGCGGCCTGCCGCTTCGGCCCGCCAGGCACCATCGCGCCAGCAATATCGCGGCCACCACCGACAATGCGTTGGCGGCATAGACCTCATGACCGGCCACTGGCTCCTCCTGCCGGACACCCGCATGGACCGTGCCGGATTCAGGTGCCCCGCTTCCGCATCGCCAACGTCACCGCCGGGCTAAGAAACCCTCACATCCATCACCGGGTGATGGGGAGACTGGCTTCGTAGGTGACAGCGGACACGGCCTGTCGGTGAGTTCGGAGACCACTTGTTGATCAACGCGCTGGGGAATGTCCATCGGAAGTGACACCACTTGGGTGTGCGTCGCCCGCCGCGCCGGTGACTCACAGGTCGAACCTCGTGTCTGCCCGAGCGTGGAAATCAGATGACCGGGGCTGCGCTCGTCTTCGACAATGACGCATGCTGATTGACCACTGGCCCTTGGTGGGACTGCGTCTGAGAACCCCGCGCCTGGAGCTGCGCCTGCCCAGCGAGGATGAGCTTGCCGAGTTGGGTGAGCTTGCAGCAGAAGGCGTCCACGAGCCGGACCGCATGCCCTTCATCGTGCCGTGGACCGACCTGCCTCCAGCGGACCGGGCGCGCTCGGTGGTGCAGCACCACTGGTTGCGCAGGGGGAACTGGTCACCTGAGAACTGGGCCCTGAACCTCGTTGTCTTTGAAAATGACCAGGTCGTCGGCCTGCAGACCATCGCGGCCCGGGACTTTGCCATGCTGCGGGAGGTGAGCACTGGCTCCTGGCTCGGGGCACGGTTCCAGCGGCAAGGGATCGGTACCGAGATGCGTGCCGCAGTGCTGCACCTGGCCTTCGTCGGCCTGAACGCACTCGAGGCGATGTCGGGTGCCTTCGAGGACAACGCCTCCTCGTTCGCCGTATCCATGAAACACGGTTACGAACTCGACGGGGTCGAGCGGCATGTGGTGCGTGGCCAACCTGCGATTATGCGGCGACTGAGACTGACGCGAGCCCGCTGGGAGATGCACCAGCATGTCCCGGTGTCGATCGTCGGGCTGCCGCCCTGTCTGCCGATGTTCGGCCTTTCGGACGACAGTCGCGCAGGCCTCCAGGAGGCGACCTCGTAACCCGGCTGCACGACCCCCAACAGGCACACCCCGAGCGGAAGGCCGACGCCAGCACCCCTGCGCGCAGCAGAACAGTCAGGCGCTGCGTGATCGGCGTGCTGTCGTCTTCTTCGTGGTCTTCTTGGCTGCCGTCTTCTTGGCGGTCTGCTTCTTCGTGGTCTTCTTCGGCATTTCGTGGACGTCGGCGTCCTCGCCGCGGGAGGCCTTGGCCTGCTGGACGGACTCGTTGAGGGCGGCCATGAGATCGAGGACCTTGCCCGGCTGCTCGGGTTCCGGGGCTTCGGGAAGGGGCTTGTCTTCCCGCTTCGCCTCGATGATCTTCGCCAGGGCGTCGGTGTAGGTGTCGGTGAACTCGGAGCCCTCGAGGTCGTCCTGGGTCATGCGGTCGATGAGGGCCAGCGCCTGCTCGATCTCTTCTTCCGAGATCTCCTCGTGCGGCGGGTCGACGGCGGCCGGATCGCGCACCTCGTCCGGCCAGCGCATCGCGTGCAGAACGATCGCATCGTCGCGCAGCCTCAGCAGTCCCAGGCGTTCCCGGCCCGACCAGGCGTACTTGGCGATCGCGACCTTCGATGACCTGCCCAGGGCCTGGCGCAGCAGCTTGTACGGCTTCGCCGCCACCTGTCCGTCCGGCACGAGGTAGTAGCCCTCCGCGATGCGGATCGGGTCGATGGACTCCAGCGGTACGAAGGCCTGGATCTCGATGGCTTTCGCCGTGGGCAGCGGCAGGTCCTGCAGCTCCGCGTCCGAGATGGCCACCACCTGGTCTTTGGCGTACTCGTAGCCCTTGCCGATCTCCGACTGGGGGATCTCGCGGTCCTCCAGGTCGCAGATCTTCCGCACCCGCACTCGGCCCATGTCTTCCAGGTGGTACTGGTGGAACTGGATCGAGTGGTTCTCGGTCGCGGACGCGACGCGGATCGGGATGGTCACGAGACCGAAGCTGATCGCACCGGACCAGATCGTTCGGGGCATGGCAAGCCTCCTGCGATACGCCCCGAGCCCTCCCAGCCTAAAAGCACCACTGGTACCAGGCACCCGAGCAGCAGATGGCCGCCACCGCCGGCGGCTGGGTTCGCCAGCGCGCTGACCTGCCGTGGTCGGCCTCCTGGTCGGGGTGTCCTCCACCGTGGTCGGCCTCCTGGCTTCGTAACTGACGGGCGACACCGCTTATCACTGAGTTTGGACAGCACTTGGTGATCACAGGGCAAGAAAATGTCGATGAGAACTGACACCGGTCATGGGCGCACTGCGGCGCGAGCTGATGAGGATCTCCGAAACTTCCACCGTGGCTCGGTTGATCCACCAGACTTGCTCTTGTTTCCCAACGGAGAAGGGACGGCAAGCATGGCGAACAGCGCACTTCTGGTGATGGACGTCCAACGGGACGTCGTGGCCATCGCCGACGACGGTTCCGGATATCTGCCGCGCTTGCGCAGAGCGATCGACGGTGCCCGGGCTGCCGGCATCCCCGTGATCTACGTGGTGATGGGGTTACGGCCGGGCGATCCGGAAGTCAGCCCTCGCAACAGGGTAATGACAAACGCCGTGCGGGCCGGCCTGTTCACCGAGGGCGCCCCTGGCACCGCGATTCATGACGACGTTGCGCCCCAGCAGGGCGACGTGGTTGTCACCAAGAGGCGGGGGAGCGCGTTCTCGGGCAGCGACCTCGACTTGGTACTCAGGGCTCGCGATATCGACAGCCTTGTTCTCACCGGCATCGCCACCAGCGCTGTAGTGCTGTCCACCCTGTGGCACGCCATCGACCTGGACTTCGGCCTCACCGTCCTGGCGGATGCCTGCCTCGACACCGACCCCGAGGTGCACACGATGCTCACCGAAAAGCTGTTCCCGCAGTGGGCAGATGTCCTCGCCGTCGAGGACTGGCTCAAAGCCATCGCACCGCAATAGCGGGAGGCCGCCCGGGCATCGCGGCGGATCGCCGCGTACAGATCGACCTTGGTCTTCGGTGGCACCGGCGCCCCCTCACCATGCAGAGCACTCCCAGCCTCCCACCGCAAGCACCCAAGTGGTGTCAAAACTCGGCGATATTACTCTTCGCCAACAACGGGCGGTGTCGCCGCCGATCGACAACCGGTGTCAGGACTCACGGATAATGCCAGCCTCCTGGTCGGGTCCTCCGCCGTGGTCGGTGCTGGGTTCACATGCCGGCTCTCGTCCCCGGACGGGTGAAGCCCGCGCGGTCGCCAGAACCTTCACCGGCGACGGCACGTCATGCCGGGTAGGAGGCCGATCCATGACACGCATGTTGAACAGCCGGGCCTGGCCGTCGTCGAGGTCGCAGCCGCCGACGATGCGACCGCCTTCGCCGTCCAGGACCTGCTCGCCGCCAACTACGCGATCGCACCGGGCGACCGCACGGTCCACGAGCCCGGCGAACCCGGCGCCCGGCTGGACCTACGCCAGGAGCCCGGCTTGTAGCGCTGCGGGTGGGCGGCCGCGTCCCGCTGACCAGCCGTGGTCTGGCTCATGGTCGGGTCGGTGGTCGGGTGTGCACGCGCCGCTCGGTTTGCGGACGGACAGACCGGGTGGAAGGCATGGGGCTGTGACGTGGACGCTGCCGGAACCGATGCTCGCCGCCCCTGTGTCCGACCCGGCTCTGCTGCCCGGGTGGGCGGGAGAGCCCAAGTGGGACGGGTTCAGGGCTCTGTTGTCCGTCGACGCCGGCCGGGTGGTGCTGCGCTCGAGGCGAGGCACGGAGATGGCGGCATCGTTTCCGGAGATCGTGGCCGGCATCGTGCAGCTACCGGACGCGACCGCGTTCGACGGCGAGCTGGTCGTATGGGATGCCGCGGGCCGCCTCGCGTTCGAGCGGCTACAGGACAGGCTTGCCCGGCGCGGAGCCGGGGCGGCCCGGTCGGCACAGGAGTGGCCGGCCCACTTCGTCGCGTTCGATGTCTTGCGGCTGTCCGGGACGGACACGACCGGATGGCCCTACCGGCGGCGCAGAGCCGCCCTCGAGTCCGTGTTCGCCGCCCGCGGGCTCATCGCGCCGTGGGTGTTGTGTCCGTCGACCACCGACCCGGACACCCTGCGCGAGTGGCTGACGTGGACCTCGGTCGGGATCGAGGGCGTGCTCTTCAAACGGCTGGACGACGCCTACCGGCCTTCAGGCAGAGACTGGCAGAAATACAAGGTGCGCGAGACCACGGAGGCGATCGTCGGTGCTGTCACCGGCTCCCTGACCGCTCCCCGTTCTCTGCTGCTCGGCAGGTACGACGACGGGCGCCTGCAATACACCGGCCGCACCACCACCCTCACCCGGACGGCCAGCACAACGGTCGCCGGCCAGCTTGCTTCGGCGCAGCACGGTCACCCATGGACGGGCTGGTCGTTCTCCGCCGGGTGGGGCAGTCACGAGACACTGAACGGCACGCTGGTGGAACCCGAGCTGGTGGTGGAAGTCAGCGTCGACGTCGCCCGCGACGCTGCTGGCCGGTGGCGCCACCCTGCACGCCTGCACCGCGCCCGCCCCGATCTCTCCCCCGCCGACGTCCCCCGCTGGACGTCACCGCAGCGCTAGCGTCGAAACACCCGCTGACCAGCCGTGGTCGGAGTCATGGACGGGGTTGGCGGCAGTGTGGTCGGCGCCGTGGCCGGTCTACTCGGTGGTGTGGTCGGGGTCGGGGAGTTCCGGTGGAAAGTGCTGTTCCAGGATCCTGACAACCAGGCTTGGCGCGTTCAGCGGGCGGCGATGAGGCGGCAACATCCCTCAAAAGCCGGGTGAGGCTGGTGACGACCGGGCCCCACCCCTTCCCACCCTCAGTACGCACGGTGTCGGCGGGAGAGCGGCGGTCAGCGCTGCTGCATCGCTTTGAGGTCGGACAGCGTCAGTGTGTTCGTGCCGCGGTCCTCCGCGCTGCTCTGTGTCCAGGCGACGATCGCCGGGTGCGCCTTCTCGTAGGCGGCGCCGGCGGCCGTGTTCTGGCCGTCGGTGACGGCGACCTGGGTGAGGTAGGCGGCCAGGGCGTGCGGCCCCCCGCCGTTGTAGCCGATGTTGTAACCGAGGCCGTTGCGCTGCGGCAGGATCGACAGCAGCCCCTTCTCCGTCCGGGCCCAGAACAGGCCCCCGCTGACGAGGAAGCGGTCGAAGGTGTCGCCCGGGCGCAGATCGAGCGGGGCGTACGTGTTGTAGCTCCACTGGTCCGTGCCTCCCGCGCCTGCGTGCTTGAAGTGCGCACCGACGACAGGCAGCCCGAACTCGGGGTCGTAGAAGGTCCGGCGGCATACACAGCCCGATCCCCTGACGACCGAAGGGCTGTCCTTGTCTTCTTCCACACAGGGGCGGAACAGAGCCGGGATCTTCGTTGGCTCCACGAGCGTGCAGTGCATCGCGTTTGGCTCGCAGCGCACCAGCCTGCTCAGCCACTCCTCAAAGTGAGGTGTCTGAGCCTGGCGCGCCGCGATGGACACGTCGGCGTTCAGTGATGTCGAGGCGATGCCAAGACGGGCCTCGGTGTAGAGGACGAAGTTCAGGTAGCCCTTCGTCGGATCGGTCAGGTTCAGGTCGACTGGCTCGTAGGTCAACGTGGCGCTCCAATCGTGGCGGGCCTGGTGCCCCGGCCTGGTGGCGGGTTCAGGGGGCGCGGTGTTCGGGGCGCAGGGTGAGGCCGTCGTGCAGGAACTGTTCGGCGTCGGCTGGCCCGAGCCCCAAGGCGCGGGAGACGGCTGTTCCCTCGTCGCCGCTGTTGAAGGCGAGCAGGATCCTGCGGCTTGCGGGGTCGGCCATGGTCCGGCGGGCGGCTTCGACGATGTGGGTGACGCAGCCGGTGGTGCCGTCTTCCACGATGTCCCTGCGAGTGTGGTCGTCCCAGATGTTGAGCTGGAGGTGGGCGCCCTCGGTGGAGCAGTCCTCCTTGGAGTCCGCACCGAGGACGCATCGCCCGAGCATGGCGGCGTGGGCGTGGCGCTGGAGGTAGACGGCCTTGCCCAGGAGGCGATTGACTTCCTTCTCCAGGTTCTCGCGCGCCTTCTCGGGGCTGACGAGCGAGGTCTTGGAGTCGAAGGGCTGCACCCGGATCTTCAGTGCCGACAGGCTGCGGGCGAGGTCGTCGGCGACGCTGAGCAGGCCCACCAGGTTCACGTCACCGGACTGGCGGGGCGGGGGCAGTTCGTCGGGATAGCTGTAGAGCGGCTCCAGCGGCTCGTTCAGGTCGGTCATGGGTTTCTCCCATTCCTGGTGCCAACTTCACGATTCTCAATCCGTCTCGAGACACAGATCACGAGAAGGCGCAGATCAGCCAAGCCCTGGCCGGTTAGCGTCACCTCTCTGTCCGCGGGCTGCACCCCTGCCTGGGACCGGGCGGGGCATGTGGTGCCTGAGGAGCGGCGGGCTGGCGAGGTGGCGGGCGAGGGCCATTGTCGATGAAGTCGTCCAGGCCGCCTGCACTCACGGCCGCGCAGGTTCCAGGATGTGCCGGCGGGGGAAGTCGCGGCGCACGGTGAAGACGATCGCGTCGACGGCAGCGAGCGCGGTGTCCACCAGGTCTAGGTCGTTGTGCCAGTCGGGACAGTGCTGGCCGTCCTCCGGCGGAGCGGCGTCGTAGCGGATGCCGGGAGCGCCGACGGCGGATGCCCTCATACGGATGTGGGGGCGTCGGAGAGCGTTCGGTGAGAGTGATCAGCGTGTGCTGCCGCGCCTGTCACATGAGGCGGTCCGCGCGAACGGGGTCGCGGCGCGGTCGAGCAGACCGGCCAGCAGGTCGGAGGAAACGGGCCGTGGGATGCCGGTCAGATCGCCGACGGCCAGGTTTCGGGCGAGGTCTCGGAAGATCAGCCGTTCCCGTTTGAGAGCCCGGAACAGGCTGCGAAGGGAGGTGGCGAGCTGGCGTCGGGCGGTCCCGGTCAGATTCTCCAGCGCGGCGTGGAGGTGGTCCGAGGTGACTTCCCGAAGGGTCGTCATGCCGGCCGCGGTCCACGCGATGAGGGTTGGTTGCAGGGTGGTGAGGTAGCGGCGGATGCCCTCCCAACTGCGTGGTTCGTTCTCGCTGGGGCCTTGGCCGCGCAGCACGTTCGTCCATGCCCGGACCTCGTCAGCGACGGGTTGTGGTAACGACAAAGCGGTCCTAGCGCCGCAGGTCAGTCCAGGTCCTACGCTTGAGGAGCGATCGCTCGTTCATCTCGCTCTAGAGCAACGGTTTGTCCGGACCCTGCGCGTGAGGAGCGACCGAACCATCAGCACTACCCGGGGGCACCAGACCATGGAGGAGCGACCGTAGTACCGGCAGTGGAAGGACCGTTGAAATTCGTGCCGTATGGCGGCACGACTGTTTCGGGATAGTGGGCATGACGGAGAGAGTGCAGGTGCTGTGTAGCGAGGGGGATGGCAGGAAGGTCCATTGCAGCCTGCCTGCGTCGATCGTCTGTGACGCTAACGCTGTTGATGGCACGATGAGTTGGGGCGAAAGGTGGAGGTTCGTGCAGGGTGACAGGCGGCAGATTCAGACGGCGGTCCTGGGCGGTGCGGACTCGGAAGAGCCGCTGATGCTGCCGCTGGAGGCGATCGAGCTGGACGCGTTCCGCCGCCATCACGAGCACGACACGTTCTGGTGCGGGCTGCTGCTCGGAGGCTGCGGCCTCTAGCTGACGACGAAGCTGTACACCGACCGGGTCTGTTCCCTGTCAAGTCCAGCGTGTTGAACTTGAGCGGAGACTTGGCCTGCGGCCATGCGACCGCTCGGACCTGGTGCGGGAGGGCAAGCAGTTCTCGGAGCTGGTGCCCAGGCGCAGACCCTCGACCCAAACGACGGGCCCGGCGATGGTGCGGGTCGTCGGCGGGGATGTTGGCCGTGGGCGTGAGGTCCTCGATCTCGGCCAGAATCGGAACCATTCCTTCACGAATTTTCTCGATCTCCTGCCATAGATCCTATTGTGCGGTTCGTTGACATTGCAGGGGGAAGCGAGGACGGTGCAGAGTGAGGCATTGCGCGGCCACAAGTGCTTCACACTGAAACGAAAATCACCCGCGGGTTCGTTTCGATTGCTGGCACGGGAACCCTGTGGATTGAGGGCTTCACAGAACTCAGCCGCTTAGCAGAACGCAATTTCCGCAACTGATGGAGCGATCATGGTTGACGGCACTCAAATCAGCGTAGACGAACTCCTGCTGTCGCAGCGTGAATCTGGACTGCGGGCAACGCTTGAAGCGATTGACTCGGACGAAAGCCGGGTCAAGGTTACCCCGTACATGGCTAACCTCGGCTGTTTGTGCAGCATCGCCCTGAATGTCCCCAAGGCTGCAATTGAAGCCCTTGTCAAAACGAGTGCGACGCATGACTGCTGTGGAAAATTACTTTCTGTGGTCGAGGTAATATTTGCAGATAAAGCGTACGCTGACGCCTTCTCTCAATTGATAAAAGTACAGGCTGTCGGTGGCGGGTCGCGACCAAGTGCTATTCAGGAGTCACCTGATCCACATTCGCCCGTAGCGCCTCCAAGTGGCTCGCAATCTATTTGGTCGGAACTAGCCTACGAGACCTCTCGCGAGCGGGGCCCCATGCGCGTGGATGATCCACACCGTCAGGAGTGCTTAAATGCCTGTACTGCTGAGGTTGAGCGATCCCTGAAGGAATGCTTCTATTCTGGTGCTGGCAGCCTGAATTGGTGTCTCTGTGTAGCAAAAAATACTCTCGGTGCCTGTAGGGCCGACTGCACGGGTCGTCGCCATGTCCCGACGTACTGTATCGAGTGAAGAGCGCCGCCGCGTAAGTGCCTGTTTTCCTTCCCTGAAGGGAGATCACACGGAGGGTCTTGCGCTTCCGCAGCGCGGGTCATGCAGATAGGGCAGGCAGTCGCTTCATCCAAGCATCGAACAAATCGCGGTCATACCGTTGCCGTCGGATCAGAGATGGCTCGGTGCTCCAGGTCCACACGACCCGGCCCGGGTCTGTGTCGTCGAGTGCTTGGTACCACTCGCGTAGTGGGCCAGCCAGTTGGGCGTTGACGTCGAAGGTCCTGCGGCTGCGTGTGGCGTCGTGCTCCTTCTGACGACGCAGGGTGTCAGAGGAAGGGATCTGGCAGGCGATCAGATCGGCGAGACCCAGTCGCCGCGTCTCAATCGCGCTCCGCGCGAGGGATAGTTGCGATTCGAAGTCATCGGCTGATGTGAGTCTGGCGCGTGCCAAGCACCAGCTGTAATGCAGCTTCAAGGGGTCGGTGTCGCAGACGGCCAACTCGTGCTCGGCCTCGAGTTCACAGGCGTGTGTCCAGCGGGTCACGTTGCGCTCGATCCAGAACACGCTCGTCTCGTCCAGGGACCAGTCTGCAGAGGGCATGCCGCCCGGCAGTTCAGGGACCACTTGCCCGGATGCAAATCGGGCGCAATGAGTTGACTTTCCGGCCGCGCTCGGACCCTCGACAACCAAGATCATGGTGTGCAGTCTTTCAGCACGCTGGTGGAAGCACCTCGCGAAAGGGTCCGATGCGGTCTGACGATGCCTCGCGGTTCAGGCTGACGGATCCGGCTTCTTCGACCAGCCGGGGGCGGGCTTCTTCCGGATCATACGCCTGGTCATGAGAGTGATGAGTGCCCAGTTCAGGTGGGCTTCGGAGTGCTGGGGCAGCCGTTCGTAGTCGCGTGCGTTGCGGCGGGCGTTCATGCACCAGCCGATCGTGCGCTCGACTTTCCAGCGGCGGGGTAGCACGACGAAGCCCTTGGTGCCCTTGGGCCGGGAGACGTCCGCCTCCCGGATCTCAGCGAACTTCGGTCCCGCGGAGTGGTCGCAAGCCACCTCCCGGCCCAGCCGAAAAACCGGCGCAGCCTCGGGGCCGGTCCCGCGGAGTCCTCACCCGGCACCTCCGGCTGAGCGCTGTCATCGGCCCTTCCGTATCCGTCGGCGAATCGAGCCCGGCTCCCCGTACCAGTCCACCGTCCAGGCCACGCGGCTCCCAGATCGGCTCTGTGCCGTTCACGATGCTGTGCAGGACCCCGGCCTTGGGGTGCAGCGGTACAGCGGTTAACGCTAAGCCGGTGATCATGGGATCAGGGCAGGTCCTGGGCGGGACTACAGCAGCTCGGCGTTCGGGTGGGGAGAGCAGTGCCGCGTCAGCGCGTGCGGCGTCGGTGACTGCGGTATGTCACGGGGTGGACAAGGTGTTGGGGGCTAGGTCCGCCTCGTGCGTGGCTGCCCAGGAAGCGAGTAGGGCCAGTGCTTCTGCGGAGGGGGAGCCGGGTTCTGCGGTGTAGATGGTGAGGGTTAGGCCCGGTTCGGCGGCCATCTCCAGGCCCTCGTAGGCGAGGGTGAGGTCGCCGACGACCTGGTGGTGGAAGCGTTTGGTTCCGGTGCCGTGGTTGCGCACGTTGTGGGCGCCCCAGCGGGTGCGGAACTCGTCGCTGCGGGTGCACAGCTCGCCGACGAGGTCGTGCAGGTCCTTGTCGTGGGGGTTGCGGCCGGCTTCGGTGTGCAGGATCGCCACCGCGGCATCGGCGAAGGTGTCCCAGTCGGGGAAGAAGCTGTGGGAGGCGGGGTCGAGGAAGATGAACCGGGCGAGGTTCGCCTGGTTGCCCGGGGACGCGTAGACGTCGGCGTGGAAGGCACGGGCGAGCGGGTTGGCGGCGAGGATGTCCAAGCGGCCGTTGCGGACGAAGGCGGGGCCCGCCGTGATGGCGTCCAAGGTCCATTGCAGGCTGCGGTGGGGTGTCCACCGTTGACTGGTGCGGTGCCTGGGACGGCGGGTGAGGGCGTCGGAGCCGTCCGCGGCATGCGCCAGGTTGAGCAGATGGGCACGTTCGGCGTCGTCGAGCTGGAGAACGCGGGCGACGGCTTCCAGGACGGCCGGGGATACGCCGGCGAGGTTGCCGCGTTCGAGTTTGGCGTAGTACTCGACGCTCATGTCGGCGAGGGCCGCCACCTCGCTGCGGCGCAGGCCGGGCACGCGCCGCCGGGGGCCGGAGGGCAGTCCTGCCCGTTCCGGGGTGATCTTTGCGCGCCGCGAGGTGAGGAACTCGCGGACTTCTTCACGGTTGTCCACACCTCGACGGTACGTCCGACAGACGGCCGGAGAGATGTACTGCTGGTACACCCATTGATGGTGCCTCGCTCATCGCACCGGACGGTGGTTACCTCGATGACGTGGTGCTTTCCGCCCGGCCGTGCAGTCGGGCTGGTGGACAAGCCCACGTCCGGCGCCGGACGGCACAGCACCGGACCGGCAGCCCCCCACCCCACGGCACAACACATGAGCAGGAGCAAGAACATGGCACCGCAGCAGTCCCCCTCACAGCAGCTCGTCGGCGACATCACGCCGAAGCTGGCCGACCTGACCGACGACGTCCTGTTCGGTGACGTCTGGGAACGCCCGGGGCTGTCCAAGCGCGACCGCAGCCTGGTCACCGTGACCGCCCTGGTGGCGCTGTACCGCACCGACCAGCTCCGCTTCCACCTGCGGACCGCACTGAACAACGGCCTCACCAAAGACGAGCTGGCGGAGATGATCACGCACCTGGCCTTCTACGCCGGCTGGCCGAACGCCATGAGCGCCGCCACCGTCCTGAAGGAAATCCTCGCCGAGCCCGACGCCGCGTCCGGCAACTGATCGACCGCGAACCTCTCGCCCGCCCACTCCCGCAGCGCGCCCGCAACATTCGCCTGGAGTCGGGCTCCGGCCTCGCCCACACCGGCGCCTCCTGATCCCCACACCACCGATCACGAAACAGAGCCATGGACCACATCATCGAAACGCCCACCATCAAGGGCCCGGCCGATCGCTTCACCGGCGACGTCTACCTCAACATGCTCCAGGCACCCACCGAGCCGGGCCGCCTGGCCGTCGGGCTGGTCCGCTTCACACCCGGCGCCCGCACCAACTGGCACTCCCACGCCCTGGGCCAGACCCTCCACCTCACCGACGGCGTCGGCCTGGTCGGCACCCGCGACGGCAACATCGTCCGTGTTACCGCGGGGCAGACCATCACCTGCCCGGCAGGCCAGGAGCACTGGCACGGCGCCACCGGCACCACTTTCATGGCCCACATCGCCATGGTCGTCGGCGACGACAACGGCGACGGCACCACCTGGCTCGAACCCGTCACCGACGAGCAGTACGGGCAGGCCTCCTGACCCTGGGTTCGGCAACCCCGTCATCCCTGCCACGTTAAACAACACGCGCACCACCCCTGCCAGATCGGACACTTCGGTGGCCGGTTCACCCTCCTCTTCGATGCCCAGGACCACTCCCAGAGCCACACCGGAGTGATGATCACCGGCCGCGTCGATGATGGACACCTCGACACCGTCCTGGGCCTGGCTGGCCCGACCACCCTCACCGTCGCCCTGGCTTCCTAAGCCCTGGGCGGCGCACGGCTCTTGGCCCGGTGGTACGGGGTTCAGAAACAGGCACTCAACCTTGTTCCTTATCTACCAAGATCTTCCAGGCTTGCCGATGGCCTTGAGGGTCTCGGGGCGTTTGACGGTCTTGCCGACGTCGTAGCGGGGTGCCCGGTGCTTGTTCTTGGCGCCGGCTGGCCGTCCGGGGCCGGTGCCTCGGGGTTTGGGAACACGGGCCGGGCAGGCGAGATGAGCGCGGATGTTCCTGAACCCCCGGCGGACCCGGGCCGGGGTGAGCCGGTTGGAGGTGGTGGGTTTCTCCCAGGGGCGACGGAGGTCCTCGGCGAGGGGACGGGTGAGCCGGAGCTGGGTGTGAGCGACGATCAGGAGCCAGGTCCAGCGGTCCGCCGCCTCGGGAGTACGGAGTTTCGGAGTGGTCCAGCCGAGGGTCTGCTTCGCGAAGCGGAAGGTGTGCTCCAGGTCGAAGCGGCGGAGAAATGCCTGCCAGAAACGGTCCACGTCGTCCGGGGTGGCACCGGTCTTGGAGGACCATAACCACACCGGCGGGGCATCCCGGTCCTTCGACAGGTGCTCGACCTTCAGCCGAATCAACGTGCCCTCGACCAAGGGCAGCTCGCCGTCGTGGTCGAGCCGGGAGGAGCGGTGGGTGAGCCTGGGGTGCACCCGGTCCCACGCCTGGGTTTCGGCCTTGCCGTAGTTGCTGGTGTCAGTGACCGTGGTGATCGCGGGCTCGGGCCAGGTCTCCGGCTTGGTGAAGCGGAATTCCGGGCCGTGCTTGGGCGGCCGGCCGTTGACGCCGTGCATCCTCGGCGGCTTCGGCAGGCGCATGACGCGGTCGGAGCGGACCCGGCCGACCATCTCGACCGGCAGATCACGCAGGACCCAGGCCAGGCGGGTGACGTCGTAGCCGGCGTCGCTGACGATCACGATGGCCGGGTCCCCGGCGCGCCACTGGCCTGCGGCGACGAGCCGTTGAACGACTCGTCGGAGCTGCGCGGCGGTGACCGCGGTCGCATCGTCCGCCGGGCCGAGCCGAACCGTGTCGAGGATCGCGGTCCAGGAGGTGGCGCCCGGCTCCAGCGCGGCCACGAAGGAGTAGGGCCAGCCCGGAATGAACTGCGATGCTGTCTTCGCGCGGCCGTAGACGTGGCAGAACAGCCGCTCTGCTGAACATGGCGCATCCGAGCGGAGCCACGGCGACACGTCGACCGCCAGGACCAGGCGCCCGCCCTCGAAACGCGGCAGCGGCAGCCCGGCCAGCACCGTCTGGAGCCGGTCGACGTCGATCCGGCCCTGGTTCAGGCCGCCGTACATCGCTCCGTGCCCGCGACGATGCTCGGGCAGCAGCGTCAGGTCCACCGGGGACTTCACCGCCCCGTCCGCACACAGCACCGCGTCCACGAGCTCGAACAACTCGTCGCGCCGGGCGGTCAGACACTCGTAGAACTCGCCCCGGAAGCGTGACGCTTCCGCGAACGCCTCCCTTCGGACAGCATCAGGCAGCAGACTCACCCTCACGGCCTTCGTCGTGGTCACGTGCACCTTGGTCGGAGCACATGATCAGACGAAGGCCGCCCCCACGTCCGGCGAATCCCCATGCGAGCGAATCCGTTCGAGACGCCATTCGAGACCGTGGCACCATGTAGCGCATGACGACGAACCGAAAGGTCCATGCCGCGTAGACGGCCAGGACAGATCCGTGCCGGCGCCCACGCCAGTCACCGGACAACCGGTGCAAGGCCAGTCATCGACGGCCTGTCATCGCGCGCACTGTCCGAGATCGCCCGTCTCGAGCACACCCGCAACTATCTGCAGCCAGGCGATGTCAGCACAGCTGTGGGCCTGTGGAAGAACTACGTACACCAGCCCGAGCGGGATCTGTGGCACGACTACGAGTGGGGCAACGTGCACTGGTACTGCTGCGGCAACCCCCTCGAATCCCGAGCCCTCCTAGCCTCGCGCTTTCATGAGGTCAGCCGTCCGAGGCTTGATTACAAGCGTGAGAAGTGCTCCTGACCTGCAACGATAGGGCTTGTCGAGAGTCTTGTTGGCTGCGAGGAAAGAGGCACTTCGCAGGTGACCAGGCATAACGGACCCGGCCCACGTGTCCGTGTCGAGGGCGACAGGCGCAGGGTGGTCTCGCAGGCAGGGACTGCGGTTCCTTCCTGACGCCGAGGACGGCTGGTGCGCTGCCCTCAAGAGCGTGCGCACCTCCCGTGTCGGCAGCGTCCATCGGACCTGGCCGCGGCCCTCGAGAGGGTACCCATGGGGAGCCGAGACTGCCGACAACTGTCCGAACTGTTTGCGGGACAGCCACGAGCCCGATGGGACAGGGGTATTGGGGCCGTGTCACACCGGGCTCGGGGAGCTTGGCAGCTCACCGGATGATGATGTGTGCTGCCGAGCGGCGCGTTCAGGCTGCGGGGGCGGGCTCCGGAGCGGGAGCCGCGCGACGCAGCAGGGTGAGAGCGACGAGCAGGCCGACGAGGCAGACGAATCCTGCGGTCAGCGTCGCGGCGTGCAGGCCGCCGAGGGTCGCCAGCTCTGCCGTGGTGGTAGAGGCGAGTGCGGCGGAGCGGGCGGTGACGATGGCGGCCAGTCCGGCCACTCCGATGGCCCCGATGAACTGCGGCATCTGGGAGAGCGCGCCGGCTACGCCCTGCTCGTCCGTGCGCAGGCCGGAGGTGAGGGTGGTGATGAAGGCGACGACGGCCAGGACGTGGCCGAAGCCCATCGCGCCCGAGGTGACCACCAGCAGCAGCGGGATGTTGCTGTCCGCGGGCAGGAAGACCATGAAGCCGGTGCCGACGGCCTGCACCAGAAGTCCGAGAGCCATGGTCTGGCGGGTGCCCAGTGAGCCGATCAGCTTCGATGCGATGGTGCCGGCGACCAGGGCGGTGGCGCCTTCGGCGAGGAAGCCGAAGCCGGTCGCCAGCGCCGAGTAGCCCAGGACGTCCTGCATGTAGAGGCTGAGCAGCACGGTCGTGCCGCCGCACATGCCGAAGGTGACGAAGCCGACGACGAAGCTCCACTTGACGGTGGGCCGCTTGAGCAGTTCCAGCGAGACGAGGGGGGCCGGGTGGCGGGCTTCGACGAGCAGGAAGGCGGCGATGAGTACCGCAGCGGCGATAAGGGAGCCGAGAGTGGAGCCGCTGGTCCAACCGGCGTCAGCGCCGGTGGAGATGCCGTAGACCGGAGCGAACAGGCCACCGCTGGCCAGGATGGCGCCGGGTACGTCGAGCCGGGCGGCGATACGGGCGCCGTCCTTGGGCAGCAGGACCACCGCGCCGAGCAGGATGAACGCACCGAGGAACACCATGATCAGCATGGTCCAGCGCCAGCTGAGTCCACTGGTGATGAGGCCGCCGCCGATGGTGCCGATGACGAAGCCGAGAGAGAGCAGGGCGCCGTTGACCGCGAGGGCCTTGGTGCGCTGCGGTCCTTCACGGAAAGAGGCGGTCATCAGGGCGATGGCGGTGGGGCCGATCATCGCGGCGGCAACACCCTGGCCGGCGCGGGCCGCGATGAGGACGCCGGGGTTAGGTGCGAGTCCGCCGATAAGGGACAGCCCGGTGAACAGGATGATGCCCAGGATGAACAGGCGGCGCCGGCCGACGAGGTCCGAGACGCGGCCGAAGAGCAGCAGGAGGCTCGCCGTGGGCAACAGGCAGGCGGTGGCCACCCACTGCAGGTCGCCGGCGGTGGCGAAGTTCAGGTCGCGACCGATCTCGGGCAGCGCCACCGTCACGATCGAGAAGTCCAGCGCGATCAGGAAGGTTGCACCGCACAGTGTGATCAGGGTGAGCCAGCCCCGCACGCCCAGCTTGTCGGGCGCTTCGGGAGCGCGATGGGGGGTGTTGGTTACCACCATGGTGGGATGCCTCTCACAGATGAGCGTCGGGTGGGTGAGAACAAGCCTGTGGTCCGCGGGGTGCGCTACCCAGCCCTCTGCGGTGGATACCCCTGGCAGGTGCAGGATCCAGCCGAGCATCGGACCATCGATTCTCAGTGAACGTCTCGGGGTGCTCCCGCACCAACATCCGCGAGCTGGCTTTGTCCACGAGACTCGTGAACAAAGCCAGCGAGCAAAGGCCCGCGCACTGTGGGGAGTTGCCGAAATGGGGGCGGAAGCCCGGGCTGAGTTTGTGCCGGGCTAAGCGGGCGCACTTCGCGCTGCGTGTGCGCCAGCTCGTGACGCGGGAATCCGGCCCGCTGCAACGGCGTCGAGGACATACAAAAAGGCCCGGCCTGGCAGCGACGGGGGTGACGGGGCCAGGCCGGGCGGGTCCGCGCGCCCCGAGGCGCGGCGGACGTTCAGGAGCCGGTGATCAGTCGGCTACGGCAGTTTCCGGCTGAGCGACCGAGGACGCAGAGCTCAAGTCGGACAGCAGATGGAGCGCCGCGTGCGAGGACGAACCTGGCTCGGCATTGAAGACCGCGACGCGCTGTCCTTCGTCATGCGGCAGGTCCAGCAGCTCGTTGGTCAAAGTCAGCGCGCCGACCAGAGGATGCTGGAAGTTGCGGGTGTACTGCACACAGGGGCGCACGGTGTGTGCGGCCCACAGAGAAGCGAACTCGGGACTGCGCAGGGTGAGTTCACCGATGAGTTCGGTGAAACGGGGATCGTCGGGATAGCGGGCTGCCGTCATGCGCAGGTCGGCCACGGTGTCCCGGGCCTTCTCACGCCAGCTGGAATACAGCTCACGCGTATGGGGGTCGAGAAAGACCAGGCGGGCCACGTTGGGGCGGCGACCGACGTGGGCCGGTGCGTCGAAGTCGATGTGCGCTGCGAGCAGGGCATGCGCCATGCGATTCCAGCACAGCACGTCGCCGCTGCGGCCCAGGACCAGGGCGGGCGCGTCGCCCATGGAGTCGATCATCAACCGGATACCGGGGCGGACCTGTTCGGGCCGGGAGCGGCGCCGAACCCGCGGTTTGTTGCGGGCCAGGCTGTGCAGGTGAGCGCGCTCGGTCTCAGTGAGCCGCAGTACCCGGGCGATCGCATCCAGCACGGCGTCCGAGGCATTGGGGCTCTGTCCCTGTTCGAGCCTCGTGTAGTAGCCCACGCTGACTCCGGCCAACTGCGCGAGTTCCTCGCGGCGCAGTCCGGGCACCCGGCGGCGGCCACCGTAGTCGATGAGGCCGACGTCCTCCGGCTGGAGCCGGGCCCGCCGGGCGCGCAGGAATGTGCCGAGTTCGGATCGCTGGTCCATGCTGTGTTGTCGCTGGTCCATACATCCAGCATGGCAGTTGCGGACGTTTGGTGCCTATCCCTGCCAGGTGCAGGCACCGGGAGCGCGTTGTCCCTGGTCATGTCGATGCCAATCGCCGATGCGGCCGTCTGTGCCGACGGCACGGTAGGTCCCCGGCGCCGAGAGCCGGCCTTTGCCCGCTGCTGATGTGGGTGTGGCCACCGGCGTTGATTAAGGCTTGTCCCGTAACCCATGAGGCGGGGTGAAACGGTCCTGGTTTGTGGGTCAGTTGGGGCGTTTGGCCAGGCCCAGGAGCTGCTGGTGGAGGCCGGGTCGGGCGAACAGAGCTGCGCCTGTGTCGGTTCGTCGCTGGCCGGAGAGGTCGCTGAAGGTGCCGCCGGCCTCCTCGACGATGGGGATCACTGCGGCAATGTCCCAGGCGCCGGCGCCCAGCAGCAGGAAGGCGTCGAGTTTTCCTGTCGCGACCAGGAGGGCTCCATGGCAGGTGCCGGATCCGGTGGATGGCTTGCTGGGTGGCGGCGTGGTGGGGTCCGCAGATGCCCAGTTGAGTGCGGGGAGCACGGTTGCGGTTCCTGCTGCCAGCCGGGCCGCGGCGACGCGTTCGGCTTTGCTTAGCCGCGGTGGTGGAGGCCAGATTCCGATGGCGGCAACCTTGGCGTTTCCTCCTGCCGTGAGCGTCAGCCGATGCGGCGGTGCTGACGGATCGGAGGGGCAGGGGCCCATCCAGGCGCCGGTGCCTGGCGTTGCCCACCAGCGGCGCCCGAGCGCGGGCGCGGAGACCATGCCCATGGTCACGGTGCCGTGTTCTTCCCGGGCGATGAGAGTGCTCCATTCCGGATCGCCCGCAATGAAGCTCGCCGTGCCGTCAATGGCGTCGATGATCCATCGGCGGCTGCTGCGCCCATGGGCGCCGAACTCTTCGCCCACGAACGCGTCGCCAGGATGTTCCGTACGGATCGACGCGCGCAGGACGCATTCGATCTCGCGGTCCGCGTTGGTGACCGGACTTCCGTCGCCCTTGTCCTCGGCACCCAGGTCGGGTGCGCGGAAGTAGCGCCGGGCGATCTCGTCCGCCTGATCAGCCAGTTGGTGCGCCAGCGTCAGGTCTGCTGAGTCCGTCATACCGCCCACTCTTCTCGCCGATACCTCCGTGATCAAGTCCCGGTCCAGGCGCATAGGCTCGGTGAGACGATCAGCGCATGGCTGGTGTGATCACGGCGTCCGAGCCGTCCTGGATAACCCCGTTCACCGGCGTGAATCCGCGCCAGTTCCACAAGACAGTGACCGCGCTCCGGCGCGAGCAGGCCGAACTTGTCCGGCGCGGCCGGCCCTGGGGCCTTTCGCTGGAGGACCGGGTGCTGCTCGTCGCGGCCTACTGGCGCACGAACTTGACGATGCGCCAGCTCGCCCTGCTGTTTGGCATCTCCAGGTCCGCAACCGACCGGATCATCAACCAGATCGGCCCACTCCTCGCGTTGAAGCCCCGGCAACGCTTCACGAAGGGCACGGTGCTCATCGTGGACGGCGCCCTGGTGCCCACCCGTGACCACACCATCGCCGAGCAGTCCAAGAACTATCGCTATTCCACCAACCACCAGGTTGTCATCGACGCCGACACCCGCCGGGTCGTCGTGGTCGGCCAGCCACTTCCGGGCAACCGGAACGACTGCAGGGCATGGGCGGAATCCGGGGCCAAAGCCGCCGTCGGCAAGACGATGACGATCGCCGACGGCGGCTACCCCGGCACCGGACTGGTGATGCCGCACCGCCGCCGGGCCGGCGAAGAACTCCCCGACTGGAAACAGGAGCACAATCGCTCACACAAGCAAGTCCGCGCCCGCGTCGAGCACACCTTCGCCCGTATGAAGACCTGGAAGATCCTCCGCGACTGCCGGCTCAAGGGTGACGGCGTCCACCACGCCATGCTCGGCATTGCCCGGCTGCACAACCTCAACCTCGCCGGATAGGCGCGGCGGCCACCGGCCGAGCAGTCTTGGCTCCGTCGACTCGAAGATCAGTTACGGGACAAGTCTTAGCCTCGCGCTTTCATGAGGTCGATCGTCCGAGTCTTGACCACAAAGGTGAGAAGTGCTCCTGACCTGCAACGATAGGGCTTGTCGAGAGTCCTGTTGGCTGCGAGGAAAGAAGCACTCAGGTGACCAAGCGTATCGGGTCCTACCCGCGTGTCCGTGTCGAGGGCGACGGACGCGGGGTGGTCTCGCATGCTGGGGCCGTGCTGTTGGTAGAGACGGTCCGCAAGACCGGCCTGGATGAGGCGATATCAGGTGCGCTCGCGCCCTGGCGCAAGCCGCGGGCAGTACACGATCCCGGCAAGATTCTGCTGGATGTGGCGCTCGCAGTGGCCTTGGGCGGAGACTGCCTGGCCGACGTGGGCATGCTGCGGGCCGAACCGTGCGTGTTCGGGCCGGTGGCCTCCGACTCCACGGTCTCCCGGCTGATCGACACGCTTGCTGCAAGCGGGAAGCACGCGCTGACCGCGATCCGTACGGCTCGGGCGCAAGTTCGCGAGTATGTCTGGAAGTTGGCCGGTGAGACGGCCCCGGATGTCGGCGGGCAGGTGCTTGTGGATTTGGACGGGGTGCTCGTCATCGCGCACTCCGAGAAGGAGGACGCGGCAGCGACCTGGAAGAAGACGTTCGGGTACCACCCGTGGATGGGGTTCGTCGACCATGGCCGCGGCGGGTCCGGAGAACCGGTCGTGGGCCTGCTACGGCCCGGCAACGCCGGCTCCAACACCGCCGCCGACCACATCGAGGCCACGCAGCTGGCCCTGGCCCAGCTGCCCCAGAAGTACCGGCGCGGACGTCGAACGCTCATCCGGTGCGATTCCGGCGGCGGCACACACGAGTTCGTCAACTGGCTCTCCGCGCGGGGCCGATGGCTGTCGTACTCGGTCGGGATGACCATCACCGACGCCATCCACCAGGCCGTTCTGAAGATCCCCGCCACCGCGTGGACGGTGGCCGTCGAACCCGGCGGCGGGATCCGCGATGGCGCCTGGGTGGCCGAACTGGACGGAGACTGCCTGAAAGGCTGGCCCAAGGGGGTGCGGCTGATCGTGCGCAAGGAACGGCCGCACCCCGGTGCCCAGCTGCGCTTCACCGACGCCGACGGGATGCGCCTGACGTGCTTCGCCACCAACACCAAGCACACCCCGATCGCCGCGTTGGAGCTGCGTCACCGCCAGCGCGCGAGGGCCGAGGATCGCATCCGCGCCGCCCGCACCACCGGCCTGCGCAACCTCCCCCTTCACGGCGCCGCACAGAACCAGATCTGGCTGTAGATCATCCAGACCGCACTCGACCTGCTTGCCTGGATGCCCATGCTCTCCCTGATCGGTAAGCCCCGTCTGTGGGAACCCCGCCGCCTGCGGCTGCGGCTGTTCTCCGCTGCGGCCCAGCTCGTCACCACTGGACGTCGCCGCATCCTCCGACTCGCCCGGCACTGGCCATGGGCCGGTGTGATCACCGATGCCCTGTCACGGCTTGAAGCCCTGTCGAACCCAGGCTGACCAGCGCCTTCCCGTCCCTACGAGCAGCACCACCGACCGGAGCCGTGGAACCCGGCGCCTACCCGGCGCGACAGGCCGGGCCACCAGCATGCCCACCTGCAGAAAGCCCCACCGCGAACAAGCAGAAAGGGTCCGTCAGCAAGCTGACGGACCCTCATGCAAGATCGAGGCTAGACACCGTGATGCAGGCCATATCGCCCCGAAGCGCCCGCGAACTTCAGAAGGTTGTCAGTCGGTCAGACGCCGTCTGGAACCGTCCATTCCCGCCCTATAACGCGGACGGTGTCCAACGCGCCCCCGGGACCAGGGGCTTCACCCCGATCCCGAAGCGGTGGACGGTTGAGCGGACCTACGGCTGGCTGATGCTCCACCGCCGCCTGGCGCGAGACTACGAGACCCTCCCCGCCCGCTCCGAAGCCATGATCCACCTCGCCATGACCGACCTCATGGCCCGCCGCCTCACTGGCGAGAACACCATCTCCTGGCGCGACCCGACATCACCGGATCAAATCCGCATACCAGGATGAAACAACGGGAGGAAACGACCTCTCAGTGCGCGGCCACGGCGTGGTCACCCGGTCCCGGGCGCAGCGCAGGGTCCCTGGAACGAGGCGGCCACCTCGCACTGGTCTGTGTCCGCCCCTGGCACCCGCGGATCCTCAAAGCCGCCGGCCTCAGCAAACTCTTCGTCCCCCTCGCCACAGCCCGTGTATCCAGTCGCCTGGCAGGACCGGGCCAGGCGAGGGTCGGCCTCACGGCAGGCCTAGGCCTGCGTCCCGGGCCAGGGCTACGGCTTCCGCGCGAGTACGGGCGCGGAGTTTGGCCAGGACATCGCTGACCCGGTTGCGTACCGTCTTTTCGGAGAGGGAGAGGCGGCGGGCGATGGAGGCGTTGTCCAGGCCGCGGGAGAGCAGATCAAGGATCTGCCGCTCCCGGTCCGTGAGATGAGGGAAAGGCAACGTGTCCCGGGCCGCGTGCGGCAAGGCGAAATGGGCGAGTACCCGCTGGGCGATGCGGGGGCCGAAGACGGCCTCGCCGCGTGCGGCGCCCAGCAGGGCCCGGTGCACGTCCGCGCCGTCGGCCTCCTTCAGCAGATAGCCGCAGGCCCCTGCGCGCAGCGCTGCGAAGACCGAGTCGTCATCCTCGTCCATGGTGAGGACGACGACCGCGACCTCGGGATGGACGGTGGTGATCTGGGCGGTCGCCTCGAGACCGCCCACCCCGGGCATGCGCAAGTCCATGAGCACGATGTGCGGCAGCAGCCGTGCGGTGGCGGCAACAGCTTCGGCTCCGTCAGAGGCCTCCCCGATGACGGTGACGCCGGGCAGGTCGCCGAGTACCGTCGCCATCCCGGCCCGGAAGATGGGGTGGTCGTCGACGACGAGGACGGTCACAGGCTGCGGCTGGCTCATCTCGCCCCTCCTGTATGGGCGTCCGCCCCCCAAGGGGCGCTCGCGGTCGGTCAGGCAGTGGCATGTGTCTCCTCTTGGGGGAGCGGCATCCTGGCCTGCACCGAGGTACCGCCGCCCGGGGCCGGGGTGATCGTCAGCCGGCCACCGACTTCCGCCGCGCGTTCGCCCATGCTGCGCAGGCCCACGCCCGCACGGTGGCGGGGCGGGATGCCGCAGCCGTTGTCCTCGACGGTCAGTACGAGAAACCCGGCGGTGACGTGGGCGGTGAGGGTGAGACGACCCGATGCGCTGTGCTTGAGGGCGTTGCCCACCGCTTCGGCCGCGATCGCGTACGCCGCCACCTCGACGGAGGCGGGGAGTTCGGAGCAGGCAGCTGTGACCGAGCAGCGACAGGTGGGAACGTCGTAGCCGGCGAGCAGTTCACGTAGCGCGCCTGCGAGACCGAGTTGGTCGAGCACGGCGGGGCGCAGGCCGTTCACGACGGTGCGCAGATCACCGACTGTCGTGCGCAGCCGGTCCCGTACCACCCTGATGGCGTCCGCGAGCCCGAGGTCAGTGGCCCTGCGGGCCAAGGAGTCCAGCTGGTGGGCGGTACCGGCCAGGGAGGGGCCGACGCCGTCGTGCAGGTCGGCGCGGAGCCGGCGGCGTTCCTCCTCCCGGACGGCGACGATGTGGGCCCGGCTGCGCGCCACGTCCTCGACGAGCCCCGCCGCGTACGCGAGGGTCGCAGCCCGCGCCGCGACCTCCTCGGCCGCGGCCCGCTGCTGCGCGGTCCAGGGCTCGGCCGCACGCCGCCGCCCCAGGTGAAGTTCGCCGACACGGCGGCCGAGCGCCAGGCAGGGCACGGTCCGCCAGCCCGCACCGGGAACGGGTATGCCGGAGGTCGCCGTCACGGCCGGTCCGGTGAATGCCGCGTACGGCAGGCGCAGGGCGCGGCGGAGCTCGTCGACCAGGAGTCGCATGGCCTCGGCCGGTTCCGAGGCGGGGGCGAGGTGGCGACCGACGCGGGCCATCACTGCGTACGGATCGTGGCGGTGTCCGAACAGCAGCCGGTCCACGGCCGATTGGACCGCCCCCCGCCCGGCTGCCGCAACGAGCGCGGCCGCGGCGATCGCGGCCGTGCCGGCGGGTGAACCGGGCGCGAGAGTGCCCGCGCCCGCGACGACGGCCAGATAGACGCCGAGGACCAGTCCGCTCAGCAGGGTGAAGACGATGGCCCGGCCGAGTACCACCTCGACGTCGTAGAGGCGGTGGCGCAGCATCGCCACGGCGATACCCGCCGGCGGGCCGAGCAGCCCGGCCACCATCAGCAGGTCGGTCAGCAGCTGGGGGAGTTGCCCGGTGGTGAAGCCCACGCCGGTGAACGAGAGGGCCATCAAGAGGCCACCGAGCATCAGCCATTGCAGCTGGGAGCGCTCCACGCCGAGTGCCGCACGGGTGCGTAACACGATGAAGAAGCAGGCTGCGGCGGTGCCGGCGGCCATGCATGTACCGGCGGACACGTACATGACAGTGTGCAGCCACTCCGCGCCCCGTACACCCAGCGGGTTGGCCAGGGCGGGCACCGGGTCGGTGCCGCTCGGACGCAGCATCGCGGCGAGGGTGCCGGTCGTGGCGACAGCGATGACGCTCCACGCGAGCGCCCGGCGCGGGCGGGTGCCGAGCCGTCCGTACGGGAAGAGCAGCGGCACCAGAGGGGTCGCGAAGTAGTAGCCCACGAACCCCCAGCAGCCCAGCCAGGCCCCGAACTGCCAGCCGGGCAAGGAGTGTTCGGCGACCAGCTGCGAATAGCCGGCGTAGTAGGTGAGCAGGTGGTACGGGCCGATCAGCGCGGGCGCCATCATCAGCCAGACCAGCCGATTGCGCGGCTGGACGCGGGCCACCGCCGCGCCGAGCAGTGGCCACACCGTGCCCAACACCAGATCGCTCCAGAACAGCTCGCTGAGCTCGACCTGCCGGGACAGCACCGCGTGCGCCGGCACGGTGGCAACGCAGCTCGCGGCGCCGACTCCCGCGACGGCGTACGCGGCACGGCGCAGCGCGCGGTCCCGTCGGCTTCCTCGGTCCCCCCAGCCCATGGGGACATGGTGGCGTACGGATATCCCGGGCGAAAGGGACTGGTGTCCCTGTTGCCCGGGACGCCGCCGCGTGGACAGTGCTGCTCAACCGTTCACATCCAGAGGAGCTGAGAGTCATGACAGCAGTGGATCCGGGAGCAATTGCTGGCGCGGTCCAGTCCGGCGGCGGCAACGGGCGGGCCAAGTGGCCGCTCTACGGGGTCGCGGCAGGCCTGCTCGGTGTCGTTGCCACGCTCGTCGCCGATCCGCGGACGGGCGTCACAGAGACAGAACGCGTCGATGCATCCATCCTGGACGAGGTGTCTCGCGGTACCGCCCACCTGGGCCTGGTGGCGGGGTTCATCACCGTCACCCTCCTGCTCGTACTTGCAGCGGCCTGGCGCCGGCAGGTGGAACCGCGGGTACCGGGCAGTACGGCGGCGCATGTGGTGAGCGGCGCGCTGACGGCCTCGGCGGCCGGCCTGACGTACGGATACGGCTGGAAGGGAGCGCTGGCCATCTATCTGCCGGCGGGCATGAACGGAAAGTCCTTCAGCGACGACGGCTTGTTCGTGTACTTCATGCTCAATGACTTCGGTGGCTACATCGGCTGGTTGGGTGTGGTCGTTGCGGCCGGGGCGATCGCCTGGATGGCTCTGCGCGAACGCACCGTATCGCGCTGGATCGGCGTGCTGAGCCTGCTGCCGGTACTGGCGGTCACGGTCTTCGCGGGGGCGACCGGACTCCCCGGCTTCCAGGGCGTGGTCGGGCCGGTGTGGCTACTGATCGCGTTCACCGGACTCGCGGCCGGACGCAGCACGATCGTCCGCTGACCCTCCGCACGGGAGGGGGTACGCGGGACGGAGACGGCCGGTGCCGCGCGGACGGCACTCCCGAAGACTCAGAGCTCCTGTCCGAGAGTCGTGAAGACGAAACCGGTATGGCAGGCGGGCCATCGTGGACAAAGCGGCCGACGGTGCAGGCCTCTTGGCGAGGCATCGGATGACCGCCTTGAGGATCGCCGTCGGCGGTTCGGCTGGAGCCGTCGTAGCCACGTGGTTGATCGAGGTGCTGGACGGCATCGACGCGCAAGTGACGCCGTACACCGGGGTTCAGGACCACACCAGCGCCTTCGGCACGCCCCTCCACGGCCCACCCGGCCACGATCCCGTCCAACAGCTAAGAGATGCCGACACCGCACCCGCAGGGGTGCTGGGGAACTGAACACCGCACGAAGCGCCACCTGGTGGCACCCAGGCAGACCACAACGGACCAACGGAGGAATCCATGCGTAGGAACCTGCGACTCACCGCAATCAGCGCCCTTTCCGGAGCGCTCCTGATGGGTGCCGTCGCATGCGACGACGACCCTCCCCCTGAGCCGCCGCCCAGCTACGACTGTGCCACCCAGAGCTCGGACCAGTGCAGCTACGACTCCGACACGACGGACACGCCCCTACCAGGACCGTCGGATAGCGGCACCAACCCCTGCGCCTTCCCAGGTGACCCCCTCTGCCTGGACACCCCGCTGATCATTCCCGGGCCAACCTCAACACCTGGTGACCCCAAGCGTTCTGAAGTTCTCACCGACCGCCGATGGTGGCGGGTCCGTCGTAGATGACGGGCGCCTCCTCCCCCGGCGGCCGGCGCCCCTCGCGCTTGACGCGGTCATTGAGGCCCCGCCGACCTCTGTGGCTTAGAGGGCATCTGATCTAGGTAGTTGGTGTTCTGGGATGGTTTTGTGACTGGTGCTGTTGGCGGTCGTTGGATGAGGCGTGAGTGTTCGTCGTCCGTACGGCAGTGACGTGTCCGACGCCCGCTGGGCCTTGATCGAGCCGGTCTTCAAGGACTGGCGGGCGAGACGGACCGGACCCGGAACGGCAGCCCGGGTGCACGATCTGCGAGAGATCGTGAACGCGATCCTTTATGTCAACCGCACCGGCATCCCGTGGGAGTACCTGCCGCACGACTTCCCGCCGTACAAGACCGTCTATGACTACTACGCGAAGTGGGAAGCCGACGGCACCACCCAGCAGGTCCACGACCTTTTACGCGACAAGACCCGCCGATTCCACGGCCGCCGAGCGGAGCCCACCGCGGCGGTGGTGGACGCGCAGAGCGTGAAGACCTCCGCAAATGTCGCCGAGACCAGCCAGGGCATCGACGCCGGCAAGAAGATCAAAGGACGCAAGCGCCACCTGATCACGGACACGCTCGGTCTGGTGCTGGCCGTCCTGGTCACCGCCGCGAACGTGCACGACACCACCGGCGGCAAGCTCCTCCTCGATGACCTGGCTGCGGCACATCCCAGCGCGTCCAAGGTCTGGGCCGACGGCGGTTACCAGAACAGCATCTTCAACCACGGCGCCGGTCTGGGCATCGATGTCGAGGTGGTTCAGCGGCCGCGTTCGAAGGGGTTCGAGCCGCTGCCGAAACGGTGGGTGATCGAGCGAACCTTCGGCTGGCTGATGCAGCACCGCCGCTTGGCGCGGGACTACGAAGCCCTGCCGCAGAGATCCCGGACGATGATCCACTGGGCCATGGCTAACAAAATGTCCCGCGAACTGACCGGAGAATCCACACCAACCTGGCGAATCGAAACAGACATTCCACTCAAATCCGCGTGAACACTGATCAGATGCTCTCTTAGAGGTCCTAACAAAGGCGTTGGACGTGCCTGTGGGTGATCAGGCAGGTGGCGAGGCCGAGGAAAGCTTCGTGGATGTCGTCGCGCCGTTCCCAGCGGATCCGCAGGCGGCGGAAGCCGTGCAGCCAGGCGATCGTGCGCTCGACCACGTAACGGAAGGTGCCCAGGCCGCTGCCGTGTTCCTCGCCGCGTTCGGCGATGACCGGGCGGATCCCGCGTGCTCGGAGCAGGCGGCGGTACTTGTCGTGGTCGTAGCCGCGGTCGGCGAGGAGCGCGTCGGGCCGTCGCCGGGGTCGTCCGACTGCGCCAGCCACGGCCGGAACCTTGTCCAGCAGTGGCAGCAACTGGGTGACGTCGTTGCGGTTCCCGCCGGTCAGCGACACCGCGAGCGGGATGCCCTGGCCGTCGGTGAGGACGTGGTGCTTGCTGCCCGGCCGTGCGCGGTCGACCGGGCTGGGCCCGCTTTTGGGCCGCGCCGAGCTGCCCGCACATGGGAGGAGTCGATCACCGCCCGCGACGACTACGTCAGCAGGAATCTTCGCGGCAAACCCCAACCGGTCGGCCCCCGGCCGCCGTCGGCCCGCGCCGTCACCCGCTGGCTCCTCACCCACCCCGACGCCCTGCCCGAAGGCTGACCGGCTCCAGCTCAAAGCCGTCCTGGCCAACTGCCCCGAAGCGCAGGATCGTGTTGAGGGTCATCCCGAGCTGCCGGGTTCCAGGCGTTGGTGCAGCCTTCCTGCCAGCGCTGATCGAGGTAGGGCTTGTAGGCGTCGAGCCTGGTCGCACGGTTTTGCCACTGCCCGGTGAACATCTCCTCCGGGGTGGTGGCGCGGGAGAACTGACGGCACTTGCCGAGCACGTGCGTTCCTTCATGTCTACGGCGTCGGCCCCGACACCGCTGCCGCGTTGCTGACAGCGGCCGGGGACAACCCGCAACGGATGGGCAGTGAGGCGTCCTTCGCCGCTCTCTGCGGCGCGAGCCCCGTCGAAGCCTCCTCCGGCAAGACCCAGCGCCGCAGACTCAACCGCGGCGGCGACCGCCAGGCCAACTCCGCCCTCTACACAATCGTCCTGGCCCGGATGCGCTGGGATACCCGCACCCGCGCCTACATCGAACGCCGAGTCTGCGAAGGCAAGACACGCCGCGAAGCCATACGCTGCCTCAAACGCTACGTCGCCCGCGAGATCTACCAGGCGATCGTCACGCTCCGACCGAATATGGACAAGCCAAGAGCAGCTGCTTGACATCCATAGGGGCATCAAGCTCTCGGTCGGCTACGAGGCCACCGTGCTGGTCGCGGCCATCAACGAGTGACTGTAAAGCACCACCACACCGCTTGCCTACAGTGTGATCCAGTAGCGGCGCTTGATGCCCTCGTCGGTGGTGCGGACGTCCTCCAGAACGCCGCCATTGCGCTCGATGGTGCGCGCCGATGCGACATTGTCGTCGTCGCATGTGATGAGGACACGGCCCAGACCGAGCGCACGGGCTTCGGGGAGAACAGCCCCGAGAGCCCACGTGGCCAGGCCGCGCTTTCGGGCGGAGGGCCGGATGCTATATCCGATGTGCCCGCCGCTATGGAGCAGAAAAGCGTTCAGCCGGTGCCGCAGATCGATGGCTCCCAGATAGCTGTCGTCCTCGACGATCCACCAGTGGGTGGCGTGGACCCACCCATCTCCCAGGGCAACTGACCTGTCCGACTGCTGCTGCAGTTGCTCTACCCACGCCGAGAAGGCGGCGGGGTCGTCGAGGTCAGCCTCAGGCATGAGGCCCAAGCCAGTACCGGCCTGGTGAGCACCTGGAGACCACTCGTCACGCGCCGCGAGCCATGAGGGCTGAAGTCGACCGGTGGGTGGGATCAGTTCAGGCATGCGGGCGACGATAACACTCGCACACCCCATGTGATCAGGCTCTTTGTGCTGGCTCATGGCCCGAGACCGCATCACACCCGATGACGCATGATCATCCACAATCAAGATCTACTTTCGATACGCGTAATGGCTGCACAACGGGTCGGGCTTCTTGTCGGGCGCGTTGCAGAAGTGCGCCGTGTCCGGATCCACGCAGGGGTTCGAGGGAAGGTACACCGGGATGTGCCCGTCATCGAGGGCACCGTCATCCGCCCGACCGTGGAGAAGCTCCCCAGTGGCGGGGTGAACAAGCCGGTCTGGTTGTGGTGGTCGGGCACCGCCGCCACCGCGAACGACGTGAACCGCTGTTGGCAGTCCTTCCTCGTCTCGAGCACACGTTCCGCCTGTTCAAGCAGACACTCGGGTGGAACAGGCCCAGGCTCCGCAGCCCGGAGGCGGCCGGCCGACAGACATGGCTGGTGATTGTCGGCGACGCTCCCCGGCCGGTGCACCGAAACCGTCCCGTCCCGGCCCCGGTCGACCGCTCGGCTCGAAGAACCACCGCCCAGCCACCCGGCACGAGGTGGGACGTGTCCTCGCACCGGCGAGGCATGCAGCCGTCCCGCACACCACAAGTAGGGGACCAAGCCCCGCCGAACTCAATAGGCGAGCACCAACCGCCCATACGCTGCCACGATGCATGCCATGGACGTCGAGAACCTCAGCGGGCTTCAAGTGGACCGCGCGGATCCATCGGACTGGGCCGCGTTAGCCAAGATCGATTCCGTCACGGCAGCAGGCGATCACACACGACGGGACAGCATCCGGCGGTGGTGCGAACAGGGTGTGGCCCTCATGGCCCGAGATTCATCCGGACCTTTGGGTTACAGCGTGCTGGAGTACACCTTCTTCGAGCAGGGCTTCGTCACCATGCTGATGGTCGCCCCCAGTGCCCGCCGACGAGGTGTGGGCGCACGTCTCCTCACGGCCGTCGAGTCCGTATGCACCACCACGAAGCTGTTCACCTCAACCAACGTCTCCAACCACCCCATGCAGCAACTACTACAACGCGCCGGCTGGCACCCGGTCGGTCTCCTCCACGGCCTCGACGAAGGAGATCCCGAACTCTTCTACCTCTGCCCGAGCACTCGGCTCCGCGACGCCACAGGCACCGGAGGTAAAACAACAAGGTCAGTGCCTGTTTGCGAACTTCCGAACGTCGGATAGCCCCTCGTCCGCACTCTGGAACGCTTGCGACGAATCAGGCCGATTCCTGACACGATGCCCGTTATGCAGCAGCTGCCCATTCCCTGCCCTGGCCATCTGATCCCGGATGCCACCAACAGGTTCGAGGCTGCATACCGGGCGGCCAAGGCGCAGCGTGCGGTGTTCGTGGGTATTGAACGCGAGGGTGAGTGGTGGACGGTGAAGGCGGACGCGCTGACCGCCGGCCCGGGCCACGTCGTCCAGGACGCCGTGAACGCCGCCCTGCGGGCCGCCATCGTCCGCCTGGTTCGCGAGCGGGAGACCAACTCGGATGCCTTTGCGGGCCCGGTGTACTTCATGCTGCACGGCGTGCCAAGCGAGGGGCGGGCCCGCGAGCTCGCCGCCGCCTTCCATGCCGCCCTGTATGGAGATCTGGGGCCGCTGCACCGTGGGGTGCCCGGTGCTGACGTGGACGAGTAGCCGCTGATCAAGACGCTGACGCGGCCGGTTGACGCCTCAGTGACCTGATCCGCGCCCGGAGCGTTGAGCCGGGCAGGACGAGTGCACCGTCGTCCGCAGGGTCCCCGACGGGCGTGACTCCGTCTCGTGTGGAGCAGCAAGTCATGCGCGATGATGCGACACGGCCCAGGATCGCTATGTGAACAGGCGGACGTCGCCGTCGCCTGATCCCGGCCCAGACGTGGCAGCCCCATGCCGCGTCTCCGCGATCTGGAAGGACCCAAATGCCGATCGTCCTCATCTCCCCCGAGTTCACACAGGAGCAGTACGAGGAGACCAACCGCAAGTTGACGGGGGGCAAGAACCGGATGGAGTCTCCAGCTGACTGGCCCGTAGAAGGTTTGCTCGCACACATCGCGGGACAGGGCGAGAGCACCTTCCGCGTCGTCGACGTCTGGGAGTCCGAGGAGGCCCTCAACCGCTTCGCCGAGATCCTCGTTCCGATCCTCCGTGAGGCCGGTGTCGAGGGCGACCCGGAGGTGTATCCGGCACTCACATATGTGTCCGCCTAGGTGCAGCCGCCTCGGGGCAGTGCTCTGCCCGTCCCCGCCGGGCGTGGACGCCCGCCCGACGTGCGCAAGCCCCGATCGACCCGGTTGACAACCACCCATCACGGCCCTGGTCGTGATCCGCCAGCCGGACCGGGAGGCCCGTCATCGACCTGCTTGCTCGCGAACGCGAGGTCGTGGCCGTCGACCTCCCGGGATTCGGCGACAGCCCACCCCTGCCGGACGGCACCACCCTCACCGTCCACGCATTGGCTGGCGAGGTCGCCAGGTGGTTCTCCACAATCGGCCTCCCGCGCCCGCCCGTCGTCAGCAACTCGCTCGGCGGGGCCGTGGCACTCGAACTCGCCCGGACGGGTGCCGTCAGCAACGCTGTCGCCCTGTCCCCCATCGGCCTGTGGACCGGCCCCGAAGCGGCCTATGCCCTCGGCTCGCGCATGATGGCGCAGAGCCTCGGCGGGCGCACGGCACGAGTGACCGGCAACCCGCTGGGCCGCACACTCGCATTCTGGCAACTCGTCGCGCGGCCCCGGCAGATGACAGCACAGGCAGCCGATGGCGCCCTTCGCAACCTGGCCCGCTCACCCGGCTTCGAAGCCACCCGCCGCGCAGCCCGAAGCTACCGGCTCCGTGGCTTTTCCCCCGGTGTCCCCGTCACCGTCGCATGGGGCACCCGCGATCTCCTGACACCGCTGCACCAAGCACGCCGCGCGACTCGACTCCTGCCGGGGAACGTCATCTCCGGTTACACGGCTGCGGGCACTCACCCATGTCCGACGATCCCGGCCGCGTCGCCCACCTCCTGCTGTGCGCAAGCAGCAGCTGAGGCGCACAGCGGCGGCGGCCACCGCCGTGGTGATGGCGTCCGCCCCAGGACTCGTCGTCAACGAAGCGGCCGTGGTCGTTGCGCAGGGCCGTGGTGTCGGAGCGGTTGTCCCACACGTAGTTGCGGCGGTCCATGTAGAGGTCGCTGTCGGTGCTGTGACCGGCATGGTTCGCCGGGCTGATGGGCGAGGCGGTGGCCATGCTATCGAGAGGCGTTTTGAGCAACCGCTGCGTAGGGTCTGCCGGATGACGGTCTCTCATGACGTGGCCGGAGACGGTCCGGTGCTGGTGCTGGTGCTGGTGCACTCCGGGGTCTGTGACCGGCGGATGTGGGATGCCCAGTGGCCAGCCTTGATCGACGCCGGTTACCGGCTGGTGCGCTGTGACCTTCGGGGTTTCGGTGAGACTCCAGCGCCGGACCGGCCTCACAGCGACGCCGAGGATGTGCTGGCCCTCCTGAACACTCTGGGCATCGCGCGGGCGACACTGGTGGGCTCCTCGTACGGCGGGCACGTCGCTTTGGAGATCGCCGCGCAGTGGCCAGACCGGGTGAACGCCCTTGCGTTGCTCTGCGCAGCCCTTCCCGGCCTGTGAACGATCACGTATTTCGGCTCTGTCGGAGATCTTGTGACAGAGCCAGTCTGAACTGGGCATCAACTGGGTATGCGGTTCAGGGGATTTGGGGCGGTTGCTGCCGCATTTAGCCGGTGTGGTGGTGGAGTCGGTGGAGCGGGCCGCCGGGGTGGTCACGTTTCGTACGTCGTGCCGGACGCTGCCGGTGCGGTGTCCGGAGTGCGACATGGCGTCCTGGCGGGTGCACGGCCGGTACACGCGGCGGCTGCGAGATGCGCCGGTCGGGCTGGCGCCGGTGGTGATCGAGTTCGTGGTGCGGCGGTTCAAGTGCCGTAATTCCCGCTGTGCCGCGGTGACGTTCGCCGAGCAGGTGGAGGGCCTGACCCGGCCGCACGCCCGATACACGCTGCTGTTACGCCGGATACTGTCGTCGATCGCGATGGTGTTGGCGGGGCGTCCCGGAGCCCGGCTGGCCGTGCTGCTGGGGATGCCGGTGGCCAAGGACGTGCTCCTGGGCCTGCTCAATACCGTGCCGGATCCGCCGTCCGGCCTGGTCAGAGTACTGGGCGTGGATGACTTCGCCCTCCGCAAGGGCGACTCCTACGCGACCCTCCTGGTGGACCTGGAGGCCCGCCGCCCGCTGGACGTCTTGCCCGGCTGGGACGCCGAACCCCTGGCCTCCTGGCTCGCCAACCACCCCGAGATCGAGGTGATCTGCCGCGACCGGGCCGGCGCCTACGCCGAAGGCGCTCGCACCGGGGCCCCGCAGGCCCTCCAGGTTGCCGACGGCTGGCACCTGTGGCGCAACCTCGCCGAAGCCGTAGAGAAGACCGTCGGCGCCCACCACTCCTGCATCCGCGCCGCGCTCACCCCGACCCCCGACCTCCCGGAGTCGCCCCCGACGCCCCTGGTCACAGCGGAGTCATCGGAGCCGGAGCCTGACGTCGCCCCGCCCGATGGCACGCTCGATGTCCTGGGCCGCCCCCGGCGGTTGGTGGCCCGCACCACCGAACGCTACGAGGCCGTCCAGCAGCGCCTAGCTGAGGGGAAGTCGCTGGCCGCGATCCGGCGGGAACTGCGGCTGGACCACTCCACCGTCCGACGTTTCGCCCGCGCCGAGAGCCTGGAGGAACTGCTGGTCAAGGCCACCAACCGGGCCTCGAACCTCGGATCTCCAGCAGAGCCCGTAATTCCCCAGGCTGCCATCCCGTCGTTCCGGAGGGGTCTCCGGGGCCAGCGTGCCTGAAGGCGGCCCGAACTACCGCCCTGAGCGGAGGCCACACGAATTCACCTGACAGTTGCGAGCCAGCTCCGCGATCATTGGCCGATGACCATGAGACCGGACCTTCTCAGTCTGAGCATCGTGTGCCCTGCACCCGACGAGGGCGGCGTGGAGGTCCGCCCGATCGTCAATGGCCGGGATCTTCTGGCCGAGGTGGTCCCCGGTGGCGTGGGAGGCTCCCGGTACCTGGGAGTAGGCCCCAGGGATCTACTGGGCCAGGACGGGCCGTTGCATGCCACGGCGACGCCCCACGAGGTTCGTCTCGCTTGGTCCGGGTGCGGCGTGGAGGAGTGCTGTGGCGCGCTGTACATCACGGTCACGCGTAACGGGGATCATGTTGTCTGGGCGGGTTGGCGCGACCTGGCCAATCAGGACTTCGACCTGCCAGAGCTTCGGTTCACCGCAGGTCAGTACGGGGCCGAGGTCCTGCGAGCGGGAGAGGACCGCAGTTGGGAGTGGCCGGCAGGAGCGGTTGCGCGGCTACTTGAGGCGGGGCTGAGGGGACGCGGGGACTGGCTCGTCAGGTGGGACTGCGAGTTGGAAGGCGTCTGGGCCTCCCGCAAGGAACCCGATCGAATCCACGTCGTCCTGAGGCATCCCCGTAACCGGGCCGATGCAGATCTGCCCTGGCTCCAGTTCGGGATGACCCTCCCGACCTCCGCGGACACCCCATCGGTCCAAGCCGAGCGCCTTGAAGCGCGGCTGACCGCAGGCGATCCCCGTGCCACCGCCGAGGTCTGGGGAGGTTCGCATGATGCCGAGCAACTGGGCTACCCATGGCCGCCGGTCGACCCGCTATTCATGTGAACGGCAGGGAGAGGCGGGGTTCAGCCTTTCCCTGCCGTTGGGTATCCACTCGCAACCGCCATCCCCATGGAGAAGCGTGACCGTGCGGGGAATTACGGGCTCTGTCACAAGATCTCCGACAGAGCCGAATAACGAGGAGTTCCACACTCCTATCGATGGCGAGCACGGGTATTGGTCCCTACCGCCGACATCAGCCCTGCGTCTGGACTGTTTTCGCGGCCGCTCGTCTCGACCGTGGTGGTGGAGGCGGGGTGGCAGATGGGCTCGCGATCCTCGTCGGTCACCGTGATCCGCACCGCCCGTACCTTCAGGGGCCGTAGTGGACGTACGACGACCACACGTCGGGGCGGTCGGGGATGCGGGTGCGTGTCCGGTGGATCGCCTCGTGGAGGGCTCGGGAGGGTCCCGCTGTCGGGGTGAGCGTCTGGTAGAAGGACTCCGCGAGGTGGGGGGCTTCCGCGTCGTAGATCGGCCACAGCGTGGCGACCACGTCGCGGTAGCCGGCCAGGAGGAACGCCGAGGCGATGGTGATGGCCTCGTCGGGCAGTACGTGGCCGCCCCGGGCCGTGCTGCACGCCGACAGGAACGCCACCTCGGCGTCCAGATCAAGTCGGCTGACGTCGGTCACCCGCAGCTCGGAGCCTTCGTGGAGGATCAGACAGCTGGACGACGGGCTGTAGGGATCGCTCATGCCGTGGCAGGCGAAGTGCACCCGGCTGGCGTCCGCCAGCCGCGCGAGCACGCGCGGCGCGGTCGCGTCGGCGCCGGAGAGGAAGACCCCGTCGGGGAAGCGGCCGCGCAGGATGCCGGTCTCCGTCGCCACGCCGACCAGGCGCGGCAGGCCCGCCGTGTCGGGGACGGCTACGCTCAGGAAGGTGTCGCGGTGGGCGGGCCGGGGGCGTCGGGCGTGGGTGAGCGCCCGGAGAGTGGGGGTGAACGACGACGTCACGCGGTCCAGGACTGTGTCGGTGGAGCTATGATGGCCCGCCGCCGCCACGGGCAGTAAGGTGAACAGCCCGGTCGGACACCACCACAGCCGTGGCGCCTCGGCCGTCGTACGGACGGTGTCCATGCCGAGGGTGTGCAGGACCGGCTGTGTCACTGTGTCCCACATCCACTCAAGGATGCCAGACATGCTCCGTGCGGCACCCGCCTCAGTGCCGGCTTTCGGCTGGACGCGCAGCAGTCTGTTGACGGCTCGTTCGGCGTCCTCCGCCGAGGCCGGGAGCCTGATCGCCTCGATGTCGCCGTTGGCGATGAGGATCGCATCGGTGCGGGACGCATGGGAGTTGACGATGACGACCGGGCCGTCGGCCGCGGTGTCGGTGACGGCTCGGCGGGACGAGGGCGCCAGGAACTCGGCCACTCCGGGCAGTTCGATGATTTCTCTGCGCAGCCCGTCCCATCGCGTGGCGCGGCGGTGGCGCTGCACGAGCGTCTCCTGTCCCGGGACGGACGATTCCTGCCGCAACTGCTGCCATTGGGCGGCCAGATGGGGTGCGTGCTCGTGCACGGCCGACAGCGGGCCGCGCAGGTCGAGCGCCTGCGAGATCAGGGTGGCCCGGCCCGCTTCGAGCAGTTCTACGGCCTTCAGTGCATCGTCGAGCTCCAGTGCGCACGCGGCCGCCGCGGTCGCGACACCGGTGGTGTCGGGGAGCATCGCCTCCTGGGCCTCCCGAGTCAGCCGCGGACCGACGGCGAAGGGCAACTGCTCGACCGCCAGGGCGTAGGACTCGGCCGCCGCCTCCCAGTCGCCGCGCTCGGCGTCGAGTGCGGCTCTGCGGCGTGCGGCGCTCATCCGTTGCAGTGGCGAGGCGTTGGGGAGTCGGGCCGCCTCGCCGAAGGCGTCGACCGCGGCGGGCAGATCGTCGCGTCGGCCCGTGGCGCGGTAGCGCCCTTCGAGCAGGTGTCCGAGGTTGAACAGGCGCCGGGAGCGCCGTACGTCGTCGATCGTCCGGTCCGCGGCCAGGTCCCGGAAGATGCTGACGGCTTCGTCGAGGTGCTTCGGATCGCCGTCGAGCCGGGCCTGTATCGCCAGGCCGAGGCCCAGGTCGACGCGATAGCGGTCGTGCTCGTCCGTGCCGCGCGGCGCTTCCTCGACGAGCGCGCGGGAGATGCCCAGCGCCTCGTCGAGGTGACGCCTGTTGCGGGTCCTGCTCGCATGGTCCTGCAGCGCGCTGCTCAGCGCGGTCAGGGCGCCCTCGTGCTGGGGGGTGCCGGGCGGGAACAGAGCGACGGCTTCCCGCGCGTACCGGATGGCGCCGGTGAGAACGGTCGGCCCCTGGTGGCCGGCGGCGAGGGGTAGCAGTTCGCCGAGCCGCTGTGCCACCCGCGCCCGCTGGTGATCGAGCCCGACGAGGAGGCTGTGTGCGCGCTTGAGCGTCCGGATCGCCGCGTCGAGGGCGGCGGGATCGCTGCAGCTCTCGTACAGCCGCAGGAAGGGATCCGACTGGGCGATCAGATACTCGGTAAGGTGGACATGGTGGTCCGTGGTGCCGACCTGAAGTTCGGAGGCGGCGCCGATGGCCTCGTCCAGCAGCTCCGGGCGCGGGTCGAGCCGGTAGAGGAAGACGAGCGCGTCCGCCAGCGCGACGAGCAACTCGCCGTGTTCGGCCGACTCCGGCTCGGCGGTCTCCAGCAGCCCGCGGATCACGGCGACAACCCTATACACGTCCCGCGGGGTGGCCGCCTTGGCGGCGATCGCTTCCTTCCAGACGCCGACCAGGGTGCGCAGGATCCGCGCCTTGCCAAAGCGGTCGGGAGTGACGGACTCGCTAGCGTTCCGCAGGGTGGTCACGCACTCGTCGAGGTAGGCGCCCTGCCCCGTGACGAGGTAGCGGTCCCGCAGCACGCTCGCGTGCAGAAGGAGCATGCCGGGGCGGTCGGGATGGGACGCGGCCACGGCGGAGATGCCACGGCGTGAGAGGTCCAGGCACTCGTCGAACACCTCGGTGTCGCCGGTGCGGCGGACGGTCTCCTGCAGGGCGCCGACGAGGGTGCCCAGGCGCCGGTGGAACTCGGCGTGCTCCACGGGTGTCACGTCGAACGCGGCCCGGGCCATGTGGAGGGCCTCTTCGACGAGCCTGCCGTCACCGGTGAGCTCCAGGAGGGATATGAGGGCAGCGGCGGCGTTCCCGCAGTACAGCGCGTAGTGGGCATGCTGCGATGGGGTGACCTCCACGGCGCGGCGGGCGGAGTCAACCGCGCGGGTCAGACCGGCCACGTTCGTCGTCGGCAGGTACTTCAGCCGCAGCGCCTCGCAGAGGTTTGAGTGGGCCATGCCGGGGTCGGGGTCCTCGGGACGCTGGTGGGCCGCGGCGCGGGTGTGCCACTCGATGGCCTCGTCGATGTCGTCGGTGCGGGCGGTCATGTTGAAGCGAAGGGTCAGCGCCGTCGCATGGTTGCCCGCTCTTGCGGCCCAGTTGGGATCGTCGGCCGGTGTAGCCTCCACCGCCTTGCGCCCGAACTCGACCGCTTCGTCGATACGGTCGATACCCGGCGCGATCACGAAGGCGACCCGGAGGGCCACCGCCAGCCGGGACATGAACCGGGGACCGATGTGGCCCCTGAGCCCCGAAAGCATGACCGCCGTTCTGCTGAACGTGACTGCCTCTTCGATGGTGTCGAGATCGCCGAAGGCTTCAGCCTTCACGCGCAGGCAGTCCGAGAGTTGGTCGGCCAGCTCGGGCCAGACGGATTCGGGGCTGTGAGCGACGGCCAGACGCGCTGCATCGATGGCCTGGTCCAGCTGCTCCGCATTCCGGGTGCGCAGGTACAGCATGAGGTGATGGGCCGACAGACAGGAGTAGCCGCTGACGAGTTGCTCGAACCACTCCTCTCGGTCCGACGCTTCTAGGCCGACGGCGGCTGTCGCACCTTGCAGCAGTTCGACGGCGAGGAACAGCGCTGCGGCGTCACCGGACCGCGCATACTCGTCGAGTTTGGACGAGCCCAGTACGAGCGCCTTCTCGGGGGACCCCGCGATGAAGGCCGGCAGGGTCTGTTCAGGGACGAGCGCGGGATCGTACTGATACGCCAGCGACAGGACGAGCATGGCCTGGCTCCTGAGGAGGCTGTCCTCTCCCTCCTGGAGAACCTCGGCGCGGAGGAACTGCCCCCACCCGTAGGCATTGATGGACTCGATGTCCAGGCTGTCGACATCGACCTCCCGCTCCGCCACAATGCGCTCCAACGCCATGTGGCCGTGCAGCACGGTGAGCGCCTGCTCGGTCTCCTCCGACAGCACCGCCTGCACGAACTCCGTCACGGCCGCCAGCTCGGGCCCCTGACGGAGCCGTTCGTACATGTTGACGAGCCGGGCCAGGTGCTCGAGGGCCGTCTGCCGCGTCATTCGTCGGTGGTCGGGGAGTCGTCCGGCGCCGCATCTACGCTCGCCGCAGGCGGGCTGTCCACCGTCTCGATCACCCAGACGTGCCGCGCGTAGTCCTTCTTCACCAGGAGCCAGGCGTCGTCGGCGGTGGGCAGCCTCAGGTTGAGGATTGCCGCGGCCTCACGGCCCGAGAGATCGGCGGGCAGCTCGAAGATCATGCGGCGTGCGCGGTCGACCAGAGCGATCTGGCCGTCGCTCATCAGCTGCTCCTCGGCAGCCTCGGCCCTCTTCCCCGGAAGGATCCTGCGCACCCACCCGTACAGGTCCTCGCCCACCTTGCCCGCCATCCCCTGGAGGACGGGCAGGAGCACGGATCCCGCCATGAACGTCATGACGAGGGCCTCGATCGAACGGGTGGGCCCCGCCACCCCTGCCGGCCGCGCGGCGGATTCCTGTGTCATTGGCCCATGTTGACTGCCTGCGCCCCGGTGCTGGAAGCCCCCGGCGGTCACGGCTGCGATGCCCGGATGCTCACCCCGGCGTACTGGAGCACGGGGGGCGCGCCCGCCACTTCATTCGCGGACGCTAAGAGTTGTCCCGTAACTGCTGGTCACAGTGAGCCGGTGGGGCCGACCGACGTCAGCCGAAGAGGAGGTCGACGTCCTTCTCGAGGCAGAGCTGCAGGACGATTACGAACTGGCGGGCGTCGTCGAGGTGCCGTTGGAGGAGCGGTTCGATGCTTCCCTCTTGAGGTTGGTCGGCGATCTCCTGCAGGCGGGGCAGGATCGCCGCGCACTGGCCCGGCGTGAGGTCGGGGCCGTCGGCGTCGGGATGATTGAGGAGTGGTGCCAGGGTGGTGGAGACGTCTTTCCAGGAGCGCTGTCCACCGAAGCCGTCCATCTCGTTTAGTTCGAACCCCTCGGACTGCGCCAGCCACCGCCGGAACACTCCGAAGCCGGTGTAGGACCAGGACACGTCCGGGCTGCTGGTGTCGTCGTCTCCTGGGAACAGAACGAGACCCACGTGTCCCTCCTCGTTGACCGAGTCCCCAGGATCGGCCTGAGGGAAGGGCGACGGCAACTGAAATGATCTCGCTGTGGCTGGTGTGATCACGGCGTCGGAGCCGTCCTGGATAGCCCCGTTCACCGGGCTGAGCCCGCGACAGTTCGGGAAGCTGATCACCGCGCTGCGGCGCGAGGGTGCGGACCCGGTGCGCAAGGGCCGGCCGTGGAGCCTGCCGCTGGAGGACCGGGTTCTGCTGGTCGCCGCCTACTGGCGGACCAACCTGACGCTGCGCCAACTGGCCCCGCTGTTCGGGGTGTCGAAGTCGGCCGCCGACCGCATCATCGACCACCTCGGACCTGCGCTCGCCCTCCAGCAACGCAGGCGGTTCCGCAAGGACGCTGTGCTGATCGTGGACGGCACCCTGGTCCCCACCCGCGATCACCAGGTCGCCGAGCAGTCGAAGAACTACCGCTACTCGACCAACCACCAGGTCGTCATCGACGCCGACACGCGGCTCGTCGTCGCCGTCGGCCGCCCGTTGCCCGGCAACCGCAACGACTGCAAGGCGTGGGAACTGTCCGGCGCGAAGGACGCCGTCGGCAAGACAACGGTCATCGCGGACGGCGGCTACCGCGGCACCGGCCTGGTCATCCCGCACCGCCGCGAACCCGGCCAGGCCGAACTCCCTGACTGGAAAGAGGAACACAACACCTCCCACCGCAAAGTCCGCGCCCGCGTCGAGCACGCTTTCGCCCGCATGAAGACCTGGAAGATCCTCCGCGACTGCCGCCTCAAGGGCGACGGCGTCCACCACGCCATGCTCGGCATCGCCCGCCTGCACAACCTCACCCTGGCCGGGTGACGGAGAAACGGCAGCTCATCCAGCACGTCAAAGATCATTTACGGGACAGCGCTTAGTGAGCGTCCCGCCGATCCGCTTCGGATCGATCGGCATCTCGGGGTTCACGCCGACGTGGTCCTGGACTTCTTCGTACGAGGCGGTTCCGCCCACTTCGACCTTCTCTGCACCAACTCGCTTCCGCTGCAGCGGCAACACATGCTCATTCGACGACTTCGACAGAGTCCGGCTTGGGAAACGGCATGACGTCCCAGCCCATCGGCCACCCTTGCCATCGCGGCTCCCCGGGTACAGCTTCGAGAATCTGTGGAATGCGGTGCACCCACCACTGGTGCGATTCGTCGTCCCGATCGGGCCGCCCGACGGTGGCAGCACGGAACCGACCATCGAGCACGTCGAGCTCCCGTTGCCGGATCACCCGCACCCGGGAGGGCAGCAGCCGCCAGACTCTGGCCAGTGCGCCTCGGCACCAGACATCATTGACAAACTCCGGCGCACAGTCCGAATAGCCGTCCACCAGGTCTTCCACGACACTGCTCCATGCTGCCAGCAGGGAGTTGAGCGTCCAGTGCTGTCCGCCAGCGCGAGGCCCAACACCGGCCAGAACAGCCGTGTGTATCGCCTCGTACTCCTCAACGGTCAGGGGCGTCTCGCCAGCCACGTCAGGTGTTCGATCCATGCGGTAACTGTCGCAGCTGGTGGCGCGTACTGCGGTGCAGTCAACTGGCCACGCGTGGCACCACGGCCCGGGCGCCAGGCACCACGGCGGCGACGGTGGCGAACAGCATCCGCTCCGTCCAGCCCTGCCCCAGGTCCTCCCCGCTCGGGCCCTCCGGGCCCGGCCGGGGCACCGCCGTAGGGGCATCCGGCCAACTGCCCGCCACGGCGGCAGGGTTGAGGACGTAGGCGGCCAGCACCGCCGCGATCGCCTGCTCATAGGTACCGGTCTGCGTGTCTATCGTCAGCTGCACACCCTCCCCTGTACCCGAGCCGTGGTCACGGCCGGGATACCCGGCGGGCCCGGCGTGGTGCCGGGGCGGCCCGGGCTGCGGCGAGTGGCCGGCCCACTTCGTCGCGTTCGATCTGCTGCGGCTGTCCAGGACGGGATACGACCGGCGGGTCGTACCGGAGGCGCAGGGCAGAGGGCCAGTAAGAACGGCGCTCTGTGCGGCCCTTTGGCCGAGCTACCCCTCGATGCGATCTACGAGCGGGGCGGTCGCTGAGGTCTGGTGGGCTGGTCAGCGCAGCGGTCGGTGGGATTGCTGTACTTCAATGGTGTACGCGAGCGGGTTCTGCTCTCTGGCGTCCGGCCGCCGTTCTCCCTAGACGGCGAGCAGAGCGGCGAGGAGCAAAGCCGCCATCGCAGCGAGGACCCGAGGCTTCCTCCAACCGGGCCCTGAAGCCTGGCGGTTGAGCTCCCATGCGGACACGAGACCGCCACCTAGGCCAAGCGTGCTTCTCAGCAGGAAGACGGCACTATGCACAGGGAGCCTCCCGAAGCGTTCCAAACGGACCGGAAGGCTATCCCTGGCGACGGTTCCGCGAGTGACCGGCCCCACTTTGGAAGACCGCGTAACCGGGTGGGTCCTGACCGGGCAGGGCGCTGAGCTGCATGTCCGCGAGGCGTTCGCCGACGTTCCCGCGGCTTGCTCTCCCACCGGGCACGTCAGGGGCACGCGAACACCCGTCAGCCGGGCTGGATCGTTAGTGCAGGCAGAACTCGTTGCCTTCCGGGTCGCGCATGACGTACGTCATAGGTCCACGGTCGCTGTGCGTCTCGATCAGTTGCGCGCCGAGCCTTCCAGCCGTGCTACCTCGGCTGCCTTCTGGTCGGCATTGACGTGGATGTCGAGGTGCACCCGATTCGTTGCGGCGTGAAAGAAGAAGCGGGGCGGGCGGCCACCCGGACCGGGTGACCGCCCACGCGCGCTGTCACAGGCTGAGGTAGAAGCGCACGGTCGTGCCGTCGTCGCCGGTGTGCAGCCGCACCAGGTCGGCCACGTAGTGGACCAGCATCAGGCCCCGGCCGCCCAGTTGGCCGCGCTGCGGCGGGCGGCGGCCGGCCAGCGGATCGGTCAGCCGGCCCGCATCGCGGACCTCACACACCAGCTGCCCCTGCTCGGCCCAGACGGCGAGTGTCCCGCGGCCCCCGCCGTGGACCACGCTGTTGGTCGTCAGCTCCGCGACCGCCAGCTCCACATCCATCAGCTGCTCCCCGGCCAGACCCAGCCGCATCGCCTGAGCGAGAGCGAACTGGCGGACCGCCGGAAAGTCCTCACCACCGTAGGAGAAGACCGCGGCATCCGGTGCAGGCGCAAGCGCCTGGTTGTACCGATCCACGACCGCCTGCCAGTCGTAGGCGTCGCTGACCGACTCATGGCCCTCCCCGCTGATGAGGGTCGGGTGGGTAACCCGCGCATCAGCGATCACCTCCGGGTCCAGCCGCACCTCGTCGTAGGGGCACAGGATCGTCACCGCCCGGCCCTCGAACGCGGCATTGATCAGCGCCTCGTGCTGCGCGCACGCCGGGTACTCCACCGCGCTGCGCCCGGCCCAGATCGGTTCGCCGATGATCCGCACCCGCCCCTTCGGGTGGGCGTCGGCGAATCCGCGCAGCACCTTGGGGATGATCCGCCCGGGGTTGCGGCCGGCCTCGGTCATGTCCAGGAACAGGATCCCCTCGGCGTCCCCGCCCAGACCTGCCTTGATCAGCTCCAGGTTCGGGCCGGGCACCGCCACGGCCATCGGCTCGCCGTTGGTCAGACCCTCGCGCAGGAAGGCCACCGTCTGCTGCGTGTACTCCTGCTCGGTGCGGTAGAAGAGGGCAGGGTGCACGAACGCCTCGTGGGTGGTCACCGTGCTCACCACAGAGCCACCTCGATCCGGTCCAGGCCCGGCCAGAACATCTCCAACACGCGCGGCAGCTGCGGTGGGGGATGCTCGACCACAACCCTCCCGTCGGGCAGGTTCATGGCGGTGACCGCCAGCGCGGTCACCCCGGCCACGTCGATGAACGCCACATCCGACAGCTCCACGTACGACACGCCCGCGTGCCGCCGGGCCAGCTCGGACAGAGCGTGCTCCCACGACGGGCGCGTGCGGAGGCTGATCTCACCGCGGGCACGTATCCCGGAACGACCGGGCAACGAGCTCACCTCCAACGCGGCGCTCCCAGGCACCGCCGGGGCGGGCCCGCCCACCGTATGTGGGGCATCCACGCTCGGACTCCTTCACATCAAGCCGCCTGCCGACGCTCCGGCACGGGCAGAGGAAAAGCTCCACCCGACGGGGCAGTGTATCCAGGCGGCAGAACGCCGGGTTCTGTAAGTGGGAGCGAGCAACGTTCATCGACGGTGTCGGATAGCGCTCGGGGATCGCGGAGCCCGAAAATGTCGATGCGGACAGCAACGTTCCGGGGGGCCGGACGCTGACGTCGGCCGCAACCGGCACCCTGGGTGTGAGCGTCACGGGTGAGGGGACGCGCGGTCGGTCGTTGCCTCAGGCAAGTGCAGGTCGATGCCTTCGCTGGTGGGGTGCTGGCAGGCCGGGCACAGTTCGCGGTGGCCAGCGGGGGTGATGACGGTTCCCCACTCATGGCAGTCCTGGCAATCCTGGGCCAGGGAGAGGTCGGGGCGAGGGGCCGGGACTGGAGGAACGGGTGTGGTTTCGTGAGCCATGCGGTGGGTCCTCAGCGGGGTGAGCGACGGACACACAGGCTGCCAGCATTCGACCGATATGTCTGTATGCGTCTCATGCCGGGACAGGGGTGCCTCTCGCCCAAGACTCGCGCAACAGTCAGGCGCAACTTGGCGCGGTTCGGGCTCGAGGGCTGGAAGGCCGCGCGGCGGCACGGTCATCGATGCCGTGCCGCCGCGTCACTCACCCCAGGGCCACCCGTCGCGCCGCACCACATGCGCCCGTATCGAGCTGATCTACGCGCCCCCAAGGCTCAGCGTCTGCACAGGAGTGTCCTGGAAGCATGTGGTCACTCGTCCCGGTGGGGTTGGGAAGAAAGCCCCCCGCGGGTCCTCCGGGCAGCTACTGCCGGGGGACTCACGCGCAGCGACGCGCTGGCTGAACTCGGATGGATGCTGACAGGGAAGCAGGGCGGGCGTGTGAGCGTGCCCCTGTCCGCTGTCTTTCCCGGAGATTGCCTTGACCTCATCGGCGTTCGGCGATGCGCTTGCCGACCAGCTCCCGCTGCGCTTCGAAGCCCTGAGCGACAGCCATGACGATCTCCCGACCGTGCTGGCCCACCCGGCCCGCGTCGGCGGCCCGGGCCACCGGCAGCACCGGATCGCAGGCCCACACCACCAACTCGACCGCGTCGCCGACGATGTGCAGGTCCAGCAGCCACGAGCCCGGCGCGGACTTGCGGGCATGGGTGACCAACTCGCTGACCACCAGCTGGATGAGGTCCACGGCACGCTGCGAGACCGGCAGGCCGTGCTCGGTCTGGACGCGCATGAGGAAGCCGGCGGCGATGTGGCGGGCCTGCGCGACGATGCACGCGCCGTCGCCCTCCAGGGCCACCGTGATCTGTATGGCCTGCTGGACGCCTCCGAAACCCTCGCCCCCACACCGTGGTCGATCTGAGCCGGGTCACCTTCATGGACTCCACCGGCATCAACATCTTCATCGCCCCCACCGCAGCCTCACCGAGGCCGGCGACTGGATACGCCTGGCCGCGCCCACCGAAGCCGTGATGCGCACCCAGCAGATCGTCCGCGTCGACGCCGTTGTCGGCGTACACGCTGATGTGCTCAGGCGCGTACGGATGAACGTGCTCACGAAGGACGGCGTGTCGCAAGCGGGACAATGGGGGGTTGCGGTTGAGCTTTGGCCGTGCGGTCGCTGGCCGGATGACTGGCATCAGGAGGTTGAGGCGCATGCTTGTTCTGGGCCGCTCGCAGGTCGAAGCCCTGCTCGATGTGGACTCGCTGATCGATGCCCTGGCCCCGGCGATGGCAGACCTCACTGCCGGCCGCGCTTCGGTGCCCGACCGCGTCGCCGCCCTGGTGCCCGACCGCGATGGATTCCTGGCGGCCATGCCGGGCTTCCTGCCGTCGGCCGGGGCGCTCATGACCAAGCTGGTGTCACTCTTCCCGCACAACGACGGGGCACGGCTGCCTACCCATCAGGCGCTGATCGTGGCGTTCGATCCGGACACCGGCGAGCCCGCCGCGCTGCTGGACGGTACGGCCATCACCGCAGCGCGGACCGGCGCCTGCTCCGCGTTGTCGGTGCGACTGCTGGCCCGCGAGGACGCGACCGTGCTGGCAGTGCTGGGCACCGGGGTGCAGGCCCGGTCCCACGCCCGCGCGATCTGCCGGGTCCGCCCGATCCGGCAGATCCGCGTCGCCGGCCGGGACCCGGCGAAAGCCGCTGCCCTGGCCGAGGAACTCTCCGCCGCACTGGAGGGCGACGTCCGGGCCGTGTCCAGCTACGCCGAGGCACTCGACGGCGCGGACATCGCCGCCGCGACGACGCACACCGTCGAACCCGTGATCCGCCGTTCCTGGCTGACACCCGGGGTACACATCACGTCCGTGGGCTACAACCCGGCCGGCCGAGAGATCGACGACGCCACAGTCACCGAGGCACTGGTGTGCGTCGAATCACGCCAGGCCGTGCTTGCCCCGCTCCCCGCGGGCAGCAACGACCTGCTCATGCCGATCCGCAACGGCCTCATCACAGCCGACCACGTGCACGCCGAACTGGGCGAACTCATCACCGGCAACAGGCCGGGGCGCACCACACTGGACCAGATCACCCTCTACAAGTCGGTCGGCGTCGCAGCACAGGACGCCGCAGCCACGGCCCTGGTCCTCGCCTCGGCCCGCGAGCAGTCAATCGGCGAGGAGATCACACTGCGGTAATACCACTCCCAGCAAACGATCACGGCGGCAGGATCGGCAACGCGGTCGATCGGTTGAGCACATTCACCCGTACGCGGTTGAGTACATTCGCGCGTACGCCGACAGCCGTCATCCACTCCCGCGAAACCCTCCGCCAAGCCCTCAGCAACTGACCTATCCCCCGTACCGGCCGTGCGCTGGCCCGACCGACTCAGTGCTGGTGGTGATCGCGCTTGGGCAGGTAGAGGGGACTGAGCTGGTGCCAGTACCCGTGCACGAGGTTTTCGGCCTCCTGCACCGCTCCCTGAGCGCATTGCCCGTCCGTCGGCAGGTGTTGCTCGGCTTGGGCCACGGTGGATCCCCTGCGCCGAACCTCCCTCAGCGCCGTCCAGCGCGATACGGCAGCAGTGCGCGGCCTGCCGCTTCGGCCCGCCAGGCACCATCGCGCGAGCAGTATCGCGGCCACCACCGACAATGCGCTGGCGGCATAGACCTCATGACCGGCCACTGGCTCCTCCTGCCGGACACCCGCATGGACCGTGCCGGGTTCAGGTGCCCCGGTATCGCATCGTCAACGTCACCGCTGGGCTAAGAAACCCTCACATGGCATTGCCGGGTGAGGGAGGCGGCACCGCCATGGGGAGGACCGGGGCGTTCTGCATGCGAAGGCTCCTGACCCGGGCGCAGCATCGTCGGCGGCCCGGGCAGGGCCGGCGCGGCGGCCCCCGGCGCGCAACACGGCGAGCCCGCGCCCATCCCGGCCACGCCGCCCATCCCGCGCCTCCCCACTCCTCAACTCCAGCCAGACACCTCACGTTGCTGTGCCGTCAAGTCGGATCTTGCGGGCCCGTGTAACGTGACTCGCCGGTTCGAACAGGTGGGGTGGAGCATTGGCCGACGTGGTGCGTGTCATGGAGGCGCTGGCCGAGCAGGGCGTCACGGTGCTGTTCAAGGCCGATGCGGAACGCATGCGTGACGGAGTGAGGCCGTGGACCTTCGTCGCGAACGGTCTCCCTTTCCATGAGGACCTGCTCGTGCGTACTGATGCCGCCTCGGTGGAAGCCTGCCTGGAGATCTGCCTGCCGCGACTGCGCGAGCGCGGACTGGTCATCCCTGAGTGAGAGCGACCCGGCCAACTGTGATCTATGCGGCGGCTGATTCTGCGGCTTCGAGCGGGGGCGGAAAGGCTAGGGTCTCGTCAAAACGCTTGCAGTGCTGGAGGCAGTGGTAGAGCTGGCCGATCATGCGGTTGAAGAGGTTGCGCTGGGCGGCGGCGTGCCAGTCGCCGGTCTCACGGCGGCGCCGGTAGTGGGCGTTGGCTCCGAGTGAGTGGCGGAGGGCGGCGAAGGCCCAGAGGTAGCCAGCGTGGTTGAGCCGGTCGTTCTTCACCCATCGGCGGGTGATGGACGACTTCTTCCCAGAGGCCCCGGTGATGGGCGAGGCGCCGGCGTATGCCTTTAGACCGCGGGCGTCGGCAAAGCGGGTGCGGTCGTCCCCGATCTCAGCCAGGATCCGGGCGGCGAGCTGGATGCCAAGCCCGGGGAAGCTCAGCAGGATCTCGGCGTCCGGGTGCTGTGGGAACGCCTCTTCCACCGCCTTCGCGAGGTCGTCGGTGGCGGTGCAAGCGGCTTCCAGCTGGATGAGGAGGGCGAGCATCTGCTTGCCGAGCGCGTCCTCGACGAGCAGCGGCTGGTGGGCCCACTCAGCGCGGAAGACGTCGCGGAGGCGGTCGGCCTCCGCCTCGATGCCGCGTTTACGGCCAGCCCGCTTGAGTGCGGCCTGAAGCTGTGCGCGGGTCAGCCGCGCGGCCCGCGACGGGGTCGGCGCGGCCTTGAGGAGCTCGCGGGCCTCAGGGCGGCACAAGCCGTTGGCCCAGCCCGCGAAGGCTTCCAGGGCGGCCGGGTAGTACTCGCGTAGCAGCGAGCGGAGCTGGTTGGCGATCTGCTGCCGGTTCCACAGAGCGTCCTGCTGGGCCCGGGCAAGGACGGCGATGGCACGACCGAGGTCGCTGTCGCCCGGCAGGGGCCGGTGTGCATGCATGTCGGTGCGCAGGATGTTCGCCAGGACGAGGGCATCGCCGGGGTCGGACTTCTTGCGCGAAACCGAGTGGCGGTCGCGGTAGCGGGCGGCCGCCATCGGGTTGATTGCGAACACCTTCCGCGTCCCAGTCCGCAGCACGGCAACGAGCAGGCCGCGGGATGTCTCGATCGCCACCGGGATCGGGTTCTCCTCGGTGTCGCCGTGCTCGGCAAGTAGTTCCAGCAGGATCTTGTAGCCCGCCGCGTCGTCGGTGATGTGCCGCTTGGCGAGTAACTGGCCAGTGTCGTCGACCAGCGCGACGTCATGGGTGCGTTCCGCCCAGTCGATTCCGCAGTAGATCAAGGTTTTCCTCCCCAACTTTTCTGGTGTTCTCGCTGGTCACGAGCGCATGCGGGCCACGCGAGCGACCTAATCCCAGGCCTCGACCGCAGCTCGGGTCGGGCCGACACCTCACTAGCCGTTCGTGGCACCAGCGCACCTCACGGGCCTCGGTCTGCGCGGGAGCTCGAACGGCTCGGGCACATTAAGAGGTCACCATGCAGTGGGCTCGCACCACCAACCCCAACGAGTGATCAAGCGACGGGTGTTGACGTTCGTGGTGTCGGCCGCGAAGACGCCGGACGCCGCCGCTCTGCATCGAGGCGTCAAAGCCAGGTCTGGCGAAGGCATCCGTCCGGCACCCACGCAACCGCCACCACTCCGAGTACCAGGACCGCGCGCCTCTCTATGCGGAGGTCTCAGTCGACCCGGGTGGCCAGAGGCGTCGCAACTCCGTACTCGAACATCCGTGGAGCATCCGCTCCATCGGAACGCCCTTAACTACGGATTAGGGCATGGGCGAAGGTGGTCACAACGGGGATGTCCGCGGCCCGACCACGTCATACGTGCGGCGTGGCCTGGGCGAACTCCGAAGTGCTGTGAAGGCTCGCGCAACATCCAGCGCAACACCTACCGCAACACGTTGGCGCAACACCCAGCGCAACGCATGCACGTCGTGGACCCCGGGCGGCAGCCCGACACCGGCACCCCCTGCGCGCGGCAGAACCATCAGGCGCTGCGTGATCGGCGTGCAGTCGTCTTCTTCGTGGTCTTCTTGGCCGGCTGCTTCTTCGCGGTCTTCTTCTTCGGCATCTCGTGGACATCGGCGTCCTCGCCGCGTGAGGCCTTGGCCTGCTGGACGAACTCATTGAGAGCGGCCATGAGATCAAGGACCTTGCCCGGCTGCTCGGGCTCCGGGGCTTGGGGAAGGGGCTTCTCTTCCCGCTTCGCCTCGATGATCTTTGCCAGGGCGTCGGTGTAGGTGTCGGTGAACTCCGGGCCCTCAAGGCCGTCCTGGGTCATGCGGTCGATGAGCGCGAGCGCGCCCTCGATCTCCTTTTCCGACACCGTCTCGTGCGGCGGGTCGACGGCGGCCGGATCGCGGACTTCTCGCTGACTCGCCCCGGATGTCGCGCATCCGTCGGCGGGAGAAGATGCGGAGCCTGACGGTGTGCCGCGCACGGGCAGGGTACGCATGATGAGCAAGGCTTTCGCAACGTGGTCTGAAGCCCTGCGGACGGAGCCACCGGTCAGCGCCGACGAGGGAGCCATCGGGCAGCCCGGTCCAGGAGGCGAGGTGGCAGGATGACGCGGTGTCCGACTCTCTGCGTGAACTGTGGCTGCGCGGCATCGCCTTCAACGCGGCGGCGCCCGCCGACGTGCTGATACGTCTCCTGGACGAAGCGGCCGGTGAGGCCGGATTGCTGATGTGCGAGGGCCGTGACCTGCCCGGCGCCGTCATCGACGCGGCCCTCCGCCACCCGGTCGAGCGGATCCGCCGTGCCCTCGCCCGCAACCTGCACGTCGACCCGGCGCGACTCGCTCCCTTGGCATCGGACCCTTCGGGACTCGTCCGTGCGTATCTCGCCGGCGGCACCAGGCTCCAGCCCCGGTGGGTCCGGCCCCTGCCGGCCGACATCCTCGTCACCTTCCTGACCGCCCAGGACGGAGGCGAGGACGGCAGGGTCACCGAAAAGGAGATCGTCGGGGAGCTCTGGTCCTCCCGGCAGGTCCCTCTGTCCTTCCCGCGGGACATGGCCGGTCACGATCACCCCGCACTCCGTCTGTATGCCGCCTTCCAGTGGCAGTCGCTCACCGCTGCGCAGCGCCATGCCCTGCTCGACGACTCGGACCCCGCCGTACGGGAAGCAGCCAGGAGGGGCAGCCGGCAGCTGGACCCGGAGGCGGTGGAGGCCGAGCTCCCGCCCATCGGATCACGCCACGCGGTGTTCGTGCTCAGCACCTGTGCCCTGTCACCTGCGGTCGTCGAGCGGTGCTTCGCGGCCGACGAGGTGCACCCGCTGGCCCGGAACCGCCATACCCCGGCCGACGCTCTCGCCCGGCTCGCCCGCCACCCCGATACAGAGATCCGCAGGCTGGTCGCCACCCGGCCCGACCTGGGACCGGCGGCGGCGGAGCTGAGACACGATCCGGACGAGGACGTGCGGATGCGTGCCCGCCTCCAGCCCTCCATCCGTACCTGGGACGAATTCCAGGAGGTCCAAAAGGTCGTCGATCATGGGCCCGACTGCACCTGCCCGATCACGCAGCCGGCCACCGAGCCGTCGCCGGACTGGTACGCCACCTGCGCTGCGTACGAGGAACCGGTGCTCCGCCGGGTCGCGGCGAGCTGGCCCGGCCTGTCGGCGGAACTCGTCGAGACCCTCGCGCAGGACGACGACGAGGAGGTCAGGATCCGACTGGCCTGCCACCACCCGCTCGCTCCGCCGCACCTCCTCCTGGACGTCTTCGTGACCCGCCCGGCCCACCGTCCGCACCTGCTGACCCTGCCCGCGTTCCCCCGCACCGGCCGGACCCACCTCATCGCCCACCCGGACCCCGAGGTGCGCGCCCTGGCCGCGGCCGACCCCACCCTGCCCGAACCTCCGCTGGGAGACCCCGACGATGCAGTACGCCGGGCAGCCGCCGCCAACCCGACCCTGCCACCCGAGACCCTGGAAACCCTCCTCACCGACCTCCGCACGGCAGAGGGCGCCGCGGCCAACCCGTCCCTCCCCGTCCCCCGCATGCACGCACTCCTCGACCAATGCCTGAACGGCGCCGTCACCGCGCCGACGGCGGCCCGACGCTGAGAGACGACACCCACGTAGCGATCACGGGCATGGCAAGCCCCGTCGGCCATCGACTGACGCCAACACGCCGGGCGAGTGTTTCCGAATCTGATCAACATTCCGCACACCAGCAAAAGCGACTGCTCCTGCAACTCGTCTACAAACGTTCCCCCTTCTCAGGCTCTGGTCCACTTCTTCTTGATCCGGTTGACATGACCCTCCACGACACCGGAGTTCCAGGGCAGTGTGAGGCCGGCGGTGACGGCGTCGAGGTCGCGTTCGAGGTGTTGGGCGAAGTGCCGGAGGCTGGGCAGTTCGGTGGTGGAGGTGGCCGCTTCGATCCAGGTCGGCAACTGCTCGCCCTGGAGATGGGCGACCATGTGCCCGAAGGAGCGCACGTGCTCGGCAAGTGCCGTCAGTTCGGGGCAGTTGGCCAGGACGGCTTTGAGCTGGAGCCGGTCGCCTTCGGGTAGGGCGTCGGGGTGGGTGAGGATCCAGCGGGTGACGGCGCGGGCCGACGGCGGGCGGGGGCCGACCGGTTGGGGTTTGCCGCGAAGCGTCCTGCTGACGTAGTCGCGAACGCCGGCGTAGCCGCGGGGATAGCCCTGTTCCTTGATCTCCTCCCACAGTTTCCCGGCGTTGGTGCAGCCTTCCTGCCAGCGCTGATCGAGGTAGGGCTTGTAGTCATCGAGCCTGGTCGCACGGTTTTGCCACTGCCCGGTGAACATCTCCTCCGGGGTGGTGGCGCGGGAGAAGCGCAGGATCGTGTTGAGGGTCATCCCGAGCTGCCGGGCAACGGACCGCATGCTGTGACCGGCGGCCAGGAGAGCGTGGATGGTGGCGTGCTTGGCGCGGGTGCGTTCGGCGAACCGGTGCCCCGTCGGCCAGGGCGACGGCATGGCTGGCTCCGGCTCATCCTGGAGTTCCTCAGGCTGCGCCGGCGTGGGGCGCAAGCAGCCGCGGTACCGGTAGACGCACTTCTCGGCGGCTTCGCCCAGGTTGTGCCAGAGATGCCACCGGTCGGCGACCTGGAGGGCCTGCGGGGCGCCACGGGTGGCGCCCTCGGCGAAGAAGGGCGCCCGGTCACGGCAGACGATCTCGATGCCCGGCCGCTCGGCGAGCCAGGCAGCGAGCGTGTCCGCCTCCCGGTCGGGAAGGAGGTCGACCGGGCGACGTGTCTCGACGTCGACGAGCACGGTTCCGTAGACACGGCCCTTGCGCTGGGCGTACTCGTCCACGCCGACCACGCGGGGTACTGCGACGGCGGGGTCCGGAAGCGAGGCGATCAGCCTCAACAGGGTGTTCCGGCTGACCGGAACCTTGAAGGCGCCCGTCATCCGGGCACCGGCCCGGCCCGCGAGCGCAAGACCGACCGACACCAGCGTCGACCGCAGCCGCTCGGTCCGTCGCCCGAACCTGCGGGTGAGACCGAGTACTTGCTCGGCGAAGGTCATGCGCTCGCAGGATTCCTCCTCGCAGACGAACCGCCGCACCCGCAACGACACCCCGACGAACTTGCCCGCCGTCGGCAAATCACGAGGAAATCGCAGGTAGGAGCCGTGAATGCGCCCCGACCAGCACCCGCACCCCGGACAGGCCGCCCGCCCCGCGGTCGTACGGGCCTCGACCCGGACGACCGTGTCGATCAGCTCGACCGATTCCACCAACACGCCCTCGACCGAGGAAAACAGCAGCTTGTTCAACTGCGGAGAGCAAGCACGTCCGCACTGCACCCATGGCACGGGAGACCTGCTGCGGACACACACCAGCTGCCGGCAGACCTAGGGCTGGAGTGGGCGGCGTAGCCGCCCCAGAGGCGGACAGGGCGGCCGCCGCGGCGGCCCAGGAGACGGCGTTCAAGCCGTTCACGAACGTCACCGCCGACGCGTTCCTGATCTTGGACGAGGGCAAGCTGAAGTTCACCACGGAAGGAGCCGGAGTCAGGTCCAGGAGGCGAGAGGAGGGGCTGCCGGGGTCACCGGCGGCCCCCTTTCGCACTCCGGAGGTGACTGATCTTGATCTGTGGCCGTGACAGCTCCGAACAAAGGATGCGGGGGAATGCTGCGGCAGGCAGGTGAATCTGTCAGACGGACGGCTTTGGACCGGATGCGCTCTTCGCGGAAGGGGGCCAGTGTCGAGCTGAGCCGAGGAGGCGCGATGGACCGAGGAACCGGATCTCAGAGGAAAGGTGACACGCAAGGGCGGCGAGGAGAGTCCACGGACGACCCCGGGCTGGACCAGTTGCTCGTCCGCGCCGCTGATGGCGACGAAGAGGCCTTCGCCGGACTGTACGAGGCCCTGGTGGACACGGTGATGGGACTGGCGTGCCGTGTGGTGCGGGACAAGGCACAGGCGGAGGAGGTGACCCAGGACGTGATGGTGGAGGTGTGGCGGACCGCCAAGCAGTTCCAGCCGGCGCGCGGGGCCGCCCGGAACTGGGTGCTGACCCTCGCGCACCGCCGCGCGGTGGACCGGGTGCGGTCCGTCGCCGCGGGCCGCGCCCGCGAGCTGCGTGCCGCGGTCCGGGAACAGGAACGGTCCTTCGACACCGTCGCCGAAGAGGTCGAGGTGCGGGAGGAACAGCGCGTGGTCTTCCGCTGCCTGACCGAGTTGGCCCGCGAGCTGAGGCTGCCCCTGGTGCTGGCCTACTACGAGGGGCTGACGTACGCGGAGGTCGCCGAGGCCCTCTCGACGCCGCCGGGAACCATCAAGTCACGGATGCGTCAGGGGCTGAAGCGCCTGTACGACTGTATGGAGGCCGGTTCGTGAACCTCACCGACGACCCGCATCTCGATGTCGGCGCGTATGTGCTGCACGCGCTGCCGGCCGCTGAGGAAGCTGCCTTCGAGAACCACCTGGCCTCTTGTCTCCCATGCCGTCTGGAGGCCGAACAGTTGTCCAAGGCGGCCGTCGGGTTGGGGGCGGCCGAGACGAGCGCGCCCTCCGCGGACCTGCGCCGCCGGGTGCTCGACCAGATCGCCACCGTACGTCAGGTCCCACCCGACGCATTCGCGTCTCGGAGCCGACGCCGTCGGCAGGGGGGTGTGAAGCTGGCGCTGGCCGCGTCCGTGGCGGCAGCCCTGGCTCTCGGAGGTGTCGCCTGGTGGCAGAGCTCCGAGGCCGAAACCGCACGTGAGCAGTCCGTCCAGGATCGTGCCGAGTACCAGCAACTCGCCGATGTCCTGACCGCCCCCGACGCCACGATCAGCACCAAGGAGCTCGCGCGCGGCGGGACCGCGAGCGTGGTCGTCTCCCGGGCGCAGGGCCGGTCCGCCTTCTTCGGCTCCGGGCTGCCGCCGCTCACCGACGACCGGGTCTACCAACTCTGGTACACCGAATCGGGGCAGTTCCGGCCGGCCGGACTGCTGTCCACCGAGAGCGGACGTGAGGCACGTGTCCTGGACGGGCCCCTCGGCGGGGCCACTGGCGTCTGCGTCACGGTGGAACCGGCCGGTGGCTCCCGCCAGCCCACCACGCACCCCCTCGGCGTCATCTCCGTCCCCGCGTGACGATCACTGCGCGGCCACCGCGACGGCGGCCGCGCATCCCCTCCCCACCGCCACGTCGTCGATGCTCCACCCCGGCACCCGGCAGGGCCCGCGCGCGGAGCTGCCGAGGTGGTCGAGGCGGAGGTCACGTCCGAGTCCGGTGCCGAGCCCTTTCAGATAGGCCTCCTTGCGCGTCCACAGGCGGGCGAAGGCGGCGGGCCGCCGGTCCGGCGGACACGCGGCGAGCTCGGCGGCCTCCCGGGGATGCAGCGTCGCCGTGAGGCCGGAGACGACGTCGGAGGCGGGCAGCCGTTCGATGTCCGCGCCGACCGCTGTGTCCGCGAAGGCGAGCAGGCAGAAACCGTCGGTACGGGAGACGGAGAAGCACAGGGGCACGCCGGGCACGTCGGGACGGCCGTGCGGCGCCCGGCACACGGGGCAGGATTGCCGTACCAGCGTCACGTCCGACGGCTGGAGCCCGAGGTAGGCGCCGAGGAGCATGCGCAGGCACACGTGGGCGACCCGGTAGCCGTCCTGGTCCGGCACCCGGTGAAGTGCCGCGGCCCGCGCCCTTTCCCGGCTGTCCAGCAGTGTGCCGGCGAGCGGGGTGACGGTGCCCAGGAGGTCCTCCGCCCGTGCCAGCCACAGCCTGGGCCGGCCGGGACGAGGCGGCTCCGGAGGCCTGGCCCAGGCGGCGGGTGTCAGCTGCTCGGGACGCAGGACCGGTCGCACGGGAAGGAGGCACATGCACGGCCGCCTACGGTCGGTCGGAGGGCGCCCGCACAGCGCGGGGGTCCTCGATCGCGTCACCGCCGTACAGAGCCTGCACCCAGTTGCTCTGGTAGATCGTGTCGAGGTAGCGCTCACCGAGGTCCGGGGCGATCGCGACGGGCGTGAGGCCCGGCGTTCCGTGCCGGGCGAGCCAGCTCGTCGCCCCGCTGACGACCGTGCCGGTCGACCCGCCGAACAAAAAGCCCCGCCTCGCCAGGGTCCGGCAGGTACGGATGGCGTCAGCCTCCTCGACGCGGACCGCTTCGTCGACGTAACTCTCGTCGAGCAGGGGCGGCCGGAGGCTCATGCCGAGGCCGGGGATCATCCGCCGTCCGGGCGGGTCGCCGAAGATCGCGGAGCCGACGCTGTCCACCGCGACGATCCGCACCGGCCGGTGCCAGGAGCGGAACCAGCGGGCGCAGCCCATCAGCGTGCCGGTCGTGCCGACGCCGATGAACAGGACGTCCAGGCGCGGGAACCAGCGGGCGATGGCCGGGGCCGTCCTGAAGTAGTGAGCCCGCCAGTTGTCGGGGTTGGTGTACTGACTCAGCCACACATAGCGGTCGTCCGCGGCGCACAGACCGCGCAGGTGCGCCAGCCGCGCGCCCAGCAGACCGCCCGTGGCGTGCTCGTCGGAGACGACGTGGACCTGGCTGCCCAGGGCCTCCATCATCAGCCGGGTGGCGAGGTTGCACCGGGAGTCCGTCACGCAGACGAAGCGGTAGCCCTTGCTCGCGGCGATCATGCTCAACGCCACGCCGAGGTTGCCGGAGGAGGACTCGATCAGGATCGAGTTCCGCCGGAGGGTTCCGCTGCGCTCGGCGGACTCCACCATCTCGGTCGCGGCCTTCAGCTTGATCGAACCCGCGAAGTTGAAGCCCTCGCACTTGAGGAAGAGCCGGTGGCCCGTCATCGGCTCCAGGTCGACGTACAGGTCCTCCTCGTTGAAGGCGTGGGGGACGGATATGACAGGCACGATGTTCTCCTCGTACAGGCCCGACGGTGGACGAGTTCCGCCCTCAGCCGTGCCGGCTCAGTTCGTGAAAGAAGTGGTCGATGACCCGCAGTTCGCCGGATCGGGCCACCTCGTCGTAGACGTAAGAGCCGACCGCGAGGTCCAGCACGCCCAGGCCGAACGGTGAGAAGACCGCCGGACGGTCGGCCCGGACCGTCACACGGCCGGCCATCACGTCGTCGAGCGTGCCGAGCAGGAAGTCGCGGTTGCCGGTGAGGCGTTCGGTGAGATGCGGTGAGGTGGCGGCCCTGAGACAGTGGTCGATGTCGTCGACGACGTTGGTGGCGCTGAGCAGCACCTGCGGCGCGAGGTCGCGCAGCGACACGTGCAGCACGACCGGGTTGTGCCGGAACCAGGACGGCTCGGTGATGTGCGGCCGGTCGGCGACCGTGGCGAAGACGATCAGGTCGCTGAGCCGGATCAGCTCCTCGGCGCTGCGGTGCACAGTGACGCGTCCGACGGCGCCGGACTGCTCCAGGTAGGTGCGGAAGCCGGCGGCGCTGTCGGGGGACAGATCATGTACACCGATGGCGTCGAAGGACCAGCCGGTGCCCTCCAGGTAGGTGTGGATGTAGCGGGCGATCAGACCCGCCCCGACGAACCCCAGGCGGGCGGGGCGCGGTCGTCCCCTGCTGAGCCGGTCTGCCGCCGAAGCGGCGGACGCGGCGGTTCTGGCGGCGCTGATGATCGAGCTCTCCATGCAGGCGAAGGGGTAGCCCGTGGTGGGGTCGTTGAGGATGAGTACGGCGGACGCCCGGGGGATGCCCGAGGCGACGTTGGCGGGGCAGCTGGAGATCCATTTCACGCCGTCCACCCGGCCCTCGCCGCCGAGCGAGGCGGGCAGCGCGATGATCCGCGACCGCGGCCGGTCGGGGAAGCGCAGGAAGGAGGACGGCGGGTTGACCGTGCGGCCGGCGCCGTGCAGGCGGTACGTCGCCTCGACGACCTCAACCACGGCCTTCTCACGGCCCCGGAGCACCTCCTTGACCTGGCTTCCGGGGATGACGGCGAAGGACGGCACCACCGGGGCGTCCGCCTGGGCGGTCTGCGGGATGGTGTGCACGGTGGTCATGCCGCTTCCCTTCCTGTCTGCGGTCCGGGAAGGCCGGGACGCACGGGGTCGGCCATCGCCACCACGATGTTCCGCGGCCCCCGGTACGCCTCCCGGCTGTGCGCGGTGCGGATGTTGTCCACCAGCATCAGGTCCCCGCGCTGCCAGGACCGGCGTACGGTATGGGCCTCGTACGTCTTGTTGATCTGCTCGACGACGTCCGCAGGCACCGGATCGCCGTTGCCATAACGGGTGTTGAAGGGCAGGCCGTCCGGTCCGTACTCGTCGATCAGGAACTCCCTGACCTCGGGTGCCATCGTCCACTCGTTCAGAAAGGCGATCTGGTTGAACCAGCAGCGCCGGCCGGAGACCGGGTGCAGCACGACGGCCTGCCGGTGCTGCCGCGTGCGCAGCGAACCGTCCGGCTGCCAGGACCAGTCGATCGCATGGGCACGGCAGTAGGCCTCGACCGCGCCGCGGTCGCCGGTGCCGAAGGACTGACCGAGCGTCGCGCCGATCCCCTCGTTGTAGGCCCTGTCGAGCAGCCAGCCCTCCCGAGCGAAACGGTCGACGAGTTCGGCGGGCAGCGCGTGCAGCATTTCGGTCGCGTCTGCCACGGCGGTGGCACCGCCTTCGGCGGGCGGCTCCAGGCACGCGAACAGCAGCAGGCCGGGATACTGGACGGCGTAGCTGAGTTCGTGGTGCATGCACATGGGCTGGTTGGGTGGCCATGCCGACGACGAGTAGACGCCGTCCGCGTGGCGGTCGCGGGCGGCGAACGCCTCGCGTTCGGCCACGGGGCGCTCGGCCACCTGGCGCAGGACCGACTCGACGTCGGCCGGGGTTCGCAGGCCAAGGCCCCGAACGACGAGCGCCCCCCGCTCGGCGATGAGTTCACGCAGCGCGTCCCGCCGGCCGGCCACCCAGGCCGCCGCGTCCGTGGCGTCCGGGGTGTCTGCGGCGTCGAGTACCGGAAGGCGCTCGGGAGCCGGTGTCGTGGTGGCCCTGCTCTTGCGAAAGAGTGCCGACAGCATGTCGATCTCCTCTCGTACTCCTCGTGTCTGTCACAGTTCTCCGCCGGTACGGGTGTCGATCAGGTGGGCCAGTTCCGCCAGTACGGGACGGCCGGCGAGGTCGCGCGGGGAGATCACCCGGTCCAGCGCGACCGCGAGGCGTACCGCCGACAGGGAGGTGCCCCCCAGGTCGAAGAAGTTGTCGTCCCGGCGGATCCGTCCGGGCGGTAGGCCGAGTTCCGCCTCCCATTGCGCCGCGAGCCGCCGTTCGGCCGGCGTCCGCGGGGCGCCGCGGGAGTCCCGGGCCGGACCGAGGCCCTCGGCGAGCGCCGCGAGCGCCTTGCGGTCGGTCTTGCCGTTGGCTGTGAGCGGCAGGCGCACCAGCTGGTGGAAGGACGCCGGGATCATGTACGCGGGGAGCAGGTCCGCGAGCCGCTCCCGCAGGTCCTCGGCGGTCACCGCACCCTCGCTCGTGCAGAAGGCGGCGAGCTGGCGGCCGTGATCCTCCGCGCCGGTCACCACGACCGCGCAGTCCATGACGCCGGGCACGCGCAGCAGCGCGTTCTCGACCTCGCCGATCTCGACCCGGAACCCCCGGATCTTCACCTGCGCGTCCCGGCGGCCGAGGAACTCCAGTTTCCCGTCGGGCCGCCAGCGGCCGAAGTCGCCTCCGCGGTAGAGCCGTTGGCCGGGGCGGTGGGGGTCGGCCAGGTAGGCGAGCCGGGTGCGTTCGGCGTCGTTGATGTAGCCGCGGCCCACGCAAACCCCGGAGAAGACGATGGCGCCGGGTGCCCCGAGCGGAACCGGGCGCAGGGTGTCGTCAACGACGTACTGGAACACGTTGGCGATGGGCCGGCCGAGTGGGATCCGGTCGGTGGCGGGCGGCCGGTCCATCACCTCGTGGTTGGTGTCGTCGGACGTCTCGGTCAGTCCGTAGGCGTTGACCAGTCGCACGGCGGGACCGGTGGCGAACCACCGCTGGACCAGCTCCCCGCGCAGCGCCTCGCCGGTGACGGACACGCACCGCAGGTCCGGCAGGTCCCGGGGGCGGCGTTCCAGGGCGGACAGGATGACGTCGAGATAGGACGGCACCACCTGCAGGACGTTGACGCGGCCCTCGGTGATCCGGTCCAGGAACCGGTCCGCGTCGAGGATGGCGTCCTGCTCGACCAGCAGGGTCCGCCCGCCCGTCAGCAGCCCCGCGAGCAACTGCCACAGCGAGATGTCGAAGCACTGCGAGGCCGTCTGCGCCACCACGGTGTCCTCGGCGATGCCCAGATCGTCGATCTTGGCGTACAGGTGGTTGAGCAGGCCGGCGTGCTCGCACATCGCGCCCTTCGGCTCACCGGTGGAGCCGGAGGTGAAGAAGACGTACGCGAGTCGGCCCGCCGGTATGTCCAGGCCGAGGTCGGTTCCGTCGGTGGCCCGGTCGGTGACGTCCGGGACGAGGAGCCGCCGGACCCCGGGGAGCGAAGCCAGCGCCCGGTCCAGCTGCGTGGTGCTGTCCGGGTCGGTGAGGACGTACGAGCAGTCGGCGCGGCTGAGCATCGCGCTGATGCGGCCGCCCGGGTGACGCGGGTCGACGGGCAGGTACACGGCGCCGGCCTTGAGGACGCCGAGCACGCCGGCCGCCCAGTGGGGGTCGCGCTCGGTCACCACGGCGACCGTGTCCTCGGGGCCGAGCCCCTCGGCCAGCAGGGCGCGGGCCAGCCGGTTGGCCCGCGTGTTGAGATCCGCGTACGTCCACCCGCGGCCCTGGTGGACCACGGCGACGGCATCCGGAGCCTTGCGCACCCGCTCCTCGAACAGTTCGTGGAACCGGCGGTCCGGCAGCGCGCGGCGCGGCCCCGCCAGCCCGTCGAGCTGGAACCGGAGTTCGTCCGCGGACAGCAGGCTGCGCCGGTGACGAGGGGCGTCAGTTTCGGCGGCGATCGCTTCCAGCGCGGCGAGATGGTATCCGCCGACCCGGGCGGCGCAGCCCGCGTCCAGCAGGTCCGTCCGGTGCCTCAGGCGCAACACGAGCCGACCGCGCTCCTCACCCGCCGAAACGCCGAGCAGCACGCCACCGTCCACCGGGACGGTGACCTCGTGCCCGGCCGCGAACACCACTTCAGGGCCGCCCCGGGACGGTGTGCTGGTCCCGGGCGACAGCGCCACCGCCTCGGCCCGCCGGGCATCCAGCACCAGTCGGCGCCAGGTGCCTGGCCCGGCCGTCAGCTCGAAGGGCAGTGGCCGGGGCCGGCCCGGGGCCAGATAGCCGCTGCGCACATCGGGATCACCCGAGAGCAGGGCGAGCACCTGCGTGTGCGCCGCGAGGAGGATCGCGGTGAGCGGCACGCCGAGTTCACGGGCCCGCCGACGCAGGGCCGCCGTCACTTCGCCGGGGACGCGCCTGACGTGCTCCCCCGTACCGGGCATCGGCTCCATCGCCCATCGGGGCGCGGCCGTGAAGCCGCCCTCGACCCGGCTGTCGTATCCGGGGACGCGGGCGTCGGTCGCTGTCGCTGCCATCACCGCGCACCTCCGCTTTCGTCGAGGGCCGGGCGGGCCGGATTCCCCGCCCATCGGGTGTGCTCGGGGACCGACTCGCCCTTCATGAGGAAGCAGTCGGCACCCAGCACAGCGCCGTCGCCAACCGTCACGCCGTAGTGCACGAACGCTCCGACGGCAAGGGTGCAGCCGGCACCGAGGGCAATGCGGTCCGACTTGAACGTGCCGTCCTCCTGGGAGTGGCACTGCAGGACACTGCCCGCGTTGAGGGTGCAGCTGTCCCCGATGCGGACCATGGGGCGCTCCGTGAGGTGGCAGCCGTCGTCGAAGACCCGCGCCCCGATCCGGACGCCCAGCATGCGCCACACGACGCTTTTGAACGGCGTGCCGTCGAGGATGTGCAGATACGTCTCGGACGGCACCTTCCAGTACCGCTCACGACGCCAGAAGCGGCGGTCGTAGATCGAGCAGAACAGCGGCTCGGGAGGGTGCGCCACCGTGACGGCTCGCTCGAGGAGGACGTAGTAGAGGAGGGTGAACGGCAGCAGGACGGCGTTGGCGAGCGCGAGGACCGCTGTGCCCCACACGGGGTACCGGCTCGCGGCGAGCGCGAAGAGCAGGACGACGCAGAAGAAGAACAGCCATCCCGTGAGCAGGTGACATGCCATGGTGACGGCGTTGTGCCGGTTCTTGGCCGCGAGGCCGCGGCGCAGACTGCTGCCGCTCTTGAGTTCGTCGAAGGTACTGTCCCGCGCCACCGCCCGCGGGATCTCGAAGCAGGGAGAGCCGAGAAGTCCCACATCGTGCCGGATCGGTCCACTGACGGGGACCGCCACCTTGGTGGCGAGGAGGCAGTTGTCGCCGGTCCGGCCACCGGAAGGGTAGGCGATCCGGTTCCCGAGGAAGTTGTACGCCCCGATCGCGGTCGGCGACAGGCGGAAGGAGGTGCTGGAGTACTCGGCGTTCATCAGGGACAGTCCGTCCGCGACCATGGTCCCGGTGCCGACCCTGCTCAGGTAGGGGCTCTCGTGCTTGACCGCTGTGCCGAAGTTCGAGCCGGTCTGCTCCACGGGAGACAACCGGTATCCGATCCAGCGCAGGTAGTGCACGATGCAGGAGCTGTCGCCGAACAGACGGGTCAGAAATTTCCTGTTCGTCATCAGGACAATCGTCCGATGCACGGTGTGGTGGAAGCCGAACAGCGGGTACGTCCGGCCAGGCCGGACAAACCTGCCGAGCAGCCGTGGGACGGTGGCCAGGACCGCGAGAGCGGCCATCACGCCGCCGAAGAAGACCACGCTCGTGACCACCAGCAGATCGACGTAGAGGACCGTCGCCCCGCCTGCCTTCATCACCGCGGATCCCTCCAGCACCCGGGAGAGCAGCACGTCCAGGCAGCCCACCGCCAGCGGCACGTACACCAGCAGCGCCATAAGCATGAGCAGGACACCGTGAACCGCTCGCCGTGCGGTGCCGCACCGGGCGGGCTCCACCTCCGGGAAGTCGCCGTCCGCGGGCTGGGCGGGAGAGCCGTGCCAGTGCTCGCCGTCGGGGACCGCCTGGCCGGCGTGCAGGGAGGAGGCGTGCCCGAGTCGGGATCCGTCGCCGATCCGGCTTCCGATGTCCAGCACCGTCGCCTCGCTGACGACCGCGTCCCGGCCCAGGGTGACCGGCCCTGTCTCGATCACGCCGTCGGCCGCGCGGTAGCAGCTGAGCAGCACGTCCTTGCGGACGAGTGCGCCGTCACCGACGGTCAGCAGGTCGGTGCAGACGGGGGCGGAGCGCGAAAGGATCGTCGCTCCTCTGCCGATCCGCGCACCCAGGACCCGCAGGAAGAGCGGATAGAGCGGCGATCCGACGAACAGGACCAGCGGGCTCGACCGGATCAGCGTCTTGACCAGCCAGAACCGGAAGTAGGCAAGACTCCAGACACGGAACCTCCGCGGCGTGAACCGGCCGATCAGCAACCACTTGGCGATCACGGGCACGGCACACAGCACGATGAGCAGCGCGGCGCCGAACACGACGCTCCGCAGGTAGGCGTCGAGCAGGTGCGCCTGCGCGGAGATCCATTCGTAGCCCTGGGCGGAGACGGCGGCGAGGAGAAGGGCATAGCCGAGGAAGGCCAGAAGCTGGAGTGCCCCGCAAAGCACACGGTGCGGGCGGCCGGTCGGCGGAGCCGGCTCCCGGGCCATGGCCCTGGGCAGTTCCGATGGGCTGGGGGCCTCGGTTTCGCCCGGTGGTGCAGGCGCGCTGCCGACAAGCGCAGCTGCCAGCCCGCCGGCGGTCGGATGCTGGTAGACGTCGCGCATCGACACGGGCGGTAGGTCCGGCCGGTTCCTCACCCGCGCGCAGAAGTGCGCCATCACCAGGGAGTCGGCGCCGAGATCATCGAAGAAGTCGCTGTCGACACGCACCTCGTCCAGGTGCGCGACCTCCGCCAGCAACCCGGCGAGCCGCTCGGCGACAACGGACACCACGGCCGGATCCGGCGGCGCTTCACGGAGCCGGGCCTCCTCCACGAGGCCCCTCGCCACCTCCTGAAGCTGCTGTCCCGCCATGAGAGGACCCCCTCGGCTGCCGACTGTCGCGTGTTCCGCCTCACTGGGGTTCGTAGCCGGGCAGCCAACGTATGAATGTCCGGGCCTTCTTCTCGAAACGCGAACGGCTGTCTCACCAGACGGATGCCTCACAGCCGGCGATCGCGGCCACCAGCGACTCGGGTCATGCTCTTCGAGAGCGCCCAGACACTCCGATCACGCTCCTGCCGCGATGTCCGTCAGAGCCGGCCCGGCGTGGGCCCGGGGTCCGGCCCACGGAGTGCTGCACGCGCCGGACTGCGAGGAAGCGCGAGGACGGCCACGTCTGGCTCCTCCCGCACAACTGCGCCTACGAGCCGACCCCGGCGACGACGTGGACCATCCTCGGCAAGGTGGTGGCAGTGTTGCGGAGCGTATGACGGCTGCGGCGGACTGGCCTTTCGAAGGCACGCCCTCTTCCTCCTGCCACCGGGCAGCCGCATCCGCGCCGAACGCGACGCCGAACTCACCGACCGCTATGACCGGTACCTGCTGAACGTGTGGAACGAGCAAGGCACCTTCGTCAACCAGTCCCTCGTCCTCAGCGGTCACGCCAAGGCCGTCCTCTACCCACCCAAGGACAAGTACTGGCCCAGGATCTCCAACGCCCAGGACGCCGCGCAACAGGCCCGATCCGGCCTGTGGAACGCCTGCCCCGAGCAGCCAGGGACCTCCATCGCTCCCCCAAACCCGCCAGACTCGCCTGCCCCGGACACCCCGGCACGCCCAGACCTCCCGGACGGGCCTCCCGCTGGTGTCCCCGACGTGGACTGCTCGGACCTGTCCGGCCCCGTCTGGGTCGGCCCCGATGACCCGCACCACCTTGACCGGGACGGAGACGGCATCGGCTGCGATGCCAACTGATCCGCCCACTAGCTGAACCAGCTCGTCCGGCTGATCATCGGCATGATCGGCCCGCACGCCGACCACGACGTTTCACGAACCACTGCCACTCGCGGACGCCTCGGTGGACGCCGTGTTCGCGCATGTGCCGGTCTGCATGGTGCGACGGGTACTGCGGCCGGGCGACTCTTTCGTCTGAGACTGAACTACGGCACCTTGCCGACGAAAACGACACCTCGCCGACGACCGCCCGTCAGAAACCCACCAGCGGGGGCGTCTCCGCCACACGCCACGTCCGCGACTTCGCCACCATGACGCGCGACCATCCAGTGACCTCCTGCCCGCCTGGATGGTCCTGGACCTCGCGGACGATCTGACCGCCCTGCACTCCCTGGCCAACCTGCGCCCCGACATCGACGCCGCTACCGCGGTCTTTCCCACCTCCTGGAGCTCAGGCCAGGCCGAGGGGCACGTGACACGTCAAGCTCATCAAACGCATGGGATTTGGCCGGGCCAACCTCGATCTCCTCCGCAGACACCTACTTCACCGCCGTGATCTTGCCGATGTCTCAAGATCGTCGACAGAGCCTGAACCTCCTCCCCCGGCATGGGTCCACGGGGACCGCCCTGCCATGATGATCGCCGCCAGGGCGGGAACGGTCTCTGGAAGAGTGGCGGAAGAAGAGAAGACACGATGCGAATTCCATGGCGCCGACGGCCGGCCGGGCGCTCTCGGCGACTGCTTGACGCCGCAGGGGTCGGGCCCGGACCGGCAGATGACGGCAACGACCAGGTCCTCGGTCGAGAGGTTGCCTATCGAGTCGCCCAGCGCAACTCCGGCGCGATCACTGAGGTTCTGGCGATCGTGGAGGAACTGCTCGGGGACGAGTCGAACTACGAGTTCGTCGTCTCACTGCTGGAGAACATCCAGAACCTTGTGTCGCACGGTCTCGACATGTTCTGGTCGCCCGACGAGGTGTACGCCCTGCTAGGTCCCCGCAGTGCAGTCTGCTGGGGCACCCTGACCGGCTTCTGGACCGCAGTGGCCGATTGGTGCGCCCGAACCGGCCTGTCGTTGGAGCCTGTCGAACCGCTTCTCACCATCCAGAACGAGCAACTGAAGGTGCTGTTGTGGACAGGGAACCGGACCCTGTCCACTGGGGAGAAGCTCGGGCTCGCACAGGCAGTCCGCTACGAGAAGGCCAACGGAGCGTCCATACCCGGCTACAGCCACCTCGCGGTGGCACTGCGCAGTACCGGACCACAATGATCCTGCTCAGCATGCTCGATCGGCCTCGCCAGAGCAGAATCATGAGCCTCGACATTCCGCGCGCGAGACCGCACATGCCGGCCTTTCGCCAAGTAGGCCGCCCTCGACTGGATCGAACAGGCCGTCGAGATCGGCAAGGTGCAGTCAGTCGAAGCGGCATCGACCGTCGGGAAGGACACCCGCGGTTACTACCCAGGCAAAAAGATCGACGGCCGCAAGCGCAATCTCATGGTCGACACCCGCAGCCTGCCCCGGATGGTGATGGTCAGCCCAGCCGACTTGCACGACACCCAGGCGGCGAAGAAATCCTGTTCCGCCTGCCAAAGGACTCCTCCGGGTTCATACTGCCACCCGGCTGAGGTTCACCGGAGCCGCGCCACTGCCGCAGTCCGCCGCCGGGCAGCAGTGGTTTGAGCTTGGTCCCACTCGGCATGCGTCAGGTCGCCCCGCCCGATCCCGGACACGGTGCCCCCGTTCACCCGAATCGCATCACGGGCGGTTACGTGGTGATCCGCCGGGCGTACACCTCGATCTCGATCTTCATGCGGGGGTCGGCGAGGCCGCACATGAGCATGGTGGCGGCCGGCCGGACCTCTCCGAAGGTGCGTCGTAGCACCGGCCAGCAGGGCTCGAAGTCCGCCCGGTCGGGCAGCAGGTAGCGCACCCGCACCACGTCAGCGAAGGTGCATTTCGCTTCGGTCAGGGCGACCTCGATGTTGCGCAGGCACTGCTCCGCCTGCTCCACCACGTCGTCGGAGATCGTCATGGCGATGTAGTCGAATCCGGTCGTCCCGGACACATGAACCCAGTCGCCGTCGACCACAGCGCGGGCATAGCCGATGTGTTCCTCAAATGTCGAGCCGCTGAGTATTGAACGTCGCTCCGTCATGCGCCGAACGTTAAGTGACCAGCACTGATACGTCTAATACGCCCTCACGCATGGAGTGATATCTCTAAGCGTATGGAGCGCCCTGAACTTCCCCTTCCGCAACTGCACGCCTTCGTCGTTCTTGCCGAGGAACTTCACTTCGGCCACGCCGCTACCCGCTTGGGCATCGCCCAGCCGCCGCTGAGCCAGCAGATCCGCCGTCTGGAGGACAAGGTCGGCTACGCGCTGTTCACGCGCGAACCGGGGCGCATCGGACTCACCCCGGCCGGCCGGGAGCTTCTCCCTGCCGCCCGGCATGCCCTGACCGACCTCGCGGACGGCCTGACCGCAGCTCGGCAGGTCGGTAGCGGCAGGGCCGGCCGCCTGCGGATCGGCTTCGCCGCCTCCGTCGCCCTCACTGTCCTCCCTGGCCTGCTGCGAACCTTCCGGGGGCGATTTCCCGCAGTGGACCTGGACATTCGGGAGATGACCACCGCACCGCAACTGGCTGCTCTGCGCGAAGGGTCGATCGACATCGGCCTTCTGCGCGAGCCGCCTGCCCATGACACGGAACTCGGATTCGAGACCGTACTGGACGAACCGTTCGTGGCCGTCCTGAGCGCCTCGCACCCACTCGCGACACAACGAGCCGTCAGAGTCGAGCAGTTGGCGAACTGCCCCTTTGTGCTCCTGCCTCGCACCGTCGGCCCATCGCTGTACGACCAGATCACCAACTTGTGCATCGCGGCAGGCTTCACACCTCAGGTGACTCAGCACGCCGTGGAATGGCAGACCGTCTGCGCCCTGGTGGAAACCGGCCTGGGCGTGTCACTGGCCCCGGAGAGCATCCGCCGTATCCGCCTCAAAGGCGTGGCCTTCCGCAGGATCGAGCCCAACGCCGCGCGGACACGAGTCGCCGTCGCTTGGCGCAAGAGTGACTCAAACCCCCTGGTCCCACGCCTCCGGGCGGCTTTCGACCAAGATCCGCCGGACGGGCCCAGGCGGCGGCCGAACCAGTGAACCTGAAATCACGTCACGCCGCCGCCTTACCAGCTAGTCAGCTGCCCCGCGCAGCGGGCGCCTCACGCGGAGACAGCAGTGCGAGACAGGGCGGTGCGCAGCGCGAAGACGCCGAGCAGGCCGCCTGCTGTGAACCGCTGGGCGGTCATGGCGCGGGGCCGGGCGGCCAGAAACCCCGACACCCGCGCTGCGCCCAGCATGATCAGAGCGTTCACGGAAATGCCCACGACGATCTGCACACCACCGAGCTGGAGGAGTTGCCCCCAGGCCGGACCTGCCTGCGGGTCCAAGAACTGCGGTAGCAGGGCGGCGTACATAAGAGCGATCTTGGGGTTGAGCAGGTTGGTCAGCAGCCCCATCGAGAACAGGCGGGCGTCGGAGACCGGAGTCAGGTCTTGGGCCGGGGCGAAGGGCGAGCGCCCGCCGGGCTTGAGCATCCCCCAGGCGAGGTAGGCCAGGTAGGCGGCCCCGGCGAGCTTGACCACCGTGAATGCCACCGGCACGGCGGCGAACAACGCCGACAGGCCCGCAGCCGCGGCCAGCAAATAGCACACGAATCCCACGGCGGTCCCGCTGAGGCTGACCAGGCCGGCCCTGCGGCCTTGGGTGATCGCGCGGGAGGCGAGGTGGATCATGTTCGGTCCCGGGGTCAGCGCCATGCCCAGCTCGACCAGGGCCACTCCTCCGACTGCGGTCAGAGTGATCACCGGTCTACCTCCAGGTCGTTCGTCGGGTACCCGATACGAAATGGGGTCACCCGGTTGCACCGGACGGATACGACGCATGAGCAGCGCCTGCCTCGCCCGTTGCAGCATAAGGCCTTGCCGCTCGGTACTTTCATGCGCTCCCGGCCGGTTTCCTCGCCCGTCGACAACATCAAGTCACCGCATTCAGGACCGACGCAAGCGACACCGCATCCTCTTCCCGAAGGCCGCCCAGCCCGGGCCCGGGGCACACCCCATTGCCCGACCGGCGTCCGGGGTCGGGCGGCGAGGTGGTGTGACTTTCCGCCCGCAAGCTCAAGTTCGTCCGGTGCAGCGCGGTCCCGTCCCTCGACCAGAAAGCTCAAGTGCTGCTCTGAAGTGGCCGGGAGAGGGTTGCTCGCTGTCCTGCCGGGTGACACTGCCGGCAGACGAGATGTCCAAAGGGGGCCTGGTATGCGGATCGTGTTGCGGCGGTGCGCGGCCGTGCAAGAGGAGCCCCGGGATCTGGACGCGTACGACTTCGCTTTCCTGGCAGGCGGAGCCCAGCGGGTTGCGGACAGTGCGATGATCGCACTGTCCGAGCGCGGGCTGCTCATGGTACGAGTCTCGCGAGTGCGTACGGTGGGCGAGGAGCAGCCCCAGCATCCGGTGGAGCGTGCCGTGATCGCGTCGTGCCCGCGCAGCGGGAGCATCGCCGCCCTCGCCCTGCACGCCGCCCTGCAACGCTCCCCGGAAGTCGAGGAGATCGGCCGCAGACTGGCTGCATGGGGCCTGTTGACGGGCTCGCGGCGCCGGATGACCCGGCTGGGCAGGCGGCGACTGCAGGCGGCCGAACGGGACGAGAGCCTGCCCACCTACGTCTTCCGCGGTCCCGCCGTCCTCCCGGACGGACCCCTCCGACGCGGCGTCGTCGGCGCCCAACCGATTCCCCCGGGTCTCGGCCGGGCCCTGATCCGCCTGGGCAACGCCCTGGACCGCGACTCCGACTCCACCTCGGATTCGGACGCCGACGCGAGCGGCGGGTTCAGCTGCGGTGGCGGAGGTGGCAGTGACTGAGGCCCACGCGCCACCTCAAGATCACCCGGCCTGTTGGCGCATAGCTGGGTGGCACCCGGACATCACCGCCACGCCGACGGCCCGAAGGAGCGAGCTGGATTCGGATGGCGTCTGACGGGTGTTGGGGCGCTGCGGAGCATGGCTCTCAGCGCCTCCCCCTGCTGCGGCTGGCTGAGGACATCATCCTCTCCGTCACGGCCCAGGCGCCCGATGCCGACCCGTGCCGGGCCACGCTGGACTGGATATAGACCGCCGCCAAAACCGGCGAGGTCGACATGGACGACGAACTCGCCGGCTTGATGCGGGGAGAGTAACCGTGGCCAAGCGCTCCCCGACCGCGGTGCGCCAAGGCGACCCGATCCGCACCGCCCTGTCCGAGGTCACGCGCTCCCGGCCGTCCACTCCCAGGAACGGGGCCGGTGCGGGGCGCCGACGCGACCTGCGCGCCGGCGGCTCCCGCACTCAAGCATCACGAGCCTTGGATCATTTTCTTGATCTCAGGCAGCTTCGTGTTGGAGTCGACGTTGACGAAGATGACGTCATCAGGCGCCTGTTCCAACGCGATGGCGATGCTGGGATCCACTCCCTCAATCGCATGGGCGGTCGTCGATGTCAGCTTCGTTTGACCGTCGCTGTCATCGTTCGGCGTGTCGTCGCACGGCGGGAGGGTGGCGGCACCGAGCTTGTTACCGAGGGTGAAGCCCCTGGCCTCTGCACCCGAGTACGTGCGGTTCTGGTACTCGGCCCGGTACGCGCAGGACGAGGCGGACTCACCGCCGTCACTGTCGCTCGACGAGGTGCAGGCGACGGACATGGTGACCAGAACTGCCGACAGCAGCGTCCACACGGATCCGGTCCTGCCGATCGGGAGTGCGGCTTTCATCGGTACGCCTCCTCTAGGAGCGTCTGCTCCAGTCCAGTAGATGCTGCGGAGGCCGAGCACATCACCCTTGCCGAGCGTCCTGGCCCTCGTCGAGCACTCGATCGATTTCTCGAACATGGTGAGGTTGCTGTGCGCCCCGTAGATGTCTTTCAGTCCAAAGATGTGTCCGGCCTCATGAGTACCGACGCTGCGGATGTCGTATTTGTTCGAGCAGCCGGCGGTCGGCTCCGCTTGGCCGGCATCACCGGCTCGAGGCACTGCCCCTCCACCACGTGGGCTTGCAGCTCGAGCAGGTGGCTCTCGGCGTCAGAGTCGCCTGCAGCGCAGTGGCGCTCGCGCTGTCGCCGATAGCTGCGGGGGTCAGGGGTGCCGTCGAGGATGTAGTCACGAACCCGCTGTCCCGCAGTAGCGCCCCGGCAGTTCACGGCGGCCCGCCAGTGTATGCAACTGGCGGGCCGTTTCGGCCTGTTGGGTGGACCAGAGACCGCAGGTCCGTGCCTACACCACTCCGAGTGCCATGACGTGGGGCGCCGCCCGGCCGTCCAAGAGCTCAGACGTCCAGAGCCACCGCTTTGGCGGTCAGGTAGGTGATCAGCCCGTCGGTATTGACGGTAGCGTGCTCGATCCCGCTCCTGGCCGTCAGCTGACCATCGGGTGTACGCCCCGCTACGAGGAAGCGGACTTCGAGCCTTCCGTCGTCGAGCACCGTGGTGTTCCAGAAGTGCTTGCCCTCGCCCGCGTTCGAGTAGAAGCGCCGGTAGAACTCCGTGATCGCGGGCAGGCCGGTCACCGGTTCGAAGTCTTCGAGCTGCACGATGGCGTCCGCAGCGAAGAACGATCCGAGCTCCTCGAGTACCGCGGGCTCATCCACCGCGCGGTCGATGAGCGCGATGTAGCGGTCTACCACTGTCTCTGTCGTGTGGGTCATCACATTGTCTCCGTCGTTTCTTGGGTGCGCCGGGTATGCCTCGGCTGGTCATCCTTGTGTGGTTCCTTGACTGGTTCTGTGGCGCCGGGCAGTCGCCTGCCGCGGGCCGCGGGCTCGCGCCGGTGGCGGTCAGGGTGCGGCGATGTCGATGGACTTCTCCTTGAACTTGCCGACGAGCAGGGACTGCATCGCGCGTTTGCTGACCGGGTTGCTCGACAGCTTCTGGACGACGCTGCGCAGAGCGATGTCCCGACGGGTCTGGGGGACGAACATCGCGCGGCCTTGCGTACGGCCGGTCTTCTGCTGGATGGCCATGAAGGGCCGCAGCCGCTCTTCCCATTCGCGCAGCGCCCGGGAAGGGCTGTCGGGGTTGCGTTGCAGGCTGGTGCCCAGGAGGTCGGCGCCGGCCAGGCCGCTGGAGGCGCCCATGCCGGAGTAGAGGGTCGGGCACCAGGCGGAGTCGCCGACGAGGACGACACGGTCGGTGTGCCAGGTGGGCATCTCGACCTGGTGGACGGAGTCGAAGAGGTAGTCGTCGGCCTGCTCGAACTGGGTGAGGAGGTTTTCCAGCACGGGGCCGGTGGGTTCGGGGCCGAAGGCCAGGCGCAGCGACTCGATGGGCGGGCGGCGGAACTGGGCGTCCTCGTCGTCGGTGCGGTAGCTGAACAGCACGCCCGGCTGGTGGCGGGCGAAGGGGAAGACCCAGACGGAGCGTCGCAGTTCCGCCAGGATGATGCCGTCCTCGGGCCGGAAGCCGGGCACGGGCTTCTTCAGGATGGCGGCGCCGATGATGCTGTGAAGGGGACGCAAGTACTGCGTGTCCGGCCCGAAGGCCAGGCAGCGGACGGTGGAGCGCAGGCCGTCGGCGCCCACCACGAGGTCGAAGCGTTCTGTGGTCTCGGTGGTGTTCTCGCCGGTGGTGGTGCGCAGGGTGACGTCCACCCCGTCGGCGTGCTCGTCGATGGCTGTGGGGGTGGTGCCGTAGCGGATCTCGGTCAGGGGGGCGGCCGCATCGTAGAGGGCGGCCTCGATGTCGCCGCGGAGTATGAGGCGGGCACCCCCGGGCAGGTCGCTGTATCCCATGCCGGGCCGGCGGCGGCCAGCCCGGTTGATGGAATAGTTCTTGCTGGTGGGGTCGCTGCGGTCGCCGATGGCGTCGAGGACGCCCAGGCGCTCCGCGCTGGCGCGGCCGGTTCAGAAGAACGCGATGAAGTATCCGGCGGAACGACGGCTGGACGCCCGTTCGACGAGCAGGGGCTCCCAGCCGATCTCGTACAGACGCAGGGCCGTGGCCAGCCCTGCGATACCCGTGCCCACGATCAGAGCGCGCGGCTTGCTCATATCGGTCCTTGTCTCCTTCGTCCGGGGAGTGGCGCTCAGAGATCTCTCCGGGCACGACGACGAGAACTGGAGATCGCATCTCCGGTTACAGATCCACCGTAGCATCAAAGCGGAGGGCAGATCTCCAGATGGTGGGTACAGTGGATCCATGAGCCGCACCACCGCCCCCACCCCATCCCCTGAGCCGACCCCGGCCCGCCCCCTGCGGGCCGACGCGGAACGCAACCGGCGGCGCCTCATCGCCGCCGCACAGGAGGTCTTCGCCGAGCGCGGGCTCGAGGTCACGCTCGACGACATCGCCCGTCACGCGGGCGTCGGCGTGGGCACCGCCTACCGCCGCTTCGCCAACCGCGAGCAACTCATCGAAGCCGTCTTCGAAGACGCAGTGCAGCGCATCAACGCACGGGCCGAGGCGGCTCTCACCCATGAAGACCCCTGGGACGGATTCGTCCAGTTCTTCCTGACCACCGCGCAGGACTTCGCCGAGAACCGCGGACTGAGGGAGGTCCTCCTGGAGGGCTCACGCGGAAAGAACCACGCGGCTTTCGCCCGGGTACGCCTCGCCCCCACGGTCACCGCCGTCATGGAGCGCGCCCAGCAGGCCGGCCGGCTCCGCGGCGACATCGAACCCACCGACTTCCCCCTCATCCAGCTCATGCTGGGAGCCGTCACCGAGCACAGCCGAACCGTCGCCCCCGAGCTGTGGAGGCGCTACCAGGTCCTCCTCCTCGACGGCCTGCGCCACGACCGCGACCGCCCGAGCCCCCTGCACCACCGCGCGCTCAACAAGGACGAATTCGACCAGACCATGACGTGATGCCTTCCGGGCGCATGCGCATCGACCAGGGCATCCCCGAGAGTCCGGCCATGTCGTCGCAGCGGCCAGGACGCGTCACCGCTCGACACCCCGCGGTCCCCCTCCGACGCCGTCATCGCCGTACACGACTCGGGGCAAGAAGCGGCGTCGACGGCCGGCGCCAAAGCAGGACCGCAACCGAACGAGCGGAGGCAGAGGGCGACGAAACCGTGATGACACGCTCCTCAGCGCAGCGCTGTCGCGTTCGCCGGGGAACCCACCCCGCCGACGATGATTCCCGAGTGCGGATCCCCTACGCCCTCTTCTCGCTCCGCGCGGGTGAGAAATGGGCTGTCCAGGGCTGCGGGCCAGCGCTCCGGGGCGAAGTTGCCCGCGGCCACCAGGCTGGCGCGGCGGTCCCACAGCCAGGCGAGGGTCTCATGGGACCGCTCCAGTCCGGGGGTGGGTCTGGTGGGTACGCAGGCTCTCCCTCACCTCTGCGGCGGCCTCGCCCAGCCCAGCCAGCCGAAGCGGATGAGCACGATGTCGCCGGGCCGCAGGTCAGTGCCTTGTGCGACGCCGGTTTCCTCCAGTTCCTGGGCTGACACCGCCCGCTGGAGTGCGGTTCGATGGGGCGTCCCCGCGCACGCAGATGCCGGTCCACATCGAGGAGAACGGCGCGCCCGGCGATGGGCAGGGCAGAGAGGTGATGGATGCTCAGCAGGCCGTCGCCCGGCACGAAGAACGATGCTTCAGCAGGCTGAAGCAGTGGCACGGCATCGCAACGCGATACGACAGAACGGCCGAGTGCTATCAGGCAGCCGTCACCCTCGCCTCACTCCTCATACGGGTGTGATCTTTGACGCCGATCCCTAACCGACCAGGCGGCGGCGCCAGTCCAGGGGGGTGACGGTGATGGCCCGGCCGGGGTCACGGTCCCACTCGGCGTGGAGGCCGACTGCTTCCAGGGCAGCCACGACCTCGTGGCCGATGGCTGCAGTGGTCTCGGACGAGCCGTCGAAGCCGCCGTAGAGGAGCATCAGTCCGTGGCCGGCTGCGGCGGAATCCGTGCACTGCGTGTGGAAGTAGACAAAGCCGCGGGCGTTGGGCCCGCCTTCACCGCGGATCTCGGACTGGCCGCAGCTACGGCAACAGGTGAAATTCTCGCGGGAGGTGATACCGGCCTCCTGCAGGGCGGTGAACGCGCGAGTGAGCCGCTCAGGGTCGGTCTCGCCCTGCCACGCGGCTTGCTCCGCGACCCGCTCCAGCCACAACCGGTCGGCCAGCGCCTCCGCCTGCTCGCGCGAAACGGGCCGGCGGGCCTTGGTGACCAGGTACTCCTCAGCAAGCTCGGCCAGTTCGGCGCGGGAGGCGTAGCCGCCGACCAGCACTTCGCGGACGCGAGTCTCCAACTCCTCCCGCTCGTCTTCGTCCAGGTCGAGCGGCGGCACCTCGCGGGCGGGGCCCAAGTCCTGCAGCGACCAAGCCAGACCACCGTCCCAACCGGCCTCCTGGCGGGCCCAGCCGGCAATCGCCACCATCACGGCCTCGGGCCCGTCGGCGATCGCCTGGAAGTGCCGGTCAGCGGCACCGTCGCGGTACTCCAGCGTGTAGTCACCACCGGCCTTGTGCCAGACCTGGGCGAAGACATCAGGCAGGTCAGGTATCCGCTGGACCACCAGGAACCGGTCACCGTCACCACCGATTCGCCGGACCAACCCCGCCAACTCCTCAGCGGACGCACGGACGTACCGCTCCCGGTTCTCCGTCTTCACCACGATCTCGAGCATGCGCAGACTCTGACACATCGTCGTTGGCCAGGGTTTGACGACAGTCCCCAGGGCAGGGGTGTTGGGGCCGTCGCGCTTCCGGACGGGATCCACCCCAGACCTCTCGGTTCGGAACAGCCACCGTGGCCGCTTCCGGCGGCATGCCTAGGCGTCGACGGTCTGCATCAGGTGCTCAACGAACGATTCCGCCGGGTCCGAACCAGTGGGAGGCAGACCATGGAGGGGTGGTTCACTGCCCGTAAGCACCGGCACCCGCTGGTTGCTGGGAAGACAACAACCGGCTGGCCGTCGAGAGCGGTTGGCTTCGGCTTCACGCCCGGGGCCGGGACAACGCCATCAACCCGGCCCCGGTTCCGGAGCTTCTGTTTGCCCGGCGGATACCCCAGTGGGGTCGACTTCACGGTTGGGTGCGTCGCTCGGCGGCGTCGAACGCGGGCGCGAGCGGGGCCAGCGCCGCACGGAGTTGGTCGGGCAGTGAGCCGGAGAGCACGACCAGTCCTCCGGCTCGTTTCGGGCGGCACCGCTGGGTGGTTGAGCGCACGATGTCATGGCTGAACGGCTGCCGCCGACTGCATCGTCGCTATGAACGGAAGGCTGAACACTTCCTCGCCTTCGTTGCATTGGCCAGTGCCCTCATCTGCTACCGCCGGTGTGCACAGGGCGGATATCCGTGAAAGCGGCAGGGAAGAGGGCCAGGTAGCGTGACGAGGATGGGAGGAGCAGGAATGAATGTGGTGTGGGCGGCGACGGCACTGGAGACCGGCTGGTTCTCAGGGCTCGAACGGCACTCGAATGTCCAGGACCTTGAGGCTCACATCAAGGCCCTCGGAACCGGCCTCGGCCAGGGCTACCTTGAGATCCGGCGGCCAGACGGCGATCTCCCCTACTTGGCTCTTGGCTTCAAAGGAGATCACGCTGTCCTCCACCTCTTCGACAACTCTGGCGGAGTGTCTCTTCGTGTAGGCGATGATTCCGCGGCACCGAGCGCAGAGGTCGAAGTGTTGATCATGGACGAGCAATACGCGTTCACCGCAGACGTCGCACTGTCCATGGATCATGCCTGGGACATCGTTCACGACTTCATCCAGACAGGGACGCCTGGTGAACTGAGTGATTGGTACGAGTTGTAGGCAGGGCTCCATCGCCAACTGAGACATCTTCTACGCCGCCGGAGAACTTCACGTTGGCGAGGTAAACCGCGCCATCGGAGAACTCTGCACCGGTAAAGGTCACTATGCCGCCGGAGAACTCCGCGCCAAAGAAGTCCATGTCGCCGTCGACGGTGACGCCGGTGAGGTCGAGGTCGCAGCCCTGCCAGGAGCGATGGGTTCCCCTGGGACGGCGGTAGTGGAGGCGGGCCGCTTCGCGGCCGTCTACGACCGCCGCGTCCAACACGCCCTACCCGACGCCGCTTCTCGACGGGCAAATGCTGCCTGCTGCGGCACTAACACGAGGCGAAGTCGCAGCCAAAGTTCAGGAGGAAGCAGAAGTCAAGAACGGGCCACAAGACCGCAACTGCGACAAGACATACCGCCATCCAGCGCGATCGCTTGCGGCCGAGCTGCTGCAGACGACCTGGGTCCTCGCCCTGCGCTACAGCTGACTGCCTCCACTTGGCCGTCACAGTCCAGATCACGAGCAGTACGATCCAGACAACAGCGTCGGACTCACCGAACTTCTCGCTGAGCTGATAAATGGTCTGGCCGGCGGCGATCACGGGCCGAGTGTAGGTCCCCGTTCCAACCCCAAAGACATGCGGGCCCCACTCCACGAATATTGCCGCTCCCAGCACACCGAGCAGGCGCGGACAGCATCCTGCGAGCGGCGTACGGCCAACACCGCGGGGACCAAGACCAGTCCGGTGCGAACTTGCTGCTGCTGGACGAGCCGACCAACAACCTCGATCCCCTCTCCCATACCGAGGTCCTGTCCGCTGTCCGGTGCCCACCCCGGCGCGATCGTGATGGTCACCCACGACGAGGGCGCCATCTACGCCCTGCGCCCCGACCGCGTCCTTCTCCTGCCGGAGGCGGACGAGGACCTGTGGAGCGAGCACCGCGACCTGGTCGCTCTCGCCCAACAGCCCGTCTTAGGTCGACACCGAGGTCACAGCCGAAGCCCGCCGCCTCGCGACCCACCCCGCAATTCCCGCCGAACCCACGCTTACGCCCAGCTGATACACACGGATCGACCCGCGAGTCCCAATCAGTTCCCTCAAATGAACTAATGGGGAGAGCATGAGTGAGCTGGATCACCCTTTGCCGGAATGTCCGATCGCCCGGTTCCTGACCGTGCTGGACGGGCCCTGGGCGACGCTGATCGTGCGGGAGTTGCTGACCGGACCGAAACGCTTCACCGAGCTGCGCGCCGGGCTGCCGGGGATCAGCCCCAAGACCCTGTCCTCACGGCTGCGACGATTCGTACTCCTAGGGCTGGTCACCCGCACGGCCTATCCGGAGATCCCGCCCCGCGTGGAGTACGAACTCACCCCGGCAGGCGCACGACTCGAGGTCGTGCTGGCCACCATGGGCGCCTGGGCCGAACAAGACCTTCCCCGCACCAGCGCGTTCCCCATCGAAGATCGGTAGCCAGGATCCGCCGACTGCCCGGGCGCTGAGCGCAAAAGAGTGGTCAGGGCGACACATCGATTCCCATCGACGATCACGAAAACGCGCTAGGTGACTCCAGGGCCTCTCAGCAGTGCCGGATGTGAGGTGGCAGGCTCGTAGTGGACCAGGTGTTGTTGCGCCACCTGGCGCCGGTGTTTGCGAAGTTCCGGTCCGCTGCCGGTGTCGAGGTGATACGAACAGGTCACGCAACATGGTCTTGGTAGTAGTTGGTGAGCGGGGCCGATCTCGGCCCAGTGCACGGCTGGGGGTTGCATGAGGTTCGAGGTGGAGCGGGTCGCCCTGGTCCTGGGCACGCGCGGGGACGGCCGCATGCAGGGCACGGGCTATCTGATCGCGGACGACACCCTGCTGACCGCCGCCCATCTCTTTGCTGGTCACGGGCAAGACGCCAAGGTCCGCTTCATGGGACAAGATGCGTTCAGCTCGGCAGAAGTGCTGTGGATGCACGAGGAGATGGACCTGGCGCTCCTCGGCCTGCGAGACGAAAGCGACCCTTCACGCCGTCATCTCGCGGAGCCCGTGCGCTGGGGGACGCTGGCGGGAATCCTCCCCGTGGCCGCCCACGTCACGGGCTTTCCCGAGCTCGCGCGGACGAACGAAGGACGGCTCGACATTCATCAGTGGACCGGCCCCATCAGCCCGGTGTCGGGTGCGGTCACGGCCCGTTGGAAGCTGGATGTGACTGCCGTCCCCAACCGAGCTGACGGCCCCTCTCCCTTCAGTGGCATGTCCGGGGCCCCCGTCTTCGTGGGCGACCTGCTCGTGGGGGTCGCCGTCGCACATCAACGGGGCAGCCTGAACGCGACGCGCGTTGAATCCCTCGCGGACGAAGCAGAATTTGTGTCGCTGTTCACTCAGCGCGCGGGCGTGCCATGGTGCCTGGAGGTCTGTGAACTCGCCGATGTCCTGCAGCCTCCGCTGCCCCCGCGTCGATTCTCGTCACCAGCGTCCTTGTTGGCCCCGGAACGGGCTGTTGTCCCCTTCGAGGACCAAGTACCGGCATTTGAGCACCTGCACGACTGGTGTGAGAGCCAGGACTCCGTCAGTGTCAGCGCTCTCACTGCCCCTGGCGGGTACGGCAAGACGCGCCTGGCCTTGGAGCTGGCGAGGCGGATGGCTGCACGTCGTTGGATCACTGGCACGTTGAGGCCCGATGCTCCTGAGAGCGGCCTGGCCGCCGTTTCGCAGATACGCGGAAACCTGCTGGTCATCGTCGATGAAGCAGATGCAGGACGGGAAGCGCAGGTCTATCAGCTCGCCGAGCAAGCCGCGCTTGCTCTATCCAGCGCGCGAATCCGGATCCTCGTCGTGGCCCGGTCCACGCAGTGGTGGCGGGCGCTTGTCGAGCGAGGACGGGGATTGGCCAGCGATCTGTACCAAAGGGCCCTGCATGTCGAACTTCCCCCGCTGGGAGACCCCACGGACAGAAGGCGGGCCTTCGAATCCGCCACTCATGCCTTCGCGCATGTCCTTCCCCTCATCCCCGGTCTGCAAGACAAGGACTGGGACGCCATCGCCAACACCATCGAGACACCAGATCTGGCCGGTGACGAATACGCGGCCATGATCGCCGTGCAGGCACAGGCCATGTACGCGCTGCTCGCCGCGCATCCGGGCACCGCCTCCCTGGTGGAGGTGCTGAGGGCAACCCGACAGGTCAGGGCAACCAGTGAGGCATCATCCGAAGGCACCACGCAGCCGAAGTCCAGTTCAGGGCACCCCGCAGGGGACGGTTCCGTACACACTCATGGCTTCGGTGATCGCCCAGCCGAAACCGACCTCCTCGACCGCCAGCCCCTCGTCGACGCCGTAGCCGACCTGCTCGTACCGAAGGACTGGAGACCGGACTCGGGCAGGCCCCGGCAAAACCTGGACGCGACCGGTCCTTCCGTAGTGGCACTCGAAGGGCCGTGGGGCTCGGGCAAGACGACCATGATGCGGCTCATCGAGAGCGAGATCGCCCGGCGGAACCCCGCCCCACCAACAGAAGGTACCGCCCGCAGATGGTGGCAACGACGAGGCCACGGCCAGCACTTGTCGGCGCTGGCGGCGTACCGTCTGCTGCGGCAACCCTACAGCGGTGCACCACACCTCACGCCCGCCACGAGCCACCGCGGGAAGGAGGCTGGAGGGCCGGTACAGCCCGCACCTTCGAGCGTGGTGACCGCGCACTTCACACCCTGGGCCCACCAGACACGCGACCAGATCTGGGCCGGCCTGACCAGAGCCGTCGTGGAAGCGACCGGGCCTGCGCTCGGAGAGAGGAAGCGCGCCCGCGAGAGGTACTGGCTGCAGCGCAACCGAGCCCGTCTCGACTGCCGACACCTACGCCGCACCATGCTCCGACGCATGCTGTCACCCCTGCTCCGCGTCGCCGTGTTCGCACTTCTGGCACCGGCAGTCGCCCAACTGGTCAAGGGAGGCCAGACCTACACGATCGCCGACCACCACATCACCGCCGTGCAACTCGCCCTCGGGCTGCCGCTCCTCTTCGTGACCCTGGGAGTGCTCCACACCCTCGGCCGCCTCCTGATCGGCCGCGCACGCTCCTTCCTTAGCGGGGAGATTCTGGACGGCCCCGTGCTGAGCGGGCCCTTGGCACCAGGAGCAGAGGCCGGCACGGACGGATCCCTACGCGACCCGTACTACAACGCGAGGTCCGGCTACCTCTACCTCGTCCAGCACGATATGCGCGAACTACTCGCCAGCCTCCAGGACACCGGCCATGAACTCGTCGTCTTCATCGACGACCTCGACCGCTGCTCCCCCAGCGCCACAGCTGACGTCTTCGAGGCCATCAACCTGTTCCTATCGGGCGCCCTTCAGCAACCGACCCCCGCCGGGCACCAAGCCGCGTCTGTACTGTGCCGGTTCGTACTCGGCCTCGATCCCATCGTCGTCGCAGCGCACCTCGACCGCGCCTATGCCGACCTCGCCACCGCCAAGGCACTGCAGACCCATCAAGACCCCTCCTGGGGCTGGACGTTCCTCCGCAAGCTGATTCAGCTCCCCGTCACGCTGCCGTCAGTCGCCCACACCAGCGTGGCCACCGCTCTGGCCGGACTGCTAGGGGCGGTCACCGAAAACGCCACCCCGGACTCGACACCCACCCGGGCCGCACCCGCCGGCACCGCGGCGCCGCTCGTTCGTACGGGCACGCTCGGTGCCACCCCGTCCGCCGCAGCTCTCCCCACCGCAGAAGAGCGCCAATTGACGTACCAGGCAGAGCGGGATTCGCACACGCGGGCACTGGAGGCACACCCGACGATCCGCGAACGCATCGAGCAGCGACTGTGCGCCCAGAACGACGTGTCGATCCGCGAGGCGAAACGACTGCTCACCATCTGGCAGTTCCACCTTCGCGTACTCGCACGCAAGGGCAAGGGCGTCAACCAGCTCAGCGTGGCGGAAGCACTTCATCTTGTCATCCTTGCCGAGATCACGGCGAGATGGCCCGCCCTGCAGCCCAGCCTTCGCAGGTCCATCGAGGGAATGAACGGGCTGGAACGGCTCGCTCAGAGCGCCGAGAACGACATCGCCTGGGCCAGGGCGCGCACCCGCGTCGGCCTGGATGACGCGAAGCACACCCAGGCCTGCGAGTCGCTGCGGGCACTCCTCGCCGCGTACGACGGCAAAGCAGTGGCCGAGCTTGCCCGCAAGATCTCCTGACCGGCCGTCGACCCCTCACCATGGTCCTCATATGGATGCACAGCCCTACCCGTGTGGCTACGGCGACGCCATTGGGACCACCGAGACGTCTCCAATCGGCCCCGATCTGTGAACAGGTGCATGCCCGGGTGGGAGGCGATGAAGTCGCGGATGGTGCGGGCGTGGTGGATCTGGTCGTTGTCGCAGATCACCGCGATCGCCGACGCATCGGGGAAGGCGGTGATCAGATGCTGGAGCAGGGTGAGGAAGTCGGCCGCGCGCCGGCGCCCGAGCCGGTAGAACGGGATGCCGGTGGTGACCTCCAGTGCTCCCAGCACGGTGATCTGCCGGTTCTTGCCCGGAGTGAGGATCTCGCGGCGCGGGTCGGGCAGGGTCCAGCAAGCCCGTGCGGCAGCAGGTGGACGTGCGTTTCGTCGACGGCGAAGACCTTCGCGCCGTCGGGCAGCGGTGCGATGCGGCGGCGGATGGCGGCCAGGACGGCGTCCCGGTGCGGATCACCGCGGGCGATCAGCTTCGGCCGCCGCCACACGGCCACCTGCCGCAGGCGTCGATACAGCGTGCGGCGAGACATCAGTGGCCGCCCGAGATAGCGGTGCAGCCTGTGGACGGTCCACGGCCCGGGCCGCTCAAGGAGCGCGGTGATCCGCGCGGTCAGCCAGCCCCCGCCCAATCGCGGCCGTCCGCTGCGGGGCCGATCTGTCAGGCCCGCCACGTCGCCGGTGTTGAAGCTGCCGATCCAGCGACGCACCGTGGCCGCGTCGTACTCCAGCAGCTCGGAGATCTTCGCTGGTGACAGGCCCTGCAGGGACAGCAGCACCATCACCGCCCGCGCTGTGCAGGGGCCAGGGCCCCGCAGCAGGCTGCGTAGCCTTTCACGCTCGGCGTCGGCGGCATTGGCGAACACGATGGGCGGGCGCACACTGACCACGACTCGTCGGGCAGACGGACGATGCTGACACCTCGAACGCCCGGCGAGGCCGCAGACGCTACTGGTAGCACTGCGCACGATCCGCAACAATCACCGGCATGGACGCCCCTCACCCGACAGGCCCCCCACCTGCCATCCAGCCCGATCCACTGCTCTATCCGGAAGTGGCCGCAGCCAACGGCAACTGGGTGGCAGCCCTTCGCCATGCCGCCGCCGACATGCATGTCGATCTCGGCACCGTCAGCAGCCCCGAGTCTCCGACAGACAGCTGGCGACTCGTCGTCGCGAGCGTGGACGCGTCCCGCGGCTCGGTTGTCGTGACACTCGGCCAGCAGGAGCGAGTCTTCGGCATCCGGATATGGTGGACCGGGGTCGGAGAAGCGGCCTACGGCCGAACCGCCGAGCTGCAGACCGTCGTCAACATCGCGCACGCATGGCAGGCAGGAGCCTCAGTCCGCGAACTGGGCGACAGATGGCCGTTCCTCGAGATCGACGAGCTCACCTTGGCTCACGAGCGAGGCGAGGCTGTTGCCTTCAAATGGCAGCTCGTACGAAACACCCCGGATCGACTGATCGACCACGACATCGTCGAAGCGGCGTACGCGAACCCGCGACTGCGGAGCCTCTTTCCCCTGATCAGCCACGGGAGTCTGCAGTTCAGCCGCTGCACTCACTCCCCATGGTCCTACGACGTCCCCAGCCTCTTTCCCCAGCTGGGAGGCGGCTGGAGGGCACGACGCGCCCACAAAGGTCGAGACATTCCGGATCGCTACGCTCAAACCCCCGAGGAGGCCGTCGCGTTCGTGGTCGAGGGTCTTCCCGACGGCTGCGGCCCAGCAGTAGAAGGCTCTGCGGATCTGCTTCTCGAATAGTGAAATGGGCCACTGTCCAGACCGAAGATTCCCTACTCCCTACGGGGCAACATCGCTGGAGTGAAACCACCGGCCGGGAAACGATCACCCTGAGACGGGAATCCCCTCGCTCAACAGTCCGTACAGACTGATCGGCGACTCCCGTCGGTGCCCCAACCACCTCAACCCTCGTTGTGCACAGAACTTATGGAAACACGCTTTTACTGATCTTTTCGTAAGTTCGGTGGGTGTGTTGGGTGGATGGTCAGGCCAGTGTGGGCGAGAAAGGACCATGGCAGTTGTGGGTTGTGGTTGATGCGGTGAATGCCTTGTTCGGTGGCGTCGGCGACATCGGCGAGGTGGTCGCCGGCGAGGTTGGCGAGTTCACGCTTCTTGAGCGAGGACCACAGCAGTTCCACCGAGTTCAGCTCGGGAGCATAGGCGGGTAATCGCTCCAGAGTGAGCCAGTCCTGCTCGGTGACCCAGGCGCGCATCGCCCGGCTCCACCGGGCCGACAGGCCGTCCCAGACCAGCACCACTTGCTCGCCGCGGTAGAACGCCTTCATCTGCTCGAGGACTTCGATGAGGGCGGTGGTGTCGTAGCTGCCGGGCTTGAGGTGGAAGCACAGACGGGCCCCGCGTTCGGGATCGGTGGAGTGGTAGCCCAGGGCTCCGGCCATCGACGCCCGCTTCCAATTCAGGCGGTGCCGCAGCAGCGGGGTCCGGCCACGGGGTGCGTAGGTGCGGCGGACCTGGGGGAGCAAAGAGACGCCCGATTCGTCGAGGAACACGATCCAGGCACGTGTGTTCACGGCCCCCTTTTGATGCGGGGCCACTCGTGCGCGATCCAGCGGGCAATCTCGGACTCGTCCCGCTCGACCGCCCTGCGCTCGGGACGTTGCAGACTCCATCCGAGTCGGCCGGTCAGCAGTCGCCACACCGACGCCCTCGACAACGACACCCCCGTTACCTGCTCCACGACGGCGCCGACTCGCTCCAGGGTCCACAGGTCGGCCTCGAAACCATGAGCCTGAGCTCCTCGGGCCAACGCGGCCCGGACGGTCTCGACCTGGGCGTCGTCCAGCTTGGGCGGGCGACCGGTGGATGCACGCCGCCGCAGGGCCGAAACGCCGCCCTCCTCCCACACCCGACGCCAACGCCGCACACTCTCGCCACACACACCCACCGCCCGCGCGATCACCGCATTCGAGGCACCCTCCTCGAACAACTCGACCGCCCGAACACGCCGTGCCTCCGCCAACTGAGGCCGCGACAAAGTCAGGGCCCGCGTCTGGCCATTCAGGAGTTGGACGACTTCCTCCGCTTTTTCGATGCGTTCCGTGGAGCCCTCACTTGCCTCGGCGTCCGTCAGGAGACCCTCGGCGAGCCTCAAAAGGCGCGCCCCCCTGAGGGCGAGGTCCTGAAGCGCCACGGCGACCTGCCCCGCATCGTTCAGCGATCGCAGGCACGCACGCCGTCTGGCCCAGATCCATTCACATCCCACAGTTCTCAATATCAGAACCAACAGCTGTTGGATTTCTAGATCGGCAATTTCTAGAGTGAGCACGCGACGTCGCACGGCACCGCGCACTCGCCAAGGCGTCCGGGAGGAGGAGACTCATGCAGCATCGCACTCTCGACGACCGGACCGTCTCCGTGATCGGGCCCCGCCCGCCGGCTCGGCGTCGACGCGATCGGTCCCTACCGGTTCCATCGTTCGAGCCCGCCGTCCCGGTAGGTGCAATATGGGAGTTGCTCGACGCGGTTGTCGTCGTGATGGCCGGCATCTCAAACGCCGGCGTCCTACAGATCGACCTAGCCAGCGAAGTGCTCGGCGGTCGGCTCGTGTCGGTGCAGGACCAGTTCTCGCCCGCCTTCCACTCCAGCCGGGGAGAACTCGAGCAGTGCACCAAGCTCGTCCTCTCCTTCCTGCCCTGGAGCCCGCTCGGCGGTAACGCGAGCGTGAAGGACCTCGCGGCATCGCGTTCCGCAAGCATCCGCGACTCCGCAGCCGCGGCCGATCTCGAGCCCACGGCTGACCAGTTCGCACTTTCTTCCGTCTGAAAACGCTCAAGTCACAGCGAAAGAGTCACATGAAGACCTTCATTCTGCCCGGCACCAACATGGTGGTCCCCAACGTCGTCCTTGGCCTGATGCGCATCGAGAACATGAGCGACGAGGCGGTGCGCAGGCTGGTGAACACTGCGCGCGACGCCGGCATCACCTTCCTCGATCACGCCGACGTCTACGGCTCGGACGACCACGGCTGCGAGCGTCGTTTCGCGGAAGCCATGAAGCTCAGCTCGTCGGAGCGTGAGCAGTTCGTCATTCAGTCGAAGGCTGGCATCGTCAAGGACGGGCCGTACTTCGACTTCTCTCACAACCACATCATCGAGTCCGTGAACGGTTCACTCCAGGCACTGGGCACGGACTATCTCGACATCCTGCTGCTGCACCGTCCCGACGCTCTCGTCGAGCCGGAAGAGGTGGCCCGCGCCTTCGATGAGCTGTCGGCGGCAGGCAAAGTGCGTGCTTTCGGCGTCTCCAACCAGACCCCCCGACAGCTCGACCTGCTGCGCAAGCACGTGACGCAACCAATCGTGGCGAACCAGCTGCAACTGTCGATCACTCACGCGCCTATGATCGCGCAGGGCGTTGCCGCGAATATGCAGGACCTCGATCAGTCGGTCGTACGTGATGACGGAATCGTCGACTACTGCCGCCTGCACGACATCACCATCCAGGCGTGGTCGCCTTTCCAGGCCGGATTCTTCGACGGCCCGTTCCTCGGTTCCGAACGCTTCCCCGAGTTGAACGCGGTGATCGACCGGCTGAGCGACAAGTACGGCGTGCCGGCCGAGGCGATCGCGGTCGCCTGGATCACGCGCCATCCCGCGCAGATGCAGGTCGTGCTCGGCACGACCACGCCAGAACGTGTCACGGCCGCCGCGCTCGGTTCCGACCTCCCACTCACCCGATCCGAATGGTACGAACTGTTCCGCGCCGCCGGATACAGGGTGCCCTAGTACTCCAGCAGCGGTTCGCTATCAGGCCTGGTCAGAGGGATCGTCGGGAGTGTATTGGGCTGACGGCATGTCAGGGGCGGTCTCGCCGGACCGCCCCTCCAACGAGTGGCATCGAGAACTGTCCGGGCTGTGATGAGGGCAGCTTCCCCGCCTGATCGACGACCTTGCCGACGCAACCTGGGACCGTGAACTCAACGAGCTCTTCCTGCCCATCGGCCACCGCTTCGGCAGAGCGCTGCGAGGTCGCGGACTGCGTTGCCGCTGATCTCGGCCGGTCCCCGGGCGAAATCGACACCGGCCACCCCGAACTTCTGGCCATCGACCAACCCTTGGCGGTACTGAACCCATGCCTCGCCGCCGGTCAGGAACTCGCCCGGGGCGAGATCCTCGGGATGCTCGACATACGTCTTGCCGAGGTGTTCGGTGTCGACGCGCACCCAGCACCGCTGGTCGGCATTCCAGTACTCGGTGATCCAGTGGTCGACGCCGCAGCCCTCCAGGAAGTAGGTCCCGAAGCCACACCGGGCCCGCGAGGGGATGCCCCTCGCTCGCAGGAATGCGCAGGCGATGGTGGCGAAGTGCCGACAGGTGCCGATCACTCGTGTCTCGGGGGTGCGAGCCTGCTGCAGCGGGGACGGATCGAGGGCGATCAGGGCGGCGATCAACTCGCTGACCGGCCGGATGTTCTTCTCCGCGAGCCGAGCCTCGCCGATCCCTACCGCGGTGGCGTCCGCGGGCTGAATGACCAGGCCCTGCGCGGCGGCACAGATACCAACAGGGTCATCCGGCAGGCTCTCGACGAGATGGAGTTGCGTCGCGTCCAGGCTCGTGAAGGGTCCGGGCTGCGAGTAGTCGAGCACGTCATCGGCCATAACCGGGCATGGTAGGCGGCCGGTCTGACATCCGGCCCGGTGTAGCCCAGCCGATCCACGGGGCTGCCGAAACTCGCCGCCAGACGTTGTTGCTTCTCAGGCTCTGTCCAACTTGTTGTGAGGTTTAGCTGGCTGTGACAGCTCGTTCGCTGGGTTCACGGTAGGCCTCACGAAACTGACCTTCCGTCAAATTGGGTGGGCTGCGGATTCTCCGGGCGATTCGTCTTCCTTGCGGCGGCCAGTGCGCGACCCGGGGGTGCCTGCGACGCCTCCCTTGCGAACGGCTCTGGCTCCTCGCTTGCTTGCGGCACCGCGGCTGCTGTGCAGGCCCGAACCGCCGGCAGTGCCCCTGCCCGCGCCTGTACCGGACTTGGGCGTGCCACTGACTACGCCACCACGAGCCGTGCCTCCTACACGTCCGGCCACACCCTTGGCGGTGCCTGCGCCGCCCAGGCCGCCGGAGCCGGCGGCACGACCTCCGGTCCGCGGACGGCCGTCGGGATATGCAAAGCGACGATAGTTGGCACCTGGCCACGCGGGTTGGCATCGCTCTCGCTCATCTGTGCCAAGATTCGAGCGTGGAGATGACCGACGTCACGCGTGCGATCGCGGCTGCGACTTCGGTCGCCGCATCCCTCGACCTGCCGGCCAACGACGCGATCGTTCTCCACAACTCGAACAAGCTGGCACTGCGGCTGACGCCATGCGACGTCTTTGCCCGGGTCGCCCCTGTGGGACAAGAGGTTGCACAGTTCGAAGTCGAACTCGCTCAGCGGCTCGCCGAGGTCGGATGCCCGGTGTGTCCCTTGGAGCCTCGGGCGGACCCGCGTGTGTACACGCGCGATGGCTTCGCAGTGACGCTGTGGACCTACTGCGAGCCCGTGACACCTCACACCTCACCAGTCGACTACGCCAAGGCGCTGGAGCAGCTGCACGCCGGCATGCGCAAGGTCGATGTGCCGAGCCAGAGGTTCACAGACCGAATCACGCAGGCGGAAGACGTTGTCACCGACCCGAATCGCTCGCCGGAGCTCGCCGACGCGGACCGCGCGTTCCTCAGCGGCAGGCTGGCAAGCCTGCGACGAACGATCAACGACCGCGGTGCCGTGGAGCAGCTGCTCCACGGCGAGCCGCATCCAGGCAATGTGCTCAGCACGAAGAACGGCCCGTTGTTCATTGACCTTGAGACCTGCTGCCGTGGCCCAGTCGAGTTCGATCTCGCCCATGTTCCCGAGGCGGTCTGCGAGCACTACCCGAACGTTGACCAAGGGCTGCTGGAGGAGTGCCGGCAGCTCGTTGTCGCGATGGTCGCCGCGTGGCGTTGGAAGCTTGGCGACCAGTTTCCGAACGGGAGGCGGTTCGGGGAAGAATTGCTGCGCGTACTGCACGATGGTCCTCCTTGGCCGACACTCGACACGATGAGCAGGCGAGTGGGCGGCCTGTAGAAGTCGCCGAGAAGTCACATGAAAGCGGGCCTCGCTGCCGCGCTGAACCATGGCGCCGGTGTCAACAAACGTGGCAATACATGCACGCCACCTCCGGTGGCGCAATGCCAACGCCCGCCACCGCGACGTCCTGGCCGCCGAACGCAAGGAACCCGCCCGCATCCACAGTGAGAAGGGCATCCGCTGGGGAGGACGGCCGCTCACCCAGGCGGTCTGATCCCTGCCGCGGCAGACCGTGCGTCGTTCAGTCGGCGAATCGCCAGGCGGCATGGGCAACTTGGTCACTCCAGGTGTGCAACCGAAGCGATGTCCACGACGGACAGGCCATCCAGCGTGGTGATCGCGCAGGAGGGGACGCCGTGCTGCATCAACTCGACCGGCACCGCATCGTCACCGATCAAGGTACGAAGTAGGTCCACGGTGACCCCGCCGTGCGTCACCAGGGCGACAGGGCCCGCCTCTTTGGTCAGGTCGACCAGGCAGGTGCGAAATCGCTCTGCGGCATCGCGGGAGGAGTCACCGCAAGCAGGAACGAAGTCCCGGTCCTTCACCGAGGCGGCCCAGTCTGCCAGGAAGTCTTCCATGGGTTGGGATCCATCCCAGTTCATCCGCTCGCGCAGGCGGGCGTCCTCTCGAATGCGCAGCCCGGCCCTGGACGCTATGGGCCACGCGGTCTCGCGAGCGCGCCGCAGCGGGCTGCTGAAGACTGCGTGCACACCGACGTGCTGCGCCCAGGCGGCAGTCCTGTCTGCCCGTCGTCGCCCGAGTTCGGTCAGCCCCGGGTCACCGGGCTGGCGTTCCTTCTCAGCGTGCTGCACCAGATAGAAGACGGTCATGTTTGCAGGGTCGCGGCTCGGCGCGATAGCAGGCCACTGAAATACCCGCGACCGAGCCCACAACGACGTGGCACACCCCCAGGACCCCATGAAAACCCACGTTGCCGGGCGCCATTTCAAGCCCGGGCGTCTTCCCGCCGGTGGCCGCCGGAGCGACGGCGCGAACGACCATCCCACTCAGTAGGGCTCGAAGCTGGGGACCGCGGGCCTGATGTTGCCGGTCTCGTCCATGACTTGCAGCCGGTTCATGAACGCGATGACGAAGTCGGAGAACGATCCATCGAAGACTTCGCAGCCTTCCTCATGGGCCATGGTCACGATCTTCCAACTGTCGGGGTGGTGGTCGCACGGGAGGAAGAAGTGCTCGTCACCGCCGTAGTCATAGCCCCACGAGATGAGACCGCCGGGCTGTGGGTGGAACGCGTAAGAGAAGTCGGCGGGATGTTGAGACCGTGCCTCGGTCCAGGTGCCGTGGATCTTGTGCATGCGCTCCAGGAGCGGCGTGCGCCCTTGTGGGTGGAAGACGACGAGTTCGTCGGCGATGACTCCGGGGCCGTAGGAGTCCAGGAACATCTTGAAGTCACTGGGCAGCGAAGACCCGACGTAGCGTTCGGTTCCGCTCCAGTCAGTGGGGGCGTGCGCATGCAGAGACGGAGTGCCCAGCAACCGTGTCAACTCATCCAGCCCTGGCACTTGTCTACCTCCACCCATCCGACCGCGACTGGACAACCCTAGCCGGGTACATGGCCTGGAAGCGGCGGCCAGTCTGTGCTGTCAAAAATGGCGCACGCTTTCCAACTGTGGTCATGGGGGATGGTGGCCGTCGTTCAGGGTCGTTCAGCTGCGTTCACCGCTCTCCGAGAGTGCTACCGGCATCGGCCTCGGGTCCGCTGCGAAAGGCCCTGAACCAAGCTGGAGGAGACGGAAACTGAGACGGGGACCCGATGGAACGAATGGAAGCCAGCTGATCACCGATGACGGCAACGACGCCGGAGGAGCACGGCCCGTGGACCGTGCGTCGACTCATCGATGCGAACTACGGGCTGTACAGCGCTCCGGCCACGTCCGGACTTCAGGTATGCCTACCCCGGTACCTGCCTGACACGGTCCCGGGCGTCTGTGGTGCGAGCTGCCCTGCCCCGCCCCTGGCGACGCACACCATTACCTGTCCAGTCCGCAACAGACCAAGGATGCAACCGACGCTCAACCACCAATAGAAGACTGAGAATGCATGCATAGAAGTTGCCGAATTTATGAAAATTGCAGTAAAAAGGGCCAAAGTGAAAAAATTGAGCGCCAGTAGCAGCCAGCCCGAGTCTGTTTTTGCTCGATTTAGTTTCTGCCAGGTCGTTCTTGGTATTTGAGTAGGGTGCGGGCTGAAGCGGCGCTTGACCTCGCCCACGAAAGATCGCTGTGTCATGGGGCATATGGAACAGTGGGATATAACTCCTGCACAAGCCCAAGAAGTGTGTGATCACACCAGACCGGTCGTCTCGGTCGGGCTGCTGCGCTCGTGGTGACGTCCTTGATCCCCTCAGCCCACCACTCGCCCCAGCTCCCATCCCGGTCGCCGTCGACCTGCATATCGTGGAGCGGGCGTCGTGGTTCATGGCAGCGAGCTCATGGGTCTTCAGGCGTCTTCGGGTGAGACGCCTCGAGTTGTGTGGGTAGGCGTCTGATTTCGTCGATGAGGCGGGGACGCTCTGGCGGGCGGCGGCGATGAACAGGGCGTTCTCGTCCCAGCGTTCGTCTACGGGGTCGGCGTAGCGGGGCTCTTGGATGAGGGTTTTCTGCGGCAGCCTGGCCGTGGGACCGACGGGCTCCTGACGGGCACGCAACGGTCGCTCGACTTGGTCATCCGTTCACCGGCGTGCCGCGGAACCGCCGTCGATCCGTTTGCGTACCCGGCGCACCAGCTCATTCGCGGCCTGCGGCCACTGTGCGTACTGAAAGTCGAAGCCTGCCTGGGTCAGGCGGCCTGGGACGACACGGCGGCTCTTCAGCAGCAGTTCGGTGTCGGAACGCAGAGCGAACGCGCCGGCCTCGGCCATCCACTTGGTCGCAGGGAGACCCACCGGTACACCCCACGCGGAGCGCAGGGTGCGCATGAATGCGCGCTGCGGCAGGGGATGGGGAGCCGCCAGGTTCACCGGCCCTGCGATGTCCTCCTTGTCGATCAAGAACTCCACCGCGCGCACGAAGTCGTGTTCGTGGATCCACGACATGTACTGTGCCCCACCGGCGACCGGTCCCCCGAGACCCAGGCGGGCCAGTCCCAGCAGGACGGCGAAGACCCCGCCGGGGTCCGGGCTCATCACCATGGCCGAGCGAAGAGCGACCTTGCGCGTAACCGGCGTTTCGGCCTCCTGCTGAGCCTGCTCCCAGGCCTTGGCGATCTCGACGCGTGATGCCGAGGGTGGTCAGGGGGCGGCTGGCGTTGTGGGCGTGGTGGCGGAGACCGGCGATGCGATTCGGATTGGAGGACACAAGCGTGGGCGAGGCGGGATTCGACAGGCGGCTGAGGTCGGCGGTTCGGGCGGGGAACGCTGAGGCGGTGCGGGATCTGTTGGATCCGGGCGCGGATCCGGATGCGGTGGACGCGGACGGGCTGCCGGTGTTGTGCGGGGCCGTGACGGCTTACGACGCGCCGGTGGCCGAGGCGCTGGTGGAGGGCGGTGCGGATACTGACCGGGTGTTGCCGGACGGGACCACACCGCTGTGGCGCGCCATCGACGGCGGCTCCCCAGCGGTGTTCTCAGCGGTGCTGGGCAAGGAGCCCCGGCTGCGACTTTCGCAAGCCACCCGTGAACGGATGCTCGCCTTGGCACGCCACTGGTACGAGACGGGCGCGGTCGAGGAACTGCGGCGCAGGACGGGCGTACCGGGTCCGGCCGAGACGGTCCGCGTTCAGGACGACGAATACGACTGGGTCGATCAGGTCTCACTCGGCGACCTGATCGTACGAGATGGGCATGGGGCCATCCTGACCTCGCTGGAGTGGGCCTTCCGCATCCTGACCCCCGTCGACGAACTGATCGCCCGTGCTGTCGGCCGCTATGACGAGAACCATGTGAACTGGTCGACGGTCTGCTGGATCCTCACCCAGCGCCGCAGCCTTGAGACGTGGTCGGCCGTGGTGGCCCATCGCCACGACCCTGACCCGGCCCATCGCCGGTTCGTGGTGGATTACCTGCGGATGTGGGGGTTCCTCGACACCAGCCCCTACTTCGAGACGAAGGAGAGCGAACTCCTGGCCGCCTGGTCGGCCGAAGAAACGGACGGCGAGATACTCGCGAAGGTGCTCGACGCCTTCACCGACCGCGACCATCCGGGCCAGGAAGCCATCGGCCTCCGCTACTGCGACCACCCCGACCCGCGCGTACGCCGCGAAGTGACCTACGCGCTCTCCGCGGACTACGCTCCCCGCACCCCGGCAGCCAGGGCCGCCCTGCGCACCCTCATGCGCGACCCGGACGCCGAGGTGCGGCTCAGAGCGTGCACGGCGAGCATGCGAGACGACGACCTCCTCTCGGAGACCACCCGAGCGCTGCTCCTACTGATCGAGGACCCGGATGCCGTCCCACGGGGTGCGCCAGTGGCGGCACTGGCCGGCTCCCGGGACCGTACGCCCGCCGTCGCCGACGCCCTGGCAGGGCTGCTCGACGACGACAACCAACTCGTGCGCCTGGAGGCCGCCTACGGTCTCGCCCTGCGCGACGACCCCCGCACCGCCAAGGCAATCGAGCGAGTAGGGCCTCTCGGTGACGGCTTGGAGCACCACCACCGGGCCGGCGCGCTCTGGTGGTGGAGGTGGCAGAAGGAGAACCCGGCTGCCGAGTGACGACCGGTCAGAGCGAGCACCGACCTCCGACAGGCGCTCCCCGGGCCCACGGACGCGGAGGAGCCGAGCAAGCAGTGTCCAAGAGGCGGCCTGCTGGGGCGAGTTGAACGACCGGTGCTGCGAACCCATGCCGCCGACTTGCGGAACCCAGTGGCCTACACCCCTCGGACAGAGGCCATCGCACCGTTGCCCAGCGGGCTTTGCCCCGCAACCTTCTTGAAAAGACCGAGCGCGGCAGCGATAGCCGGTTGGTTTCCCGTGCCGGAACGCATCAGTGCCTCAATGGTGCGTCCGGGGTGGTGAAGTGCAAGAAGTACGGCTCAGGGCGGCGGGTTGTCACAGAACAGGCCGGGCAAGATCGCCGCGGCAACGCCGGGTCGCGACCAGGGTCAGGGTCGAGCGAAGGTCCTCAACGGTGCACTGGATGCGGGACGAAGCTGGCGGTTCGGCAGACTGGACTTCCTCCCCCCGCCTAAAGGCGGGGGATTCCAGCGGTCGCCCGCCGGATTTCCTGCTTCCCCTGCCCTGCTCCGCAGGAGCTTCGTTTCCTCCCCGGCCTGAAGGCCGGGGGTATCCGCGAAGGACAGACCCGATGAACCGGGGTAGTCCGGGTGACCCCAACGGGTATTGAATCTCCAGCCGCGGGCTCCGGGTCATCGCCGTGCACGCCCCAGTGGGAGGTGCAGCAGGCTGTACTCACTGCGCGCGGATCACCTCCGACGGCGGCATGCGCAGCGCGCGGCGGGTGGGGAGTTCGATGGTGAGGAACGCTGTGACCATGACCGTGAGCGCGGCGGCCGGCAGGAGCCACACTGGCCCCGCGGGCCAGGGCCGGTCGAGGAAGCCCTGGCCCAGCAGCGCCAGCGGCAGCGCGGACAGCAGCAGGCCTCCGACGAGCGCGGCGGCGGCGATGACCGCGGCCTCGCGTCGCATCATCGCGCGGATCTGGCGGGGGGTGGTGCCGCCCAGGCGGAGGGCCGCGAGTTCCGTACGGCGCTGGGCGGTCGCCGCGATCAGCTTGTTCGCGATGCTCAGCAGCAGGTAGCCGAGCAGCACCACGATCACGGCCAGGTTGATCCACACCTCGGGCGGGGTGTCGCTCCCGCCGTTGGTGGCCCGCGTGGTGGCCAGGGTCAGGCCGGGGTGTGCTGCGGCCAGCGCCGCGACCCGCTGTCCGGCCCCGGCCGTGCCGTCGGTGCGCACGAGCACGCTCTGGTCCAGGTCCGTCGTCGTGTGTCCGGTCACCAGGTCGCGGGAGAGGGCGATCGGGCCGAAGCCCAGGCCCCGTGAGTACACGGCAACGACCCGAGCTACGACCCGTGTCCCGTCGCCGAGGACCAGGTGCACCCGGCTCCCGATGCCGGCTCCGCGCATGCGGGCGGCGCCGCTGCTCACGGCGACGGTGTCGCCGCTGAGCCCGTCGAGGCCGCCGTCCTGTACGCCGAGGTCGAGGACGTCCCTCGCGTCCGGTGTGAGGACCATCGCGGACGCGGACTCGGTGTCGCGGTCGCCGAACTGCTCGTACTGCCACACCGTCGTGGTCGTGGTGACCGGCGCCGCCGCCCGGACGCCCGGCGTGTTCCGTACGGCGGTGAGCGTGCCGTCGGGCAGGCCGCCCAACGCCGGTGCGGTGAGCCGGTATTGGGCGAGCGTGCCGGTGTCCGTGTCGTGGGAGGTGGCGGCCATGACGGTGGTCTGGGCGAAGGTGTACGTCAGGACGAAGACGACCGCCATGGCGAGAGGGCTGACGATCCCGGCGTTGCGCTGGGCGTAGGCGCGCAGGTTGGCCATCGCGAGCCAGGTCGGCGCGGAGACGCCGGTACGGGTGCGCCGAGCCGCCGCGTTGCCCAGCGCCTTGATGAGGGCGGGCCCGGCGAGGGCCAGCCCGATCGCGCCGAGGATGCCCGCGAGGGAGGTTGCCGAGGCGCCGATGACGGTGCGCGAGAACAGCGGGACGACCGACATGGTGCCGGCGGCGACGAAGAGCAGCAGGCCGATGCGGGTGCGCGCGCGGGAGGGGGTGCGGGGCTCGCTGCGGGACTCGGCGACCGCCTCGGTGGCCGGCATGCGCGAGGTGCGCCAAGCCGCGGCCCGGGCGGACAGCTGCACGGAGACGGCGGTCAGCACCAGCGTGGCGAGGGCGGGCAACAGGCTGAGGGTGAGAGGGAGTTCGGAGGGCAGGACGCCGCGCTGAGCGAGTACATCGTGGAAGCGTCCCGCGAGCAGGTAGCCGAGCGCCACGCCGGGGACGAGGGCCACGCCCGCCACGACGGACGACTGTGCGGCGGCCAGTCGCCGTATCTGCCTCGGCGTCGCGCCCACCGCCCGCATCAGCGCCAGGTCGCGGCGCTGCCCGGCGACCGCCACGCCCAGCGCGCCCGCCGTGACGAACCCGGTGATGAGCAGGACGATCCCGGCGAGCGAACCGGAGAGGAGCACGAGCAGCGAGCGGGCCGCGCCCACGCCGGGCGAGACCGCGTTGCCCCGGTCCCCTCCGGTGACGACCTTCAGGCCGGTGCCGGCCATCTGCTCGCGGACCGCCTCGGTGACCCGGTCAGCGGCACCGGGCGCGGTCTTCAGGCCGATCAGGTCGACGGTGCCGGCGCGCGGGCCGTCGCCGGCCCGGCCGGAGAGCCGTACGGCGGTGGCGTCGGCGAAGAAGACGCCCGCGCCCGGTGTGCCCACCACGGCGGAGACACGGTACGGCTTGGCGGGGTGGCCGTTCGCGACGACCTCGACCCGGTCGCCCGCCTCGATCCCGGCCGCCGCCGCGGTGGCGGTGTCGACGGCGATCTCGCCGGAACCGGCCGGAGCGCGGCCCTCGATGTGCGGCGCAGCCAGCAGCGTCGTCGAGGACCAACCGTGGCCTGCGGTTCCGGGGTCGTCACCGGCCGGTACGGCCCGGCCGTGGGCGTCGACGAGGGCCGCCGGGAAGTCGACGGCGCCGACCGCGGCGGTGACGCCGGGCAGCCCGGCCAGCCGGCCCGTGAGCTTGGCCGGGACAGTGGCGCGCTCGGGCAGGGCGATCGGCAGGTCGCCGCTCGGGTGGAACTCTTGGTCGGCCGCCACCACGACGTCCGCGCCGGCGAGGCGGCCGGGCGGCAGATGGGAACGCACGCCGGACTCCGCGAGGACGCCGGTGGCCGTAATGAGTGTGGCGCCGCCGAGGACCGCGCAGGCCACGGCGAGCAGTGCGGTGATCCGGTGGGCGGCCATACGTACCGCGAGATGGAACATGGTCTCTCTACCTCTCCGCCAACGCGACGAGCCGGTCGGCGAGTTCGGGCGCGGTCGGCGCGTCCAGGGCGTCAACCACGCAGCCGTCGGCCATGACGAGGGTGCGGTGGGCCTGGGCCGCGGCGGCGGGGTCGTGGGTGACCATCACGACCGTCTGGCCGAGGTCGTCGACGAGGGCGCGCAGCAGGTCGAGGACTTGGTGGGCACTGCGCAGGTCGAGCGCTCCGGTCGGCTCGTCCGCGAACACGACGGCCGGACGGGCCGCCAACGCCCGTACGACGGCCGCCCGTTGCTGCTGGCCGCCGGAGAGCTCGGCCGGGCGGTGGGTGAGCCGGTCGGCCAGACCGACCCGTTCGACCAGGGTGCGCAGCCAGTCGGCGTCGGGGCGCCGGCCCGCGAGGCGCAGCGGCAGCGTGATGTTGTCCTCGATGCTGAGCGAGGGGATGAGGTTGTAGGCCTGGAAGACGAAACCGACGCGTTCGCGGCGCAGTTCGGTGCGGCGGGTCTCGTTGAGCCCGGCGATCTCGCGTCCGTCGATCCGGATGCTGCCCGTGGTCGGGGAGTCGAGCCCGGCGGCGCAGTGCATAAGGGTGCTCTTGCCGGAGCCGGAGGGCCCCATCACGGCGAGGAAGGTGCCGCGCCGCACGCTGAGCGACACGTCGTCCAGGGCCCGTACGCCGCCCGCGTACGTCTTGCTGACCTGCGCCAGAGCGATGGCGGGCGTCTGCTGCGTGGTGAGCGGCGCGACGGGGGCCATCACTTGCGTCCCCGCAGGTTGCGCACGACCAGGGTGCCGGCACAGAGCACGGTGACGACACCGCACAGCAGGTGCACCCAGGTGCGGGCTCCGCCGTAGGAGGCGGCCATGTTGGCGACGGTGCTGAGCACCACCACCGCCCACAGCACGGAGCGCAGGACGTCCCCGCGGGAGACGCCGCTCGGGCCGTCGGCGGGCGGCTCGGTCAGCCGGTAGGGGTTCGTGTGCGTCATGGCTCTTCCTCAACTCGCGCCTTGTGTACGGCTCCTGCCGTCGCCTCACCGACGCTATGAATCAGGACCCCCCTCGGCCGATCCCGCAGTCCGCCCGGTTCGAGGTACAGCAGGCTGTACCTCCCGCCTTCCGGGCTGACGGCTAACTTGCGTACGACATAAGGCCTTCGCGTAGAAGGGAGGTCCGCGCCTGGCCATCCGTCAGGAGGCGGCGACCGCGGGCGTCGGCGTCATGGACACCGCCGTAAGGGCGCTGGGCGCTTCCGGCAGCTCGTTCGCGCAGCTCTGCTCGGGGCTCGGCACGGCCCTTCTCGCGGCCGCGAACTCGCGCCGGGGCGGGCCAGCGACGGGCCGCAGGCTCGTCGGCGCGGGCTCCGGGGACTGACGCCTGTGATGGTGCCTGGCGGCCACGAGTCGCTGCTCACCAAGGGCGCCTCGGCGGAGCGGTAACGCCTGCCGTCTCGCGACATGGCATTATCGCCGCCCGCTCGGCATGGGCCCGTCGAAGGGCGGCGGCTTCGGTGGCTGCGGCCTGGCGGCGCTGGGCCCGGGCGGCTTCGATCGGACTGGGCTGGTCGGCCGGGTCCGGGTCGGGGAACGCGCGTCGGCCGGCTGAGCTCTCGCAGCGCGCGGGTCTGCGACTCGATCGCCTGCGCGATGGCCGGGTCGACGTGGCGGGCGGGGCGGGGCGTCTGGTGGGCGGCGAGCACCTGGTGGTAGCCGGCGGAGGCCTCATCACGGGTCTTCACCAGCGTCTTCGCGGCCAGTGCGTCCTCACACTCCGCTCCGGTGTCGACCGGGGCGGCCCCGTCGCTGCCGGGGGCCAGGCCAAGCGGACCGCAGCCTGCTGAACGGCGCCGCATGGCCGACCCCGGATCCAACGGGGTCGGCATCAGGGTGAGATCAGCCGTCGGCTTCCCGCGCCACGCGCTCCAGCCGGCTCCGGTAGTCCTCCCACCACGCCTGATCCCCCGGTGGCAAGTTGTCCTTGCCTTCCAGATATCCGACGGATCCGTCGATGAGCTCTCGCACGATGTCGGCCTGCCCGGCGTGCCGATGAGTATCGGAGATCACGCGCACAGCGATGTGGTTCAGCGTCACCTCCCGGCGTTCCTCCGGCCACCACGGGACATGCCCGAGCGCGTCAAGCGGCAGCGTCGCGATGGTGCTGTTGGAGTGCTCCCACGCCTGGCGATACAGCCCAACGATCTGCTCCCGTGATTCGTTTGCAGTGGCCCACATGTCCGAGTTGGGTTCCGACTCCTCGGTATACCACCAGGACGGCGGGTCCTCGTCGAAGAACGGCCGCCCAAACGTGTCGCCGAAGTACCCCAGCTCCACGCTGGCAACGTGCTTAACCAGCCCCAACAGGTTCGTGCCCGTGGGAGTCAGCGGACGGCGGATGTCGTACTCCGAGAGGCCGTCGAGCTTCCACACCAGGGCGTCACGCGCCTCTTGCAAGTACCGGAGAAGGTCCGCTTTCGGGTTCGGTTCATCATGCCGGGCAGTCTCCCACCCGGCACTGACAGCCAGGATTGAAGCGCTCCGGGATCGGTGGAGGCTCCATCGGACTCGGAGCGCTCAATATCGAGTGGCCGGAAGAAGCGGTCGAGCAAGGCGGCCTCGCCGTGGGTACGCATGCGGGCTACCACTTCGGCAGACGGCGGGAGATGCTGGCTTCGGCGGCGACGTGTGCGATCGGGCGCCCGGTGTTCGGGCGGTAGCAGAGTCGGCAACGTCCTTCCGGCGTCAGGGGCGTTGAGGGCCCCTGCATATTGGCCTCGTCCTGACAGCGGTCGCGTGGTCCTGTAGGTGAGAGCTGGCAACGTTTGTCGACGGTTTTGGGCAGCACTTACGACTCGTAACGAAATAAGCGCGGCATTGCTGTGCAGCATCACGAGGTTTCGCGACCACCTGTGGCTCCCAGCTGCGCATGGTACCCAGGGCGAAAATCCTGTGGCCCCGTAAGGCGTAGCTGGCAGACTGTCGAAGTGGACGATCAAGAATCTGACCTCGACACCGGAGCTGCTCGGGATGCTGTCACCGCCGAGCGATCGATGATGGCTGACACGACGCGCGCAGCTCGCCGGATGTCGTTCAACGCTGATGCGCTGACCTATAAACGAGGCAGACCACGGTACCCGGACGCGGTCTTCGACCTGTTGGCAGAGCGCTGCGGGCTGCGGCCCGGTGCGCGGGTGCTCGAGATCGGTGCCGGTACCGGCCTGGCCACCGAGCCGCTGCTGGCGGCCGGCGCGCACGTGGTCGCGGTCGAGCCCGGCGAAAGCCTGGCCGCGATCCTCGTCGCCGATCACGCGTGTGACCGGCTGGAGGTCCTCGTCAGTGACTTCGAGGCTGTAGACCTGCCAGGCGGGTTCGACCTCGCGGCGGCGGCGACAGCGCTGCATTGGCTCGACCCGGCCACGTCGACCGCGAAGATCGCCCGGTTGGTGCGTCCGGGCGGCTGGCTGGCGGCGTGGTGGAACGACTTCGGCGACGTCAAGCGGCCGACGATCTTCCGCGACCGGCTCGACGAGGTCTACCATGACCTGCTGCCCGCCGACACCGGCTACCGGGACAGCCGCTCGCACGTCCTCGACACCGACCGGTGGCGCAGCCAGTTGACCACGGGCGGCTACTTCGACAACGTCTCCGTCGAGATCATCGAATGGGAGCAGATCCTGACCGCGCAGACCGCACGGGATCAGTGGTCCACGTTCCCGAACATCGCGGAACTCTCCGCGCCCGACCGCGAAGAGTTCCTCACTCGCCTCGGCTCGCTCGTCGACGAGCTCGGCGGCCAGGTCGCAGACCCGCGCCTAACGGTCACCTACACCGCTCAACGCGTCCAAGGCTCGCCGTGACCCACATCCGCAGCGGTCCAGCAGAACACCATGACGAACGCGAAGACTTGTGGGCCACGGCGACACGAGTCACAGCGACAATTTCAGCCGTCGCCAGCAGATGAGGGCACAGCCGAGGGTGACGAAGGCATGGTGGATGTCGTCGCGGATCTCCCAGCGGATGCGCAAGCGGCGAAACCAGTGCAGCAGCGCGATCGTGCCCTCCACGACCCAGCGGTAGACGCCCAGGCCGGAGCCGTGTTCGATGCCGCGCCGGGCGATATGCGGGGTGACCTCAAACCTGCGCACCCGGTCGCGGTAAAGGTCGTGATCGTAGCCGCGGTCGGCATACAGATGCCTGGGCCGCCGTAGCGGTTGGCCGCGCTTGCCGCGGATCGGCGGCACGGCCTCGATCAGCGGAATCAGTTGAGTCACGTCGTTACGGTTGCCGCCGGTGGTGATCGTGGCCAGAGGGATTCCGTGGGCCTCGACGATGACGTGGTGCTTGCTACCGGTCTTGCCTCGATCCACCGGGGACGGGCCGGTGGCCGGCCACTCTTCATCGCCCGGATATGGCTGGAGTCGACGGCAGCCCTAGAGAGGTCGAGCATGTCGGCCGTCCGCAACTCGGCGAGCAGCAGCTCGTGCAGCCGTTGCCAGACTCCGGCCTCGTTCCAATCCCGAAGCCGTCTCCAGCACGTCATCCCCGAGCCGAAGCCCAGTTCCTGGGGCAGAAACCGCCACGGGATACCGGTGTGGAGGACAAACAGAATTCCGCAGAGCACCTGCCGATCATCCAAGCGCCGTCGGCCAGGGTGACGGTATCGGCACTGGACCACCGGCACCAGCGGCTCGATCCGTATCCACAGTCCGTCGTCGACCTCACACGGCTTGCTCGCACCCTTCGTCTCGACTGACTCACACCCCCCATCCGGACGCGTCAACGGGAGCTGACGCAGGATCATTCCCGACGCATCCACGAGCTCATTTCGTTACGAGTCGTTAGCCACCACAGGGCTCGGAAATGTCGATGAGAACTAGCAACGCTTTCGGAGCGCACGGCGACTGGCCCCAGGCTCCCGCGCCAGTACTGGGCCGCACCAAGGTTGGCCGGACAGTCACGCGAGTGACGGCCACCGTTCGGCGGCCCACTCCAGCCATCCTGACCATCCAGGAGGCGGACCTACCAACTCATGCCCATCGAGTTCCGTGGCGTCGGGCTCCTCGAACAGCGTCCTCCAGTGCATGAGGTCCGACTCGCTCATCGCGAAGGTCTGATCAGGGGTGGTCGACTGGCGATGAGCGATCCGAGCGCGTTGGGTCTCATGGTCCACCGGCACGTACACAAGGTGACAGGACGCGCCCACAGACATCACCAACCAGCGGATCGCGGATCTCTCGTCACGAGACCAGCATCCGAAATCCAGGACCACGTTGGTTCCCAGCTTCAGCGCCTCCAGACCAAGCCAGAGCAGCCGTCCTTCCAGCACATCGCGCTTCCCCTCCGGCTGCGGATCGCCGAACAGCGGGATCATCCACTCATCCGGCGTCAGCCGCAGCGCGCTGTGCTCCTTGGCCAGCTGCCGCGCTCTCGTGGTCTTCCCGGCACCTGGCAGGCCGACTGTCAGGAACAACGTCGTCACGCCCAGATCGTGTCACGAAGGCCAAGTGGAGGAAGACTGCTCTTTCTGCCGAGATCGCCGGGCCACGGCGCGGCCCAGCAGCGCGATGACCTCCAGTGGCGGTGACGCACGCCTCCCAGGTTCTTTCCGTTGGTTCAGGGGGCGTAGGTACTGGCGGGCCGATGCCTTGTGGTGTGGCTGATCATGGCTTGAGCCAAAGGCGGATCGAAGCCGCGGTGACGGGACGTGAAGTGGCCGAGTCATTCCTGGCCCTACTTAGCGATCTTGGAAGCGGTTTTCGGGAGCGAGTTTTGGCCCCACCCTGTGCACTGAGGAGCGACGTCAGTCAGCGGCGCCTGGTGTGGGGAGGTAGGGCTCGATCTCGCGCCATGGCGGCGGTCCTCCCAGCTGCCGGTTGATGGGCTGCTGGGATCCGTCGAGGGAGCTGCGGGCCGCGTTAACGAAGGCGAGCTGTCCGGATGCGAGTTCTGCCATGATCCGCTGCAGGTTGTCTCGGTTCTTCGGGCTGCGGTCAGCGACCAGGAGCGCGAAGCGGCCGATCGCATCGGCCAGGTCGCCGGCGGCATTCGCAACGTCGGGGGTGGCGACCAGACTGAGTGAGGTCAAGGCGGCGTTGAACGGTGGCCAGTTGGCGTTGTTGGGCCGGTCGTCGAGGTATGCCTCACGCAGCTCGATCTCGACCGCGGTGAACTCCTGGAGGAAGGCTCCGTAGGCAGCTGTCTGGGTGTCGCGCAGCCATTGCTGGTTCTGGCTGCGGCGACCGACGAAGCCGCCCACCACGATGCCAATGATGGTTGCGACGGCACCAACGCTCGTGGACACCAGAACATCCCAGGGGGCGGCCAAACCAGTTTCCTCCTTCAGCGCGGGGGCTGTGATCTGTGGTCAGCGTGGCAATCGACTGGTCCATTCTTGATCACGAGGTGTGTTCTGCGGGACCGGATCCGGAGGTCAAGTGGTGGCTTGCTGTTGTGTACGGGTCTGTGCGAGCCGATAGGACTCGGTGCCGGTCTCGATGATGTTCCCGCCGAAGGTCAGACGGTCGACGATGGCCGCGCAGAGCCGCGGATCCGTGAATGTCCTGGTCCAGCCGCCGAACGATTCGTTGGAGGCGATGGCGACGCTGATTTTTCTCCTCGCGTTCCGTCAGCACCTGGAACAGCAGCTCAGCGCCGCGGCGGTCCAGCTCCATGTAGCCGAGTTCGTCTATGCAGAGGAGATCGACGCGTCCGTAGCGGGCGATGGTCTTGGCCCGGAAGCCGGCCATGGCGGCCTCGGTGCCGAGCGCGATCAGCAGGTGGGACTTGCCGGTGCCGGAGTCGCCGATCAGGCAGAGCGGCAGGCCCTTCTTGACCCATTCGCAGGTCGCCAGGGTGTGAATGACGGCTGCGTCGATGTTCGCGTTGGCGTCGAACTCAAAGGCTCTGATCGACTTCTCCCGGGGGAACTGCGCCGCTTTGATGCGCCGTTCGGAGCGGCGGCGGGCCCGGTCGTCGCACTCGGCCATCAGCAGTTCGGCGAGGAAGCCGAGATAGGACATCTGGTCCCGGGCGGCGGCTTCGGCGAGTTCGGGGAACTGGGCCCGGATGGTGGGCAGCCGGGCCATGCGGCATGCCTGGTCGACGGCGGCGGCGCGGCCTGTTCGGTCAGCCCGCGGTGGCATTTGAGTGTCACGGCATCGGTCCCTGGATGGCGGGGCGATCGGCCGGCTGCCCGGCTCGCAGCAGCTGGTCGTAGGCCGCGACCGAGGGCAGCGGCCGGGTGTCGGGCGGCAGCTGACTTACGAAGCCAGTCGCGCCTCGGACAGGGGAAGGTCCCGTCCGGTGGCGGCCGTTCGGGCCGGACCAATGGGTGGAGGGCGGGTGGGATTCCCACTGCTGCAGATATGTAAAGGCACTGACCTGGCTGCGCACCTCTCAGGAAGTGCCGCTCGGGATCACGCAGTTCTTCGGCTGTTCCTTGCCGGTGGGCCAGCCCAGACCGACGAACTTCAGGGTCCCGCGCACGCCCTGGCCCGGGTTCAGTTCGACCACCGCGACCGGCTTGTCGTACGGATTCCCGCCGCTGGTCAGGCAGATCAGGCCACTCGTGCCCCTCACGCGGTGCACCGACTGGAGTTTCGACCACTCCTGGCGGACGTCTCCGAGGCTGGGCGCCTGCTCGGCGTCGTTGCCCTGTACCTCGTGCAGAGCCGTACCGATGGTAACGAGGCCGTCGTAGACGAGCATGGTGCGGGAATCCTCCAGGTTCGGGGTGGAGCCAAGGTCCGTGCCCGCCTTGCTCGTGCTCTTGATCAGTTCGCTGAGCCCGTCCAGGGCCGCCTTGGGCTCCGTGAGGTACTGAGGGAGTTCGTTCGCGGTGGGCTCGCGGTGGTGGGTCTCCTTCCACTGCTTGGTCCAGGCGGCCAGTTCGGTGTCCCAGGCGGCCGGGTGCGCAGGGGCGGCGTACTGGACCGTCACCTTCGCCGCGCCGTCCTCGCCGCGCAGCTGCGCCCAGTCCTTCTCAGACATGGCCTGCCGCAGCGAGGCGGCGTCGGAGCCGCTGACCAGGGTGAAGTGTCGGTTCGCGCAGGTCTGCCTGGCGAGCGTGAGCGCGAAGATCCGCAGGTGCAGCGTGCGCCCGGCGAAGTAGACGGTGTCGGCCGTGGAACCGCAGATGTTGTTGGCGATCTGCTCGAACTGGCTGCCGGTCGAACCGGCCTCATCGATGCCTGGGGATTCGAAGGACATGTCGGCGGGACCTGCCGGGCCCGTCTCCTGGATTCCCCGGAAGGCGCTCGCCAGCGACTGGTCGTAGGCGTCCGGGCGGTCGTCGTAGACCAGCACCGTCCTGGCGTCCTCCCGGCCCCGCTCGCCGTTGAAGTTGGCCAGTGCCTCGGCCGCGTTGCCGTTGGTGGGGATGATTCGGGCCAGGCCAGGGAATCGTTGCTTCTTCCCCTCGACGTTCGCGATCCCGTCTCCGCTGATCCGGGAGGCGAGCACCGGGACACCGTTCTCCGTCAGACGTTCCACGGCCTTCTCGGTGGCGTCGAGAGTGAGGTTGAAGCCCGTGACGGCTCGCAGCTTGTCCTTGTCGGATTCGGCCATGTCGAGCAGTGTGCTTACGATCTTGTCCTGATGGCCATAGTTCAGCCCGGGGTTGGCCAGCACCAGCCGGATCCTGGGTACTTGGCCCATGCCAGAGTTGGCCTGTCGCTGTCCCAGATACGCGCCCTGGAGATCGCTGCGCATCTGCCGCCTCAGCGCCGCCGAGTCCGACTGGAGCGGCAGCATCATCGCCACGGTGACATGGGGCTGGTTCGCGATCCTCTTGTTCTCCTCCGAGATGGCTTTGGCCACGGCACCGATCTCCGGTGTGCCGAAGGCGTAGCCAGCGCCGTCGACGCCGATGCACTCGCCACCGATCTTCTCGACACCGTGGTGGCAGGTGTCCGGCTTCTGGAGGGCGGGAACGCCGAATACGCCGGCGGCCACGAGCACCGCCACGCCCGCCAGCGCGTAGAGGATCTTTCCCCACCTGGGCAGTCTGTTCCACCTGGGTATCCAGCCGGGCATCCCCGTCACCTCCTGCGGCCGAGCTGATCGGTGCAGTCGCAGCGGAGCAACGGCTGCTCGTTCGCGGCCAGTTGGCTCCACTCGGTGGCTGTCGGGCCGAGTTCTCCGGCGCCGTCGAAGTCCATGGTCGACAGTTGCCTCAGCAACTGCTCCAGCGTGCGGGCCATTTCACTCCCGGTCGGTCTGGTGCGCTCCTCGCACAGCCATACGGCGTGCAGAAGTTGGTCGACGGTGCGGCGCAACGGTGGTCCGTCGACCTGTACCAGACCCTGGGCGCGCTTGCGGCGCTCGTCCGCCCCGCCCGGATACGGTGCCTGGGCGATCTCCAGCAGTTCCCCGCACCACTGACGGGAGCGGCCGGGGAGGGTGGCGGCGAGGTGGTGTATCACGTCGTCGACGCCGCCGGAGACAAGGTGGTGGTTCATCTGGTGGGTCATCACCGAGTGGAACGCACCGCCGCTCGGCTCACCCACGGCATAGTGTGCGCACAGCAGATGGTGGTCGGCGTACCAGGCGGCTCCGTCGCGCGACAGCCCGTACAGTCGGTGCACCAGCAGCTGGCGCAGGCCGAAGTCTCCGATGAAGTGCCGATCGCAGCTGGGCCACCCGGTGTCGTTGAGCAGCCGCGCGACCTCATGTGCCGTCAGGCGCAGGACACGGCCCGCCTGGTGTTGGCGGAGCAGGACGTCCGCGCACTCCTGGTCGTGCGCCACCGACAGATGGGTGAGGAGATCGAGCCACTGGTCATGGTGCTCGTCCGGCAGCCGCACCGGCAGCTGGTCGAGGATCAGCTCCTGAAGCAGTACGTCCGTCACCGGGCGCTCGGGGGCGCCGTCCGGGTGGTGCAGCCCCGCGTCCAGGATGGCCCGGTCGTTGGCGTCCGTCTCCATCGGGTGGTCGGCGGCAGCGGTGGCCAGCCGGATCACCGTGTGCGGCCGTCCGCCGCTCAGTTGGGCCACGGCGGCGGTGATACGGCGGCGGTGCACACCGCCCTCCCGCTCCGCGCCCAGCTGTATGCGTTCGGTCGCCTTGCGGAGCTGGTCGCCGGTGAGGAAAGGCATCCGCAGTATGAGCACCCCGGCGGACAGCGGCCCCCGGTCCTCCTCCTGGTCCCTGCGCCGGGACCAGGTGGCCGGCACCCCGTCAGCGGGCCGGAACGCTGCTACCTCCCTCGGTGGCAGACCCCCGTGCAGGAATTCCCCGCCGTCCGCCCGGCGAGCCGTGCCTACGATCACCACGCGGTCGCGCTGCCCGTCCCGGCGGTCGGTGAGCACGGCGCGCAGCAGCTGCTCGCCCACCGGTTCCTCTGCGTGGTCCAGCAGCAGTCCCGGGCGGCCGACCCGGCCCAGCCAGCCCCCCAGACCGCCGTACGCCGCCTCCAGATCCTCGCGCAGCGCCCGGAACAGGAAGCGCTCCGCGTCCTCCCGCCGCTCGCCGCCCGCCTGGAAGTCGGTGGCGAGCCTGCGCAGCCCGTGCTTGGGCTGGCCGGCCGCGCCGGGATACTCGCCGTAGATCCGGGTCAGTTCCGCCTCGACCCGGGGCGTCACACTCTCGAAGAGGGCGTCGAGCAGCGCGGTGAGCGCGGCGGCCCCGTACGGGCCGAACGCCTGTCCGGCCAGGACCTCCAGCATTTTCCGTACGGCCCCGAGGAGCACACTGCGCCAGAAGTCGCGCACTCCCAGACCGCGCAGGCGCGGCGGATGGAGCAGTTCCTCGTACCGCTCGACCTCTGTCCTGATCGCCGCAGGAGTGCCGTCCGCGACTCCGGTCGCGATCACCGCCAAGCCCGCGAAAAACCGCGGGAAGGTGAACGCGCCTCCCGTTCCCCGCCAGGTGTGCAGCAGCAGGGCGGCCTCGACCAGGGCCTCGGTCGCCGCCGAGCGGGCACCGGGCTCCGGCCCGGCCTGGTCCGCGTACACCGGTGAGGCGCAGTCCAGACGGATCACCGGCACGTGGCGGGCGAAACGCTCGTGCACCGCCCGTAGCAGCCGCCCCTTTCCCATCCCCGGACCGCCGGTGAGCAGCACCACGGGCAGGTCAGGGCCGTACAACGCCTTGCGGTCGGCGCCTGATGGCGACCGCCCTAACAGGCGTGCGAAGAAACCGTCCGCGTCGAGGAGTTTCTCGAAGCCCAAGTCTTCATACACGCATCTCCCCCGTGGATGCTCTCCCGCCCGGGAGCGGGTGATCGAAGTGGTGGATGGAGATTAGTGGAACACGAGACCTTCAGCCAGGACAACGGCTGTTATGTGAAGGGAAGTTGGTGGTGGGATTCACGTGTCACCGTCCTGACGGAAGGCTCTTCGCTGGGACTGACCCAGGCCACCAGTTGTCAGGGCGTCGTCCCGCTGAACCAGCCGGGCTGACCCCGCCCTCCCTCAGACGGGCTCCGGAAGCGCTCAAACAAAGCCTCTGGACGTGCCGGTGGGTGATCAGGCAGACGGCAAGTCCGAGGAAGGCCTCGTGGATGTCGTCGCGTCGTTCCCAGCGGGTCCGTAAGCGGCGAAAGCCGTGCAGCCAGCTCCCATATCCTCCGGGCGGATCCGCCCGAGCCTTCGACGCTGTGCAACTACGGAGAACCCGTGGTTGCACAGGTCCGGTTGGTTGCACAGGCCGTGTGGCCGCGCCGTCCCGCCCAGGGGATTTCTGATCACTTCCCACGCCCGCGAGGCAGTCGGGGGGCGTGCCGGGGGTCGCGACGCCGCGGAGATCCATCAGAGACAGCCCGGCCTCACTCGCCGCTCGACTCGGCCGCCATCCGTTCCAGGTCGTCGGCGAACTCGGTCCAGGCACTCGCGCACTGCCGAGCCAGCTGACTGATCACTTTGGCTCCGTGCTCCGGTACGGCCTCCTTCAGCTCTGTCCACCGGCCATCGGGCAAAACCCGTGTTCCGAACAGCCGCAGCTGGAATCGCCCCCGCTCGGTCAGCCTGAGGGACGGGTCCTTCATGAGGGGCTTCAGCAGACCCTGCCCGGCGATGGGAGCGCGCGCCTGCGCCGGCTACCGCACGAGCGCCGGTTCGGTCTTGACGGGTGAGCCGCCGCCCCCGTCCGAAGCCCGCAGCGACGCCGGAAGCGGGCCCTCGCCCCGGCTCAGCCCGTCGCGTACCTCGCGGACCGTGCCCGGGGAGAGCCCGGCCCGCTGGGCGATCGCGCGCAGCGATGCGCCCGGCATCTCCATGATCAGCTGACTCGCGCGTATCCGTCCCTCGGCACTGTTCAACGGCCGCACCCGACCGTCACGCCCCAGCCTGACGGCGGGCTGTTCGCCCTCGTCCAGGGACGCCCGCCGGATCTCGCCCACAGTGCGGGCGGAGAAACCGGCCGCCAGTGCGATGGCGGCGTCGGACCACTGCGGATGCGATCGGAGGATCCGGGCGGTGGCCGCGGCGCGGTCGCGTGCGCTCAGCGGCAGGCCGTGCGCGATGTTCTCCCGTACGGCCCGCAGGGGTGACCAAGGGAGCCGTCTACTTCCACTTCACGAACAAGGAGGCCATCGCCGTCGCGGTCTCCGAGGAGTACTTCGCCCGTCTGGCCGCCCAGTCCGCCGGGGTCAAGCGCCTGAAACTGCCTCCCCTTCAGGCCACGGTCAAACTCCTGAACCGCGTGGCGGTCGCCCTCCGCGACGACAACCTGTTCCAGGCCGCGGTGCGGCTGCATCTGGACCGCCACCTGATCGACAACGGTCTGCCCACCCGTCCGTTCGCCGACTTCATCGCACACTGTGAGGAGTTGTTGACGGAGGCGAAGCGCCTGGGCCAACTCCACGGGGACGCGAGCCAGGAATCCCTGGCCCGGGTGCTCGTCGCTTCCTTCTTCGGCGCGCAGCACACCTCCTGGGCACTGAACGATCGGACAGACATCGTCGATCGTGTGCAGGAGACGATCGACGCGATTCCGCCCCTCCATCAGTGCTCGGGCAGTGCTCGGGCCGACAACGCGCCAGCGCATCAGGACGCACGTGCCTGACACGAAGACGGGGTGAGCGAGGCAATCGGCCACCTGCCGCCGCCTCCCGCCGAGGACGGCGGGGGGACGTCGGATCGAAGTCGACCTGGTCCCGGGTCGGACAGAGGCCGGTGCCGGGTCTGCCGACGCGGACGGGCCCGGTCACGAACGAGGGAGCCGTTCGTGACCGGGTCCGGATGCCGTGGGCGGGCACACGCGCGTCCGGCGTACGCCGCGGCGGCCCGCCGCCCTGGGGCTCAGCTCGTGAAGTAGCCCGTCAGGTCGGCGATGAGTTGGACGCTGCCGGCGTTGTTGTAGAAGTCGACCTTTCCGTTGATCATGGGGACGACGACCAGGTTGGGTATGGTCTCGCCGGCTGTGAAGTTGAGGTTGGACGCGCTGGACCGGGTGGTGCCGTCGGGGTAGACCGTGACGTAGCTGGAGGAAGTACCGCCGGTCGCGGTGACGTTGAGGACGACGGCGGTGGCGTCCACGGGGACGCCGTTCCTGCCGCCGACGGTCAAGGTGACCTTGGCGGCGGCGCCGACCGTGCCCTTGCGGACGCCGGTGCCGTTGCGGGTGTCCATGACGCGGAGCGGGCCGGCGTTGTGCTCGACGGAGCCGCTGCTGCTGAAGTAGCCGGTGATGTCGGCGATGAGGTTGACGCTGCCGGCGTTGTTGTAGAAGTCCACCTTTCCGTCGGCCACGGGGACGACGACCAGGTTGGGGAAGGTCTCCCCCGCACTGAAGTTGAGGTTGGAGACCGCTGGGCGCGGACTGCCGTCCGGATAGACGGTGACATAGCTGGACGAAGTACCGCCGGTCGCAGTCACGTTCACCACGACGCCCGTGACCCCACTGGTCGGCACTCCGGCCACACCGGCGACCTTCAGAGCGACGGTACCGGCCGGGCCGACCTTCGCCTTCGTCACACCCGTGCCGCTGCGGGTGTCCATGATCCGCGTCGGGCCGACGCTGGTGAGCTTCGATCCGCTGCCGTCACTGGTGTAGTAGCCGGTGATGTCGGCGATGAGGTTGACGCTGCCGGCGTTGTTGTAGAAGTCCACCTTTCCGTCGGCCACGGGGACCACGACCAGGTTGGGGAAGGTCTCCCCCGCACTGAAGTTGAGGTTCGAGACGGCGGGGCGCGGACTGCCGTCCGGATAGACGGTGACGTAACTGGACGAGGTCCCGCCGGTCGCGGTCACGTTCACCACCACCCCGGTGACCCCACTGGTCGGCACCCCGGCCACACCCGCCACCTGCAGACGGACCGTACCGGCCGGGCCGACCTTCGCCTTCGTCACACCCGTGCCGCTGCGGGTGTCCATGATCCGCGTCGGGGTGACGGGCTTGAACGTGCCGGTCGGCGGCACGACCGGCTGGATCGTTCTGACGTCGCTCGCCTTCACGTACGCGATCCGGTGGTTGTAGCGGATCGGGTAGTACTGCGTGGTGCCGACGACGAGCAGGCAGTCGGGGTCGGCCGTGCAGTTGAGGTTCTCCGCGTAGTAGAAGTCGCCCGTCACCTGGTCCAGCGCGCCGTACGCCTGGCCCGGCTGGATGGTCTCGTGGCTCAGCGGGGTCAGCTGCTGGTCGGGGTCGGCCGCGAGGGTGCTCAGGGACGAGGGGTAGGCCGAGGTCTCCGGGTAGGCGCGTCCGTACACCGGGACCGCCGACGTGCCGGCGGGGGTGATCAGCTGCTTGGCGGTGCCGGTGTTGGCCATGGTGTAGGCGCCGCCGGGGTTGGAGAACCAGGCCTTCTGACCGTCGTACCAGATGGCCGTCCAGTCGCCCTGCACCGCCGCGACCACGAAGGTCTGGCCGTAGACAGCCTTGTCGGTCCAGTCCCAGCCCAGCGTGGAGCCGGTGGTCTGGCCGTCCGCCGTGTACTTCGGGTCCTTGATCAGGGAGGCGGTCGAGGACGGACTGGTGCGCAGGTAGACGAAGTTGGCCGGGTTGGCGGGGCAGGTGGTGGTGGAGGAGCCGCAGCCGGTCAGGGTCGGCTCGTTCGCGGTGCTCCAGGGCGGGGTGATGGTGACCTCGCCACCGGCCACCGGCATGCCGTCGCCGTTCGGGGAGGCCTGCAGCAGGGCGAGATAGTGGCCCCAGTTCCACCATGGGCCCGGGTCCCAGTGCATGCCCTCGTAGTACGCGTCGAGCGGGCCGGGAACGTCGTCGTGGCCGATGAGGTGCTCGCGGTCGAGCGGGATGGCGAACCGCTGGGCGAGGTAGGTCACCAGCGCCGCGGAGGACTGGTACTCCTGCTCGGTGTACCAGGAGCCGTAGTCCAGGGCGTAGCCCTCGTGCTCGATGCCGATCGAGTGATCGTTGACGTACTTGTTGCCCGCGTGCCAGGCGACGTCCTTGGTCGGCACCATCTGCGTGACCGAACCGTCGGCGCCGACGACGTAGTGCGCGCTGGCGTATGACGATGGCTTCTGGAACGCGTTGATCGCCGCGGACGCCGTGCTCTCCGTGTCATGGATGACGATGCTGGTGATCGCGTCCCCGTCGGCGGGACGGTTGGCCAGGTCGTAGTTGCCGTAGTCGGTCTGGTCGGTGCTGCCGTTCAGCGCGTAGGCCGCCGGCGTGAAGGTGCAGGTCAGCGTGGACGGGCACTCGGTCGCGGGCGTGGTCGTGCTCGTGTCCGCCTGGACCACCGGGGTCCGCGGGGACAGCGGGGCGACGGCGGCCGTGGCGTGGGCCACCCCTGACTGCGGGGCGGTGTTCAGGGCGACGGCGTCCGAGGCCTGGGCCGCCGCGGACTTGAGATCGGGGCTGAGCTTGGGGGACGCCTGGACCGGCACCGAGGGGTCGGCGGTGAGCGTCACCTCCTGATTGTCCGCGGTGATCCGGTGGGCGCCGGTGCGGATCGTCGCGTAGACCCGGTGGGCGAACTGGTCGGCGGTGGCGGAGTTCGCTGCCTGCGCGAAGCGGGCCACCGCGGGGTACCACTGCGCGGAGGTGGTGGGCAGTGAGCCGGTCGCGGCGCGCTCGTACGAGGCGAGGAGCGCGGCGGCCCCGCGCACGCTCTGTCGCGTGGAGGTGCGCAGCGACGCCGGCGAGTCGCCGAGCATCGAGGCGGCCGTGTCGAGGGTGCGCATCGCCGGGGTGATCGGCGGCACCGTGCCGCTGTCCGACGGCGTCGCCGCGGGGTGGTGCGGCGCGCGGGGGTCGTCACCCCTGCCGTTCGTCTCCGGCGGGCTGTCCGACGCCGCCCGGAGATCCGCCCGGCTGACGGAGGTGAGGCCCATGACGTTGTAGTTGCCGGTGACCGACGGGCTGCCGCGGTGCGACTCCCACAGCGTCTGCTGGTACGAGATGGCCAGCAGCACGCTGCTCGGCACGTGGAACTCCGCGGCGGCCGCGCTGAAGTCGGCCTGCAGCGTGTGCAGGGCGGGCTTGACCGGCGCGGACACCGCAGTCCTACCGGCAATGCCCTGTCCCTGGGTTGAGCCGGATCCCGGGGCGGCCTGCGCGACCGCCCCGATGACCAGCCCGACGGTGGCGAGCCCTCCGGCGGCTCCCCACCAGATCCTCTTCCGCTGACTGCGGTGTCTCGAACGCACTGCTACCCCTGCCCCTGTTCGGTGCACACGGACGCAACGGCTCCCACGCGACACGGGGGAACACGCAAGCGCCTCGTCTGTGGCCGCGCGGCGCCATCGCGCCGGCCCTGATAGGTCCGTGTCGCGGCAGAAGCCCTGCCGGCAGGCAGGGCAGCGGTGGGGGTACGCGACGATCGGCAGCCTATGGCGCATCGGGCCATGGACGGTCGATCGACCGATCATGAACGGGTAAACACCTCGGGCCTCACACGCAACACCCAACCCAGGGACATCCGGCCGCGACTCAGGGACAGTGAGCTTGCCCTACCTTTCGAGCGTGGGTCTGAGTTGGTCATCCGTAAGTTCGGCGGACCCAGGGGTTCTGGGGATGGCTGTGAGCTTGTCGCCGTTCGATGGCTCAAAGAACTTGGCCGCTCGGTGCCCGGCGGCGACTGGACCGCTAATTGGGATACGCGACTCGATCGCTGTGTAGGACAACGTCGGCGAGGTTGTCTGCGGGATCGATGTGACGACGAGCCGGCGGAGGTGACCCGTGTCCCAGATCTGGGCAGGAGTGGACATCGGCAAGGAACACCACCACTGCGTGGTGGTCGACGAACGCGGCGAACGCCTCCTCTCACGCCGGGTCTTCAGTGACGAACCGGCCCTGCTGGAGCCGATCAAAGACGTGCTCGCGCTCTGCGAGGACACCCTGTGGGCGGTGGATATCAACCACAGTGGTGCCGCCCTGCTCATCGGCCTTCTGCTCAGCAGCGAGCAGCCGATGGTCTACATCACCGGCCTGGCCGTGCACCAGGCGTCGGCCGCCTACCGCGGTCAGGGAAAGACGGACGGGAAGGACGCGTTCGTCGTCGCCGACGAGGCGCGCATGCGCAAGGCCTCGGTCTCCTGCGGGCCGGCGATGAGATAGCCGTCGACCTGCGCACCTTGACCGCACGCCGCCTCGATCTGGTCAACGACCGCACCCGTCAGACCAACCGGCCAAGGGCCCAACTCCTGGAGCACTGCCCCGCGTTGGAGCGGGCACTGAACCTGAGCAAGAAAGGTCCGATCATGCTGCTGACCGGTTACCAGGTGCCGGCCGCGATCCGCCGCAGTGGGGCCGGGCGGATCGGAACGGGGCTGAAGAACCGCAAGGTGAAGAACGGCGCCGCGCTCGCCGAAACAGCCGTCGAGGCAGCCCGGGCCCAGCACGCCGCACTGCCGGGAGAAACCCTCGCGGCCGCCATGGTCGCCCGCATCGCCAAGGGCGTGCTGGCCCTCGACGAGGAGTCGCCGAACTCGAGGCGCTCATCGAAGCCCGGTTCAACGACCACCGACACGCAACGGTGATCCGGAGTTTGACCGGCATGGGCACCCTCCTAGGCGCCGAGTTCATCGCCGCCACCGGTGGCGACCTTGAGGCCTTCGGCACAGCAGATCACCAGGCGTCCTTCGCCGGCTTGTCACCCGTGCCACGGGATTCCGGTCGTGTCAGCGGCACCATGCGCCGCCATCGCCGCTACCACCGCGGCAGTACGGCGTAGACAGCCCTCCGCCCCACGGGGGCCGCGTTCACACCCGCGCGTCAGGAAGGGCGACCAGGGCGACCACCGGTGGTAATCGCAAGCCGGTCGGGGCGGAGCCGACGGTCGGTCAGCCGGGCCAGGTGCCGGTCAGGCGGCGGGTGGCGGTGGCGCCACCGCGGTCGACGGCGGCCTTCACACCGGCGAAGATCGCGCCCTGCAGGACGGCCGCAGACACCACCTCACGCCAGGTGCGGTGCTCATCGGTGGCGTCGGGGGCGTCCTCCTCGTGCCCGAGTTGTTTCCAGACCTGCTTGAACATCGCGCCGGCCAGGACACCGCTGAGGGCACCCATGGCCATGCCTACCGGCTTGTAGGCGACTTTCGAGGCTTTCATCGGTGCCTCCTGGCACGTCGGACGACCAGCAGCACGATGAGCGCACCGGTTGCGGCAAGCAGCGGGCCGCGGTTGGCCCGCGCCGCCTGCATGCCCTGGTCGGCCTTCTCCCGCACCGGCTGCGGGGCCTTGTCCCGGGCCAGCTCGGCGACGTGCACGGCCTTGTCGTGGAACTGCTCCGTGGCTGCGGCGGCCTTGGCGCGCACCGGCTCCGGCGTCCGGTCCTGCACCGTGTGGGCCGCGTGTGCGGCCTTGTCCTTCAGCTGAGACCTGACCTGTGTGGTCTTCTCGGCGACCTGATCCTTGACGGCCGTCGTCTTCTCCCGGGCACGGGTCTTGACGTCGGCCTTGGCCGCGAGCGCCTCGACAGTCTCGCCGAGGTCCTCACGTGTCGCCTCGACCCGTTCACGCAGTTCCTCGGAGGAAGGGGTCGGCTCATCGCCCGGCTGCGGCTTGTCCTCGGTCATCGCTGTGCCCTTTCCTTGATCTCGGCCACATCGGCCCTGACGCTGTCCACGGCCTGCTCGGGCGCCGGCGGGGACGCCTTGCTGACCTGCTGCTTGCCGAGCGCCGCCATCAGCGCGGTGACGGCCGCCAGGACACCGGTGACGATCAGCGCCGCCACCCACACATCCACGGCGAGCGACAATGCGGCGATCACGGTGGCCACCAGAGCCTGCAGGGTGAGCACACCCACCAGCCCCGCGCCGCCGAACAGGCCACCGCCCTTGCCGAACCGCTTGCCCTTCTCGGCCATCTCCGCCTGCGCCAGGCGCATCTCGTCGCGCACCAGCTGCGACAGCTGCTGCGAGGCACGTTGAACCAGGTCACCCACCGGTTCCTGCCCGGGACTGCCCGGGCGGGGGGAACCATCTGCTGTCATAAGTGCTCACCTTCCCTGCGGCTGCCCGGGTGACCGAGCGGCCATCTCTGCTTCCACTGTCTGATCGGCCCTCCGGATACCCGGGTCAACACGCATCACCGCCCGTCAGAACCTTCGTCGCCACGGCAGATGGGGTGCGGCCCGTACCAGGACGGCCGCGGCCGGAGCGATCACTCCTGCAGCCGCGACGCCGGAGGGGTAGGGGGCACCGCTGCGCGTCCGCTCGGTGGACACCATCGACGCCGACAGCCCACAGGCGGCACCCGGCGGTCGGAAAGACCGGCGCGACGGCGCCCGCGAACGCGATGGCCGCGGCGGTCTGCCCGGAGGGGAACGAAGAGCTGTCCGGGAGCTCCCGGAGTCCCTCCCGCGGGAAGAAATCCCGGGGTGGGCGGCGCCGCCGGTACAACTTTTTGGCGATCGCGTTCGACAGCACCTGCGCCGTCGTCATGGCCGCCACCCCGGCGGCGGCGGCCGCGCGGCCGCGCCACCCGCCGAAGGTGACCGTCACAGCGGGCGCGGGCCACGACAGCTTGGTGTGCTCGGCCGCCTCCTGCACCGCCGGCGCTGTCTGACGCACCCAGGGCGGCGCCCACGCGATCGCTCGCCTGGCCGGCCGGTGGTCCCTGTCGTGCATATCCGCCGTCGTCCCCATGATCAGCCGCCTTCCCGTCCCGAGCCCTCGCCCACCCGTCTTGGATCGGCTTCGCCGTCGCCTGGCCGGCGCGACCCCCTAGGCCAAGCCCTGGAGGACGCCGGCGGCGGTAGGGCGCCTCAACCGAGGCGGCGGTGGTCCTCCTCGTCCCACTTGCGGGTGTCCCGCGGCTGCACGTACGGCTCCTGTTCGGCCGGGTGACCGCCCGCCACGGCGCGCTGGCGGTGCAGCTCGGCGTCGAATTCCAGACCGAGCAGGATCGCCAAATTCGTGATCCACAGCCACACCAGGAAGATGATCACTCCGGCGAAGGTGCCGTAGGTCTTGTTGTACGAGGCGAAGTTCGCCACGTAAAGCGCGAACCCGGCCGAGGCGACCATCCAGATCACCAGTGCCAGGAAGCTGCCCGGGGTGATCCAACGGAAGCCGCGCACCCGCGCGTTCGGCGTCGCCCAGTACAGGATCGCGATCATCGTCGTGACGAGGACCGCCAGCACCGGCCACTTCGCAATCGACCACACCGTCAGCGCCGTATCGCCCACCCCCAGAGCGGAGCCGATCTGCTTGGCCAGGCTCCCGGTGAACACGACGATCACCGCGCTGATGACGGCCAGGACCATCAGGACCACCGTCACGCCGACGCGGACAGGCAGCACCTTCCACACCGGGCGGCCCTCCGGGACGTCGTAGACCGCGTTGGCGGACCGGATGAACGCGGCGACATAGCCGGAGGCCGACCACACCGCGAGCACCAGACCCACGATCGCCATGATGGAGCCGATGCCGGCGTTGCCCTGCATCTGCTTCACCGCGTTGCTCAGCACATCCCGCGCCGCGCCCGGGGCCAGTTTCTGGATGTTGTCCAGCACCTGCTGCGACGCCGACTGCCCGACGATGCCGAGCAGCGAGATCAACGCCAGCAAGGCCGGAAACAGCGCCAGGATCCCGTAGTAGGTCAGCGCCGCCGCCCGGTCGGTCAACTCGTCCTTCTTGAACTCCTTCAAGGTGCCTTTCAGCACCGCCCCCCAGGAGCGCTTGGGCAGATCCGTCGGAGTGTCCGGCGCCTGCCTCTCCACCTGCTCATCCGGCCCGGCCTCAGGTGTCCGCGCGGTCTCGACCATCTGGTCGGTCGCGCTGTGCCCGCCGTGCCTTCCATGCCGTTTCAACGTCCGTACCATTCCCGACGTGTATCCGGCCCAGCGCCACCTATACACACATTCGCCACATAACATGACAAGACGGAAGATATCGACGTCCGTGCGGGGCGAGTTCCAGCTCACATCCGAACGCAGAGACCACCGAGAGGGGACCGTGGTCAACCTCAGCGCGCTCATGGCGGACAACGCCTGCGCCAACGATCAGCCCGCAGCGTCAGCACCGACAGGAGGCACAGTCACGCACGGCTGGAGAAACTGCGGTCAGGCACTACGTGATCGGCGTGTGGTCTGGCCGGACGCCGCCCAGGTGCTTTCAGCCTGCCGGCACTGCGAGAGCGGTGAACGCCCTGGCCGCACCTGGGTGACCCACCCCCGCTCCACCAGGCGCTGCGCCTTCGACCGCAGCCCCTCGACCTTCGCCGGTACGGCCTCCAGTCCCAGGGCCACGGCCAGCTGCTGACAGCGCGTGCCCTCCCGGCCGCCCGCTTCCGACTCCAGCACCGCCACAATCCGCTGGTAGTCCGGCGCGAGGACGGACGCCGTCATGTCCCCGGCCCGCCGCGGCACGGGCGAGCCCGCCACCGCCCTTTGCGCCGGCTTGCGACCGCGGAAGGCGGCTCACCCAGTACCTCGACCACCGCTACACGCGCATCCACCAGCCGCCGAGGCAGACGGCCGCCCGTGGCCAGCACGTGCACCCCCAAATAGCGTCACTCCAGGACCCTGACCTGCCTTTACGATGGCGGCAGCCCAGTGTTGAGTCTGTCGGCAGGCACTCGTTCGATGCGGGTCCAGCCCCTCCAGCCCCGCTCCTCCAGGACCGCCAACAGCCGCGCAGCCTGCGGTGAGGACTCGACCATGGTTGAGTCCAGCAGGTCGACGAACTGGTCGTCGATGCCGTCGTCGGCACCGACCTCGCCGGCCTCCACAGCGCGAATCATCAAGCGCTCCATGATGTCGGCGACCTCGACGATCCGCGGATCGTTGGCCGGCCAGTCGAGTGCCCCGCTGAGAAGGCTGTAGAGCTTCACCATGTCGGGGTCGTTCAGCTCCTCGTGCTTCTTGGCGATCACGGAGTCGATCGAATGCGGCACCTGGGCGGCGATCATGATCCAGGCGTCCCGCTCCATCTCGATGTACCGCTCCTCAACGCCGAGACCTCGCAGCCGGTCGAGGTAGTCCACAACGCTCTGCGGAAGCGCCAGGTGCTCTCCGGCGGCAAGCCTGGCGAGTCGACTGCGAGTGTCCTGCAGCCGCCGGATCTCGGCGCGCAGGGCCTTGTCGATCTCCTGGACGCCGCCGGCGAACTCCTCCGGGCCGGCGTCGAGGAGTTCCTGCACCCGAGCCAGCGGCACACCGGCGTCTGCCAGGGTGCGGATCCGGATCAGTCGCACGACCGCGACAGCGTCGTAGGTCCGGTATCCGGACCGGTCGCGCTCGGGCTCCGCCAGCAACCCGATCCGGTGGTAGTGGCGTACCGCCCGCACCGTCACCCCGGCGTACGACGCAAGCTGGCTGATGGTGAGCATGGGTCTCAGCCTGCCTCAGGCGATCTTCCGGCGATAGGCGGCCATCGCGAAGATGTACGCCACGACGAGGATGCCGATGCACCACGCGAGGGCGGTCCAGATGTCGTCGCCGACCGGCTGCTGGGCGAACAGGTTGCGGATCGTGTTGACGATCGACGTCACCGGCTGATGTTCGGCGAACCAGCGCACCGGGCCGGGCATCGTCTTTGTGGGCACGAAAGCCGAACTGACGAACGGCAGGAAGATGAGGGGGTAGGCGAACGCGCCCGCGCCCTCGACCGACGACGCGGAGAGCCCGGGGATCACGGCGAGCCAGGTCAGCGCCAGGGTGAACAAGAGCAGGATGCCGGCGACCGCGAGCCATGCCGACACTCCTGCCCCTGAGCGGAAGCCCATGAGCACAGCGACACCCACGACGAGCACGAGCGCGATCAGGTTGGCGACCAGAGAGGTGACGACGTGGGCCCACAGCACACCCGACCGAGCGATCGGCATGGACTGGAATCGTTCGAAGATCCCGCTCTTCACATCGGTGAACAGCCGGTACGCGGTGTAGGAGATGCCTGAGGCGATGGTCATGAGCAGGATGCCGGGCAGCATGTAGTTCACATACGAAACCGACCCGGTGTCGATGGCGCCGCCGAACACGTAGACGAACATCAACATCATGGCGACCGGCGTGATGGCAGTCGTGATGATGGTGTCCATGCTGCGTGTGACATGGCGCAGGGTCCGCCCCGTGAGCGCGGCTGTGTCGTGGATGAAGTACGCGGTCATCCTCGTCCCCCAGCTGTCGTGACAGTGGCGTCGCTCTTTTCGCCGCCGCCAATGACCGAAAGGAAGATCTCCTCCAGAGTCGGCTGCTTCTCGACGTACTCGACCTTGGCGGGTGGGAAGAGCTGCTTGAGCTCGGCGAGGGTGCCGTTCACGATGATCCGACCCTGGTGGAGGATCGCGATCCGGTCGGCCAGCTGCTCGGCCTCGTCCAGATACTGCGTGGTGAGCAGTACCGTCGTTCCGTAGCCGGCAAGCTCCTTGACCGCATCCCACACCTCGATGCGCGCCTCGGGGTCGAGACCGGCCGTCGGCTCGTCCAGGAAAATCACCGGCGAATTCCCGATGAGGCTCATCGCGATGTCCAGCCGGCGGCGCATCCCACCCGAGTACGTGGACACTCGCCGCGCGCCCGCCTCGCTCAGCGAAAAACGCCCCAGCAGGTCATCCGCGATCGCGCCCGGGTCCTTGACGTGGCGCAGCCTGGCGACGAGGGCGAGGTTCTCCCGACCGCTGAGGATCTCGTCGACCGCCGCGAACTGTCCGGTGAGACTGATGGACTCCCGCACGTTCGCCGGTTGTGTGGCAACGTCGAAGCCATTGACGCTCGCCGCCCCCGCGTCGGCTTTCAGGAGCGTGGCGAGGATCCTCACGGTCGTGGTCTTGCCCGCCCCGTTGGAGCCGAGCAGGGCGAAGATGCTGCCCGGCGCCACGTCGAAGTCCACACCGCGCAGCACTTCGAGCTTCCCGTACGACTTCCTGAGACCTTGCACGCGAATCGCCGGACCGGCGATCGATTGGGCTGTCATGGTCAACTGCCTCCTTCGCGGAGCTGTCCAGGCGCCTGCGCGGAAGCTCCTCCGGAAGGATGGAGGGTTGACCCAGCGTCAAGGTCAAGCCCGTTCCGACCACGGCACCCAGATCGCCGACCGGCCAGACACACCGCAGCGATGACGGACCGCTCGCCCCGAGCTCGTTCGGCCGCGAACCCGCCATACTCATAACTGTCGGTGCACCACTCACGCGTCGGTTCGTGCGACTCACCGGTCAGAAATCAACGAACCCGCCTGCTTCCCCCGGCGGCCACGTCGACCACGTCGACCACGGAGAGACCAGCCTCGAGGCCGCCGCGGGAGCTGGCGGAGGAAACAGGCGTCACCGTCACTGCCGACGACCTGCGCCAGATCGGCGTCTGGGACGCCCCCGAGCGTGACCCGCGCGGCCGGTACGTCACCGTCGCCTACGTGACCGTCGTCCCCGTCGACACCACGATCACCGCCGGGGACGACGCCCGCACCGCCCACTGGTGGCCCCTGGACGACCTGCCGGAACGACTGGCCTTCGACCATGCCGCCGTCCTCCGTGCGGCCGTGGCATCGACCCTCTAAGCACCGCGCCCAATCCGTCAGAGCGCCGCACCTGCCCTTCCCGGTCAGGTCCGGCGCTCTGACGTTCCCGCCCTTTCACCAGCGACCTGGAGGCCCTTTCGTGCGCTGGACCCACCCGATTCGTCTGGTCTCATTCGGCTACCTGCACCTGCCCACCGGCCATTCACCCGCGGAAAGTCCGCGGTGAACGGCATCCCGCCTGCGTTCCAGCATCTTCACGCCCGCGTAGTAGACGCCGAAGCCACCACTCGCGCGCTGTGGGAGGACAACGACCGGCTCCGCGAGCGCGTCGCCGTCTATGCCCAGGTCATCCACGAACTGCGCACCGAGCTGGACCGGCGCACCGACACCAGCACCCAGCGCAGCCCCGTCCGGAGCCTTCCTACCAGCATCACTTGACGCATGAGGCAGACACGGCCTGCCTAAGGACGTCGAAGGGACGGGTGACCGGCGACGTCCCCACCAGGGTCGTCGGCGAGTACGACGGACACGGTGATCCGCTTGCCCACCGGTTCACGGTGAACGCAGAAGGTCTGGGACACCGCCATCACGATCTCAAGGCCGTGCCGACCGACCCGCTCCGGGTCGGCCGCCTGGACCGACGGCTGCGTGGTGCTGCTGTCCCACACGCTGATCCGGACGGCACTCTCGTTGATCTCCAGGTCCAGCAGGCACGGGCCCGGAGCGTATTTGCGGGCGTTGGTCACCAGCTCGCTCACCACCAGCTGCACCATGCCCATCGCCCGCGCCGACACCGGCAGCCCGTGCTCAGCCTGCACAGACGTGAGGAAGACGCGGGCCAGGTCCCGGGCCTCTGCGATGTCCGCGCTGCCCTCGAGGGGTGGGACCGGAATACGAGCGAAACGTGCCACACGTCAGCGGTCAGGACGTCACGGGCACGAACCGGTTTCGTAGGCGGTGGCGAGCACGTCCGCCGACTCGAAGAGACGACAACGCGGACACTGAGGTTGTTTCATAGGTGGTCGCTCGTGAAACACGGCGACGGTCGCCGATCATGCAGGGCGCCGATGAGGGTGGCCGGGATGCCGGACAGGCCGAAGCCGCCGACTGCCAGCGAGGCCCCGTTGGGGATGTCGGCGACCGCCGCGGCGGCGCTCGCGCTGACCTTGTTCACGTAGGGGGTCCTTCCGGTCGGAGGTCAGTTGGCGGTCAGTCGGAGGCAGGCCGCAGGGCATCGGAGATGGACTTGGAGCCGCCGTGTGCGGTGAAGCCGCCGTCTACGGGGATCTCCGTGCCGGTGATGAAGGAGGCGTCGTCGGAGAGGAGGAAGACCACCAGCGGGGTGATCTCGTCGACGGTGCCGGTGCGGGCCAGCGGCGTCTCGCGGATGTTCGCCTCGCGGAAGGCGGGCGCGGCGGAGGCGGTCATCTCGGTCTCGATGAAGCCGGGATGGATGGTGTTCACGCGGATGCCCCGGGGGCCCAGCTCGACACAGGCCGCCTTGGACAGGCCGCGCAGCGCCCACTTGCTGGCCGTGTACGCGACCGGGTAGTGCCCGGTGAGCCCGGCGGAGGAGCCGACGTTGACGATCGACGAGCCCGGCGGCATCAACGGCGCCAGGTGCTGGATGGCAAGGAGCGGGCCGGTGACGTTGACGGCGTGGACGCGGGCGAAGTCCTCGGGCGTGACCTCGTGGAGTCTCGCGCGCCAGGTGATGCCGGCGTTGTTGACCAGGCCGTGGACCTCGCCGTACTGGCAGCGCAGCTCTTCGGCGAGCGCCGCCCACTCCTTCGCGTCGGTGACGTCCAGGCGCCGACAGCCCGGAGCCTGAGTCACATCGGTGGCGACGACCACCGCCCCCGCGCGGGTCAGCGCCTCGGCCTCGGCCGCGCCCTGCCCACGCGCGGCTCCGGTGACGATCACGACCTTGCCGTCCAGCCTGCTCACGGCCCCGCCGTTCACGGGCGCAGCCGCGGGCGCTTGCGGGCCCGGGGGACCGGTACCGGTCCAGCGCCGGGCACGACGGTGTTGGTGACGGTGCCGATGCCCTCGACGGTGAGGGCGACGGTGTCACCGGGCTTCAGCGGTGGCGGATCCTGGCGGCCGCGTACGCCCCACAGCTCGGCCAGGCAGCCGCCGTTGCCGCAGGTGCCGGAGCCGAGCACATCGCCGGGACGGACGTATGTGCCGCGCGAGGCGTAGGCGACCATCTCCTCGAAGGTCCAGCTCATGTTGGACAGCAGGTCCTTGCCGACCACATCACCGTTGATCTCCGCGGTCAGCGCCAGACGCAGGAACCCGTCCGTGTCCCGGTACGGCTCCAGCTCGTCGGCGGTGACCAGGTAGGGGCCGAGGGTGGCGGCGGTGTCCTTGCCCTTGCAGGGGCCCAACCCCACCTTCATCTCGGCGGACTGAAGGTCACGGGCGGACCAGTCGTTGAAGATCGTGTATCCGATGATGTGGTCGCGGGCCCGCTCGGGCGTCAGGTCGCGGCCCTCGTGGCCGATGACGGCGGCGACTTCGAGTTCGAAGTCCAGGACCGAGGAGCCGGGCGGCACGGGCACGTCGTCGTGCGCGCCGATGACGGCGTACGGATTGGTGAAGTAGAAGGTCGGCGCGTCGTACCAGGCGTCGGGGACCCCGGCCGTGTTGTCGATGCTGCGTCGTACGCCCTCGACGTGTTCCTCGAAGGTGACGAAGTCCCGTACGGACGGCGGCTGGAAGGGCGGCAGCAGTCGCACCTGCGAGACATGCGGGCCGCCCGGCACGGCCTGCGTGGCGTTGCCCGCCTCGCGCAGCGCCGCGGGGCCCGCCCCGAGCAGGTCGAGCAGCGAGGCACGGCCGGGGAAGGGGTGGAGGGTGCCGTCGTCCCCGACGGTGGCGACGCTGTGGCGGCCGTGGTGTTCGTACGTGGCGAAGCGCATGGCATTCCTGAAGTCCGGGGGCCGGGGACGGGGGCGAGTCAGGGCATGGACCGTTCCGCGCCCCCGGCGCCGAGCCGAGAGGGATCAGACCGGCGGGGCGACGAAGACACCGCGGTCAACGTCGTTGAAGGACTCCTTGGCTACCAGTTCGTTCATGGGGTTGGCGGTGCCCCACTGGTCGGTGACTTCGGGCCGGGAGAAGTCGTAGACGTGCGGATGCCAGGTGTCCTCGTCGAGTTCCTCCAACTCCGTTGTGTACTCGACGGTGTTGCCGTGCGGGTCGAGGAAGTACGTGAAGGTGTTGTCGCCGGCCATGTGCCGGCCCGGGCCCCAGATCTTGCGGGCACCGGAGCGCATCACGCGTCCCGAGCCGCGCATGTACTCGTCCAGGCCGCGCATCTCGAACGAGACGTGGTGCAGGGAGGTGTGTGGCCCCTTGGCGAGGGCCATCGAGTGGTGCTGGTTGCTGATCCGCATGAAGTGCATGACCTCGCCCATGTGCGGGGAGCTGAGCGTGTCGGACAGCCGGAAGCCGAGGTGGCGCTCGTACCAGGCGCGGGTGGCGTCCAGGTCTGGGGAGTTGAGGACGACGTGTGAGAGGCGGACGGGGATGGCCTCCTTCTCCTCGATACGCCGGTGCTGCCGGGCCTCGACCAACGCCGAGACCTCGACGGTGCGGCCGTCGCCGTCGAAGAAGCGGAAGCCGTAGCCCCCGCCGGGGGTGTCGACCTTGCCCGGCTGCGAGATCAACCGCACGCCCTCCGCGAGGAGTTGCCCGGCGAGCGTGTCCACGTCGGTGGCCGACGCGGCGCCGTAGGAGACGAGGTCGAGCCGCTTCTCCTCGGCCTTGCGGAGCCGTACGACGTACTGCTCGGGGCTGCCCTCGGCGGCCAGGAAGGAGATGCCCGAGTCCTCGGCGACCTTGGTCAGGCCCCAGACTCCGGCGTAGAAGTCGAGCTGCTTGTCGTAGTCGGGCACGGCGAGGTCGACGTGCCGCAGGTGGGTGAGCAGGCGAGTGGGCGAATCGTCGGTCATGTCGGGGCTCCTCAGGAGAGGCGCAGCAGCGCTGCCGCGTTGCCGCCGCGTACGGCGTGGAAGTGGGGGTCGGGCAGGTCCGCGGCGGCGCGCAGCGCGCCGACCGGATCCTCGGTGCCCATGTCGAAGGGGAAGTCCGAGCCGAGCAGGACCCGGTCGGGGCCGGCCACCCGGATCAGCTCGCGCAGGACGTGCGGGTCGTGGACGAGCGAGTCGAAGTACAGCCGCTTGAGGTAGCTGCTCGGCTCGAACGCGCAGCCCCGCGTGTCCGGTCTGGTCCGCCAGGCGTGGTCGGAGCGGCCGATGTGGGTGGGCAGGTAGCCGCCGCCGTGCGCGGCGATCACCTTCAGGCCAGGGTGGCGGTCCAGCACGCCGGAGAAGATGAGGTGGGAGAGCGCGACGGCGTTCTCGGTGGGCTGCCCGACCGTGTTGGACAGGTACCAGCGGTCCAGGCGCTCGTCGAGCGTGCAGCCGAAGGGGTGCAGGAAGAGCACGGCGCCGGCCTCCTCGGCGCGCGTCCAGAAGGGCGCGTACGCCGGGTCCGACAGCTCCAGGCCGGGCGCGTGCGAGGAGATCTCCACACCCAGCAGCCCCTGCGCGAGGGCGTGGTCCAGCGCCTCCACGGCCAGCACCGGATGCTGCAGCGGCACCAGACCGAGGCCGAGGAGCCGTTCGGGGGCCCCCGCGACGTGCGCGGCGGTGCCGGAGTTGGCCAGCTCCCACACCGTGCGGGCCAGGCCCTCGTCGGCCCAGTAGTGGTAGTGCGAGGGGGACGGCGAGACCAGTTGGACGTCGACGCCGGCGGCGTCCATCGCGGTGAGCCGGGCCTTGACGTCGGTCAGTCGAGGGATGCGGTCGCGGACCATCGGGCCGCTGACGGCGAGCGCCTCGGGGCCGTTTCGGCGGGCGTCGAGGCTGCGGGCGGCGGCCAGCCCGGGGTGTCCGGCGACTGCCTGCTCGACCTGTGGAAGCAGGACGTGCGCGTGGACGTCGATGGTGGGGGTGGCCGGGGTCGTCACGGGGTCTCCTTCAGGACGGACATCGTGCGGCCGATCAGGCCGGGCACGTCGGCGTCACGGACGCCGTCCAGCTGCCACTGGCCGAGCAGCACCGAGGCCTCGACGACCGTGCGGACACGGTCGATGCGGCGCTCGTGGTAGCGGGTCAGCAGGTCGTCGAGGGTGTCGAGGGAATCCCACGACTCCTCCGCGCTCAGCAGCTCGGCCAGTACGGAGGCATCCTCCAGCGACATGGCCGCGCCCTGCGCGAGGGTGGGCGGGCAGGCATGGGCGGCGTCGCCGACCAGCACGACCCGGCCGCGGTGCCAGGAACCCTCGACGAGCAGCCGGTCGAACCAGGTGTAGTTGACCTTCGCAGGGTCGGTGATGCTGGCGGCGATCTCGGGCCAGGCGCCGCCGTACGGAGCTGCGAGGCGTCGCATCTCGTCCGCGTACGAGGCCGGGTCGATGGAGGCGCGGTCGCGGTTGGCCTCGACGAGATAGGCGTAGATGGTGCTCTCGCTGGTGGGGCAGTAACCGGCGATGTAGCAGGGCCCGCCGTAGGCCAGGTCCGTGCGCTCCACGCCCGCCGGGCGGGGTGCGGCGATGCGCCAGATGGCCATGCCGGTCGGCTCGGGTTTCTCACTGATGCCGATCATCGCGCGGGTCAGGGAGTTGAGACCGTCGGCGGCGATGACGAGGTTGTAGCGGCCCTCGGTGCCGTCGCTGAAGCGAGCGGTGACGCCGGCCCCGTCCTGGACCAGCTCGTCGGCGGTGGTGCCGAGGCGGACCGTCGCACCGCTCGCCCGGACCGCCTCGCACAGGATCTCCTGGAGCCGGGGCCGCCGCATGCCGATGGTCGCGGGCAGGTCGTCGCCGCCGGTACGGATGTCCTGCTGGACGTGGAACACATGGCCGTCGGGCGTGGCCAGGCCCACGGAGTCGAAGGTGTAGCCGCTCTCTTGGACCTTGTCCCACACGCCCAGTCCGCGCAGTACGCGCAGCGCGTTGCCCTGGAGGGTGATGCCGGAGCCGAGGACGTTCCAGTCGGGCCTGGCCTCGATCAGGTCCACGGTGATGCCCGCTCGCCGCAACAGCACGGTCACGGCGTTGCCGGAGGCGCCGCCGCCGATGACGAGGACGGTGCGGGGGCGGGGGTCGGTCATGGGATCTCCCTGCGGTGGGGCCGCGCGACTTCGAGCGGCAGGGGTGGTGGTGCGAGCCGGACGGGTGCGGCTGTCGGGGCGGCCCACTCCGCCGGTCCGGGGCGTTACTTGACGGCGATCGGGTTCACGGGGGAACCGACGGCCCCGGTGATGGGCAGCGGAGCGGCGGTGAGCCAGAACTCGTACCGCCCGTCGGCCGCACAGTGCTCGGCCAGCGCGTCGAGGTCCCACATCTCGCCGATGAGCAGGCCGATGTTGGGGATGGCGACCTGGTGCAGCGGCTGGAAGGCGTGGTCGAACTCGTTGGGCCGGACCTCGAAACCCCAGGTGTCGGTGGCGATCCCGGCGATCTCGCTGCCGTGCAGCCAGCCGGCGGTGGTGAAACTCAGCCCGGGCGAGGGACCGCCCGCGTACTCGCCCCAGCCGTCACGCTTGGCGCGGGTCAGCCGTCCGGTGCGGACGAGGACGAGGTCGCCGCGGCCGACGGTGACGCCGTGCGCCTCGGCGCTGGCGGTCAGGTGCTCCTCGGTGATGGCGAAGCCGTCGGGCAGTTCGCCGTTCTCGCCGACGACCAGACCCACATCGAGGAGGACGCCCCTCCCGGCCACGTACGGCGCCATGTGCTCGATGCCCGTGACGAGGTCGCCGTCGGAGGTGACGACCTTCTCGGCGGCCCGCCCGTTCCATGCCTTGCCATGGTCGAAGATGTGACCGAGGCCGTCCCACTGGGTGGAGCACTGCAGCGGCATCGCGATCACGTCGTCGGCGCCGCCCATGCCGTGCGGGAATCCCTGGTTGCCCAGGGCGGCGTCGGTGCCGGTGTCGAGCATGGTGTGCACCGGATTCGTACGTCGCCGCCAGCCCTTCTGCGGGCCGTTCATGTCGAAACGCTGGGAGAGCGAGAAGCTGACCCCGTCGCGGACGAGGGCCGCGCCCTCGCGGCGCTTTCCGGCGTCCAGGAAGTTGAGCGTGCCGAGGACGTCGTCCTCGCCCCAACGGCCCCAGTTCGAGTACGCCTTGGCGGCCTCGGCGATCGCGCCCTCGGCGTCTGCCGCATCAGGCACGGTGGCGCTGCCGCTCACGATGCCTCCTCCGCGACGCAGTGGGTGCGCTGGGCACCGAGCCCCGTGACGGATCCGTCCATCACGTCGCCGTCGCGCAGCAGCCGGCCCCAGTGCATGCCGTTCCCGGCCGGGCTGCCGGTCAACACCAGGTCACCGGGAAGGAGTTGGGAGGTCTGGGAGATGTACGAGACCAGACGCGCCACGCCGAAGATCATGTCCTTGGCGGACTCGTCCTGCATGGTGTCTCCGTTGAGCTTCAGGGTGACCTGCAGCTCGGACGGGTCGGCGACGGACCCGGCGGGGACGATCCAGGGGCCCAGCGGGGTGAAGCCGGGAGCGTTCTTGCAGCGCAGCCAGTCGGTGCCGATGGCGGGCATGTCCCGGCGGAAGACGGTGGCCCGGTCGGTGAGGTCGTTGGCGATGGTGTAGCCCGCGACGTGGTCAAGGGCCTCTTCCACCGTGACCCGGTAGGTGGGGCGGGAGATCACCGCGGCCAGCTCCAGCTCCCAGTCGGGCTTCTTGGCCCAGGCGGGCAGTACGACGTCGTCGTAGGGGCCGGTGATCGTGGTCGGCAGGCCGATGAAGACGTACGGGAGATCCTCGGTGGCCCGCTTGTCCATGATCGCCGCGATCTCGGCGATGGCCTCCTCGGCGGTGCGCGGGTCGTCCGGGGAGCGGTGCGCGACCTCCAGGTCGATCACGTGCTGCCGGTAGTTGGCGCCGGACTGGAAGATCTGCCGGGGCTCGACGGGCGCGTGCACGGACAGGTCGTCCAGCGGCAGCCAGTCACCGGCCGGCTCGTCCGCGAGGCCGCGCAGGCGAGGCAGTTCCTCGTCCCAGCGCTCCAGGAGAGCGAGGGTGGTCAGGGCGGGTTCGTCCAGTGCCGTACGCAGGTCGAGCACGCGGCCGTCCGGCAGCACGAGGCCGGGGAACGCGGCCCCGCCCGGAACGGAAAGAGTGCCGATGGCCAAGGGGCCGGCGAAGAGGGGCGCCGACGTGGCTGCGGATTTCACGGAGATGTCCTCCCGATTGCGAGGCCACTAATCTGACCCGTAGATTGCGATCAGGGAAATAGATTCCTTGGATGCCAGGCATCCAGGCGGCGAATACTCACGCCACCGTCTCCTGCTCCGTAAGGGATTTCGCGTGAACCTGGCCAGCCTGGACCTCAACCTCGTCGTCGCCCTGCGGGCCCTCCTGGAGGAGCGCAACGTCACCAACGCGGGCCGGCGCATCGGGCTCAGCCAGCCCGCCATGAGCGCCGCCCTGGCCCGGCTGCGCCGCCACTTCGGCGACGACCTGCTCTCCAGGGTCGGCGGACACTACGAACTGACCGCCCTCGGCCTGGCCCTCCTCGCCCGCACCGCCACCGCCTGCGACCTGCTCGAACGCGTCTTCACCAGCCAGGCGGTGTTCGACCCCGCCCGTGAGGAGCACGAGTTCACCCTGATCGCCTCCGACTACGCGGTGGCCGTCTTCGGTGCCGAACTCGCCCGCACCGCCCACACCGAGGCGCCGGGGATCAGGCTGCGCTTCAGGCAGCCCCCGACGGACCTCACCGAGAACACCGGGGCACTGCTGAGCACCGCCGACGGGCTGCTCCTGCCGCACGGCATCATCGGCGACTTTCCCGCCGTGGAGCTCTACCGGGACCGCTGGGTCTACCTCGTCGCCGACGACAACCCCGAGGTCGGCGAGCAGCTCACCCTCGACGACCTGGCCCGGCTGCCGTGGGTGACGTACCAGCGCACGTACGACGCACCCGCCGCCCGTCAGATCGGCATGCTCGGTATCGAGCCGCGCGTCGAAGTCTCCGTCGACAGCTTCCAGTTGATGCCCCTCCTGGTCGCGGGCACCCGCCGGGTCGCCCTGATCCAGGGGCATCTCGCCGACCGGCTCGACGGACTCGTCCCCGTACGGGTCATGGAACCGCCCTACGACGCCGTGCCGCTCCGGGAAGCCCTGTGGTGGCACCCGGTGCACACGCACGACGCGGCGCACATCTGGCTGCGGGAGACAGCGGCCCGGGTCGCCGAGACCATCCACGGCAAGGATGACCGCGATCCAGGAGATCGATCGGACAGAGCCTAGGCAGGGCCGGGCCGCTCACTCATAGTCGACCCCAGTTCTCCGCACGCCCCTCTTCCCGGGTCTCCGTTTCCCGTTGGCGTGCCGTCCCTCACCTCGCCACGTGGAGTTCCCGCATGCCCGCTTCCGTGCCTTTGCCCGCCTACGCGGAACCAGTGCCGCCGTCCGGTGCGATCCTTCCGACGTCCGGTGCCGCACACCGGCTGCGCGTCGCTCTCCTCATGGCCGGCAGCTGCCTGCCGATCCTCGGGGCCGTCCTGATCGCCCCCGTGCTGCCCAAGATGCAGGACCACTTCGCCGACGTGCCCGGCGCAGGCGCCCTGGTCCCGATGGCCCTCACCGTCCCTGCCCTGGCGCTGGGCTTGCTGGCACCCTTCGCGGGCGTCATCGTCGACCGGCTCGGCCGCAAGCGCCTGCTGATCGCCGCGACCGTGCTGTACTCGATCTTCGGCACCGCCCCGCTGTGGCTGGAGTCGCTGGGCGCCATCGTGGCCAGCCGCGCCCTGGTAGGTGTCGCCGAGGCCGCCATCATGACCTGCTGCACCACGCTGATCGGCGACTACTACAGCGGTCGGGTACGGGACCGCTACCTCGCCCTGCAGACCATGTGCGCCTCCGCCTCCGCGACCGCGTTCTTCGTCATCGGCGGTGCCGCGGGGTCGGCCGGCTGGCGGACCCCGTTCTGGATCTACGCCGTCAGCCTGCTCATCGCCCCGCTCATGGCCATCGGGCTGCCGAAGCCGACCGCGGCCACCGGTGCCGCCGCCGAGGACGGGGACGGGGAGAGCACGGACACCACGGTCGCGCCGAAGCGCTCCTTCCCCTTCCGGCAGCTGGCCGGGATCTGCGGACTCACCGTGTTCGGGGCCCTCGTCTTCTACACCGTCCCGGTGGAGATGTCCTACCTGTTGGACGACCTCGGCGTGACGGCGACCAGCGTGATCGGGCTGGCCACAGCGATCGCCAGCGCCGCCACCGTGGCCGGCGCGATCACCTTCGCCAAGCTGCGCGGGGCCCCGGGGCCCCGGCTGCCACTCGTCTTCGCCCTGTGCTCGGCCGGGTTCGCGGTGATGTGGCTCGCCAACAGCGCGCCGCTGCTGATCGCCGGCGCCGTACTCAACTGCCTCGGCACCGGTCTCCTGCTGCCTTCCCTGCTCACCATCGCCATGTCCAGGCTGGACTTTGCCGACCGAGGCCGTGGCACCGGCCTGTGGACCGCGTCGTTCTTCATCGGCCAGTTCATCTGCCCGCTGGCGCTGATCGCGGCCGAGTCCGCCCTCGGCACCCTGGCCTCCGCCGTCGGCCTGCTCGGCCTGACCTCGGCCGTCGTCGCGGCAGGCCTCTTCCTGACCGCCCGGCGCAGGGCCGCGGCCGCCGCACCGTTGCCCCAGTAGTAGGAAGCCGCCCTCGACGGGCGAGTCGAGGGCGGCGCTGTCCGGTACGGACCAGGTCCAGGCGGTGAGGCCGGTTTGCAGAACAAGGGTTAGGGTCGTGGCTGACCATTGTCACTGGAGGGGATCCGAGGATGAGCGGGATAGTTGCGGCAGTCAGCAGCAACCCTGAGTACTCGTTCACCAAGCCGAACCGGGACAGCATCAAGCTGCTCGCCGGGCTCGGTGTGGAGGGTGATGTGCATGCCGGCGTGACGGTCAAGCACCGCTCTCGGGTCGCACAGGACCCCACCCAGCCGAACCTGCGCCAGGTCCACCTCATCCATGAAGAGCTCTTCGCCGAGGTCAGTGCAGAGGGATTCAAGGTGATGCCTGGTGACCTCGGCGAGAACATCACCACCCGCGACATCGATCTGCTGGGTCTGCCGGTGGGCACGCTTCTGCGCATTGGCGACCATGCGGTGCTGGAGGTGACTGGCCTGCGCAATCCCTGCCTGCAGATCGACAACTTCCAGGATGGGCTGCTGAAGCAGGTTGTCGACCGCGATGAGGCCGGGAACGTCGTGCGCAGGGCCGGAATCATGAGCATCGTGAAGCAGGGCGGCGCGGTGCGCCCGGGCGACACGATCAAAGCGGAGCTTCCCAGCGGACCGCACCGGCCTCTGGATCGGGTCTGACGTCTCCTTTGGGCGAGTCGTGACGTGGCATCGGCCGCACGGGTTCTTGTGGTGTGAGCATCAAGCAGGCCCGCGCGGCCATGGCGCATCACGCCTTCTGCGGGCTCTCGCCAGCATCTCGGCGAGTCGATTGAACAACTCGCGCCACGCTGGGAAGCGCGCTGTGAGTCCGCCGGCACGAACGGCGCCGGGGCAGCCGAGCCGCCAGGCCAACACGGCCCAACATCAATCGCGGGCCAGCTCGTTACACCCGGGCCGCTACTTGAGGAAGGGCGCCTGCGTCGGGACCATGCGGACTACCGACACACGATCCGCCAATTGATGGCGCAGGCGATCGTTCTCGACAACGCGACGGACTGGACGAACTTCATCAAGCGCGACTGGACCGCTACATCGGCAGTCGGCGAAGCGGCGGCTAAGAAGTCGGTGTCTCTCGTTCGTGAGCCCGGCATCATGGTCGTCGGTAGTTCATACGCGAGAGGACGAGTGCGACGGGTGTCTGAAGACGGACGGGCGACTTTGACCGAGCTGTGGCAGCAGCGTTGGCCCAGTTGCCCTCCGGTTGGGTACAAGCTCCGTGACCCGTATCGGGATGTCTGGGTACGCTTTCACAGCCTGCCGGAGTCGAAGCGGTACGCGGAGGACGAGAGCGAGTACACCGTCGTCCTGGAGCGTTACAACACCGTCCTCGATGAGTTGTTCGCTGGTGCGGACGTATATGTGATCACTCCGCTCTGGACGACCGAAACCGAGGTGCCGTCATCGCAACCCGTCACGGGGTATTGGCAGAGCCTGCTGGTGGAGGACGATCCTGACCCTGAGTTCCGCACGTACTGCCACCTCTTCGCCGCCCACCGGCCCTGGCAGCGCGGCTGCATCGACCAGTCACTCCGAGACATCGCCGACGACAAGGTGGCGGGAGTCCTCATCACCGACACTCGCATGCAGCGCATCCACCACCCCTACGACGGTGGCGCAGACGTCTTCCTCGCCACGTCTGACGAGCGGGACCGGATGCGCGATCGGCACGCCGACTGGCTTTCCAGTCATCCCTCGGGTCTCTGACCGGCTCGGATCGCCGCCCCGCTCAGAATGGTCTCCACCGCAAGTACCGGGTTGAGAGGCTCCACAAGTTCTTTGGTAGCGACGGCCACACGGCGCGCGGGTGCATCACCCTTCAGCAACGCGCTCACGTACTCGATGGCCTAATCCGTAGTTATGAGCGTTCCGTAGGAGCGGGTGGCTGTCGGAACGTTCGAGTACCAGACCGTGACATCCAGGTGCAGCCGGGCCATGGAAGCCTCAACGTAGATCGGTGCGCGGTCGTGGTGCTGGTGGTCACGTGCGTCAGGCGCATGCCTATCGACGGCCCGGCGTCGACGCCTATGCAAAGAGTGGCGGCGTCTGACGTTCGTGGCCACCACCATGCCTTGGCTATGACCAAGTGCAGCCAGCCGCTTTGGTCACTCGTTGGCGTTGGTGGTGTGAGCCCGCCGCATGGCGACCTCTCGATATGCCCGAGCCGAAGAGTTCCTGCACAGACCGAGGCCCGCGGGGTGCACTGGTGCCACGAACGGCTGGTGAGGTGGCGGACCGGTCCTCGTGCCGAGTCCTGGGATTAGGTCGCTGCATGGCCCGCATGCGCTCGTGACCAGCGCAAACGCCGAACTCCGGGGAGGGGAATCTTGATCTACTGCGGAATCGACTGGGCGGAACGAACCCACGACGTCGCCCTCGTCGACAACACCGGCCACCTGCTCGCCAAGCGTCACATCACCGACGACGCGGCCGGCTACAAGACCTTACTCGAGCTGCTCGCCGAGTACGGCGATACCGAGGAGAACCCGATCCCGGTCGCGATCGAGACCTCCCGCGGTCTGCTTGTGGCCGTGTTGCGGACCGGCAAGCGCAAGGTGTTCGCCATCAACCCGATGGCCGCCGCCCGCTACCGCGACCGGCACAGCGTCTCCCGCAAGAAATCTGATCCCGGAGACGCCCTGGTCCTGGCCAACATCCTCCGCACCGACATGCACGCCCACCGGCAGCTGCCCGACGACTCCGACCTCGGCCGCGCCATCGCCGTCCTCGCCCGAGCCCAACAGGACACTCTGTGGAACCGGCAGCAGCTCGCCAACCAGCTCCGTTCCCTGCTGCGCGAGTACTACCCCGCCGCCCTGGCCGCCTTCACCACCTGGACCAACGGCCTGTGCCGCCCCGAGGCCCGTGAACTCCTCAAGACCGCCCCGACTCCGACTCGGGCCTCACAATTGACCCGCACTCAGATCCAGACCGCATTCAAACGCACCGGCCGCCAGCGCGGCATTGAGGCAGAGGCCGAACGCCTCCGTGAGGTCTTCCGGGGCGAGTGGCCACACCAGCCGACGCTGGTCGAGGACACGCTCGGCAAGCAGATGCTCGCCCTCCTCATCCAGCTGGACGCCGCCTGCACCGCCGCCGACAGCCTCGCCCAGGCGGTGGAAGAGGCCTTCCCCCAGCACCCGGACGCCGAGATCCTGCTGAGCTTCCCCGGACTCGGCATCCAGCTCGCCGCCCGAGTACTGGCCGAGATCGGCGACGACCGCACCCGCTTCGCCGACGCCCGCGGCCTCAAGGCATGCGCCGGCTCCTCACCCATCACCCGCGCCTCCGGCAAGAAGTCCGCCATCCGGCTACTTGTGGGCCTTCTCCGCGCTTCGCCACTCGCCAGGAGCAGGAGCCCACTACCGGCGCCGACGCGAGCAGGGGGACTGGCACGCCGCCGCCCAGCGAAACCTCTTCAACCGCATGATCGGCCAGCTCTACCACTGCCTCCAGCAGGGTCGAACGTATGACGAAGCGCTCGCCTTCGGTCCTGCTCCAGCTACGGCCGCCGCGAACGCGGCCTGACCTCGTCAGCGGCGTGTGAGGCAGGCTTCGAGAGCAGCCCGCTGCTGCGGGGGTAGGTGATCGCCCAGGGGGACCTTGCGGGGGCTGCGATCACCTTCGCAGATCCAGCTCTGCTCATCCGTGTCGAACCACCAGTCCTCGCCGCCCCACATCGGGTGCCCTTGGAGCAACCGCCTGGCCAACGGCTCGCTCGCCTCGGGAGCCCCTGCAGCAACGAGGGCCTGGACGACGGCAGCCACCGCGTCCTCCGAGACCGCCGTGTCGCCCAGAACGGGCAGGAGGAGCAGGAGCCGGGCATGGGGGTCGATGATGCCAACAGCGGCCGCTGGCGCCTCCACCAGTGCGGAGAGCTCGGGCCAGCACAGCCCCGGGCCGATGCGGTCCTGATCGTCACTGGCCAGGACGAGATCCTGGCTCCAGTCGGGATGTGTGAGGAAGTAGTCCGTGGTTGTGAACTCCTCGCCGCTGTTGAAGTGCACGACGATCGCGAAGCCGTCGGCCAGCGGCACCGTGAACATGGGCCACGCCGACGGGTCGTGGAGCGTGCTCAGCATGGCGTCCGCGTCGCCCGCGTCCGATCCGAAGGCTTCCGGCGCGAACCCCTCAGCCAGGTCCGCCAAGTACGCGGGCCAGAAGCCCGGCTCATCCAGGAGCGCGTGCCCGTCCACGACGGGCGACGAGGAGTACCAGTGCCGTGCCATCACCATGCCGGGATTCTCTCCAAGCCCAGTCAGGACTGTTCGAAGACCCCGGCCCTCACGGCCGACCGACTTGACGGCATAGCAACGTGAGGTGTCTCCGCAGGCGAGAGCATCGGCAGCCTCTGGCGCAGTGTCCGCACAGCGTGCATGCGTCCGTTCGTAACGGCGACTTCGCAGAGTGCATCGTGCAGGTCGTCTGCTGCGGTACGCACCGGCAGCCCACGTACCCGGGCCCGGTAGTCGGTCTCCCACTCCCCTGTTTTCGCGGAGACGACGCCGATCTGGTGCAGTCCCCCGTCGACGCGGTCGACCAGGTACGGCCCATTACCGACCAGCATGTACCTCGAGTTCCGAGTGCGTACGAGCTCCTCGGACTGCCAGGAGACGATCACTGCGTCCGCGCTCACAGCCCGCCACTGCTGATAGTCGTGCTCCAACCGTTCTTCGACAGCCCGAACGGCGGCTTCTCGCTCGATCACGCGTGCAGCATCCCGTACCGGCCCCTCTGCCGACCAGTGAATTCGCACGGCCCAGCGCCACATATGAGGGGCTGACGGACCTTCTTGCTCAGGACTTACGACAGCTGCGGAACAAAGTGCTCTGCGCCAGTACACCAACCAGCACGCTGATCGCCGAGCGTCAAAGCCACCGTTCTGAACGGCGTTGGCGGTTGAGCTGGCAGATGGAATGATCGCCGTTCATGGACACGTTGCCGTTCGACGCGGTGCTGTGCGACTTCGACGGAGTCGTGCACCTGTGGGATCCCGACGGGATGAACTCGCTGGACCGGGCCTGGAGCCTGACCGAGGGCACGCTGGCAGCAGCGGCGTTCGATGGTGATCTTCTCCAGGCAGCCGTCACGGGGCGTCTGAGCGACGAACAGTGGCGGCGCCAGGTCGCCCAGGTCCTGGCTCCGGTCTGCGGATCACCTGAGCAGGCCCGGGAGCTCATCGAGGCATGGAGCGGACTCACCGGCCGAGTCGACACTGACGTTGTGGAGCTTCTAGCCGCACTCCGCACGAGGGTGCCGGTGGTCCTGGTTTCCAACGCGACCACCCGGCTGGAGGCATATCTTGCCGCGATCGGGCTGGACGAGGCGTTCGACGCAGTGATCAACACAGCCCGGATCGGGGTGGCCAAGCCCGACCGACGAGTCTTCGACATAGCCGCCCAGCAGGTCGGGGCCGATCTCAAGCGTTGTCTGTTCGTCGATGACACCGCTGGCCATGTCACCGCAGCCCAGGTGGCCGGTGCGACCGGCGTGCACTACCAGCACATCGAGCAACTGCGGGCCGCGGTCGCGCCGCTGCTGGATTGACTGGCCACCTGCCCAGCCTCCCTGCAGACGCTGGCTTCGGGTGCTGCTGAAACTCGCCGACCCTCCTGCACGCAAGTGCCGTTCAACGTTCCCAGAACTGACCCTTGGTGTTGCTACTTCTAGAAAGCCGACGCCGTTCAGCTACCTCCACATGTCCCACGACACCGACGGCCGCCCCGCCCCGCCGCAGGCCGACCGGATCGAGGACGTCCGCGACGGGCTCCGCGACCCGACCTCCGCCCGCGACATCCTCGACCTCGACGGCCATGACCTCTGCGTCCATGACGTCGTCCGCAACTCCCCCGGCGCCCTCGAACTCAACGCCAACCTCGCCGACTACGCCCACCTCCCCGCCAGCCCCCGCCAGCCCCCGCCACATAGCTATCGGATGCACAGGCGGCAAGCACCGAGTCGTTGACCGGACTACGGCGAGACATGCCGAGCAGGAGCGCATCCCCCGCTTGGCCTAAAGCGTGTTCCAAAAGGCCGTGATCAGGGCATTTCCCTTGTATGGCTGGGGTGTTGAGGGCTGATCCGTTGTGGGTGGAGACGTTCACGGGCCTGCGGATGCGGCAGTTCGAAGGCTTGTTA